>JBBRZH010000005.1:0-114178 GCA_038236935.1 Lysobacterales bacterium
AACTCCTGCAAACGTGCACCGAACGTGGTCTCAACGACCGGCCTGACGTCGGAACTGACGAGCTTCTCCTTGGTCTGCGACGAGAAGCTCGGATCAGGCACTTTGACCGACAGCACCGCGATCATGCCCTCGCGCATGTCGTCGCCCGACAACGAGACCTTGGCTTGCTTTGCAATCCCGTTCTGCTCGATGTAGTTGCTCAGGGTGCGGGTCAGCGCGGCTCGGAAGCCGATGAGGTGGGTGCCGCCATCCTTCTGCGGGATGTTGTTGGTAAAGCAGAACATCGTTTCCTGGTAGGCGTCCGTCCACTGCAGGGCAACATCGACGGTGATGCCGTTCATCTCGCCGGTGACCGAGATGACGTTCGGGTGCAGCGGCGTCTTCAGTTGCGCCAGGTATTCAACGAACGAACGGATCCCGCCCTCGAACTGGAACACGTCGCGCCGCGCGTCATCCGTGCCGCCATGGGCGCGCTCGTCCGCCAGCGTGATCCGCACGCCGGAATTGAGGAACGACAGTTCACGCAACCGTTTGGCGAGGATGTCGTAGTGGAATTCGACGTCGGTGAAGATGGCGGTAGCCGGCTTGAAGCGCAGCAGCGTGCCACGGCGCTGCGAGGCCTCCAGCGTCTTCAGCGGGTACACCGGCTCACCCAGCGCGTATTCCTGCCGGTAGTGGTGGCCGTCGCGCCAGATGTCCAGCCACAAGTGCTCGGACAGTGCGTTGACCACCGACACGCCCACGCCGTGCAGGCCGCCCGAGACCTTGTACGAGTTGTCGTCGAACTTCCCGCCCGCGTGCAGTACCGTCATGATGACCTCGGCCGCGGACACGCCTTCTTCCTTGTGGATGTCCACCGGGATCCCACGGCCGTTGTCGGACACCGACACCGAGCCGTCGGCATGCAGGATGACCATGACTTCGTCGGCATGGCCGGCAAGCGCTTCGTCGATGGCGTTGTCGACCACCTCGAACACCATGTGGTGGAGGCCCGTGCCGTCATGCACGTCGCCGATGTACATGCCGGGGCGCTTTCGCACGGCATCCAGCCCACGCAGGACCGTGATCTTGCTGGAGTCGTAGTTGAGATTGGGGGCGGCGCCGTCTGAGACCGCGGCGCTTTGGTCCTGATTGGTCAGGGCTGGCTCGTTCGCGCCAGGCTCGTTGGATACAGGCTCGTGTTGCGACATGCGCTGGCAGGCTCCGGCGACACGCGGGAGGCTCCACCTGCGCATCGGACACATTAACTATAGGTGCGTGGAGTATACCAAGCCCATCCTGACGCCGCCGGGGTCACGGGAGGGGAGACAAGCGGGTTTCGGGCCGGATTTGGCCGTGTTCCACGTGAAACACCGCAACGTCAACCCCAAGCTCCCGCAGGGCGGTGGGAATCTCGGTTCCGGTGATGAGCACCTGCGCGCGACTGACCAGCAAGCGCTCCAGGACTCGACGTTGGTGGGCCCGATCCAGTTCGGATGCCAGGTCGTCCAGTGCCACCACCGGCCATTGCCCGCGCAGCTGTGCGTGATGTTCGGCCTGTGCCAGCAATGCCGACAATGCCGTGAGCTTGGCCTGGCCCCGCGACAATGCCGCGCGGCCCGGAATGCCGGAATGCTCGATGCGCCAGTCGGCGCGGTGGGGGCCAACCGAAGTGAAACCGCAGGCCAGGTCGCGATCGCGCGCCAGCAGCAGTGCGTCGGCCAGAGGCAACTCGTCGCGACGCCAACCGGGCTGGAAATCCAACGTGCTGCTGACAGCCGCCGGCAACAATGCTCCAAGGACGGCCTGCAATTGCGGTTGCAGTTGCTCCAGGTAGTGCTGCCGGTGGTGGGTGAGGCGTTCACCCGCATGGGACATTTCCTGTTCCCACACCTCCAGTTCTTCAGGTGCGGAATGGGTTTTGAGCAGACTATTGCGTTGTTTCAATGCCCGGACATAGCGGCGCCAGAGCGGCAGGAAGTCAGGTTCCACGTGGAACAAACCCCAATCCAAGAACCGCCGACGCTCTTCCGCGCGACCGGTGATCAGCTCATGGCTGCCGGGCTCCACGGTGACGACCGCCAAGGCGGCACAAAACTCACCCAGGTGGCTGACGTCGGCGCCATCCAGCCGCCCTTCCCAGCCCTGACCGCCATGTCGCAAGCCGGCTTTGTGAAGATGCCCACTGAATTCGGGGTCCGTGTCGAAGTGATTGCTGGTCCTCCACTCAACGAAGACCTCCACTGCCGGGCAACCAGTGCGAATCAGGCCCTCATGGACCCGGCCACGAAAACTGCGGCCATACGCCATGAGATGCAGCGCTTCCAGCACACTTGTCTTGCCCGCACCGTTCCCACCGGTGATCAGGTTCAGACCGGTGGCGGGCGCAAAACTCACTTGCTCGAACCTGCGCAGGTTGCCAATGGTGAGCCGCGTCACGTGCATGGAGCGAGATCCCCAACGCAAAACGCCCGGATGGCACCGGGCGTTTGCGTTCCACGTGGAACGTTACCTGCGCGCACCCGCAGAGTCACAAACGCAACGGCATCACCACATGCCGACACTTTTCACTCCCCGCTTCACGCACCAGTGCCGAGGAGTTGGCATCACGCAGCTGCAAAACGACGTATTCGTCGCGCAACGCCGACAACGCATCCAGCAGGTAATTGACATTGAAGCCAATCGCCAGCTGGTCAACCTTGGTCTCGGCCTCGATCTCTTCCTGGGCCTCTTCCTGCTCCGGGTTATGCGCGCTGATCTTCAGTTGGCCTGGTGAGACTTCCACCCGCACGCCGCGGTACTTTTCGTTGGACAGGATCGCGGCACGCTGCAGCGCCGCGCGGAACACTTCGCGATCCACCCGGACTTCACGATCCGCGCCAATCGGAATCACCGCCTCGTAATCCGGGAATCGCCCGTCGATCAGCTTCGATGTGAAGGTGACATCGTCACGCTTGACCCGGATGTGGCTGCGCCCGACCTCCAGCTCCAGTTCCCGGTCGCCACCCTCCAGCAGCCGCTGGAGTTCCTGCACGCCCTTGCGCGGGACGATGATCTGGCGCTTGGTCTGCGTCCCTCCCTCCAACGGGGCTTCGCACAAGGCCAGGCGGTGCCCGTCAGTCGCCACGCAGCGCAGGGTCTTGTCGTGCAAGTCGAACAACAACCCATTGAGGTAATAGCGCACATCCTGCTGCGCCATCGCGAATGCGGTGCGCTCGATCAACTCCTTCAGGGCCGCTTCGGGCACCTTGACGCGTTCAGTCGCTTCCATTTCGTCGACCGAAGGAAAGTCATTCGCAGGCAGGCTGGCCAGCGTGAAGCGGCTGCGCCCAGCCTGGACCGTCACCTTGTCCCCGGCCTGGCTGACGGTGACCTTGCTGCCATCGGGCAGGGCACGGACGATCTCGAAGAGCTTGCGTGCGGGGATCGTGATCTCCCCATCCTGGGCATCATCGACAGCGTGGCGCGCCACCATTTCGACTTCCAGGTCGGTCCCCGTCAACGACAGTTGTCCGGCGTTGACCTGCACCAGCAGGTTGGCCAGCACGGGCAAGGTCTGTCGACGTTCAACCACGTTGACGACTTGTGCGAGGGGTTTCAGGAAGACTTCGCGTTGCAGGCTGAAACGCATGCGGACCGTTCCCCGGGACTGTTACTGAAAAGAGATGGATAAATCAAAAGAAGGTGGTGCTTGGTGTGGCTTGAATCAGGTGGTAAGACCGATAACTATTTGATGTTCAAGGATAATTTGTTCCCAAAACCAAGTGCACAATCCGCGTTTGACCCCTGTTGAAACCTGTGGGTAACTTATCGAGCCGTTGCGCTGGCCTTGCTTATCCACAGCTTATCCGCAACTCATTCACTGAGCTTGCGGATGAGCTTTTCCCAATCCTCGCGCAGCTTGCCGTCGGTCTCCATCAGGTGCCTGATCTGCCGGCAGGCATGCAGCACGGTGGTGTGATCGCGCCCCGCAAATGCGTCGCCGATTTCGGGCAAGCTGTGTTCGGTCAACTCCTTGGCCAACGCCATGGCGACTTGGCGGGGGCGCGCCAACGAGCGCGTCCGCCGCTTCGACAACAAGTCCTTGATCTGGAGCCCGTAGTAGTCTGCCACGGTCTTCTGGATGTTGGGGATGCCAATCGCGTGCTGCTGTGCACGCAACAGGTCGCGCAGGGTTTCCTGGGCAAATTCGGCGGTGATCGGTCGCCCGGTGAAGTTGGCACGTGCGGCCAGCGTGTTGAGCGCACCCTCCAGGTCACGGACGTTTGATCGCATCTTCTTGGCAATCAGGAAAGCCACATCCTCCGGGATCTGCGTCCCGCGCTCGCGCGCCTTGGACAACACGATCTGCGCGCGCGTTTCGAAATCCGGTGGATCGATGGCCACCGAAAGACCCCAACCCAGTCGTGATTTCAAGCGCGGCTCCAGCCCGTCCACTTCGCGCGGATAGCGGTCGCAGGTCAGGATGATCTGCTGCTTGCCATCGAACAATGCGTTGAACGTGTGGAAGAACTCCTCCTGCGTGCGGTCCTTGCCGGCGAAAAATTGAATATCGTCGATCAGCAGCGCTTCAATGCCCTGGAACTGGCGCTTGAACGCATCCATCCCGCCAGAGGTCTTGTCGTAAAGCGCCTTGGTGAAGGCGTTCATGAATTGCTCCGAGCGCATGTACATCACCCGCATTCCGGGGTTCTGCGCGCGCATGGCATTGCCGGCGGCGAACATCAGGTGGGTCTTGCCAAGGCCGGTACCGCCATACAGCAGCAGCGGATTGTGGGTGCGGTCACCGGGCTTCTGCGCGGCCTGCCACGCGGCGGCACGACCGAGTTGGTTGCTGCGACCCTCGACGAAATTGTCGAAGGTGTAATGGCTGTCAAGATTCCCCTGGAACGGTTCGTTGGTGGATGCGCGCATCGAGGGCATCGCCGACCCGAACGCCATTGGCGTCGATGCACCCAATGCCGACGGGCGCCGCAACGAGCCGATTTCGAGGCTGACCTCGCCTGCACCTGCGAAGTGCGTGATCAACTCCCGGATCCGCGCCAGGTAGCGCGAGCGCACCTCTTCCATGACGAAGGCATTGGGTGCGTACAACACGAAACTGCCATCGCGCGCATGCGCCTGCAGGGGCTTGAGCCAGGCGTGGACATCTTCGGCCGGTAGTTCGGCTTCGAGGCGTTGCAGGCAGGCGGGCCAGGCATCCATGGATCAGTGATTACCGAAAGACTGGCCGCACGACGCTGGCGTCGCGTTGCGAAACAAAGGGATGAGCCAGACTACCACCGGCCCAGCAGGCGTGCATCGGACCGGGCCACAACTGGACGAGAGGTCGCCGCGGATGGCGCCGATCGAGGCCAGCCTGAACACCATCTGATGTTTTGCAGGGCTGCGCGTGCGAGGGTAGTGCGCTGCCCTCGACCATCGCGCGACCCGGTGGCTGCCCGGCGGATGCGTGTTGACCGATGCCGCGGTCCTGCTAGAATGCGCGGTTCTTTCTGCCACATCATCCACCGAGCCCGTCATGGCCACCAAGCGCACCTATCAGCCCAGCAACCTCAAGCGCAAGCGCGACCACGGCTTCCGTGCCCGCATGGCAACCGCCGATGGTCGCAAGGTGCTTGCCCGCCGCCGGGCCAAGGGCCGCAAACGCCTCTGCGCCTGATCGCACGCGTTTCAAGTATCGCGCTTGACTCACGCATCCGGCCGCTCTGGCCGGTGTCAGTGATCCCGACATGATCTCAATCGTGATCGATGCCAGGCATGCCGGTTCCCCGGTCGCGCCTGGGCCGGTACATGGACATGCAACGCTCCCGCGCCTCGCGCGGGTGCGCGCGCGAAGCGAATTCACACGGGTGTTCGACAACAGCCGCCGTTTGGCGCATCCACTGCTCAGCCTGCACTGGATGCACGACGCCCTGCCGGCACGTCTGGGCTTGGCTGTATCGCGCAAGGTCGACCCGCATGCGGTCGGTCGCAACCGGATCAAGCGCGTGTTGCGGGACAGCTTCCGTCGCACGCGGATGCACTTGCCCACAGGGGCCTATGTCGTGGTCGCGCGACCTGCCGCGGCGCACGTTGAAAATGACGCACTGCGCGCCGCATTTTTCAGCCTCCTGCAGCGCGCCGGTGCATTGCCCGTATCGATCACGCCCGGCACAATGCCGGCAGTCGCGGTCGCGCCTGCAACTGCGTGACCTTCCTTGCCTCTCCAATGCCGAGCGCTCGCGCTGGCTGAGCCTGCCTGCCTGATGAACACACCCGCCACGCTGTCTTTTGCGAACACGCACTCATGAACCAGGCCCGCACTTTCCTGCTTGCGGCATGGCTGGCGGTGGCGACGCTGTTATGGATGGCTTGGAACAAGGATCACGAAGCGGCCGTGGCTCCCGCCTCAGCGGAAACCAGCACGCAGCCGACGACGTCGGGTGCCAGCGTACCAAGCATCCCCAGCAGCAACCCGTCGTCTGTCAGCGCATCCTCCACCGGCCCGGTCGCGCCCGCGCCCATGGCAACCATGAGCGCCATCGACATAGCATCGGCACCGCTGGTCACGGTCACCACCGATGTCCTGAAAGTGACCCTCGACGGAGGCGCGATCCACACGGCGGACATCCTGCGTTATCCATTGACGACGCAGTCCGGCAGTGAACCGGTACGCCTGTTTGCCGACGATTCCTCCCACTTCTTCGAAGCCCAAAGTGGCTGGGTAAGCAGCAGTGGTGCAGCGCCAAGCCATTCCGCCGGATTCCTTCCCGCCGGCGATGCGCGGGCATTCATGCTCGCCCCGGGGGCGAGGTCATTGCAGGTGCCGTTCGTGTGGCAGGGTCCCAATGGCGTCAGCATCCGCCGCATCTACACATTCACCCGGGGTGACTACGCGGTCGGCGTGCACGACGTCGTCGTCAACCAGGGCCAGGCGCCGTGGCAGGGCTTCGTCTACCGACAATTGGTGCGGGTACCGCCACAGACCGCCAGCGGGATGATGCATCCGGAGTCGTACAGTTTCCAGGGCGCGGCATGGTTCAGCGCCAGCAATTTCGAAAAGCGCAAGTTCGCCAAATTCAGTGATGGCCCCCAGCTCAACACGTCGGTGACCGGCGGCTGGATCGGGATGCTGCAGCATCACTTTTTCACCGCATGGATTCCCGGTGCCGGTGACGCCAGTACGTTCTCGACGGCGATTCCGCAACCGGGCCAAACACTCATCCGCGAAGTCGGTCCGGGCGTCAACGTCGCGCCCGGCGCCACCGCGACGACCTCGGCGCGCCTGTGGGTCGGGCCCAAGCTTGTCGAGCAGATCGAGGCGCAGCACGTGTCCGGTCTGGAGCGCGCAGTGGACTTCAGCAGCTTCAGCCTGATGGCGGTGTTGGCCGGTTGGCTGTTCTGGGTGCTGCAGCAGATCCATCAACTGCTCGGCAACTGGGGTTGGTCGATCATCGGCCTGGTGGTGGTGCTCAAGCTGGCGATGTATCCGCTGTCGGCCGCGCAGTACAAGTCGATGGCCAAGATGCGTCGCTTCCAGCCACGCATCGAGCAGCTCAAGGAGCGCTACGGCGAGGACAAGCAGAAATTCCAGATGGCACTGATGGAGCTGTACAAGAAAGAGAAGATCAATCCGGTGGGCGGTTGTTTCCCCGTGCTGCTGCAAATGCCGATCTTCCTGGCCCTGTACTGGATGCTGTCCGAGTCGGTTGAGTTGCGCCACGCGCCCTGGATCGGCTGGATCCACGACCTCACTGCGCGCGATCCGTTGTTCATCCTGCCGGCGATCAACGTCGCGGTGATGTTCGCCACCCAGAAGCTTGCGCCAAAGACGCCGGGCATGGACCCCACCCAGCAGAAGATGATGCAGTACATGCCGCTGGTGTTCGGCGTGATGTTCGGCTTCATGCCGGCCGGCCTGGTGTTGTACTGGATCACCAACGGCAGTTTGGGCCTGTTGCAGCAGTGGTGGAATACGCGCCTGTACGGACACCAGACGCTGCCGACGAAAGCCTGATTACAGCTGCCGCGGGACATCTGCGACCATGTCGTCCATGCCCGCTCCGGACGACACCATCGCAGCGATCGCCACCGCATCCGGGGGTGCCGGCATCGGTATCGTGCGCCTGTCCGGTTCGCTTGCGCGCAGGATTGCCGAAACCGTTTGCCACAAGAGGTTGACTGCGCGCCTTGCATTGCACGCGCGTTTCCACGATGCCCAAGGCGACACCATCGATGACGGCATCGTCCTGTGGTTCGCCGCGCCAGCCAGCTACACCGGTGAGGACGTAGTCGAATTGCAGGCACATGGCAATCCCGCATTGCTGCAGCAGCTGGTCGCGCGTTGCTGCGAACTCGGGGCTCGCATGGCGCGGCCCGGCGAATACAGCGAGCGCGCCTTCCACAACGGCAAGCTCGACCTGGCACAGGCCGAGGCGGTGGCCGACCTGATCGCGGCGGGCGACGTACGAGCGGCGCGTGCGGCACGCCGCGCATTGGATGGCGAATTCTCCCAACGGGTCGATGTTCTTGCCGAGCAACTGCTCGGGGTGCGCGTGCAGCTGGAAGCCGCGATCGATTTCGCCGACGAGCCGCTCGACACACTGGGCGTGACGCAACTCCAGCAACGGATGTCGATGATCACGCAGTCGATGTGCGGGTTGCTGGAAGCCGCGCAACGCGGACAGAAATTGCGCGACGGCCTGCACGCGGTGATCGTCGGGCCACCCAACGTCGGCAAGAGTTCGCTGTTGAACGCGCTGGCGGGGAGCGACCGCGCGATCGTCACCGACATCGCCGGCACCACCCGCGACCTGTTACGCGAAGTGGTGCGCATCGACGGTGTCGAGCTGACCTTGATCGACACAGCCGGCCTGCGCGAGGGCGGCGATGCGATCGAGCGCGAAGGCATGCGCCGCGCACGGATGGAACTGCTGCGCGCTGACCTGGCAATCGTGGTCCTTGATGCGCGTGATCCCGACGAAGGTCGCCGCGCCGTGACCGAGGCGATTGCCGGCGTGCCGCAGTGCCTGTGGCTCCACAACAAAGCCGACCTGCTGGAGGATGCGCCAACGGCTCCAGTCGATGGCCTGCTCATATCGGCGCGCGATGGGCTCGGCCTGGAGGCCGTGCATGCGCGCCTGCGCGGTTATTCGCAGGGGGAAGGCGAGACCGCTGGCGGCAGCTTTACCGCGAGGGCGCGGCACGTCGAGGCGTTGCAGCGTGCGCGGAGCGACCTGGATACGGCTGCCAGCGCATTGGCCCACGATGCATTGGACTTGGCGGCCGAAGCCCTGCGTTGCAGCCACGATGCGCTGGGTGAGATCACGGGGCGGGTGGTCCCGGATGCGTTACTGGGTCACATTTTTTCCACTTTTTGTATTGGAAAGTAATCCCGCGGGCTTGTTCAGCCACCAAGGGTGTTGACAAATGCCCCGCGCTGTCGCGTGCTATGCATCTGTGCGCCTTTCGCATACTCAGGGGAGTGATCCGATGTTGATGACAGGCAAGCCTTTTTCGGCGCGGTCGGCCAGCGCTGACAAAACGATGCTCCTTCGGCTGATGATGGGCCTCGTGGTCCTGGGGGCGGTCGCTGCCTGCGGCAAGAAGGCCGATGACTCCAGCGCGAGCACCACGGCACCGGGCGCCAGCGTAGCCGCCACCCAGGCTGCCGCGCCGCCGGTCGCCGCAGTTTCGGCCAAAGTGGCCTCGATGAGCGCCGACCAGCTGCGCGAAGCCGCCAGCAGCGCCATGCGCGAGCAGCGCCTGTATGCCCCGTCGGGCGACAACGCGATGGAGTATTACCTGGCCCTGCGCGACAAGACCCCCAACGATGCGGCCATCGCCAGCGCCTTGACCGACCTCATGCCCTATGCCCTGATCGCGACCGAGCAGAGCATCACCCGCGATGACTTCACCGAGTCCCAGCGGCTGTATGCCCTGATGGAGAAGGCCGACGCCAAGGCGCCTGCACTGCCGCGCCTGAAGCAGGCCATTGCCGACGGGCAGGCGTCGCTGGCAAAACGCACGACCGATGTGGCCACCAAGACCGTTGAGGACGCCAAGAAGCAGGCCGATCTTGAGAAGCAGCGCTTGGCTGACCAGCAGAAAACCCAGCAGGCCGCCGCGCAGCAACTCGCCGCGCAGCAGGCCGCAGCCCAACAGGCCGCCACCCAGGCGGCCGCCCAGAAAGCCGCCGATGATCGCGCCGCCGCCCAGAAGGCCGCTGCACCACCTCGCCCCGCACCCACGCCGGCCCAGGAAACCGCCGCACCGCCCAAGCCCGCAACTCCAGCGCCGTCCAATGAGTTGCGTGCGATCAGCACGCCGTCACCGCAATATCCGACCGACGCCTTTCGCAACGGGACGACAGGCGAAGTCCAGGTGGAGTTCACCGTGGGTACCGATGGTTCGGTGACCTCGGCGCGTGTGATCCGGGCGACGCCGCCGCGGACCTTCGACCGTGCTGCGTTGTCGGCCGTCAATCGCTGGCGATTCCAGCCGGTCAGTGCACCGGTGACCTCGCGCCGCACGATCGGGTTCAATCCAGGCGGCTGAGTCTCCATCGCAACAAAAACCGTACGGCTATTCGCGCGGCCTGACGCGTGGCTGCGGCAGGAATTCTGGAAAACCCGAGAGTACTCACCCTGATGAATAAAAAAAGCCCGGCAGTCTCCGGGCTTTTTTTTACGGCGGACCTCGAATCAGGCTGAAATCGCCAACCGCTCCTGGTGGTAGCGCCGGGTTGCCGCAAACCAGAGCAGCGCCGCCAGTCCGAAGCCGGCACCCAAGTACACTGCCCATTCCTGTGACGTCACGATTTCGCTGCGGATCACCTTCAGCAGCATCTGGTTCTGCGCCAGAAACGGCACGGTCATCATCCACAACTGATTCCGCACCGGGCTGACCATCAACGCGATTGTCGGGATCATCGGCATCAACATCAGGAACGTCATGTAGCTCTGCGCTTCCTTGACGGATTTCGCGCCGGCGGCGATGAAGGTCAGCAAGGAAGTGCCGATGAACAGCATCGGCAGCAGGATCAGCAGGATGCGCCCGATCGCCGGCGTGCTGACGTCCATCTGCCGGCCGATGCCCGGCGAGAATTGCGCGCCGATCTTGAACGCGACCAGGGTCAGCAACAGCGACGTCAGGCCGATCACGCACGCCGCAGCGATCTTGCCGCTGACCACCGCGCCCCGCGACGCCGGCGTCGCCAGCAGGGGTTCGAGCGATTGACGTTCGCGTTCGCCCGCGGTCGCGTCGATGATCAGGTAAGCGCCGCCGATGAACGCACTGAGGATCAACAGGTACGGCAGGAACGCCATCGCCAGTCCCTTGCGCGCTTCGGGGGTCGACAGATCCTTGTGCGAGACCGCCAGTGGTGCGGCGATGCCAGGATTGATGCCACGTGCCAGCAAGCGCAGTGCGCCGGTCAGGCTGCGATATTGCTCCAGTGCGTTTTCCACGCGCTTGACCGGGATGTCGGCGTCCTGGCGGGTGGAGTCGTGCACGATTTCCACCAACGCAGGTGTTCCGTCGTGCCAGTGCTTGCCGTAATCGTCCTCGATCTTCAGGTACACGTCTTCATCCTGGTCGCGGATCGCACTGTCGGGATCTTTCGTCAACACCTTGCGCGCGATGCCCTGGCCTGCAAGCCAGGCGACCAGGTTGGGTGCGCGGTCCGCGCCGACGATGGCGATCGACAACGGCTTTTCGATCTGGCTTTTCGCACGCTTCTCCGCCATCGCGCCGATGCCCAGGATCAATGCCGGCGTCAGCAACGGGCCGAAGACCAGGGCCAGCATCAAGGTGCGGCGATCACGCGAAATCTCGCGCAGTTCCTTCTTCATCACCGTCCACGCGGCGCGCACGCGGGTCGAAATCCTGCCTGTCGACATCATGCGTGCAGTCCTTCTTCCGAGCCGATCAACGTCACGAAGGCATCTTCCAGATTGGATTGTCCGGTGCGCTCGCGCAGTTCCTCGGAAGTCCCCTGCGCCACGACGCGGCCGTGCGCGATCACCACGATGCGATCACACAGCGCGGCGACCTCCTGCATGATGTGGCTGGAGAAAATCACGCAGCGACCCTCGCCGCGCAGCTGCCGCAGGAAATCGCGCAGTCCGCGCGTGGTCATGACATCCAGGCCGTTGGTGGGCTCGTCGAGGATGACGTTGCGCGGATCGTGCACCAGCGCGCGCGCGATCGCGGTCTTGGTGCGTTGGCCCTGCGAGAAGCCTTCGGTCTGGCGATCGAGGAAATCATCCATCTGCAAAGCCGCCGCGAGTGCGCGCGTACGCTCTTCGATCAGCGCCGGGCCCATCCCGTGCAGCTCGCCGAAGTAGCGGATGTTCTCGCGCGCGCTCAGGCGTTTGTACACGCCGCGCGCATCCGGGAGCACCCCGAGCGCGCGCCGCGCATATTCGGGATCGACGGCGACATCGCGACCGTCCACCAGCACGCGCCCGCTCTCGGGCTGCATCAATGTGTACAGCATGCGCAGCGTGGTGGTCTTTCCGGCGCCGTTGGGTCCGAGCAGGCCGGTGATTTCACCATCGCGCGCTTCGAAGCCGACATCATCGACGGCGACGACCCGTGCTTGCTTGCCCTTGCCTGGAAAGGTCTTTCGAAGGTGTTCGGCGACGATCATGTGTCGGTCCTTTCTGAGTGTGTCGCGCTCATGGTTCCCATCCATTGAAGGACGTAAACGGAGGCGTATACGGCAGCGTGTCGAGGCATTTGGCGTCAAGCGTCTTCGCATCGGCGCTTTCGATGAACTGCGCGAACAACTTCGGCATGCAGCCCGCGCCAATGACGTTGTGTCCATTGCCACGCACGATCAGGTGCCGACCATTGGGCAGCGTGCTGACCACTTCGGCCCCGTAACGCGGCGGAGTCACCGGATCGTACTCGCCGCTCATCACCAGAACTGGCACGGACGAATCCAGCGGCAAGTGGAAATCCGCAGGCATCTTTCCCTTCGGCCAGACCTCGCACTGCGCGAGGAGGAATTCGGCGAATTGGTTGCCGAGCAGCGTTCCTGCATCACCCGCGTTGGATGTCAATCCGAGTGCATCCTCGCTGCAGATCACGGACAGCTGCATGCCGAACGCCATCTGCCCCTGCATGGTGCTGTCGAGCATCTTCGCCAGCGCCATCAAGCCGTCATAGCGACCTTCGGAGGCTTCCTTGAGTTGCAGCGGCAGCAGCGACGAGGCCAGCGGGGTGTAGGCATACATTCGCATCAACCCGGCGACATCGGATGGATGCAGCGTATCTTCGCGCGGCAAGCCGGTGCTGGCGTCGCGGTAATGCACCAGCGGCGGATTGGACTTGAGTGACGCCATCAACGCATCCAGCCGCGAGCGCGGATTGCCGAGTGCCCTGGCACACGCCGGAATCCTTCCGCACTGGCCAAACTGCAGGTCCAAGGCCTGCTCTAAGTTGCGTGCGAACTCATTGCCGACGAACAGCGTGTTCGGCGCGACCGAATCCAGCACGAGTGCCCGCGTGCTGTGTGGATAACGCATCGCATATTGCTGGGCAACGCGGGTGCCGTAGGAAATGCCGATCAGGTTGATGCGTGCCGCACCAATCGCCTTGCGCACGTCGTCCAGGTCGCGGATGGCATCGGTGGTCGTGTAGAACCGCAGGTCGGCTTTTTTCGACAGCTCATCACGGCAGCGCACTGCAAAGCGGCGCGCGTCCTCAGGATTGTCACTGCTCTCGTTGTCCGATGTCGTCTGCTTGCCACTGGTATCCGTGCACTGCAGCGGATTTGAATCGCCGGTGCCCCGCTGGTCGACCAGGATCACGTTGCGTTTTTTCAATACCTCGCGAAATGCTGGTGCGACTTGCGGATAGCTGCTGGTTGCTGCCTGACCGGGGCCACCGGCGAGCATGAACACCGGATCGGGTTGGGTCTGGCCATTGTCATCAGCAGGGACCCAGGCGATGTGCAGCGCGATCCTGCGGCCCTGCGGCAATGCCGGATTCTCGGCCACCGACAACGTGCCGCATTGCGCTTCTACGCCGGCAGCGCCGGATTGCGCGGCGAGCGTGCAGGGCGTGAATGCAAGTCGACCGAGCTTGCGCGCGAGCGGCGTGGCAGAAGCAGTGTGCGCGCCGGGGTGCACGGAACCGGCACGGTGCGACCAATAGCGGAATCCAAACAGACCGGCTACCACCAGCAATACAAGGGCAAATCGGAGGTTGCGTGACATGACAATGTGTTCCTGTTGCAGACTCGACAATCAAATGACGCCGAAAAGATTTATTCGTCCAGCTGAAAGATCAATTCGATGCGCTTGTTGAACAGGCGAGCAATGCGGAACGCCAACGGCAGGCTAGGATCGTACTTGCCAGTCTCGATCGCATTGACCGTCTGGCGTGAAACATCCAGATGCTCGGCCAGTTCGCCTTGCGACCAGCCGCGGATTTCGCGCAGTTCGCGCACGTGAGAGATCACAGTCGCCTACCGGTAGCGACGGGCGACCGCCGCCTTGGCCACGCCGTAGGTCAGGCAAACCAGCGGAAACATCCACAGCATGGCCACGCCAGACGCAATATCGATAACCCCGGCAAGCTGCAGGAACGCGGCCGCCATGTAGAGAAGCGAGATCAGGGCGGTGGCCATGCTGACGGCTTCGAGTTCAATGCGACGTTGCAGTTCGTCGGCGTCGCGGATGTAACGGACGATGGCGCGCATGGCTAGCGCGATCGGTGGCACCGGAAGCAAGGCGATTGCCGCACGTAGCCAAGCAGTATCGACGCGTTTGAGCAGCCACAGGGACAAGAACAGTGCACCTACGTAGCCCAGCATGGCTGGCGTGAACTCACGCAGGTAGCGCCTGCGCACCGCGGGCGAGCCGGCTTCGCAAGCACCAACCAGCTGCGAGCGCCACGCCGCGAGCATGAAGGCGCCGAGTCCGGCGCCATACAGCAGGCCCACCATGTAGCCCGGCAATGGCCCCAGACGTGGCGCCAGCAAAGCCGTCACCAGGAAGATCGAGCCAGCTGCCAGGAGGGAGCGTGGAGTCGTCATCGTCACTGTCATGACCTGTAAAGTAAACTTGACAGGACCATAAAGTATCGCGGGCAGCCTGTCAAGGAAGCTTTACAACATCATTTGCTGCTGACGTATTTCTCGCGCCGGATCTGCGGGATCGCCAGGCCTGCTTCCTTGAGCGATTCGAAACACGCATCGACCATGTTCGGGTTGCCGCACAGGTAGGCGATGTCGGTGCCCGCGTCGGGCGCGAACTCGGCAAGGAACTGCTGCACGTAACCATGGCGGGTGTCCGGATGCGGGTTGTCGGGCAGTTCACGCGAGAAGCACGGGACGAACCGGAAGTTCCGCGGATGCCTGTCGGCGAACGCGCGGAATTCATCGCCGTACAACAACTCATCTGGAGTGCGTGCCCCGAACAGCAACACCACCTGGATGCCACGTTGCGCGATGGCATCCTCGATCAGCGGCAGCATTGCGCGGTAGGGCGTCACCCCGGTGCCGGTCCCGATCAGCAGGTAGCGCTGGTTGACGTCTGCGGGCGTCATGCAGAAGCGTCCGTAGGGACCGCTGGCATCGATCTGGCCACCATCAGGCAAGCCCTCGAACAATGCCGTCGCCGCGCCGCCAGCGACGTAGCTCACGGCGATTTCGACTGCCTCACCCGGCCCCATCGCGTGGTCATGGATGGTCGCCAGCGAATAGCTGCGCTTGGTCGCGGTGCCGTCGGCGTAGTGGAAATGCACCTGCAGGAACTGGCCAGGGATGAAGTCCAGAGGCTGGCCATCGTCGCGAACGAACGACAGGTGGGCCACGCTGGGTGCCAACATGCGGCGGCCGACAAGCTTGAGGGGGAAATGCTGGATGGCCACGACGAAGTTGCAACGCCTGCACGACGGTGGCGCAAGCGCGGACGCGAACGCGGCTACCGGGCCGCCTATACTACCGGCATCGCCGCGGCGGCAGCGGCCCAGGTGTGCAATGACTCCCAACGACTTCGGCGCCACGGCGCCTGCGGCTTCCCTTCCTGCGCTGTCCATCCATGATCTGCGCAAGACCTACGACACCGGCGTGGAAGCCCTCAAGGGCATTTCGCTGGACGTGCAGCCCGGCGACTTCTACGCACTGCTCGGGCCCAACGGGGCGGGTAAGTCGACCCTGATCGGCATCGTCAGCTCGCTGGTCAACAAGACGTCGGGCGACGTGCGCATCTTCGACGTGGACCTGTCGGCCGATCGCGACGCGGCGATGCGCCTGATTGGGCTGGTGCCGCAGGAGATGAACTTCAACTTCTTCGAGAAGCCCTTCGACATCCTGGTTAATTACGCAGGCTTCTACGGCATCCCGCGCGCCGAGGCATTGCAGCGCGCGGAAGAAGAATTGAAGCGTGCGCAGCTGTGGGACAAGGCCCAAAGCATGTCGCGCACGTTGTCCGGCGGCATGAAGCGGCGGCTGATGATCGCGCGCGCGATGATGACGCGCCCGCGCCTGCTGATCCTCGACGAGCCCACCGCTGGCGTCGACATCGAAATCCGTCGCGGCATGTGGAAGACGCTGAAGGAAATCAACGCGGCCGGCACCACCATCATCCTCACCACGCACTACCTGGAAGAGGCCGAGAACCTGTGCCGGAACCTGGCGATCATCGATCGCGGCGTGATCGTCGAGCGCGGGCCGATGCGCACGTTGTTGTCCAAACTCGATGTGGAAGGGTTCCTGCTGGATATCGACGGGGCATTGCCGGCGACATTGCCGGTGATCGAAGGCACCGTGCTGCTCGCGCAAGACGACCACACCCTGGATGTCGAGATGCCGCGCGCGATGGATCTCAACCAGGTGTTCGCAACGCTCGATGTGGCCGGCATCCGCGTGCGATCGATGCGCACCAAGTCCAACCGGCTGGAAGAATTGTTCGTGCGCCTGACCGGCGACGATGCCGCAGAGAAACGCAAGCGCGAGGGACAAGCCGCATGAACACGCAACCCGTGGTGATGCCCACCGTCGCCCGCCGCAACTTCGTGGCGTTGGGGACTGTCGTGCGGCGCGAGGTCAACCGCATCCTGCGCATCTGGGGTCAGACCCTGGTGCCCCCTGCGATCACGATGACGTTGTACTTCCTGATCTTCGGCGGCCTGATCGGCTCGCGCGTGGGAAAGATGGGCGGCATCAGCTACATGGACTTCATCGTCCCGGGGTTGGTGATGATGGCGGTGATCCAGAACAGTTACGCCAACATCTCGTCGAGCTTTTTCGGCGCGAAGTTCGGTCGCCACGTCGAGGAGCTGCTGGTCAGCCCGATGCCCAACTGGGTGATCCTGACCGGCTATGTCGCCGGTGCCGTGCTGCGCGGGCTGCTGGTGGGCGTGATCGTGCTGCTGATCGCGATGCTGTTCACCACCGTGCGCGTGCCGCATCCATTGATCACCTTCACCACCGTGCTGCTGGGGGCGACGATCTTCTCGCTGGCGGGATTCATCAATGCGGTGTACGCCAAGAAATTCGACGACGTCGCCATCGTTCCCACGTTCATCCTGACGCCACTGACGTACCTGGGCGGCGTGTTCTATTCGGTCAAGCTGCTGCCGCCATGGGCGGAAGCCGCCACCCACCTTAATCCGATCTTCTATATGGTCAACGCGTTCCGGTACGGATTGCTTGGCGTGAGCGACGTGCCCTTGTGGATGGCCTACGGCTTGATGCTGGGCTTCGTGATCGTGATGACGACGCTGGCGTTGTGGTTGCTCAAGCGCGGGGTCGGGCTGCGCAGCTGACGCTCCGTAGGATGGGGGCCAAAGGCGAAACCCATCAAAGCATTCGTCAATCTGCAACGCATCGACCGCGATGGGTTTTGCTGCGCTCTACCCATCCTGCGGAAGCGAAGGCAGGCCAAAGAATTCCCGTGCGTTGGCCGTGGTCTGTGCCGCGGTCAGGGCAACTTCCTCGCCACGATCGCGCGCCAGTTCCTCGACGATATGCGCCAGGTACATCGGCTCGTTGCGCCGGTGGGAGGGCTGTGGCTTGACCGTGCGCGGCAGCAGGTACGGGGCGTCGGTTTCGATCATCAGGCGCTGCGCGGGGATGTGCTTCACCAGTTCGCGCAGGTGCTGCCCACGACGCTCGTCGCACAGCCAGCCGGTGATGCCGATGTGCCAATCCTGGTCGAGGTAGTCGAACAATTCTTTGCGGCTGCCGGTGAAGCAATGCACGACCGCGGCACCCAGCTTGCCGTCGAAGTTGCGCATCGCCGCCATGAAGTCGTCATGCGCATCGCGCTGATGCAGGAATAGCGGCTTGCGCGTGCCGTTGGCGGCGAGGTCCACGTCAAGCTGCAGCTGCCGTTCGAAGGCGCGCCGTTGGGCCGGTCGCGGCGACAGGTCGCGGAAGTAATCCAGGCCGCACTCGCCGACCGCAACGACCTGCGGATGCGCAAGCAGCGCACGCAGTTCGGCGTCGCATTCGTCGGTGTACTCACTGGCGTGGTGTGGGTGCATGCCGGCGGTGGCGTACAGGAATCCCGGATGCTGTAGCGCCAGCTGCAGTGCTTTCGGCGAGCCCTCCCGGGATGCGCCGGTGATGATGAGCTGCGCGACGCCGGCATCGCGCGCGCGTTGCAGCACGGCGTCGCGATCGGTATCGAAACTGTCATGGCCGAGGTTGGCACCGATATCAATGAGCTGCATGAGCGCAGTTTACCAACCACCGGATGGAGATCTTCGCTGCTACGAACAGCGATGCCCCGCTTATGCTTGTCGTGTGGACCACGCCGACTTCCCCATCAACGACCTGCTCCCGCAGATCCGCGAGTCACTCGCGCAACACCCGCGCCTGGTGCTGGAAGCGCCACCCGGGGCGGGTAAGACCACGCAAGTGCCGCTGGCCTTGCTCGATGCGCAGTGGTTGCAGGGCCGCAGGATCGTGATGCTGGAGCCGCGGCGAGTCGCCGCACGCGCGGCGGCCGGATTCATGGCGCGGCAACTGGGCGAAGCGGTGGGGGAGACCGTCGGCTATCGCATCCGTTTCGACAACAAGGTGTCCGCGCGCACGCGGATCGAGGTCGTGACCGAAGGCATCCTGACGCGGATGCTGCAGGACGACCCCGACCTTGGTGGAAGCGGGCACGGCGGCGTCGGCGCATTGCTGTTTGATGAATTCCACGAACGCCACCTCGCCGGCGATCTCGGACTTGCACTGGCGCTGGAGGTGCAGTCGTCGCTGCGCCCGGACCTGCGCATCGTGCTGATGTCGGCGACGCTCGATGGGCAGCGGTTGGCGCAGTTCCTGGATGCGCCGAGATTGAGCAGCGCCGGGCGGAGTTTTCCGGTCGAGGTTGCGCATTTCCCCGCGCGCCGGAACGAAGCCATCGAACCACAGGTGCGGCGTGCGGTTGAGCTGGCCATCACCGCGCATTCCGGTGATGTGCTGGTGTTCCTGCCGGGACAGCGCGAGATATCGCGCGTGCAGGCGTTGCTGTCCGGCAGTGGTGCGATGAAAGACATCTGCGTGCTGCCGCTGCATGGGGAACTCACCGTGGAACACCAGGCACGCGTGCTGCAGCCCGATGCGCTCGGCGCCCGCCGCGTCGTGCTCGCCACCAATGTCGCCGAGTCCAGCGTGACCTTGCCCGGCGTGCGCGTGGTGATCGATGCAGGGCTTGCACGCGAGCCGCGTTACGACCCGAATTCCGGATTCTCGCGGCTGGACGTGGTCGCCATCTCGCAGGCATCGGCCGATCAGCGCGCCGGTCGTGCGGGTCGCGTGGCCGAAGGCTGGGCCTATCGCCTATGGCCGCAGTCGCAGCGGCTGGAACCGCAACGGCGGGCGGAGATCATGCAGGTCGAACTGGCGGGCCTCGCGCTGGAACTCGCAGCGTGGGGGAGCGATGCGATGCATTTTGTCGACCCGCCACCAAAGGGCGCATTGGCCGCGGCACGGGACCTGTTACAGCGATTGGGCGCGCTGGATCAGAGCGATGCGATCACGCCATCGGGTCGACGCATGCTCGCGCTTGGCGCACATCCGCGGCTTGCGGCCATGCTGCTTGCGCCGATCGACGACAGCGAGCGCGCACTGGCCTGCGACCTGGCCGCGTTGATCGAGGCGCGCGATCCGCTGTCCGGCGGCGCAGGACAATTGCGCAGCGACGCACTTGCGGATCGCTGGCAGGCATTGGCGGCGTTCCGCGCGGGCCGAATGCGATCCAACGCCAATCGTTTCGCACTCGCGGCAATCGATGCGGCGACAACACAATGGCGACGTCGATTGCGGCTCGACACCGCGCCGCCAACCGGTGCGCCCCCACACTTGCTCGGCGACATCCTGCTGCACGCGTTTCCCGACCGCATCGCGCGCCAGCACGCATCCGACCCCCGTCGCTACCAGCTCGCCAACGGTCGCATGGCAAGATTGTTCGATGACAGTGCGCTGTTTGGCGAACCCTGGCTGGTTGCCACGGAACTGCGTTTCCAGGCAAGGGACGCCTTGTTGCTGCGTGGCGCGCCGCTGGATGAAACGCGTTTGCAGCGCGACTTTCCGCAGCGCTTCGTTGAAAGCGACGTGGTGCGCTGGGACGCCAGCAAACGCACGTTGGTCGCGCAGCGCGAACGCTGCTTCGATGCGATCGTGCTGGAGACGAAACCGTCCGGGCGGGTAGACCCCGCACTGGCGGCGCGTGCGTTGACCGATGTCGTGCGCGAACTGGGTCTCGGGGTGCTGCCGTGGAACGAATCGCTTGGGCAGTGGCGCGCGCGTGTCGAATCCTTGCGACAGTGGATGCCGGAACTTGACCTGCCAGACCTGTCGGATGTCGTCCTGCTGGATACGCTGGATGGTTGGCTGCTGCCGGCGTTCATCGGCAAGTCACGCCTGGATGCATTGCAGGCGGAGGAGCTGCACGCCGCATTGACCTCCAGGATTGACTGGAACCTGCGCCAGCGCATCGAGCAGCTGGCGCCGTCGCGCATCCGCGTGCCGTCGGGCCTGGAGCGCAGCATCAGCTATGCACTGGATGGCGAGGGCAATGTCGCCGCGCCCGTGCTGGCGGTGAAACTGCAGGAGTTGTTCGGCTTGGCAGACACGCCGCGTATTGTCGACGGCCGCGTCGCACTGACATTGCACCTGCTGTCACCCGCAGGTCGTCCGTTGCAGGTGACACAGGACCTGCGGAGTTTCTGGGAGCGCACGTGGCCTGAAGTGCGCAAGGAAATGAAAGGGCGATATCCGAAACATCCGTGGCCAGAAGATCCATGGAGCGCTCCAGCGACCCACCGCGCAAAGCCGCGTGGGACATAAGGCCAAGGCTCGATGTTGCCCGTGCGACGAGTCGACTCAAACCGGTTTCCCAGTAGTAACGCCAAGTGAACGTCGGTGACCGATGCCGTCCCACAAGCAGGTCACGTCACGTCGCTTGAACGCGGCGCTACCGACACTGGTGGCCTGTCCACAGATCGGATCCAAGCCATGAATATGTCGAACCTGCCCGAGCGTGCGCTGCAACTGGCGACGCAAGTTGGTGAAGGAATCAAGGACGTCGTCCCCAATCGTGCGATCCAGTGGATGGAAACGGGCGCCGCGCTAAGTGCATTGAAGACAGGCAGCCGCGTCGCCACGCGTGTCGTACGTCGCAATCCAGTCCTTGCCGTCGCTGCGGCAGCCGGTGCCGGATTGTTGTGGTACGCCGCGCAACGGCGCGCAAAGCAAGTGCAAAACGGCGCGATCGATGGCCATTCCACCCGCATTGAAGCCAAACGCGAAAGTGGCAGGGGTACGCGTAAGCGCACCACTGCGCAGCGTCGTCGCAAGACCACTCCTGCGGAAAGCTGAGTTTGAAGCACTTGAAGCATGCGCCATCCCGGTAAAGCCGGGATGGGCGTCTGGTTTGGTGTGCGCCAAATCAAATAACGTGATTCAGGCAGTGACCGGACCCAGGCCTGCCAGCAATGGCCGGTTCGCGCCGGATCAAGCGGCAGTCCTACTCAAAGCACCGGCAGTTCCATGACGAACCTGGCGCCGCCGCCCTCGCGATCTTCGTACCAGAGCTGTCCACCGCTTTCGGCAAGGATCTGCTTGGCAAGCGACAATCCCAACCCGCTGGACATCCCGTGGTCGGGATCGTGATCGGTCAATCGGGTAAAAGGCTTGAACAGCTCGTGCTGTCGCAAGGGCGAAATGCCCGGGCCACGATCCTCCACCCATAGTTGACGGAATCCGGGGGAGGCATTGCGGATCGACAATTCGATTGCACTGCCCGGTGCGTATTTCATTGCGTTGCTGACCAGGTTCTCTGCCACCTGCCGCAACACCAGTCCGTCGATCGCCACCATGGTGCTGTCGGTGGCGGTATCCGCCAGTGCGCCCTCGATCTCCAGGCGCATGCCTCGGCTTTCCACCTGCAACTCGTAACGGGCCACGAGCCAGGCCAGGACTTCGCGCAGGGACACCGGCGTGACCTGCGGGGATTTCCCGGTGTTCGCGGCTTGTGTTTCCAGGTAACGGCGGATGTAGCCGATGGCGTCGCTGGCGCTCTCGTGGATCATGTCCAGGTAGCGCGGTATGCGCTCTGGCTTGCAGCCGTTGATGCGCAACACATCGCTGGCGAACAGCACGCTGCTGATCGGGTTCTTCAGGTCGTGCGCGACCAGGTTGACCAGTTCCTGGCGCTCGCGGGCGACACGCTCCAGCCGATCGCGGGTGAGCTTCAGTCGCACATGTGCACTGACGCGCGCGAGCAATTCCTCGGGCATGAAGGGCTTGGTGACGTAATCAACCGCGCCTGCATCGAAGGCGCGCAGCAGCAGTTCGCGATCCTGCGCGGCGGTGAGGAAGATGGCCGGAACCCGGTGCAGTTCGGGGTTCAACTTGATTTCGGCCAGCAACTCGAAGCCATCCATCCCCGGCATCATCATGTCCAGCAGCATCAAGTCCGGGATCTGCGCTGCGGCCAATGCGAGCGCGTCTTCCCCGTTGGCCGCAGTCAGGACCTCGTAGCCATGGCGCGTCAGCAACGTGCTGACCGCGCGCAGGTTGGCGGGCTGGTCGTCGACGACGAGGATGCGGCCGGACTCTTGCTGGTTCATGTCTCTGCTTTGCATTTCAGCGCCGGGCGCCGCATTCAGCTTGGAGCCGCAAGGTATCAGAATGCCCCGCCAACGATGGTGCCCCCCACAACGGATAGATGAACCATTCAGTCCTTGGCGTCAACCTCGCGCCATTGCCCGGTGCCCAGCCCCGCAAGCGACCAGCTTCCGACGGCAACGCGCACCAGCCGCAGTGTCGGCAACCCCACCGCAGCGGTCATGCGCCGCACCTGCCGGTTGCGACCTTCCCGCAGGATGAGTTCCATCCAGGCATCCGCCACGGTTTTGCGGACGCGCACGGGTGGGTCGCGCGGCCAAAACCCCGGATCTGCAAGCTGTCGCGCCTGCGCCGGCAGCGTCGGGCCATCATTCAGGACGACGCCTGCGCGCAGTTGCGCAAGCTGCACGTCCGTGGGCAGGCCTTCCACCTGCACGTGATAGGTCTTGGGCTGCTTATGCGTGGGATCGGTCAGGCGGTGGGCGAGCGCGCCGTCGTTGGTCAGCATCAACAGGCCTTCGGAATCGAAATCCAGACGGCCGGCGGGATAGACACCAGGCGGTAAGCCGAACCCCGCCAGCGTGCGTCGCGAGGGCTCGCTGCGATCGGTGAACTGGCAGAGCACGCCATGGGGTTTATTGAAGGCGATCAGCATGGAATGGACGATCCAAACGCAGGGCGCCCGCCCTGCGTTTGCGCACTGATGCGTCGTCTACATCATCTCGATCAATTTGTCCGCGAACTGGCTGCACTTCACTTCCGTCGCGCCGTCCATCAGGCGCGCGAAATCGTAGGTGACGTGCTTGCTGGCGATCGCCTTGTCCATCGCGGAAATGATCGCGTCTGCGGCTTCGGTCCAGCCCATGTAACGCAACATCATTTCCCCTGAGAGGATCAGCGAGCCGGGGTTGACCTTGTCCAGGTCCGCGTACTTCGGCGCGGTGCCGTGGGTGGCCTCGAACACCGCGTGGCCGGTGACGTAGTTGATGTTGGCGCCCGGTGCGATGCCGATGCCGCCGACCTGGGCTGCCAGCGCGTCGGACAGGTAGTCGCCGTTGAGGTTGAGCGTGGCGACGACGTCGTAGTCCTTCGGGCGCAGGATGATCTGCTGCAGGAACGCGTCGGCGATGGCGTCCTTGATGATGATGCCAGCGCCCGGCTTGCCGTCGGGAATCACGTGCCACGGGCCGCCATCGAGCTCCACTGCGCCGAAGAAATCGCGCGCCACCTGGTACCCGAAGTCGCGGAACGCGCCCTCGGTGTATTTCATGATGTTGCCCTTGTGCACCAGCGTGACCGACCTGCGCTTGTTTTCGATCGCATAGCTGATCGCGCTGTGCACCAGGCGTTCGGTGCCCAGGTACGAGACCGGCTTGATGCCGATGCCGACCTGCACCGGCAGCTCGCGATGCGGCGCGCCGGTCGATTCCAGCTTCGCCAGCCAGTCCGCGTTTTTCGCCAGCGTGCCGAAGCGGATCTTGTCGAACGGCTTGGGGAAGTTCTGCTGCAGGAAGTCCAGCACCTTCTGTGCATCACTGCTGCCAGGCTCGAACTCGATGCCGGCGTAGATGTCCTCGGTGTTCTCCCGGAAGATCGTCATGTCGACGTCGCCGGGTCTTTTCACCGGTGACGGCACGCCGTCGAACCAGCGCACCGGGCGCAGGCAGACGAACAGGTCAAGCATCTGCCGCAGTGCGACGTTGAGCGAGCGGATGCCACCGCCCACTGGTGTGGTCAGCGGGCCCTTGATCGAGACCACATAGTCGCGGCAGGCAGCGACGGTTTCGTCGGGCAGCCAGTTGCCGGTGGCGTTGAATGCCTTTTCGCCCGCGAGTACTTCCATCCACTCGATTTTCTTTTTGCCGCCGTAGGCCTTGGCCACGGCCGCGTCGAGCACGCGCACGGACGCGCGCCAGATGTCGGGGCCGGTGCCGTCGCCTTCGATGAAGGGAATGATCGGGCGATCCGGCACGACCAGGCCGGTGGGCGTCTTGCTGATGCGGGCGCCGTCGGTGGGCGGCGTCGGTGCGAATGCCATTGGGTGGTGTCTCCGTGCAGGGGATGTGCGGGCGGGCCGGCGCGTGGCGCGGCGAGACGGCTATTGTCGCGGTTGCCGGCGGCGCAGGCAAAGCACGCGGTGTATCGACGACATCGGGTGCTTGCAACCGGCTACATTCCGCAGCACTTCTTGTACTTGCGGCCGCTGCCACAGGGGCAGGGCGCGTTGCGTTCGGGGGTCGGCACGCGGCGCAGCGTTTCGCGCGGCGTCAGCGCAGTGATGCGGTGATGATGCAGGTCGCGGAGCATGTCCGGCAGGCCGGCGACGATGTCCAGCCGCTGCCGATAGGTGATCGGGATGGGGGCGCTGGTCAGGTCAAGATCGAGGATCCCGCCACTGGCAAGCTGGTCCAGCAACTGGAATACCTCATTGATCCATTCGTTGCCGTCCAGCCACGCATCCCAAGCGGCTTCGCGCAATTGCACGCCGCGGAAAAACCCGCTGGCCCAGTCACGGCCGATGTCGAGTGCGGCGGCACCGGAGACGCCGTCATCAAGGGCATCAGGTTCCTCGGGCAGCCAGATCAACGGCGACAGGTACGCGGGAAGATCATCGCCATCAAAGCGCGCGCGCATCGACGCCAGGTGCCGTTGATCCTGAAGCAGCGCATCCACCTGCGCGCGCTCGACGTCGTCGTCCCAGCGCGGCGGCAGCCGGCCCCACACGGGCGGCTGCCATTCCTCGATCGCAATGTCGTCGGGCGATAGCGCCAACGCCGACAGATAGCCGTCGAGCGCTTCGATGTTCAAGCCGTTGAACGGTACCGCGCGCTGGTCGAGCAATTGCGCCAGGCGCTTGATCTGTCCGTCGTCGGGGATTGCCGGCATGTCGTGCTCAAGTCTGGAAGCTGCATGGTAAACGCTGTCGCCACTAACTTATGGCACATGCCGGGGCCTTGGCCGCGGCACAGCATTGCGGCACCGAACGCGCAGGTGTGACCGATGCCCAAGATCAGTTCGAAGCTGGTGCTGGCGAGTGCGCTATTCGCGGCCACTGCCAGCGGGAAAAATGCCATTTCTCCACCGCCGCCGTGCAGTGCCTCGGAATATCGCCAGTTCGACTTCCTGCTCGGTGACTGGGAGGTTCGTGGACGACAAGGCAATCAACTACTGGGCACCGATCGTTACGAACGTAGCGCCAATGGGTGCTGGCTGCAGGAACACTGGCACAGCGCCCAGGGCGGGGAAGGCACGAGTCTTAGTTCCTGGGATACGAATTATCGGGTCTGGCGGCAGTACTGGAGTGGCGGCGACGGAACGGTACTGCGGATAGAAGGTGGTCTGCAGGACGGAACCATGACGATGCGAGGCGTCTTGCCGGGTAAAACGCGTGGCGAGCAGTGGCAACGCCTTGTCTGGACGCCGAATGCCGATGGCAGCGTGACCCAGCAATGGGAGACCTCCGATGACGCCGGTAAAAGCTGGCAGGTGAGTTTCCTCGGCATCTATCGTCATCCCGCAGGGCATTGACGGCTCGCGGCTACGACTGCTCGCGGCGACACTGCCGAATTCGTTACATGGCGTCGGCGAAGTTCCCCCGGCCCGCAGCGCGGCCAAGCAGTGAAATCGGTGACCTGCGAGCCCGCCGCAACAGTTTTGCGGACTGACGACGACGTGATTGAACTTCCGCCATGCACGGTGAATGGAATCAGATCCCGTCGCTGGTGATCACGCATCGATGGCGTCGGTCGGCGCGAACGTCGCCACCGGCTTCGATATGAGGTCGGTGGCGTTGGCGCGAAGATCGACGCGGCGAGTACGCGGGTGTCATGGCCTGCACGCGGTGAGCAGAAGCGGCGCGGCCAGCAGCTCCCGGCCGCCTGCGCGTAGCTGGCATTCGGTTGTTGCATGTCGTGCGGATGCCCGGTGCAGCTATTGCCTCGGATCGCGTTGCCAGATTGGCGCGCTGCAATCGCTTGTCGCGCGCCAGGGATTGATGTCGAGGCCGCCGCGACGCGTGTAACGCGCCTCGACGGACAGTGACTGGGGGCGACACCGTGCCATCAGGTCGACGAAGATCCGTTCGACGCACTGTTCGTGGAATTCGCAGTGATCGCGGAACGACACCAGGTAACGCAACAGGCCAGCGTGATCGATGTGCGGCCCACGATAGGCGATGTGCACGCTGGCCCAGTCTGGCTGGCCGGTCACCGGGCAGTTCGACTTCAGCAGCTCCGAGCGCAGCGTTTCCCCGACGACGTGGCCTGTGTCGGCCCGCAGGTGCGCGGCATTCGGCGGTCCGTAGTCATCGATATCCATTGCAAGCGTGTCGATCAACGTGCCCTCACCACCACCAATGTCAGGCAGGCCCAGACGCACCATGACGCCTGCACCGGCGCACTGCGACAGATCCTCGGCCATGCGGGCGCGCACGATTTCCCCATTGTCGAAGTGCGTCGCATTGAACGAGTTGAGATACAGCTTCAGCGATTTGGATTCGACCAGGTTCGGCGTCGTTGCCGGCACCTCGAATGTCGCCGTGGCAACGCACGGCTTGCCGCGCAAATCCAGCCAGCCGATCTCGTACGCGTGCCAACGATCGATGCCGATGAAAGCAAGCGCATCAACGTCGATGCCGATGTCGGTGCGACCAAGGGCGCGCGGAATCGCGAACAGCAGAGAAGCATCGTATTCACGCGGGTATGGGACGGCGCGGCCGAGCGGGAGAAGTTCGGAAGGCATCATTCGATTTTACGCGTTACCGACCGATCAGCGTTTGCGCTTGGCCCGCGGGTGGGCCGCGTCATAGACCTTCGCCAGATGCTGGAAGTCCAGGTGCGTATAGATCTGCGTGGTGGCGATGTCGGCATGGCCGAGCAGCTCCTGCACCCCGCGCAGGTCGCCGGAGGATTCCAGCACATGGCTGGCGAAGGAGTGCCGCAACAGATGTGGGTGCACGCCCTTGAAAGAGCCTTGCCGCTGCGCGAGTTGCGCCACCCGCAACTGCACTGCGCGCGGTGTGATCGGCCCATTGCGGCCCGGGAAGACTGGCGCGTCCTTGTCTGGATGCTGCGCTTCGCGCCATGCATTCAACGCGGTACAGGCGTGCGATCCTACCGGGACGCTGCGCTGCTTGCCGCCCTTGCCGAGCACGGTCACCAAGCCGTCGACGAGATCCAGGTCATGCCAACGCAATCCGCACAACTCGGACAGCCGCAGTCCCGACGAATAGAACAACTCCAGCAGCGCGCGATCGCGTAATCCCAGCGGGACATCCGTGGGCACTTCCACCAGGCGCGCGGCCTCGTCGGCATCCAGCACCTGCGGGAGCTTCCGGGGGGCTTTCGGCGCCCGGATGGCATCCGCCGGCGTGGCAGTGATCCGACCATGCTTGAGCAGCCAGCGATAGAAACTGCGGCATGCCGACAGGCGTCGCTGTAGTGTCTTGGCCGACAGCTGGCGTCGATGCTCGGCCACGATGAATTCGCGCAATTGTTCAGTGTGCAATGCGATGACATCAAGTTGCTGCGAATGCGCCCACGCAACCAGCCGCCCAAGATCGCGGCGATAGGCATCCAGCGTGTGCGGCGACATGCGGCGCTCGACAGACAGATGGCCGAGGAACTCGTCGACCTCGGCATTGCAAGTCGTGTCAGTCGCGTTGCTGGTCATCAGCACAGGCACGTCGTGTTCGCGGGATCGAAGTGCGGCCAGCATACGAGCCGCACTTCGACCGGTCACCCATCGACGGTTATTGCGCCGCCGCCGCGGGTTTGGCCGCCATCATCTTGTCGCGCGCGGCCTTGAACGGATTGCCCGGGTACCAGGTCGGCCATTGTTCGGAGCTGGTGAGCTCGCGACCAATGCCGTATGCCGCGTTGAGGTCATCCATCACGCCTTCGAGTTTCCACGTTGCGGCGTCGTACTGGTCGGCAGGCTTGTGGTAGCGGTGTTCGTTGTAGTCCTTGGATGCCGCCTCGCCCGCCGCGGTGCCGCCATCGACCAGGTCATCGCCGCTGCCGATATCCAGCGCCGGCACGCCGGCCTTGGCGAAGTTGAAGTGATCGGAGCGGAAGTAACTGCCCGCTTCCGGATGCGCTTCGGCGTGCAATACCAGGCCCTGTTTGGCCTCCACCGTCTTCAGCACGTCTTCCAGTTGCGAGCTGCCCATGCCCACGACCGTGAGGTCCCGGGTCTTGCCTGCAACGCCCAGTGCATCCAGGTTGACCACGCCGATGGTCTTGTCCAATGGCACGACCGGGTGGGCCACGTAGTACTTGGAGCCGAGCAGCCCGGATTCCTCCAGGGTGACCGAAATGAACAGCACGGACCGCTGTGGCGCTGGCTGCTGGTGCTTGAAGGCTTCGGCGATTTCCAGGATGCCGGCGACGCCGCTGGCGTTGTCGACCGCACCGTTGTAGATGTTGTCGCCCGGCTCGTCCGGGTGCTTGCCCAGGTGATCCCAGTGCGCCATGTAGATCATCGCTTCGTCCGGATGGGTGGTGCCGTCGAGGCGGCCGATCACGTTGCGCGATTGTTTCTGCACGATGGTGCTTTTGAGGTCCAGCGACAAGGTTGCCTTGATCGGCACCGGTTTGAAGCCGCGCTTGTTGGCGGCGATGCGCAACGCATCCAGGTCCAGGCCGCTGTCGGCGAACAGCCCCTTGGCCTGTTCGGCGGTCAACCAACCCTGCGCTGGCAGGCGCGGGTCGGGATCGGTCGCGGCCGGCAGCGCGTACTGCGCGCCGGACCAGGAGTTCTTCACCACGTCCCAGCCATACGATGCGCCGGGCGTGTCGTGGATGATCAATGCGGCCGCCGCGCCCTGGCGCGCGGCTTCCTCGTACTTGTAGGTCCAGCGACCGTAGTAGGTCATCCGCTTGCCTTCGAACAACGCCGGGTCGTTGACGTGGAAGCCCGGATCGTTGACCAGCATCACCACGGTCTTGCCCTTGACGTCGAGCCCGGCGTAATCGTTCCAGTGCTGCTCCGGGGCATTGACGCCATAGCCAACGAACACCAGTGGGCTGTTGTCGATCTTCACTTCCGGCTTGCCGCTGGTGGTGCCCAGGACCATGTCGCTGCCGGCGTGCAGCGTGCGCGGCGTGCCGTTCACGGTGAGCGTCAGCGTGGTCGACGGATCCGCCGTGGTCTCGACCATCGGCACGGTCTGGAACCACTCGCCGTTGTTGCCGGGTTTCAGGCCGATGCGCTGCATCTGCGACTTGATGTACTCCACCGACTTGTCTTCGCCCGGCGTACCGGGGCCGCGACCTTCGAATGCATCGGATGACAGCGTCTTGACGTGCTCGACGAAATCGCCGGGATCGATGGCGGGGTTGAAGGTGTGGGCAGCCATCGCACTTGGCGGCGTGGCGGCTACCGGGGCAGTGGCGGCGGGCGTTGCCGGTTGCTGCTGGCACGCGGCCAAAGCGGTGGCGATGGCAAGGCAAAGCAGGAGGTGTCGCTGCATGCGGGTGGTCCCGTTGAACGGAACCACTGAGTCTACCCTCGCCGCAACAAGGAAACATTGACGCGGCTGGCAGCAGCGGGGGCGCTGGATTAGTCCTGCGGCGCGCTCGCAGTGTTGAATTTCACGATCGTCGCACCGGTGACGCTCCCGATGCGCGCGCTGGTGTGCACGTACAGCTTGACCTCGCGCTCGAACACCAACGGCCCGTCAACCACGGCATTGGGCCCGATGATGACGCGTGGCGGGGTGCGTTTGCCGAAGCTGATCGGCAGCCAGTTGGTGCCGGGTTTGTCGATCTTGATGCCACCGTGGACATGCGAACCGACGCCGACGGTGATGTCGCCATTGACGGTTTCGATGCCGCCGCCGAGGTCGGTTTCGACCAGCCCGATCGCGCCATTGACCGTGGTCACGCCTTTGGCGACATGGCCGCCGTGGTCGACGAAGATGCCGCCGTTGACCGTTTCGATCCCGCCATCGACCTGTACGCGCGTGTCCACATGGATGCTGCCGTTGACCGTGGTCAGGCCGCCGCTATGGGCGTTGTCGGCCACCTTGATGCTGCCGTTGACGGTTTCGGCGTTGCCGGTACGGGCGCCAGCGGCAATGCGGATGCTGCCGTTGACGGTCTCCAGGCTGCCGTAGGCCTGACCGGCAGCGGCGTCGATGCTGCCGTTGACCTTGTCGATGGAATTATCGTCCGCGAATGCCAAAGGGGCGGCACAGAAAAGGGCGGCGGCAATGGCGAGGGCATGAATGCGGGACATGGGGAATCCTGTGCTGGGCAGCGTCACGAGGCGTGGCGATGAGGCATCGTGCATCGCTTCGCTACAATCTGCATCTGTCCGAAGTCACTGGGCCATAAGTCGTGCATGACGCCGCCGCCGTCAATTCCTCCAAGCCGCCCAGACCGCTCGTGCTGCTGATCCTCGATGGCTGGGGCCACCGCGACGATCCGCGCGACAACGCGCTGGCGCAGGCCGACCTGCCGCACTGGCGTGCGCTGTGGGACAGCCAGCCGCATACGCTGATTGAAACGTCCGGGCGTTTCGTCGGCTTGCCTGACGGGCAGATGGGCAATTCCGAAGTCGGGCACATGAACCTCGGCGCCGGGCGCATCGTCTACCAGGACCTGACCCGGATCGATGCGGCGATCGAGGATGGCAGTTTTTTCGCCAATGTCGAACTGCGCGCCGCCTGCGATGCCGCCATCGCCAGCGGTGGCGTGTTGCATGTCATGGGGCTGTTGTCGCCGGGCGGCGTGCATAGCCACGAACGGCAGATGTTCGCGATGCTCGACCTGGCCAAACGTGCCGGCGTGGCGCGCGTGGCCGTGCATGCCTTCCTCGATGGGCGCGACACTCCACCGCAATCCGCTGCAGCGAGCTTGGCCGCGCTGCAACGCGTGTGCGATGAGCTTGGCAATACCTACATCGCCACCATCAGTGGCCGCTATTACGCCATGGATCGCGACCAGCGCTGGGATCGCGTGCGCCGTGCGTGGGACGCGATCGTCGATGCGAAATCGGAATTTCATTTCGATGACGCGCAATCGGCGCTGGCCGCAGCCTATGCGCGCGGGGAAACCGATGAGTTCGTTGCGCCGACGATCATTGCGTCGGATGCGCCTGTCGCCGACGGCGATGCCGTGGTGTTCATGAACTTCCGCGCCGATCGCGCGCGGCAGCTGACCGCGGCGTTCGTCGATCCCGGCTTTGCCGGCTTCCAGGCGCGCCGGCCAGCAGTGTCGCGTTTCGTGTGCCTGACCGAATACGACGCCACCTTGCCCGCGCCGGCTGCGTTCGCGCCGGACAACCTCAGCCACACGCTGGGTGAATTGCTGTCCGAGCACGGCATGACCCAGTTGCGCATTGCCGAAACCGAAAAATATGCGCACGTGACGTTCTTCTTCAGCGGTGGTCGCGAAGCCCGGTATCCCGGCGAGGAGCGCATCCTGGTGTCCAGCCCCAAGGTCGCCACCTATGATTTGCAGCCGCAGATGAGCCTGCCGGAACTGTCGGCAAGACTGGTCGAGGCGATCGCGTCCCGGCGCTTTGACGTGATCGTCTGCAACGTCGCCAATCCCGACATGGTCGGGCATACCGGGATCCTCGCCGCGGCGATCGCGGCAGCCGAAGCGGTGGATACCGCGCTCGGCGCGATCACCGATGCCGTGCGTGCCGAGGGTGGCGCGATGCTGGTGACCGCCGACCACGGCAACCTGGAAATGATGCGCGACCCCGCCACCGGCCAGCCGCATACCGCCCATACGGTCGGGCCGGTGCCGCTGATCTATGTCGGTTCCCGCGATCAAGCACTGCGCGATGGTGGATCGCTGCGCGATGTCGCGCCGACCATGCTCGATCTGCTCGGTCTTCCGCAGCCGGCTGAAATGACTGGACGCAGTCTGTTCGCGCACGACTGATGCGCGTATTCCGCCATCGCGTTTGCGGCAATGTCGTGCTGGCCATGGTGCTGGCCATATTGATCCTGGCTGCAACAACCGCAGGTGCGCAGAACAGCCGCGACACCGAACGCAAGCTCGACCAGGTCAAGCGCGAGCTCAAGGATGTGGCAGGACAGCGGCGCCAGATCGAAGGCCAGCGCAGCGATGCGTCCCGACAACTGCGCACGGTTGACGAGCAGCTTGGCCATTCGTCCCGCGCATTGATCGAAACCGATAGCAAACTCACGCAACAGCAATCGACATTGATTGAACTGCAACAACGCCGCGCGACGCTACAGTCAACGCTGGGGAATAATCGTCGTGAATTGGCGGCACTGCTGCGCGCGGCCTACACCGTCAACCGGGCCGCGCCACTGCAACTAATGTTGGCGCAGGACCGCGTTGCCGATGCCGCCCGCGTGCTGACGTGGCATCGTTACCTGCAACGCGATCGTGCGCAGCGCATCACGACACTCACCGCGCAACTGCATGCACTGGACACCGTCGAGCAGCAGATCACGCAGACGCGCCAGAAGCTGGCTGCCGAAAAAACCCTCCAGGGTGCGCAGCTGGTGCAGCAGCAAAAAGATCGCGTTGCGCAGGCCCGCACGCTTGCGCAACTCGACCAGAAATATCGCGACCGCGCCGATCGCGAACAGGCGCTCGGCCGCGACGCCAAGGGACTGGAACAAGTGCTCGCGCAACTGCGGGCCGCCGCCGCGCGCGAGGCCGCGCGCAGGGCGGCGGTCGCCCGCGCCGAACGCGAAGCTGCCCGGCTCGCGGCAAAAAACGCAAGCAGTATCCATGGCGCCAACCACGGCAGGCCCCATCCGCCGCCCCCAATCATCGCCAATGCCACGCCGTTGCAGGTAGGTGGACTCAGCTGGCCGGTGTCCGGCGCACTGCTGGCTGGCTTTGGTGGCACGCTGCCCGATGGTGGCGTCAGCGAAGGCGTGCTGATCGGTGCGCCGACGGGGACGCCGGTCAAGGCCGTCGCGGATGGCAAGGTGGTCTTCGCCGACTGGATGAACGGGTATGGCTTGATCGTGATCGTCGACCACGGCAACGGCGCGATGAGCCTGTACGCGCACAACGAGGCGCTGCTGCGCGATGTTGGCGACAGCGTCAAGCGTGGCGATGCGATCTCCAGCGTTGGCAATTCCGGTGGCAAGGGCCGGCCGGGCGTGTATTTCGAATTACGCCGCAACGGCCATCCGGTCAACCCGGCGGAGTGGTTGCAGCGGCGCTGAGGGTTCCCATCATCGCGAGACTTGCGTGTTCGTATTCCGCCGATCACGCCTGCGCCGGCATACTTCCGTCGGCACCGCGCCCCGTGCGGCCAATCGATCAGGTTCCTGGAGTTTCACGCATGCGTCTTCGTCCGTGGCTGTCGCTGTTGCTGGTCCTGCCGCTGTCCTGTGCGTTCGCGCAGTCCAGGCCCACCCCAGCTGTCGCGCCTTCCGCGATCGCTCCCAGCGATGATCCCGATGCCGCCGAGAGCGCGGCGACCAAGGTCCCTCTGGACGAGATCCGCCGCTACGTCGGTGTGTTCAACGTGGTGCGCCAGGCGTACGTGGATCCGGTGACCGACAAGAAGCTGATGCAGTCGGCCATCAAGGGCTTGCTGCAGGACCTGGACCCGCACAGTGCCTATCTGGAAAAAAGCGACGCGCAGGCGTTCAGCGAAGAAACCAGCGGCGCCTATGCCGGGATCGGTGTCGAGGTGCAGCCGCAGCCGGACGGCACGATCAAGATCGTGTCGCCGATCGACGATACCCCCGCGGCGCGTGCCGGCATCAAGTCGGGCGACATCATCACCGCAGTCGACGGCAAGCCGCTGTCTGCCAACGACGACGGCACCCAGGGACAATTACGCGGCGCGCCCGGCAGCAAGGTGCGGTTGACGTTGATCCGCAAAGGGGTCGCCAAACCCTTCGACGTCGCCCTGAAGCGTGAAACCATCCGCATTGCCAGCGTGCACGGGCGCGTGCTCGAACCGGGCTACGGCTACATCCGCGTGGCGGCCTTCCAGGCCGATACCGCAGCGGATTTCGAACATGCAATCGCGCGGTTGCAGGCACAGGCCGGTAACAAGCTGCAGGGCCTCGTGCTGGACCTGCGCAGCAATCCCGGCGGGTTGTTGACGTCCGCGGTGCAGATTGCCGACGACCTGCTGGACAGCGGCAAGATCGTCAGCACGCATGGCCGTGTTCCTTTGAGCGACACGCAGTTCAGCGCGACGCCTGGCGATCGCATGCACGGCGCGCCAATCGCGGTGCTGGTCGACGCCGGCTCGGCCAGCGCGGCGGAAGTGCTGGCCGGCGCGCTGACCGACAACCATCGCGCCCGCATTGTCGGCAGCCGCACCTTCGGCAAGGGTTCCGTGCAGACCCTGTTGCCGCTGGACAACGGCGACTCGATCAAGCTCACCACGGCGCGGTATTACACGCCCAGCGGCAAGTCGATCCAGGCGCGCGGCATCCAGCCCGATGTCGTGCTGCACCCGGCCAAGGATGCCGTCAATGGTGGACATGTCGACTACGCGGAAGCCTTGCTGCCCGGTCACCTTCGTGGCGATGACGAGGGAACTGGCGTGGGCGAGGCCGGCAGCAATGCCGGCGATGTGCTCGATGGTGACGCGCCAATCGCCGCGGCGTTGGTGGAATTGAAGAAGCAGGTCGCCGCGGTCACGTCAAAGCCGCGCGGATGACAACCGCAAGAACGGCCGGCGGAAACGTGGTTGATCCGTTTCGGTCAACCCGTCAATAGCCTCGCCTGCTGCGCAATCGGCGGGCGATGGCTGCGTGCACGAACAACGCATACAGCACCCCGAAGGCGAATCCGCCGATGTGCGCCGTCCACGCCACCGCACCGAACGCCGGCCCGATGTAGGCGAACACGATCTGCAGCAGCGCCCAGATGCCGATCAGCAGCGATGCCGGCGCGCGCACGAATTCCAGGAACAGGCCCAGCGGCAGCACGATCCCCAACCTGGCGCGGGGAAACAGTGCCAGATATGCCCCGATCACGGCCGACACCGCACCGCTGGCACCGATGATCAGCCGATGCGGGGCACCGATCATCAGCACCGCGGCCAGGTTGGCCACCATCCCGCCCACCAGGAACAGCAGCAGGAAGCGCCATGGGCCCATCACTTTTTCCGCCGGCAGTCCGAAGATCAGCAGGAAAATCAGATTCCCCAGCAGATGGGTCCAATCCGCATGCAGGAACAACGCCGACAACAGGCGCAGCCCTCGGCCTTCGAACCACAGCGCGCGCAGGGTATCCAGTGCTGATGGCTCGCCAGTGAGCGCCCCCCAGTCCAGCAGCAGTGCGCGCTGGGTCGCGTCCGAGCGGGTGCTGGCCCACAGGTACGCCAGCCACAGCAGCGCAAAGAGCAGGGGCGTGGCCCAGCGCAGGCTCGGGCGTTGACGGGTTGGCAGGGAAACGAACATGCATTGGCAAGCGGTCGCGAAGCCTGCACGATAGCGCCACAAAGACCAGCCAACTTGTTATCTTCCAGTGAAGGCACGGTATAGTGCATACGGCCTCGTATGTCCCAAGACCCGCGCCCGCCACCAGACAATGTCCCCGGAGACTCCTGCAATGCAGACCGCTTCCCGCCTTACTCTTCAAATTTCGGTGCTTGCGCTCGGCATTGCCGGCGCGCTGGCAAGCAATCCGGCGCATGCCTCCGGCTTCCAGCTGCGCGAGAACAGCGTCAAGAACCTGGGCCGTTCCAGCGCCGGCTCGGCCGTCGCCAGGGATGACGCGTCCGTCGTCACCAACAACCCGGCAGCGATGGTCAACCTGGACAAGACCACCGTCCAGATCGACGCCACCAATATCAACCTGGACGCAAGTTTCACTGGCGGCGGCAAGGCGGCGGCAGCGTTTGGCCCCGCAGCTCCGGCCCTCACCGGCGGCAGTGGCGGCGATCCGGGCAGGGCCCAGGTCGTCCCCGCGATTTCCGTGGTGGCGCCATTCGGAAACTTCCGCGTCGGCGCCAGCATCAATGCGCCGTTTGGCCTGAAGACCCAATACGACGCCGACTGGGTGGGTCGCTACAACGCGATCAAGTCCGACGTCAAAACCGTCGACTTCACTGTGTCCGCGGCTTGGGCGATCACCCCGCAGTTCTCGCTCGGTGCCGGCGTGATCGCGCAGCGCGCGGACGTCACGTTGTCCAACGCGATTGATTTCGGCACCGCCTTGTGCGCGGGTTCGGGCAATCCGGCCAACTGCTTCAATCCTGCTTTCCCGTTCCATCCGCAGGGTGCGGACGGCAGCGTTGAAGTGAAGGGCAACGACAACGCCTACGGCTGGCTGTTCGGCGCGCAGTGGCGCGTGAGCGATCGCTTCGCGGTCGGCTATTCGCATCACTCCAAGATCGACCACACCCTCAACGGCAATGCCCACTTCACCAAGCCGGCCAGCGTCGCGGCCACGTTTGGCGCGCTGGGGAACACCGCGTTCAACGACGGTGCGATCTACGCCCCGTTGACCACGCCGAGCATCGACACGCTCAGCGCACGCTGGGACATCAACGACCAGTTCCGCCTGCTCGGCGATATCCAGCGCACCGGCTGGAATTCGCTCAAGAACGTGACCGTGTACCGTTCCAACGGCGCACTGCTGGGTCCGCCGGAGCAGTTCAACTGGCGCAACACGACGCTGATCAGCCTTGGCGGGGAATGGGTCATCGATCCAGCGATTACCCTGCGTGCCGGCATCGCACACGACCAGACCCCGACAAACGACGCTACCCGCACCCCACGCCTGCCCGACAACACGCGCAAGCTGTACTCGATCGGTGGCACCTGGACGATTTCCGACGCCTTCAGCATCGACGCCGCCTACCAGCGGATCTCCATCGCCGATCCGACGATCAACGTCGCTTCGTCCAGTGGGTCGCGCCTGACCGGCAAGTTCAGCGGCCATGCGGATCTGTTCGGCCTTTCGGCGCAATATCGCTTCTGACCATTCGCCGCATTGCTGCGAAAAAAAAGCCCCGCTTCGGCGGGGCTTTTTGTTGCGCGATGACACGACGCCGGCGGAGTCACTCTCCCAGCGTCAACAACGATGCATTACCGCCCGCCGCCGTGGTGTTGACGGTCACCGTCTTCTCGGTCGCAAACCGCGGGACGTAGTGCGGACCGCCGGCCTTGGGACCAGTGCCCGACAAGCCCTGGCCACCGAACGGCTGCACACCGACCACCGCGCCGATCTGGTTGCGGTTGACATACGCGTTGCCGACGCGGGCACGCGAGACGATGCGATCGATGGTTTCGTCGATACGCGAATGGATGCCTAGCGTCAGGCCGTAGCCGGTGGCGTTGATGGCGTCGATCACCTTGTCCAGTTCGTCGGCCTTCCAGCGCACGACATGCAACGCCGGGCCAAAGACTTCGTGCTGCAGGCGATCGATTGAATCGATTTCCCATGCGCATGGGGCGAAGAAACTCCCGTGTGCAGTGGTGCTCGAATCCAGCGCCACTTGCGCGATCAAGGTTGCTTCACCGCGCATGCGTTGGGAATGAGTGTCGAGCAGGCGCAGCGCATCGGTGTCGATCACCGGGCCGATATCGGTCGACAGCAAGCCGGGATCGCCCACGTTCAGTTCCGCCATCGCGCCGGCCAGCATCGCCACCACCTTGTCGGCGATGTCCTCCTGCACGAACAGCACGCGCGCCGCCGAGCAGCGTTGGCCTGCCGAGGTGAACGCCGATGCAAGCGCATCCTTGACCAGCTGCTCCGGCAGCGCGGAGGAGTCGCCAATCAAGGCGTTCTGCCCGCCTGTTTCCGCGATCAATACACCGATGGCCGCATCGCGTGCCGCAAGCGCGCGGTTGATCGCGCGTGCGGTGTCGGTCGAGCCGGTGAATGCCACGCCGGCCACGCGCGGATCGCGAGTCAGTGCAGCGCCGACCGTGGCGCCATCGCCCGGCAGGAATTGCAGCACGGCTTCCGGTATGCCGGCTTCATGCAGAACCTTCACGGCGGCATAGCCGATGAGATTGGTCTGCTCGGCGGGCTTGGCGATCACGCTGTTTCCCGCCGCGAGCGCTGCGGCGATCTGCCCGGCGAAAATCGCCAGCGGAAAATTCCACGGGCTGATGCACACGAACACGCCGCGGCCGGACAATTGCAACGTGTTGGATTCGCCGGTCGGCCCCGGCAGGATCGTCGGCGATGCGAACAATTCCCGCGCCTGCGCCGCGTAATAGCGCAGGAAGTCCACCGCCTCGCGCACTTCGGCGACGCCATCGGGAATCGTCTTGCCGGCTTCCTTCGTGCACAGCGCGATGAACTGCGGCATGCGCTGCTCGAGCAGGTCGGCGGCGCGTTCCAGCATCACGGCGCGCGACGCGCCGGGCATCGCATCCCAAGCGGGTTGCGCGGCGACGGCATTGCACAGCGCGCGCTCCACGGTGGCGTTGTCGGCAGCCTGCCACTGGCCGACGGTCTCGCGACGGTCGGCGGGATTGGAGACGACGATGTTCGCACCGGTGATGGTCGCGCCAGGAACCAGCGGCGCCGCACGCCATTGCATGACCGCGGCGTTGACCTGTTCGGCCAATGCGCGCAGCTGGTCGTCGTTGGCGAGGTTGATGCCCATCGAATTGTCTCGTTCGGAATTCAGGTTGACGGCTGCGTGGGCGCGATAGATGTCGCGAGGCAGCGGAATATTGGGATGCGGTATCGAGCTGAAACCGGCGACCGTTTCAACCGGATCGCGGATCAAATCGTCGATGCCGACGTTGTCGTCGGTGATGCGGTTGACGAAGCTGGAATTGGCGCCGTTTTCAAGCAGGCGTCGCACCAGGTACGGCAGCAGGTCCTCGTGCGACCCGACCGGCGCATACACGCGACATGGCACGCCGAGGCGATCGGCAGGGATGACTTCGGCATACAGGTCGTCGCCCATGCCGTGCAGTTTCTGGAATTCAAACGGACGCCCCGCCGCCAGTTGGTGGATCGCGGCGATCGTCTGCGCGTTGTGGGTGGCGAACATCGGATACAGCGCATCGCCCGCATCGAGCATCCGTCGCGCGTTGGCCAAGTAGGACACGTCGGTATTGGGCTTGCGCGTGAACACCGGGTAGCCGGCCTGGCCATCGACCTGTGCGCGCTTGACTTCGCTGTCCCAATACGCGCCTTTGACCAATCGCACGGGAATCCTGCGGCCAGTGCGACGGGCGAGGTCGGCGATGAAATCGATCACGAACGGCGCACGCTTCTGGTACGCCTGCACCGCCAGGCCATAGCCTTCCCAGCCATCGAGCGATGGATCGGAATACACCGCGGAGATCACGTCGAGGGACAGTTCCAGGCGGTCTGCTTCCTCGGCATCGATGGTGAAGCCGATGCCATGGCGTTTGGCCAGGTGCGCCAATTCCAGCACGCGCGGGACGAGTTCGGTCATGACGCGTGCGCGCTTTGCATGTTCGTAACGCGGATGCAGCGCGGACAATTTCACCGAGATGCTGGGTGCGGCGAACGTGCTTGCAAACGTGCCGCTGTTGCCGATCGCCTCGATCGCCAGGCGGTAGGCATCCAGGTAACGCAGTGCGTCCTGGGTCGTCAAGGCGCCTTCGCCAAGCATGTCGAATGAATACCGGTAGTGCGCGTTGTCGCCCTTGCGCGAACGCGCCAGCGCTTCGCCGATGGTCCGCCCCATCACGAACTGGTGACCCATGATCCGCATCGCCTGGCGCACAGCCAAGCGGATCACCGGCTCCCCAACGCGGCCCACCAGGCGTTTGAACGCGTTGTGCACGTCGCGCTTGGTGTCGTCGGCGAGATCGACCAGGTGTCCGGTCAGCATCAACCCCCAGGTCGAGGCGTTGACCAGCACCGAATCGGACTGGCCGATATGCCGTTTCCAGTCGGCCTCGCCGAGTTTGTCGCGGATGAGCTTGTCGGCGGTGCCCTGGTCGGGGATGCGCAGCAGCGCTTCGGCCACGCACATCAGCAACACGCCTTCCTCGCTGCCCAGGTCGTACTGGCGCATGAAGGCCTCGATCGCGCCCTGATCGCGGGCGCGGGCGCGCACCCGCCGAACGAGGTCGGTTGCGGTGGCCTGGATGACGGCGCCATCGCTGGCGGGCTGACGGGCCTGTTCGAGCAGGTCACGCACGGCGGGCGTTTCGTCGCGCGTCCAGGCGGCGGTGATCGCCGCACGCAGCGGTCCGGCCGGGCGCGGGACTTCCGGAGACAGGATCGGAGCGGATGGCAGCGCGGCCGTGCCGGCCGGTGCAAGCGAGGGATCAGGGTTCATCGGTCTGTTGTCGGGCAGGCAGGTGCCGCGAAGTCGGTCATTTTAGCGTTCGCATTGACCGTTCCGCACATCGCGCGGCTTGCCGCGACGCGGGGCGGGAGCTACCATTTCATGGTTTCCGCGCCGCGTTGGCGCGGTGTGCGGCAGGATCGACGCGGAGCGGCCCCAACTCCCAGAACTTCGGCGACCAGCTGCTCGTCGCGGCGGGCGTTGACGGTTGGCGGGACGTCGATGCGACGCAACGCCTATTGCTGCATGCCGTGTTGCGGCGAATCGTGTTTCATGGCCGCACTCGCGGTGAATTTGGATCGTTCAATGGCTAATCTGGAACTCGAAGTGATGACAGCCGGTCGTTTCAAGCAATATCGGAAGCTCCAGTGGGCGACGCTCGCCACCATGGCAGGGGCGATGTTGACGTCGATGTCGGCTTTGGCCCAAGGGGTCGGCGCCGCCGTGGCGAGCGGCGATGTCGAGCCCGACGAGCCGGTGCGTTGGCAGCTCAACATGACCCAGGGCATCACCCATACCTCGCAGATGGCCTACGAGGCGCACATGTTTGCGCTGTGGATCTGCGTGGTGATCGGCATCTTCGTGTTCGGCGCGATGTTTTACGCGATGTTCAAGTTCCGCAAGTCCAAGGGCGCGGTGGCCGCCCAGTTCAGCCACAACACCACCGCCGAGATCATCTGGACGGTGGTGCCGGTGATCATCCTGGTGGTGATGGCCTACCCGGCCACGGCGAAGTTGATCTCCGAATACGACAGCCGCGATTCTGCGATGACGGTCAAGGTCACCGGCTACCAATGGCTGTGGAAATACGAATACATGGGCCAGGGTGTTTCCTTCACCAGCCGCCTGGACCGCGCCAGCAATGCCCTGCGCCAGACCGGCCAGGTGCCAACGATTGGAGCCATTCCGCACTACCTGCGTGATGTCGACCACCCGCTGGTGCTGCCGGTCAACACCAAGGTGCGCTTCCTGGTGACCGGCGACGACGTCATCCACGCCTGGTGGGTGCCAGCGCTGGGCTGGAAGCAGGATGCGATCCCGGGCATCGTCAATGAGGCCTGGACCGATATCCGCGCGCCCGGCATCTACCGCGGCCAGTGCGCCGAGTTGTGCGGCAAGGATCATGGCTTCATGCCGATCGTCGTCAAGGCCGTCTCGAAGGAAGACTTCGCGCGCTGGCTTGCCGACGAGAAAGCGAAGAACACCGCCGACGCCCTGCCAGCACCTCCAGCCGCGGCGCCTGCCCAGGCATCCGCCACGACCGCTGTGGCCGTACCTGCCGGCGGATGAGCAGCGGCACGGTCACTTCTACACCACGCATTCCCCGAGGCAAGCATGTCCACCACCGCTGATCAGTTCGACGCCCATGGCGTCCCCGCCCATGACGCGCATGCGCACGAGCATAAGCTGGGGTTCGTCGAGCGCTGGTTCTTCTCGACCAATCACAAGGACATCGGCACGCTCTACCTGCTCTTCAGCTTCCTCATGTTCATCGTGGGCGCCGGCTTCTCGGTGGTGATCCGCGCCGAGCTGATGCAGCCGGGCCTGCAGTTCGTGAAGCCCGAGTTCTTCAACCAGATGACCACCATGCACGCGCTGGTGATGATCTTCGGTGGCATCATGCCCGCGTTCGTCGGCCTGGCGAACTGGATGGTGCCGCTGCAGATCGGTGCGCCGGACATGGCGCTGCCGCGCATGAACAACTGGTCGTTCTGGATCCTGCCGTTCGCGTTCACGTTGCTGTTGTCGACGCTGTTCATCCCCGGCGGGGCTCCGGCCGGTGGCTGGACGTTGTACCCGCCGCTGTCGCTGCAGGGCGGCGCCAATGTCGCGATGGTCGTCTTCGCCATCCACATGATGGGCATCAGCTCGATCATGGGCGCGATCAACATCATCGCCACCATCCTCAACATGCGCGCGCCCGGCGTGGACCTGCTGAAGATGCCGATCTTCACCTGGTCGTGGCTGATCACCGCCTTCCTGCTGATCGCGGTGATGCCGGTGCTGGCCGGTGCGGTGACGATGCTGCTCACCGACAAGTTCTTCGGCACCAGTTTCTTCAACGCGGCCGGCGGCGGCGACCCGGTGATGTTCCAGCACATCTTCTGGTTCTTCGGCCATCCCGAGGTCTACATCATGATCCTGCCGGCGTTCGGGATCGTGTCGGAGATCATCCCGACGTTTTCGCGCAAGCCGCTGTTCGGCTACCAGGCGATGGTCTACGCGCTTGCCTCGATCGCGTTCCTGAGCTTCATCGTGTGGGCGCACCACATGTTCACCGTCGGCATGCCGCTGGGCGGCGAGCTGTACTTCATGTACGCCACGATGCTCATCGCGGTGCCGACCGGGGTGAAGGTGTTCAATTGGGTCAGCACCATGTGGAAGGGTTCGCTGACGTTCGAGACGCCGATGCTTTGGGCGATCGCGTTCGTGATCCTGTTCACCATCGGCGGATTCTCCGGATTGATGCTGGCGATCGTGCCTGCCGACTTCCAGTACCAGGACACCTATTTCGTGGTCGCGCACTTCCACTACGTGCTGGTGACCGGCGCGCTGTTCGCGATCATCGCCGCGGTCTACTACTGGTGGCCGAAGTGGACCGGGCGCATGTACAACGACACCCTGGGCAAGATCCATTTCTGGTGGGCGATGATCTTCGTCAACCTGTTGTTCTTCCCTCAGCATTTCCTGGGCCTTGCCGGCATGCCGCGCCGCATCCCGGATTACAACCCGGTGTTCGCGGACTGGAACTTCATCAGTTCGATCGGCGCGTTCGGCATGTTCCTGACGCCGTTCTTCATGTTCTTCGTGTTGTGGAGCTCGCTGCGCAGCGGCAAGCCTGCAACCGCGCGGGTGTGGGAAGGCGCGCTGGGTTTGGAATGGACGGTGCCGTCTCCGGCGCCCCACCACACCTTCACGGTGCCGCCGGTGATCCGTGATGGCGACCTGGCCCACGGTGACTTCGCCCACAAAGATTACGACTGAGTCGTACTGACATGCGCGAGCCGCTGGTGCCGATGACCGAACAGCAAGTCGCCGCACGCCGAAAGGGCGTGCGGCGCACGGTGCTGTTGTTTGCCGTCATCGCGGTGATCATCTACGCCGGCTTCATTGTCTCTGGCGTGCATCGATGAGTGGGAGCAGCAACAACACGGCAGGCCTGGTGAAGATGCTCGGGATCGCACTGGGCGCCTTCGTGTTCACCTTCTCCATGGTGCCGCTGTACCGGATTGCCTGCGAGAAGGTTTTCGGGGTGAGGCTTCAAAAGGGCGCAGATACGGCGGCAATCGTCCACGACAGCCGCTGGGTGACGGTCGAGTTCGATGGCGGCGTCAATTCAAAATTACCGTGGGAGTTTTCGCCCGAGCAAACAAAGCTGCGCATTCATCCAGGCCAGCTTTACGAGGCGAAGTACTTTGCCCGCAACACCGGGGACCATGCGATTGTCGGCAATGCGGTGCCCTCGATCGCTCCGTCGCGCGCCTCGGGATATTTCAGCAAGACCGAGTGCTTCTGCTTCACCGCGCAGACGCTTGCGCCGGGCGAGTCGCGCGACATGCCGGTGCGTTTCATCGTCGACCCGGACCTGCCTGCCGACGTCAACACGATCACGCTCTCCTACACGTTTTACAAAAATCAATTGTTGACCTCGCGCCTGCCCGCAAGTACCGCGCCGCGTACCACCGCAGCGGTGGGCACGTTCGAATCGCCGCGTTCCGCGCCCTGATCCGCGCTGACTGCCGACACCACATACGCAAACCGGAACACCGTCATGTCCCTAGCGCACAGCACCGACACCGCTCTTCATCCGGATGGTCCGCACGGGCATGACCCGGCCGTTTACTACATCCCGCACGGCAGCCGCTGGCCCGTGGTGGCCTCTGTGGCGCTGTTCGCGACCATGGTCGGTTTTGCCAGCTGGTTGAACGAGTTCAGCTGGGGCCGGCCGACGTTCTTCATCGGGTTGGTGATGCTGCTGGCGATCCTGTTCAAGTGGTTCAGCGACGTCATCGGTGAATCCCTGCGCGGTGTCTACAACAAGCAGGTCGACACCTCGTTCCGGATGGGGATGGTGTGGTTCATCTTTTCCGAAGTGATGTTCTTCGCCGCGTTCTTCGGGGCGCTGTTCTATGCACGCGAGTACGCGATGACCTGGCTCAACGGCGAAGGCCATGGCGCCATGACCAACAATGTTTTGTGGCCTGGCTTCTCCGCCGGTTGGCCGAGCAATGGTCCCGGTAGCATCGGCGGCCACTTCCAGATCGTTCCGGCATGGGGCTTGCCGCTGCTCAACACGCTGATCCTGCTGTCGTCGGGTGTGACCGTGACCGTCGCGCACCACGCGCTCAAGGCCGGCCGCCGCAAGCAGCTGCTGGCCTTCCTGGGATTCACCATCCTGCTGGGTGCGTCGTTCCTGTATTTCCAGGCGACGGAGTACATGGAGGCCTACCGCCAGTTCAACCTGACGCTGGGCTCGGGAATCTACGGCTCGACCTTTTTCATGCTGACTGGTTTCCACGGTGCGCATGTCACGCTTGGCACGATCATGCTTGCCATCATCTGGCTGCGCTGCCTCAAGGGTCACTTCACCCGCGACGATCACTTCGCGTTCGAGGCGGTCGCGTGGTACTGGCACTTCGTCGACGTGGTCTGGCTGGGATTGTTCCTGTTCGTCTACGTGCTGTAAGCGCCAGGCGCCTGCCTTGGCTTGAAGTGAAGGTCCGAACTATCGCCCGACACCATGTGGCGTGATCCAGCCCATGTAGATCGCCAGTGCGATGAACAGGATCAGCGCGACAGACAGTGCGATGCGCCGGGTCAATGCATTCACGGTGCGCTTGGTCGTACCCTTGTCGACCAGCATGTAATACAGACCGGCCCCGAGGTTCCACAGGATGAGAATCAGGAAGGCGATGATCAGCAGCGTCTTGAGCGAATCGTTCATGGCGGCGTCCGCAATGCGCCCGTGTGGCGCCCGTTGGGCATTATCGCAGCGCAAGCGACCCACGGCGTGAGTCGACGCGGCACGTTGCTGTCCGGTTGGATGTTGGCGTTGCTGGGCATTGCCCTGTTCACGCGGCTGGGAGTCTGGCAGCTCGCGCGCATGCATGAAAAACAGGCGATGCTCGACGCCGCCCACGCCACGCTGCTAAATCGCCGCCCGCAACCGTTGATGAGTGCCGCCGATGCCCGGCGCCTGCATGCCTACGACTGGACGTCGGCCGACGGCCATTTCGTTCCCGCACCAGCGTTGTTGCTCGACAACCAGCAGCACGATGGGAGCTCCGGCGTGCGTGCCTACCGGGTGTTCCAGTCCGACGATGCCACGGTGCCCCCGGTATTGGCCGACCTTGGCTGGCTGCCCGTCCCCGGCAATCGCCGGATGCCTGTTGTCGCGCCGATCACCGGCGTACAGCATGTCGCGGGGTTGTTGTCACCGCCGCCTTCGGCCGGGTTCGTGCGCGCGGTCGTCGTCCCGCAAGCCAACGGCACCTTGTTGACGACGTCACTGGACATGGCATTGCTGCGCCACACGCTGCATCTGCCGACGCTGGCGCCGCGCGTGCTCAAACTCGATCCGGCCTTGCCGATCGGGTATGCACGTGACCTGGACATCCTGCCGAACACATTGCCGCCCGAACGGCACCTTGGGTATGCGGTGCAATGGTTCGGACTGGCGCTGACGGTCATGGCGACCGCGCTTGTTTTGACGTTCCGCAAACGTGGAGCGCCCCGCACGCCATGAACGCAGTAACACCCGCACCGCCGGAACAAATCCGCCGCCGCAACCGGTTCGTGTTGCTGGCGATCTTCGCGCTGTTTTTCGGCAGCCTGCTGTTTGCCGGCGCGTTGCGTTTTTCAGGCTGGCGGCCCGCTGGCACCAAGGCGCATGGTGAGTTGTTGCAACCGCCTAGCGATCTACGCGGCGTCGTTCCCCGCTTGATCAATGGCGAGGCCTATCACTGGAACCCGGCACAGCGCATCTGGCGGATCGCAGTGGCGCCACCGGCCGACTGCACCGTTGCCTGCGCACGGCTGGCACGCCAGATCGACACCGTCTGGCAGCTGATGGGCCAGGCGTCCGATCACGTGCAGGTGTTGTGGATTGGCTCACCGCCCGCTGTCGCGATGCATGGAGGTGCATTGCAGGTCATGCAGCCCAGCGACCCGCTGCTGGCCGGGTTGCCGCGGCGGCAGCCAGCGGCGGGAGAACCTCCCCACGGCGTGCCGGTCTACATCATCGACCCCAACGGCTTTGTCATCCTGCGCTATGCGCCGGGCTTTGATCCGTCGGGACTGCGCACCGACCTGGCCGCCCTCACCAAGCTGATGTGACATGAGCCAGACGCAACCGGACACGCTGATTCCCCCAATCGTCCCTAGGCCCGCTGTGTATAAACACTTCCATCGGCTGGCGTGGCTGGCGTGCGCGCTGGCCTTCGGCGTGATCGTGTTCGGTGCATTCGTGCGATTGTCCAATGCCGGCCTGAGTTGCCCCGACTGGCCGACCTGTTATGGCCGCGCCGCGTGGCCGACCGCGACCAGCCACATCGCCGACTCGGCCGCCACGGCGATCCGACCGGTTGAAATCCACAAAGCGTGGCGCGAACAACTGCACCGGATGCTGGCTGGAACGCTGGGCACGCTGGTGTTGCTGCTCGCGCTGCTTGCCGCGCGCCGGCGCCGTCATGGGATTGCGCACCTCCTGCTGGCGGCCGTTGCGGTTGCGTTTTCAATCGTGTTGTACATGCGTGGCATGTACATACCAGCGCTGCTGCTGGCGGCGGGCGGCGAGGGCATCCTGCTATTCGCCGCGCTGCGCTGGTCGAACGCGGATTTCGCGCGTGTCGCCACGCTGACGTTGGCCGCGATCATCTTCCAGGCGCTGCTGGGCATGTGGACGGTGACCTGGCTGCTGAAGCCCATCGTGGTGATGGGACACCTGCTCGGGGGCATGTTGACGTTTGCCCTGCTGACCTGGACCGCGTGGCGTGCCACCGATAGCCCGGTCCGTCTTCCAGACGCCCGCCTGTTGCGTCGCTTGCTGTTCGTTGCGCTGGGGCTGCTCGCCGTGCAGATCGCGCTGGGCGGCTGGACCAGTTCCAACTACGCCGCGCTCGCCTGTGGCACCGACTTTCCAAAGTGCGTGGGGCTGTGGTGGCCTCCGCATGATTTCCATCACGGGTTCGTGCTGTGGCGCGATGCATTCGTTGGCCATGGCGGGGTCGATTACGAGGGCGGCGTGCTCGACGGTGCATCGCGCATCGCGATCCAGCTGGCGCATCGGATGATGGCGGGACTTGTATTCGTCTACGTGCTGGGCCTTGCGACGTATCTGTTGCGCACGCCGGGCGTGCGTGGCGCGGGCGCATTGCTCGCTGGCCTGGTGGTCGCGCAGGTGTGCCTGGGGATCGCCAATGTCAAGCTCGCGTTGCCATTGCCGGTGGCGGTGCTGCATAACGCCGGTGCAGCGCTGTTGCTGTTCGTCCTGGTGGGGCTGGTCGCGCGCGTGCGCGCGCCTGACGCCTGAGCTCCGCGATGGCTGATTCCATGCTCAAACACAGCGTGCTCAAGCAATACTGGAGTTTGACCAAGCCGCGCGTGGTCGCGCTCATCGTGTTCACCGCGGTGATCGGGATGTTCCTCGCCGTGCCCGGTTTGCCGCCATGGCGCGCGTCATTGCTGGGGACGCTGGGTATCTGGCTGGCGGCATCCAGTGCGGCGGCGATCAACCAGATCCTCGACAGCCGCATCGATGCGCAGATGGCGCGGACTTCTTGGCGCCCACTGGTGTCCGGCACGCTGACACCACGCCAGGCGCTGGGGTTCGCGCTGGTGCTGGGCGCGTTGTCGATGGCGGTGCTGGCGTTGTGGGTGAATCCGCTGACGGCGTTGCTGACGTTTGCGTCGCTGATCGGTTATGCCGTGATTTACACGGTGTACCTCAAGCGCGCCACGCCGCAGAACATCGTCATCGGCGGCATTGCGGGCGCCGCGCCGCCGGCCCTGGGCTGGGCTGCGGTGACCGGACAACTGCATCCGCACGCACTGTTGCTGGTGCTGATCATCTTCGTGTGGACACCGCCGCATTTCTGGGCGCTGGCGATTTTTCGTCGCGACGATTACGCCCGCGCGATGGTGCCGATGCTGCCGGTCACCCACGGCGTGCAATACACGCGCTGGCAGATCCTGTTCTACACCGTCCTGCTGGTGGCGGTGACGGTGCTGCCGTGGGCGACAGGGATGAGTGGCGTGTTCTATCTCGGCGGTGCGCTGGTGCTGGGCGCGGTGTTCGTCTGGTATGCATGGCGATTGATGGATCCGCCGGACGAGTTCTTCCCGATGCGTGTGTTCAACTATTCGATCGTCTACCTGATGGCATTGTTCGCGTTCCTGCTGATCGATCACTGGTTGCTGCCGTGGCTGCAGCCGATGCCTGCATTCGCGTTGCAATCCGTCGGTTGATCCGTTGCGGAACGCCGCCATGCCGGAAACCAGCCGCGATGCGGCGTAGCATTCGCGCCTGTTGCGCCGTGTTGGCAGAGCGATGAAACCCACCAGCCCCACGCAGAGCCATCCGCATCTTCGCGACGACGCCAGTACCGACGCATTGGCGGTGGCGCCCTCGCTCGGCATCAGCCTGGATGCGGCGAACATGCCGCGACGTTCGACCCTGGTCGAACCGCGCGTGCTGATGATCACTGCCGTCGCGATCGCGCTCGGCGTCGCTTCTGGATTCATTGCACGCTTGCTGGTCGTCCTGATCGACCTGGTGACCAATGCTGCCTTTTACGGGCGCTGGTCGACACTGACTGTTTCGCCGGCTGACCATCATCTCGGCGCATGGGTCATCGTGGTGCCTGTGGTCGGCGGCCTGATCGTTGGCGTGATGGCACGCTGGGGTTCGCGTGCCATCCGGGGCCATGGCATTCCCGAGGCGATGGAGCAGGTGCTGCTCAACGAGTCGAAGATTCCACCGCGCATCACGTTCCTCAAGCCGCTCTCATCGGCCATCGCGATTGGCACCGGCGGCCCGTTCGGCGCGGAAGGCCCGATCATCGCCACCGGCGGCGCGCTGGGTTCGTTCCTCGGGCAGTTGCTTCGGGTCACCGGCGACGAGCGCAAAGTGCTGCTCGCCGCGGGCGCGGCCGGCGGCATGGCAGCGGTCTTCGGGTCGCCGGTCTCGGCAGTCATCCTGGCGGTCGAGTTGTTGTTGTTCGAATTGCGTCCACGCTCGTTGATTCCGGTCGCGCTTGCCGCGGTAGCCGCCGCTGGCGTGCGCTATTGGCTGGTCGGGAATGCGCCGGTGTTCGCCATGCCGCAGGTTTCCGAGCCAGGAATCGCCGCGTTGCTGAGCTACATCGTGCTCGGTGCGCTGGTCGGGCTGGTCAGTGTCGGCGTCACCCGGATCGTGTACGGCGTCGAGGACGCCTTCGAGAAACTCCCGGTGCACTGGATGTGGTGGCCGGCGATTGGCGGCGTGGTGGTCGGCATTGTTGGTTACTTCGCGCCGCTCACCCTTGGCGTGGGGTACAGCAACATCGAGGCGATCGTCTCGGGACGTTTTGCGGTCGGCACGCTGGCCTTCCTGTGCGTGATGAAGTTCATCTCCTGGTCGATCGCGCTCGGCAGCGGAACCTCCGGCGGCACGTTGGCGCCACTGTTCACGATCGGCGGCGCGCTTGGGGCGCTCGCCGGATTCGGCCTGGTGGCGGTGGCACCGCAACTCGGCATCGACCCACGCATTGCGGGCCTGGTCGGGATGGCCGCGATCTTCGCCGGAGCCTCGCGCGCGTTGCTGGCTTCGGTGGTGTTCGCATTCGAGACCACCCACCAGGCCGCGGGACTGTTGCCCTTGCTGGGCGGGTGTACCGCGGCGTATCTCGTTTCCGCACTGACCATGCGCAACACGATCATGACCGAGAAGATCGCACGTCGTGGCGTGCGCGTGCCGACCGAGTACGCCGCGGATTACCTCGAGCAGGTATTGGTGCGCGACGCCTGCAGCCGCGACGTGGTGTCGCTGCGCACCAGCGACGAACTCGGCGGGATCCGCGAACGGATCAGTTCCGGCCGGCCGGAATTCCAGCACCAGGGATTCCCGGTGATCGACGACAACGGCCGCGTGCGCGGGGTGATCACGCGGCGCAACCTGCTCGATCCGTCCGAGCCGAACATGCGCCGTATTGGCGACATGCTGGTGCGCGCGCCAGTGGTCGTGCATGAGCATCATTCACTGCGCGAAGCCGCCGACCACATGGTTAGTGAGAATATCGGTCGTGTGATCGTGGTTGGCGTCGAAGCGCCGCACGCGCTGGTCGGCATCCTCACGCGTGGCGACCTGCTGGCCGCGCACGGACGCCGACTGCAGGGGACGCATCAGGCAGGACGTCATATCCGCTTTCGCAAGTCTTCGCGTACCGGCGAACCCACGCAAAACTAGCGGCGCATTTTTTTCAATCCGGAAATTCGCTGCGGGATTGCAAAATATTCGACCTTGTCCTCGTCCTTCATGCCGACCATGCCGACTTCGGCCAGCTGCGATTCCAGGTCGCTCCGGCGTTGTTCGAGGAACTGCAGTTCAAGCTGAAGCAGCGTGCCTTCAAACTCGGGAGCCGCCTGTTCGCTCTGGATCAACGGTTCAACCGAGAGTTTCTGCAACGCGGTGAGTTCATCACGACCCTCGAAATGGCCCAGCAGTGTTCCGGAGTTGATCGATGGCCGGGTACGTATCAGGTCGATCAATTCGACCAGCAGCTCTACGCCGGGGGCGCGCAGTGAAGCGAAACGAAATGGGATTTCCACCGTCAATGCGAGCGATGGCTGCTGCAACAGCAGGGAGATTGCATTGCGGACAGGAGTTCGTTTCGCAACATGGCCGGGCAGCACGCTACGGGCACGTTGTACCGGCACGTGGGTGTCGGGCGAGCTGCGGCGCGCGCCAACACCGGTCAGTTCAGTCAATCGCTGCCGCATGAGATCGCCGAATGCCCCATCGGGAATCTGCGCCAGCATCGGCTTGCAACGCTCGGCCAGGCGCGCCTTGCCGTCGAGCGTGCCGAGGTTCACGTCCTTGCCGAGTTCAGCATAGAAAAATTCAGACAGCGGGGTCGCCTGTGCGAGTCGCGCAGCGAATCCTCCAGCGCCCTCCTTGCGCACGATCGTGTCCGGATCCTCGCCGTCGGGCAGGAACAGGAAGAATGCCTGGCGTCCATCCTTCATCCGCGGCACCACCGACTCCAGCGCCTTCCACGCCGCGGCGCGTCCGGCACGGTCGCCATCGAAACAGAAGAAGACATCCGGAGCATTGCGGAACAGCAGCTCGGCATGGTCGGGCGTGGTCGCGGTACCAAGCGTCGCCACGGCCTGCGTCACGCCGTATTGCGCCAGCGCGACGACATCCATGTAGCCCTCGACCACGACCAGGCGATCGAGTTTTGGATTGGCCTGCCTGGCCTGCCACAAGCCGTAGAGCTCACGGCCCTTGTGGAACAGCACGGTCTCGGGGGAATTCAGGTATTTCGGTGAATCCTCCGGATCGAGCACGCGGCCGCCAAACGCGATCACGCGCCCGCGGCGGTCGTGGATGGGGAACATCAGGCGATCGCGGAATTTGTCGTAGACGTGGCCCTTGTCGTTCTTCGAGAACAGGCCGGCGCGTTCAAGCAGGGACATGCGCCGCGCGTCGGTGCCGAGCGCGTCCTTCAGCGTGTTGAAGCCATCAGGTGCATAACCGACCGCATAATGCTCGACGATGGCCTCGTCGATGTTGCGGCCGCGGATATAGGCGCGCACTTTTTCATTGGCGGCGCGCTGGTTACTGAAGAAGTTGGCCGCCTCCTGGACCACCGCATAAAGCTCACGGGTATCGCTGTCCTCGTTGCGCACGTTCGCATCGCGGGGGACTTCCATGCCGACGCGCTTGGCGAGGTCGTCGACGGCGTCGAGGAACTCGAGCCGGTCGTAATTCATCAGGAACGAGATCGCGGTGCCGTGCGCGCCGCAGCCGAAGCAGTGGTAGAACTGTTTGGTCGGCGACACGGTGAACGAGGCCGACCGCTCGTCGTGAAACGGGCAACGCGCCGCGTATTCCTTGCCCTGCCGTTTCAACGGCACGCGCGTGCCGACCACCTCGACGATGTCGGTGCGGGCTAACAAGTCATCGATGAAGGCGTCGGGGATGCGGGCCATACGGTCTCAGGATGACACGCCATGAGCGTCTCGTAGGGGCGGCGTAATCTGCGCGGCCTGGTCTCGACGACGACGCTGGTGGCGGCTTACGCCGTTCCTGCAGAGGCCTCAGCCTGCCAGCCGCGCCTTCACCAGCTTCGATACATCGCCCATGTCGGCCTTGCCGGCCAGCCGTGGCTTGAGCACGCCCATGAGCTTGCCGATGTCGGCAAGCGACGTTGCCCCGGTCTCCAGCACGGCGGTATCGATGGCGTCGATGATTTCCGCTTCGCCCATCTTTGCTGGCAGGTAGTGCTCGATGATCGCCATCTCGTCGCGTTCGATGCGCGACAGGTCGTTGCGGCCGGCGGCGTCGTACTGGCTGATCGAGTCGCGGCGCTGCTTGACCATCTTCTCCAGCACACCGAGCACGGCCGGGTCGTCCAGCTCGATGCGTTCGTCGACTTCGCGTTGCTTGATGCCGGCATTGATCAGCCGGATCACGCCCAGGCGGATCTTGTCGCCGGACTTCATCGAGGTCTTCATGTCGTCGATCAGTTGCTGCTTCAGGGTCATGAGAAGTCTCCGATGGACGTGGGTCGGTGGGTTGGTCGATAAAAACACGAAAGCCGGCGCAAGGCCGGCTTCGTCAACGCTGCAGCGGCATCCGGCCTGGCCGGATGTCATTCGATCAATATAGGCGCTGGCGCTTGGTGACATCGCGCGAGCTTCGGCGCGCCTGGCGCTTCACCGCCGCGGCAGCCTTGCGCTTGCGCTCCTGGGTCGGCTTTTCGTAGAACTCGCGCTTGCGGGTTTCCGCCAGCACGCCAGCCTTTTCACAGGTGCGCTTGAAGCGGCGCAGGGCAAACTCGAAGGGTTCGTTTTCGCGGACTTTGACGCTGGGCATGCGGTGATCTCGTAAATGAAAAGTCCGGCCATGGAGGCCAGGCTCCTGCGAAGGGACTCGCAGATGCCGCCCGGTGCAACGGGCGAGCCGCGTATGATAACGGCTCCCTTCGTGATGGCGCAACCGCCTGGCCACCTGCCACCACGGCCGCCGTCGGTACCCGACAGCCCATGCGCGTTCTCGGCATCGAAACCTCCTGTGACGAAACCGGCGTGGCCGTCTACGACACCGCGCGTAGCGGTGCGGACGGACTGCTGGCACAAGCCCTCTACAGCCAGGTCGCCCTGCACGCGGAATACGGTGGCGTGGTGCCGGAACTGGCCAGTCGCGACCACGTGCGCAAGTTGTTGCCGCTGATCCGGCAAACGCTCGCCGATGCGGGCCTGGGCGTGCGCGACATCGGTGGGGTGGCCTATACCGCCGGGCCGGGACTGGCCGGGGCGCTGCTGGTCGGTGCGGGCGTGGCTCGGTCACTGGCCTGGGCGCTGGACAAGCCGGCGCTCGGCGTCCATCACATGGAAGGCCACCTGCTGGCGCCGCTGCTGGAAGCCCCGGACCTTGCGCCGCCGTTCGTCGCGCTGCTGGTGTCCGGCGGCCATACCCAGCTGGTGGAGGTCCAGGCCATTGGCCAGTACCGGCTGCTCGGTGAAACCCTGGACGACGCCGCCGGCGAGGCCTTCGACAAGACCGCCAAGATGATGGGCCTGCCCTATCCGGGCGGGCCGGCGCTGGCGCAACTGGCGCAGACCGGGACCCCGGGGGCTTACAGATTCTCGCGGCCGATGACCGATCGGCCAGGCCTGGACTTCAGTTTCAGCGGCCTGAAGACGCAGGTCCTGCTCGCCTGGCGCGCCAGCGACCAGTCCGATCAGACCCGGGCCAATATCGCGCGCGGTTTCGAAGACGCGGTCGTCGATACGCTTGCGATCAAATGCGAACGCGCGTTGGATGCCGCGGATTGCGACACCCTGATCGTGGCGGGCGGCGTGGGCGCCAACCTGCGCCTGCGCGAAAAACTCGCACAGATCGCGACGAAACGTGGCGGCCGCGCCTGCTTCCCGCGTCCGGCGCTGTGCACCGACAACGGCGCGATGATCGCCTTTGCCGGCGCGCTGCGGTTGCAGGCTGGAGAGCGTGGCGACATGGCGATCGATGTCAGGCCGCGCTGGGACATCGCGACGCTGCCGGCGCTAAATGAATGCCTGGAGTGAAAAGGGGTCACAGTGAAGTTTCGCGACCAGACTTTGCTGTCATCGCTGATATGTCCGCGCGAAATTCACTGTGACCCCTTTTCATTCCCGACCCCTCTTCACCCTTTCCGGCTACCGTAGGCCCCATGGACAAAGTCTTCATCGAAGGCCTCGAGGTCGAGGCACTGATCGGCATCTACGATTGGGAACGTCGCATCCGCCAGCCGTTGCAGTTCGACATCGAAATGGCGTTCGACAACCGCAAGCCGGCGGCCACCGACGCGATTGCCGATACGCTGGATTACAAGGCGGTCAGCAAGCGTGTGATCGCATTCGTGTCGCAGTCGGATTTCGGACTGGTCGAAACGCTCGCCGAGCGGTGCGCGCAACTCATCCTGGAGGAGTTTCCGGCCCGTCATGTACGCCTGAAGTTGAGCAAGCCCGGTGCGGTGCGCGGTGCCCGGGCGGTCGGGGTGATCATCGAGCGCATGCGTGCCGGCGATGACAGTGCGATGGACAGCAGCACCGCATCGGCGACGCCTTCGATCGCGAAGACGGTGGCGCCGTCGCGCGTGCCCCGGAATCCTGTTGCGCAGAAACGTCCGACGCGGCGGTCGGTGCGCGCCAGCTGCCTGGCCTACCTGAGCCTGGGTAGCAACGTCGAGCCCGAAACCCACCTGCGCAACGCGGTCGCCGCGTTACGCGAACGCTTCGGCGACGTGGTGGTCTCGCCGGTGTATCGCACGCCCGCGGTCGGGTTCCAGGGCCCGGATTTCCTCAATGCGATTGCCGTCATCGACTGCGACATCCATCCCTTCGCATTGAACGAATGGGCGCATGCGCTGGAAGTGGTGCAAGGCCGCGACCGTCGCGATGCGTCCTACAGCAACCGCACGCTGGATGTCGACGTCATCTACTTTGGCGACCTGGTGCTCGAAGGCCCCGGCGAATTCCAGTTGCCGCGGCCGGAATTGCACCATGCCTTCGTGCTGAAACCGCTGGCGGACGTCGCGCCGGATTTCGTCGATCCCGTCCGCAACATGACGCTTGCCCGGTTGTGGGCCTCGCATCCTGACGCTGCGACACCCCCGATGCAGGTCGACATCGAGCTTTAGGCGTCGAGCAGGCGCCCCCCGTCGACACGGATGACTTGCCCGGTGGTGTAGGTCGCCTCGCGTAGCAACCAGCGCACGGCGTCGGCAATTTCCCCGGGGGTGCCGATGCGCCCCAGCGGCGTGCGCGCCAGCAATGCGGCTTGTGCGCTGATGGACATTGCGGAGTCTGATTCCGCCCACAGGATGGCACCAGGTGCGACCGCATTGACGCGCACCTGTGGCGCGAGTTCCAGCGCCAACGCGCGGGTCATGTGGATCAGCGCGGCCTTGGTCATGCCATAGACGGCATGCTCGCGCAGCGGACGCTCGCCGTGGATATCCACCAGGTTGACGATTCCGCCGCTGGCCGCCTTCAGATGCGGCGCTGCCGCCTGCGCCAAAAAATATGGCGCGCGTACGTTGGTTGCGAACAGCGCATCCCATTGCGCAGGCGTCGTCGCGCCGAACGGTGTCGGGAAAAAGGCCGAGGCATTGTTGACCAGCGCATCCAGCCGTCCGAAATGTCCGGCCGCGCCGGCAATCAGCTCCGGCAGGCGATCCAGATCCGTCAGCTCCGCCTGCAGCAGCAGCGCACTGTTGGGCCGGCTTGCGTTGAACCGTGCGGCCAGGGCCGTCGCCTCGCCGGATGACTCGCGATAATGCAACGCGATGTCGTAGCCATCCTCGTGCAGGCGCTGCGCGATGGCCGCACCCAGGCGACGCGCCGCGCCGGTGATCAGGGCGACAGGATGGTCGTGGCTCATGGGACTGCTCTCATTGGTGTGGGGCGGTTGCGGCTATCCTGCCTATTGTTTCCACAATCCCATCGTCATGTCCGCATTGCCCGCTCCAGACGCCGATGCACTTGCCCACAGCGAACGCCTGCGGGCCGTCATCCAGGAACAGATCTTCGCCGCTGGCGGTGTGATCCCTTTTTCGCGCTTCATGGAGTTGTGCCTGTACGCGCCCGGCCTGGGCTACTACAGCGCGGGCGCGACGAAGTTCGGCAGCGACGGCGATTTCGTCACCGCGCCGGAGCTTGGGCCGTTGTTCGCGGCCTGCGTGGCGGACAGCGTTGCGCCGGTGTTGCGACAGCTCGGGCCCGATGCGGGGTTCCTCGAGATCGGCGGCGGCAGCGGTGCATTCGCCGAAGTCGCGCTGAAGCGCCTGCTGGGGCTGGACGCGTTGCCGTCGCGCTACGCGATCCTCGAACCCAGCGCCGACCTGCGCCAGCGCCAGCGTGCGCGACTGCAGCAGCAGCTGAATCCCTTGCTGTTCGATCTGGTCGAATGGCTCGATGCGCCATTGCAGCAACCATGGAACGGCGTGCTGTTCGCCAACGAAGTGATCGATGCGCTACCGACGCCGCGATTCACCGTGCGCGGCGGCGAGGTGTTCGAGGAGCACGTCGCGCTGGATGGCGAAGGTCGCTTCATATCGGTGGACCGTCCGGCTGATGCACTGCTGGCGGCAGCCGTGCGCCATGTCGAACGCCAGCTGGAGGCGCCGTTCGCCGATGGCTACCGCTCCGAACTGCTGCCGCAGCTGCCGTACTGGATCCAGGCGGTGATCGGTGCGATGCGCAGCGGTGCGTTGTTGTTCGTGGACTACGGGTATGCGCGTCGTGAGTTCTATCTTCCGCAGCGCGACACCGGCACCTTGCGCGCGTTTTACCGTCACCAGGTGTCCAGTGATGTCTTCGCGCATCCGGGGCTGCAGGATCTCACCGCGTCGATCGACTTCACCGCGTTGGCCGAAGCAGGGAGCGGCGCGGGTTTCGATTTCAGCGGTTATTGCACGCAGGCGAGTTTCCTGATCGGCAACGGTCTTGAGCAGCGCCTTGCCGAGGCGGAGGCGAAGGCGCACGACGAGGCCGGTCGGTATCGCCTGCGCCAGCAAGCCAAGCGCCTGACATTGCCCGATGACATGGGCGAACGTTTCCAGGCCATGGGCTTTGCGCGCGATGTCGAATTCGGTGCCGCGTTCCTCGCTGGCGACCTGAGCTGGCGACTATGACGGCATTGAAACCACTACGGCATTCGCAGTGGTGGCTGGGCTTGTGGGGACTGGCGATCGTCTCGGTGATCGTGGCGTCACTGGTGCCCGCATCCGAGCTGCCACGGGTGCCCGATGGTGGCGACAAGGTCGAGCATTTCCTGGCCTATTTCCTGCTTGCGGCGGCGGCAGTCCAATTGTTCGCGACACGCGCCATGCTTCTTGGTTGGGGCGTCGGCCTCGTCATGCTGGGCATTGCGCTGGAGATCGCGCAGGGCGTGTTCACCAGCACGCGGCAGATGGATCCGCATGACGCAATGGCCAACACCTTGGGCGTTCTGAGCGGCATGGCAATCGCCCTGACACCGATGCGCGACTGGTTGTTGCGCATGCAACGACGGCGCGGCTAGTCGAGCGGATTGGAAGACTCGGCCAAGGCTGCGCGTGCGACCGCAATCGCGGCGATGCGCGCATCCCGCAACGCCGCTCCCAGCGCGGGACCTTCGAGCGTTTTGTCTGCAAGGTCGGCTGTGCGCACGCTGCGCGCTGCGGCGAACAGCCGTAGCAACTCCCGCCCCTGCGGATAGTCACAATCCTGCAGTCCTGCGCGACCACGTTTGTCGGCTTCGCAAACGGTTGCCAGTTGTTCGATGCGCGTCGGCTGGCGGAAGCCGTCGCACCGCGCGATCAGGTCGTGCACGGTGCTGTCGCGCAACTCGAACAGGCGATGCACGTTGATGTGTTCGCGGCACGCCATCGCGGCAAGTTGCCGTTGCGCGGCCGGTGTCTTCATGCGCGTGCACAGTGCATCCAGCGGCGCGAGGCCAGCGCTTTCATGCCCGATGTGCCTTGGCAGCATTGATGAAGGCGTGAGGGCCTTGCCAAGATCGTGCGCCAGCGCTGCGAATCCAATCACCGCGTCTCCGGGCGCCAGCCGTGCCGCCATGTCGCAGACCAGTTCCACATGCACGCCGGTATCGACTTCCGGATGATATTCCGCGCGCTGCGGCACGCCGTAAAGCGCATCGACTTCAGGCAGCACCACAGCCAGTGCGCCGCAATCGCGCAACGTCCGCAGGAATGCCGATGGCGTGGCGGATGCCAGCGCACGCGACAACTCCTGCCAGACGCGCTCGGGCACGAGGTCGGCCAGTTCGCCGCTGTCGACCACACGACGCATCAGCAGCAGCGTCTCCGGCGCGATGGTGAATCCCAGCGACGCGAAGCGCGCCATGAATCGCGCCGCGCGCAACACCCGCAACGGATCCTCGACGAACGCATCACCGACATGGCGCAGCACGCGCGCTGCCACATCGCGCTGTCCGCCATACGGATCGACAAGTTGGCCGTGTTCGTCCTGCGCGATCGCATTGATGGTGAAATCGCGACGACCGAGATCTTCGTCCAGCGTCACCGCGGGGTCGGCATCGACCACGAAACCGCGATAGCCGCGTCCGGATTTGCGCTCGGTGCGCGCCAGCGCGTATTCCTCGCCCGTTCGCGGATGCAGGAACACCGGGAAGTCACGACCCACCGGCTTGAAGCCGCGCGCCAGCATCGCTTCCGGGGTTTCACCGACGACGACGAAGTCCTGATCGCCCGCTGGCAATCCAAGCAGCCTGTCGCGCACCGCGCCGCCGACAAGGTAAGTGTTCATTGCAGGCTGGATGGTCACGACCGACATTGTAGGGTGGGCTCCATCCCACCACCGTGGCGAAAGTCTGGTGGGCCTGGGCCCACCCTACGTGTTCTTGTCCACGGGCATCGATATCGCCAACGGACACACGAACTGCTTGCGCGACACGCTCATGCGTCCGCGCAGGCGATCGCTCAGTGGCAGCGCGTTACCGTTGAGGCGCCAATCGTAGATGGTGCTGAAGGCAAGCACACGGGCGACGTAATCGCGCGTTTCCTTGTAGCTGATCGTCTCGATCCAGAAGTCCGGATCCATGCCTGGACGCTGCGACTGCCAGCGCAGCAACGGTCCCGGCCCGGCGTTGTAGCCGGCGATCGCGAAATACGGTTGGCCGCCGTACTTGTCCAGCAATTGCCGCAGGTACGCAGCACCCAGGATGATGTTGGTGTCGGGATCGTAGAGGCTGTCGGCGCCCGCCCATGGCACGCCGATCTTGCGCGCCACCAGCATGCCGGTCCCGGGCAGTACCTGCATCAAGCCCATCGCGTTGGCAGCAGAGTGCGCCGTGGGTTCGAAGATACTCTCGGCGCGAATTTCGGCGGCAACCCATGCGGGGTCCAACCCGTTTTTCGCGGCTTCGCGCCGGATGGTCTGGTCGTGGTGCAACGGGAACCGCAACGTATACAAGCGCGCCTCGTCCGGCGCGCTTTGACTCGAAGCCACGCCCAGGCCGAACACGCCGCGATCGAACCAGCCGTTGTCCTGCGCAACCTCCACCGCCAGGCGGCGCTGCGTCGCGTCGAAGTGGCTGACGGCATCGTCCCACTCGCGCTGTGCCCAGGCGTTGCGGTCAACGCGGTACAAGTCGATCGCGCGGATCAATGCCGGATCGCGTGCAACGACGGCCTTGGCCTGCGCGTCGTCGTGCGGAATCCATGGGCACAGCGCGTAGGGCTGGTTGATGCGATCAGCCGCGAGGAAGCCATGGAACTGCGGCTCGCGCGCGGCCCGGTGGTACGCGGCCTGTGCACCGGCTTTGTCGCCGGTCAATTCCCGCAGGCGGCCTTCGAAATACGTCCAGCGCGAATCGCTGCGCTGCTTGTCGCCCATCGCGCGGATGCCGGCCAGCGCCGCGCGCCAGTCTGAGCGCGCCATCGCTTCGCGCACCTGCCATTCGTGCAGCTTGTCGTCGTAGGCCGACGCCGGCACAGCAGCAAGGCGTTGCGCGGATTCCGGCCCGTAGGAGGCGACCGTCCACAAGGCGACTTGATAGAGCACCCGGCCGCGATCGGCCTCGCTGAAGTCCAGCGCCTGCGCAAATTTCGGCAACTGCGTTTCAGCGGCCAGTGGCACCGACTTGCCCAGCCGCGCCAACCCCTGCGAGGCCATCCAGCGGCTGCGCGTGGTCTTTGGCCAGCTCAGCGCACGATCGTTGACGGTATCGAGGAACGCCGCGTAATCCGCGGCCAGCGCCAAGTCGTCAGCAGGCAGCCCCTGCGCCGCCGCGCGCATGGCCGCGGAATTCCACTCACCGGCCGACAGGTCGATGCGCTCCCATCGCAATGCCGGTGGCAGGCCACCTTTCGACGCCAGCACCGCAAAGGGCGTCTCGCATTCGCTCGGCCACGGTTTGCCATTGCTGCGCCACAGCGCCTGTGCATCACTGACCCACTGCCCATCGGCCGCGCCGGTGGCCTGACGGGCATTCAACTCCGCGCAGCGCAGTGCGGGACTCTTGATCGAAGGCGACCACGCCGCGCGGAAGGCCGGCCAGTCCTGTCGGCGTGAGGCCGACGCCAGCCACAGTTCGCGAAATGCCTGGCCGACGGCCTGACCGTCATGTTCCTCGAGGAACGCCTTGGCGGTGGCATCAGGGACGGCGTCGATGTTGTATTTGAGCTGGTCGTACTCGACCCATCCATAGAGTGGATGTCCGGGGTGCCCCCACAGGCCCAGATAGTCGCCGGGATTGAACTGGCCGCGATCCGCGGCTGCCAGAGCGGCCCGGACCTGGGCATCGCCGCCGGCAGTATCGATGGACTGCGCAAACACCAGCCCGCAGCACAGCGAAAGCGCGCTGGCGCAAGCGATCAGGCGAAGAGGTCGTGACATGCCCGGACTATAGCCGAGCGAAAGTGAACCGGGTTTTTGATGGACTGACATGTCCAGCGCTGGCCGTTGGGGAGGCGCCGGGGGAGCCTGATGCCGCGCTTGAAGCCGCCATGACGTTCAGCCTCTTGAACAGCCTTCACAAATTGTTTACAAGGGCATCACAGCAGTGTCGGGGGGCACTGGTGGCCTCATCCACCCTCTCATTCTTGTACGGAGATCACGATGCAAGCGCTACGCCGCAATCGACTCACCACGGCCGTCCACCTGTCCCTCCTGCTGCTACCCGGCTTTGCCGCGGCGCAGACCGCACCCACCGATGCGACCGACCAGGCCAAAACGCTGGACCGTGTCGAGGTGACCGGCAGCCGCATCAAGCAGACCAACAAGGTCACCAGCCAGCCAGTGGCGATCATCACCCGCGCGCAGATCGACCAGAGCGGCGTGACGTCGATCGGCGATTTCCTGCAGGAGCTCACCGCCAGCGGCAAGGCGCTCAACGCCAAGTTCAATTCCAGCGGCAACTTCGGGTATCCGGCGAGCGGCGGCGGCATCGGTGCGGGCTCGGCGCAGGTCGACCTGCGCAATCTCGGTTCCCAGCGCGTGCTGGTGCTCGTCGACGGCATCCGTTGGGTCAATGAATCGTCCGCCTCGGGTGTGAGCGGCAGTTCGGATCTCAACACCATTCCGCTGGCCATCGTCGACCGCATCGAAGTCCTGGAAGACGGCGCCTCGGCGATCTACGGCTCCGATGCCATCGCCGGCGTGATCAACATCATCACCCGCAAAAAGTTCGACGGCGCGCTGGTGCACGTGAAGGCCGGCAGCTACGGCCATGGCGGCGACGACAAGGAAGCCGACATCACCGTCGGTGGCGGCGGCGATCGTTTCCAGAGTGTGTTCTCGGCCAGCTACGTGGAGCAGAAAGGCATCAACTCCGGTGCCTGGGCGCAGTCGGCCTTACCGGTTCCCGGTGCAGGCATCGGTGCAGGCAGCTCGGCGACGCCGCAGGGGCGCTTCACCTTTTGCGATCCGCGGATCGTGACGCCAGGTACCCAAGGTTACTGCGATGCGGCAGGCAATGACTGGTTCGACATCACGCTCAACAACGGCACCACGGCACCGAACTACAACGGCGGAAATCCCACCGGCCCCGGCGGGACGTATCACAACTGGAGCGGCGCTGACCGTTTCAACTTCGCGCCATACAACCTGCTGCTGACGCCGTCCAAGCGCAAGTCGCTGTTCGCGAGCACGCATTACGACATCAATGACAATGTGTCGCTGCATGCAAAAGTTCTTTACAACAATCGCGAGTCTAGCAACCAGGCCGCACCCGAACCGATCTTCGTCGGTCCGTTCGCCGGCACGGGCGGGATCGCCGACAACATCGTGGTCGCGGCGAACAACCCCTACAACCCATTTGGCATCGACCTGAATCCGGCAACGAATTTCGGCTGGGTCACCAAGCGCCCGATCGAGCTGGGGCCACGTCTGTTTACCCAGAATGTCGACACCTGGTACGTGAACCTCGGCTTGAACGGCACGTTCAATACCGGTCGCGGCTTGGACTGGAGCGTCGACTACGTCCATTCGGAGAACAAGGCCGACCAGACGTTCTCGAACGGGTTCAATGTCGGCAAGCTCAAGATTGCACTGGGCGACGTCAACATCTGCAATGCCACGCCCGGTTGCGTGCCGCTGGACCTGTTCGGTGGGGAAGGCCGTCCGTTGACGCCGGCAATGCTCAACTACATCACCACGCCGCAGCATGATTCCAGCAAGCAGGTCCTCGACCTGCTGACCGCCAACCTGACCGGCGATTTGTGGCAGCTGGGCGACAACCGTTACGCGGGCTTCGCAGTCGGGTATGAACATCGACGCTATCAAGGCAGTTTCAATCCGGACCCGCTCCGTCAGTCCGGTGAATCCCAGGACTCCTTCGCCGCGCCGATCTCGGCGTCGTACACCGTCAACGAAGGCTATGCCGAGTTGCTGGTGCCGTGGTGGAAGACCTTCAGCACCGACTTCGCGATCCGCCGCTCGCAGTACTCGACCTTTGGCGGCGCCACCACCGGCAAGGCGGGCTTCCGCTGGCAGCCGATCGAGGACCTGGTGTTGCGCGGGACTTACTCGCAGGGGTTCCGCGCGCCGAATCTTGGTGAGTTGTACGGTCTCACCCAATTTGGCGCGACGCTGACCGATCCGTGCGGCACCACCGGCACGCCTGGACCGGCAGGTCCGCAATACGCGGCCGCCTGCCTCGCGGCAGGCGTCTCCCCGACCTTCGAGCAGGCTAACACCCAGATCACCACGTTTACCGGTGGCAATCGCAACCTGCAGCCGGAGAAGTCCGACAACTACAGCTTCGGCGCGGTCTACAGCCCCAGCTGGGCGGACAACCTGGCGTGGTCGTCGAAGCTCGACTTCGAGGCCAACTACTTCCATTACAAGGTGAAGAAGGCGATCCAGGCCCCGGATATCCAGTCAGTGCTCAACGCCTGTTATAGCGGAGGCCTCAGCGGCGCAGCATGCTCCGGTTTCACTCGCGGCGCCGGCGGCAACCTCAATCCGCCGACCGACTTCCTGGCCAACCTGGGCACGATCACCACCAGCGGCATCGACCTGAAAGGCAACTGGGTCGGCCCACTGAAAGACTGGGGGCAATTCAACGCTGGCGTCCAGGCGACCCGCACGATCAACTATCGCGCGGTGGATGATTCCACTGGTTTTTCCACGCAACGGATGGTTGGCATCGAAGTGGACGACAGCGCCATTCCGAAGTGGCAGTCCAACGTACAACTGGGCTGGAAGTTGGGCGACTGGAATGCCGGTTGGAACGTCCGATACATCAGCGCAGTCAAGGAGTCGTGCGGCAACGCTGCCAAGACGCCGGCGACAGGTTGCGCGACCGGCGCGGGCACCCACACGCTCAACTCGACCATCTACAACGACGTGCAGGTGGCCTGGAACCACTCGCTCGGCATCCAGGGCCTGAAGCTGTCGGCAGGCGTCAACAACCTGTTCGACAAGGATCCGCCGGTCTGCGTGACCTGTTCGTTGAATGGGTATGACGCCGGTACCTACGACCTGCCGTTCCGCTTCTGGTACATCAGCGCGGACTTCAAGTTCTGATCGCGCGCAGCACCTGAAACCTGACGGGCGGCGATGCGAATCGCCGCCCGTTTTTTATGTATCAGCGTTTTAGCGCCACCTCGGGCACCGTCAATTCGATCGACAGCGCCAGGTGATCGGACAGTGCGGCCGGCAACGCCGTCATGCTCTGGCAGGCAATCTCATCGGTCATCAGGATGTGGTCGATGGCGCGCTGCGGTCGCCAGCTGGGAAACGTGCACACCGTTTGCGCCGGTGGCTGCAGGCGCGTGCGCTGGTACAGCATGTCCATTTCCGGGCGGTCATGCGTGCAGTTGAAGTCGCCCATCAGCACGGCATGCGGATGCCCATGCAGCAACTCGGCGATGAAGGACAGCTGCGCCAGCCGGGAAGCTGCGCCGAGCGAGAGATGGGAAATCGCCACGACGAGGCCTTCGTCGCCCTCACCGAATCGCGCCAGCAACACGCCGCGACCCTTGACCCGGCCAGGCAGTGGATGGTCGCTGATCGAGACCGGTTCCAGCCTGCTCAGCAGTCCGTTGGCGCTGGAAGCAACGCCGCCCATGCTGCGGTTGGGCTGGTGGCTCCAATAAGCAAAGCCTGCACGCTCGGCCAGGTAGTGGGTCTGGTTGGTGAAGCCCGACCGCAGGCTACCCGGGTCGCTTTCCTGCAGGCCGACGATGTCGTGCTGGCCAGCCAGCACGGCGATCGTATCCAGCGCGCCGCGCTTGTTGCCCGCTGGCAACACATGCGACCAGCTGCGCGTGGCGTAATCGCTGAAGCGCCGCGTGCTGGAGCCGGCCTGGATGTTGGCGCTGAGCAGCTTGAGCCGACGGGTGGTCATGTCGTCAGCTTACGGGTGCGCGGCTCCGGCGGCGCGCTCCTGTGCGACCAGCTGGTTGGTGATGCGCAGCATGTCGTCGTAACTCTTGCCGATCACGCGATATTTGCCATCGATGACAAGCGTCGGTGTGCCCTGCACGCCGCTCTGCACGACGAACTGCTTGGCATGGGTGAGCTTGGCGTCGACCGCGAAGCTGTGCATGGCGTCGGCGAACTGCTTGGGATCGGCGCCGTATTTGCCGTAGAACTTGGCGATCGCGGCTTCGTCCGGCTTCTTGCCTTCACCCGGCAAGGTGCCTGCGACATGGATGGCGTTGAACACTGCGTCATGGGTCTTGGCAACCATCCCCATCGATTGCGACACATAGAACGCATGCGCGTACGGAATCCACTCCGGTCCGAACTGCGCCGGGACGTAGGTGAATCGCACGTCGGCCGGCAGGGTCTTTTCCCATGCACTGATCAGCGGCTGGAAGCGGAAGCAGGCCGGGCAGACATAGCCGAAGACTTCGACGACTTCGATCTTGCCATTGCGCGGCTCGAACGGTTGGCCCCCCTGGATTTCCGCGTAATCCACGCCGGGCGCAAGTGCGCCGGTGGCGTTGAAACCCGAGGAGGGCTTGGCAGCCGTGCTGGTGTCGGCGGCGGCGTCAGCCGAGGCGGAGGTCGTCGCACCCGAGGTGGCGGGCGTCGCGGCAGCTTCAGCGGCAGCCGCTTCGGCAGCCGCACTCGGGGTGGTCGACGTGGTGGCGGCTGTGTCCACTGCCGGGGGAGCGGCGGTGTTCTGCTGGCAGGCGGCGAGCGGCAACAACACGGTCAACAACAAGGCAGTGCGCTTCATCGAGCGATCTCCGGTCGGGATTTCGAGGCATGTTGCGGGGACTGTCGCGCCGCGGTGTGCAGCTGGGCGATCAGCTGGCTGGCGATGCGCAGGGAATCGTCGTGGCTGTCGCCAAGAATACGATAGCGGCCATTGACGATCAGCGTCGGGGTGCCTTCGACGCCACTGCGCAAGGCGAACTCGTGCGCACGGGCAAGTTTGGCGTCGACCTCGGGAGTGGTCATGTACGCCTTCGCCTTGGAGGCATCCAGGCCGTGCTGGCCGTAGTAGGTTGCGATTTCGTCCACGGACGCGTTCTGTGCCAGCACGCCGTCGACATGGATGGCGGGAAACATCGCATCATGGGTGCGGGCCAGCACCCCGAAGTGCTCGGCGGCGAAGTAGGCACGCGCAAAAGCATCCCCGGCCGAGAACACCGCCGGGACGTAGGTGAAGCGCACATCGACCGGCAGCGTGCGTGTCCACGCCGACAGCTTCGGCTGGAATTCCGCGCAATGCGGACACCAGTAGCCGAACACCTCGACCACCTCGATCTTGCCGCCCAGCGGGGCGTATGGCTTGCCATCGGCGATCACGGCGTAATCCGTGCCGTCAACCAGGGCAGGTGTTTTCGCCCACGCACCTGCGGATGCGAGGGCCGTGACCAGCACCAGGCAGAGCAACAAAGCGGATTGCTTGATCATCGAAGGGCTGCCCGAGCGTGCTGCGCCAAAAAAGACGCCGGCCCAGGACGCTGGCCGGCGGTGTGATTCAAGGAGTGTATCGCTGTGACCGGAGCGTGCGCGGAAAGTTCAGCGCTTGGCTGGCGGCGCGCTGGCGGCAGGAGTCATTGCAGGCGTGGCAGGAGCGGATGCGGCCGAAGGCGCCGTGGCGACGCCTGCTTCGTCCGCACGCGGGTGCAGGCCTTGCAGATAGCTGGCCAGCGACTGGATTTCCTCGTCGGTGAGCGACTTGGCGACCGTGGCCATGATGTCGTACTGGTGCGTATCGGTTTCAGTGGTCTTGCCAGTGCGGTATTCCTGCAGCCTGCGCACCACGTACGCCGATTGCTGCCCGGCCAGGTGCGGATACGGCGGGCCGGGATTGCCTGCCCCGGTCGGGCCATGGCAGGACATGCAGGCCGGCACGCCGCGGACGGAATCGCCGCCACGGAAAAGCATCTGACCCACTTCGTAGTACTTCTTGCCAGCGTAGGGGCCCGCCGCGATCTTGCTGTCGTCGCCAATGCCGGCACCGGCCTTCTGCTGGGAGAAGTACGCACCGAGGTCGCGCATGTCCTGCGCGCTGAGCGGCATGGCCATGGGCATCATGATCGCGGCCATGCCGGTATTGCGCTGGCCGCTCTTGAACAACGCCAGCTGCTGGGCCACGTAGCGCTCGGGCATGCCGGCCAGACGCGGGTATTGCGGGTCGGCCGGATTGCCGTCGAGCCCGTGGCACGCGGCGCATGCACCAGCCTTGACCGCGCCGGCCTTGGCGTCGCCCCAATGCGCCTTGGCCAAATCGGCAAGCGCCGAGGCATCCAGCGGCGCGGCCGCGGTGGGCGCCTGCGCAGGCAGCGGTGTGACCGTCTGGGCCCATGCGACGGCACCAATGGCAACCGCCAGGATGGCGAAGGCAGACAAACCGTAGGCGCGGATGTGACGCATGCAAAGCTCCGGGGCGCGAAGCGGCGCCGACGGCGGCCGCATAGAGGCGGAATTATCGTCGTCGGGCAGAAACCGGTCAAACGCGCGCGATGGTCTTCCCGGCGGGGCTCGTGTTCCCGCCATGCCATCCTATGGGCATGGCCATCCCCAATCCCTTCGCCCGCGCCAAGTACCTGCTCGCCGCGCACACCTTCCGCCAGTTGCCGCCCGATGGCGGATACGAGGTCGCCTTCGCCGGCCGTTCCAATGCGGGCAAGTCGAGCGCGCTCAATGCGCTGTGCCAGCAGAACGCGCTGGCGCGGGTATCGAAAACCCCGGGGCGCACGCAACAGCTGGTGTTCTTCGACATCCCCCCGACCACCGATCGCTATCTGGTCGATCTGCCCGGGTACGGCTACGCCAAGGTGCCCAAGGACCTGCAGGCACACTGGCAATCGTTCCTCGACGGCTACTTCGGCAGTCGTGATGCGTTGCGCGGGCTGGTGGTGATCATGGACATCCGCCATCCACTGCGGGAGTACGACCGGCAGATCCTTGGCTATGCCGTGCAGCGCGGCCTCCCCGCACATGCACTGCTGACGAAGGCCGACAAGCTCAGCCGCGGCGCGCAGGGCAACGCCCTGCTGGCGGTGCGCAAGGAGTTGTCATCGGTGTTCGGTGACACCGTCAGCGTGCAGACGTTCTCGGGCGAGTCGAAGCAGGGCGTCGAGGAAGCGCGCTCGATCGTGGCCAGGTGGCTGGAGCTTCGAGCCTGAGGTCAATTTGAATGCAAGGCGGGCTAAAGCCCGCCCTACACCTGCGCGTGGAACAGACGTCCCACCAGCGCCGCGGCCACCATCGCCAGCGCGCCCCAGAACAGCACGCGCATGGCGCCGCGCACGACCGGCGCGCCACCAATCCGGGCCGCCAGTGCGCCGGAGATCGCCAGCGCAATGAGCGTCGTCGCGATCGTGACCGGTTGCACCTGCGCGGGTGGCGCGAGCAACACGGCGACGATAGGCAGCATCGAGCCGATCGTGAATGCCGCCGCCGACGACAGCGCCGCCTGCACCGGTCGTGCACGCAACGTGTCCGTGATCCCGAGCTCGTCGCGTGCGTGCGAGCCGATGGCGTCGTATGCGGTCAGTTGTTCGGCGACCTGTCGCGCCAGTTCCGGCTGCAGGCCGCGCTTGACGTAGATGTGGCTGAGTTCGAGCAGCTCGCTGTCGGGATTCTCGGCCAGTTCGCGCGTTTCCTTGGCGATGTCGGCTTGCTCGGTGTCGGCCTGCGACTGCACCGACACGTACTCGCCCGCCGCCATCGAAATCGCGCCCGCGACCACGCCGGCTATGCCGCTTGCCAGCACCACCGCATGCGTGGCACCGCTGGCGGCAACGCCTACCACCAGCCCCGCGACGGACAGGATGCCGTCGTTGGCGCCAAGTACGGCTGCGCGCAACCAGCCGGCGCGGTCGGAGCGATGTTGTTCTGCATGTTTGCTGCGCATGGCCGATCTCCACGGTCGAGCGTTGCATCATCGCCGAAATGCTGGCGCCTGCAGCCACGACATGCACATTGGCAAGAGGCCAGCGACGGCGCCGCGATATAGTCGGCTCCTTGCGATGGCCGGCCGCCGCCCCCAACTCGCACACCCCACTGCGAGCAATCCGATGTCGAGCCTCAACCACGCCGTCGAAGCCCCGATCACCGATCGCCGCACGCTGGTCGACTTCCTGGCCGCTGGCGGTCGTGAAAAGAAGAACTGGCGAATCGGCACCGAGCACGAGAAATTCGGCTTCCGGCTGGATGACCTGCGCCCGCCGACGTTCGACGGCGAGCGTGGCATCGAAGCCCTGCTGAAAGGGCTCACGCGGTTCGGATGGGAGCCGGTGAACGAAAATGGCCGCGTGATTGCACTTCTGCGCAATGGCGCGTCGGTCTCGCTGGAACCGGCCGGCCAGTTCGAATTGTCCGGCGCGCAGCTGGAAACCGTGCACCAGACCTGCTGCGAGGTCGACGGCCATCTGGTCGAAGTCAAGACCGTCGCCGACGAGTTGGGGCTCGGCTTTCTCGGCATGGGCTTCCAGCCGAAATGGCGGCGCGACGACATGCCGTGGATGCCAAAAGGACGTTACAAGATCATGCGCGACTACATGCCCAAGGTCGGCACGCTGGGCCTGGACATGATGACGCGCACCTGCACGGTGCAGGTCAACCTGGATGTCGAAAACGAAGCGGACATGGTGAAGAAATTCCGCGTGTCGCTGGCGTTGCAGCCGATCGCGACCGCGCTGTTCGCCGATTCGCCGTTCACTGAAGGCAAACCCAACGGTTATCTCAGCTATCGCTCGCATATCTGGACCGACACGGATGCTGGTCGTACGGGGATGCTGGACTTCGTGTTCGAGGATGGCTTCGGTTACGAACGCTACGTCGATTACCTGCTCGACGTACCGATGTATTTTTCGTATCGAAACGAAGAATACGTCGACCTGTCTGGGCAATCGTTCCGCAAATTCATGCAAGGCAAACTCGATGCGTTGCCCGGTGCATTGCCAACACTGCGCGACTGGTCCGACCACATGACCACCGCGTTTCCGGAAGTGCGGCTCAAGCAATACCTGGAAATGCGCGGCGCCGATGGCGGACCCTGGAACAGGCTGTGCGCGTTGCCGGCATTCTGGGTCGGCTTGTTGTATGACGATGCCGCGCTGGATGCCGCGTGGGACCTGGTCAAGGATTTCAGCATGGCCGAGCGCCATGCGCTGCGCGATGGCGTTCCGAAGCATGCGCTGAAGTTGTCGTTCCGTGCCAACACCGTGCGCGAGCTTGCGTTGGAGGCTCTGAAGATTTCCGCGCACGGCCTGCAACGCCGCGCGATGAAAAATACCAATGGCGCCGACGAGAGTATTTTCCTGACTCCGTTGATCGATTTCGCCGAAGCCAACCAAACGCCGGCCGAACGCAAGCTGGCGCTGTTCCATGGCGAATGGAACGGCGACATCGACCGGGTGTTCAAGGAATATGCGTACTGATCTGGAGCCTTCCGCTCCTACGACTGCCCTAGCAACACGCATTCGGAGTGACCAATGAAATCACGCGCCGCCGTGGCCTTTGCCGCCGGACAGCCGTTGCAGGTCGTCGAGATCGATGTCGCGCCGCCGCGCGCGGGCGAAGTGCTGGTGCGCATCGTCGCTACCGGCGTGTGCCATACCGATGCATTTACCCTTAGCGGTGAAGACCCTGAAGGATTGTTTCCAGCGGTGCTCGGCCATGAAGGTGGCGGCATCGTGGTCGAAGTCGGCGAGGGCGTGAGCAGCGTCAAGCCAGGCGACCACGTCATCCCGCTGTACACGGCGGAGTGTCGTGTGTGCAAGTTCTGCATGTCCGGCAAGACCAATTTATGCCAGGCCGTGCGCGCGACGCAGGGCAAGGGTGTGATGCCCGACGGCACGTCGCGGTTTTCCTATAACGGCCAGCCGTTGTTCCACTACATGGGCACGAGCACCTTCAGCGAATACACCGTCGTGCCGGAAATCTCACTGGCAGTCGTCAACCCCGAGGCCGCGCTGGAAAAAGTGTGCCTGCTCGGATGCGGCGTCACCACCGGCATTGGCGCCGTGCACAATACCGCGAAAGTCAAACCGGGCGACAGCGTCGCGGTGTTCGGCTTGGGCGGAATTGGATTGGCCGTCATCCAGGGCGCAGTGCAGGCCAAGGCCGGCCGCATCCTTGCGATCGACACCAATCCGGGCAAGTTCGCGCTTGCCAAAGCGATGGGCGCGACCGACTGCATCAATCCGAAGGAGCATGCCAACCCCATCCAGGATGTCATCGTTGAAATGACCGATGGCGGTGTCGACTTCAGTTTCGAATGCATCGGCAACGTCAACGTGATGCGCGCCGCGTTGGAGTGCTGTCACAAGGGTTGGGGCGAGTCGGTGATCATTGGCGTGGCGGGCGCCGGACAGGAAATCAGCACGCGTCCGTTCCAGCTGGTGACCGGTCGCGTCTGGCGCGGCTCGGCGTTCGGCGGCGTCAAGGGCCGCACGCAATTGCCGGGCATGGTCGAGCAGGCGATGCGCGGGGAGATTGACCTGGATCCCTTCATCACCCACGAGCTGCCGCTGGAGCGCATCAACGAGGCGTTCGACCTCATGCACGAAGGCAAATCAATCCGCACGGTGATCCGCTTTTGAGCAGCCCGTGCGCTCGGCGTGCTGTTACAAGACGCCGCCTGCGAGCGTGAAATCGGTATAGGCGAAGCGTCCTTCGCGCAGCACCGATTCGCCGCGCTCAAGTAGCAATGGCGTGTCGAACATCGGCCCATCCGACACGCAGGTGTGGAATTCGCCATTCTCACCGCACGGGTCGATATGCGCGGGCAGCGCATCCAGCAACGCGGCATCGAACGTGCGGCCACTGAAGCCGGCATCGAGTTGTTGCGTGTCCACGCAGCACACGCGGGCGCGCAGGCCGCCGGCGATCATCTGCCGTGCCAGTTGCGCGGTGTCGCTGCCGAACAACGGGAACAGCGGCGTCCATCCCAGCCGCGCGCACAGGGCTTGGCGATACGTTCTGATATCCGCCAGGAACAGGTCGCCGAATGCGACATGGTGCAATCGCGGCCAGCGTTCCCGTGCGCGCAGCAAGGCATCTGAAAATCTCGCTTCGTAGACTGCGTTGTCGGCGCGCTGCGGCATCCTCGCTTCGATCACGGGCAAGCCAACAGCCTCGGCCTGTCGGTGCAGCACATCAACGCGGATGCCCTGCATCGCGATGCGCTCGAATCCCGCCGTGATCGTCGTGACCAGTCCGACAACTTCGACATCACCGTTGTGGCGCAAAACGTGCAACGCCCACGCCGCATCCTTGCCGCCGCTCCACGACAGCAGGACGGGCGTCCTCATCGGCTTCGCACAGGCGATTCCGAACGGATCAGGCAGCAGTCACGTCGCTCATCGTCCAGCCGCTGCCGGCCAGCAAGCGCAGGCGCTGTTTGAACACGCTGCCGGGCAGCGAGGTGGTGGCGACCAGGTCAATCCGCAGGTCGTGTTGTTTTGCGTCCACGACCGCAGCCGGATCGGTGGCGCCCAGCGACGCATCGATTGCGTCCGGGTCGTCCTGCTTGGCACGCCAGCGCTGGAACAGGGCATCGCTTCGCAACGCCTCCTGCAACTCCTGGGCGAACGCGTCGGCGCCATGCGCGTGGAACGCGAGGTCGGCGTCGCTGCCGCGCGCGGTGGCGGGATCCGGAAGGCTCAGGTAGTAGCGGGTGGGCATCGTGCAGCTCTCGGTAGTCCGGGTTTGAAAGTTCAGGGGGCGGGTCGAATACGCCTACTCGAATGAATGCGAATCTGCGGCGAAACCGACCACCAGTGCACCCTTGCCGACGTTGACCATGCCGGTCAGGCTCATGACGCTTTCGTAGACGTCGATGTTCTGCGCAGCGCAGACCTCCCGCAATCGCGCGTATCCGGGCAATGCGCGCATCTCGTCCAGTTCGCCGCCGTAGCACAAGCACACGGTCGGGGTGAGCAGGCCGGCCTGGACACGCCGCGCAGTGAATTCAAAGACTTTCTGCGCCGCCGGCTCGAAGCCCTTGATCTTCGCCACCGGTCCGGTTTCGCCGCGATGGGCGCGTAGCACCGGCTTGATATCCAGCGCAGTCCCAAGCGCGGCACTCAACAGGCTGACGCTGCGGTCGCCCTTCTTGCGGGCGCGGTTGCGGATGTAATACAGGTCGCGCGGCACGAGGTAGCCATAGGTGTGCATTGCCAGGTGTTCCAGGCGGGCGCGGATCTTCGGCGGACCTTCACCCCCGGCGCGCAGGCGCACCGCTTCAACCGGCAGGATGCCCTGCCCCGAGAACAGGCTTTGGCTGTCGATGACGCGCAGCGCGAACGGCGTGTCGTTGCCGGCGGCCTTACGGATCGGCCGGTACTCGTTGAGGATGGCGAAGCTGGCCTGCATCGCGTTGTCGTAGATCGGGCTGCGGCTGCGGGTGATCGTCATGCAGAACACGTAGTCGTAGTCGATCACCAGCTTGCCCAGGAACAGCTCCTGGATCTGCTGCACCGTGTAGGGCAGGGTCTCGGCCTCGGCGCCGCGCTCGGCGATCTGGGTCCGCAGGAACTCCAGGGTCGCCTGCTCATTGCGGTGGTCCGCCAGCACGGCTTGTCCGATCCTCACCGTGATCGGCAGGATGGTGATGTCGTTGGCGGCGAGGAAGTCGCCGGGGAGATCGCAGGCCGAGTCAACCACCAATCCGATACGCATGCCCCTGTCCTCTATCGTGTGTCTACCGGGTGACCGTAGCGCATTGCGGCCCCGGACGCATGTGATGGCGCACGAATGCCTTACTTGTTGCGACGCCTTGTCGCGCCGGACAGACCGGCAGACACTGCTGGCAAGGGGTGGGCATGAAGGGATGGCTGACAGGGTGCATGGTAGTGCTGGCGTGTATCGCCAGTGGCGCCAACGCGCACGACAGCGGCATCGTCCGGATCGAACGCCTGCGTGCATCGCCGCTGCCGGTCGCGACGATTCCACGACTGCCCGTGACGGCATTCGAAACCAGCGCGCGTGCTGACCGCCTCGACGGCGCCATCCGCGGAGCAGGCTGGTGGCGAATCCAACCGACGGCCTCGCCCGACGAACGCCTGCTCCTGATCTTCCATCCGTATAGCGCTCGCGTGACGGTGCTGCTGCCGCCGGACTACCACCCCCAGCGGCAGAGTGTGTTCGACGCCGAGCTTGATGCGCGCTATTCGCGCCGGGCGCTGGTGTTTCCGCTGTCCGCCGTCGGCCCGGTCTATGTCGGCATCGAGGGCGCGCGTTATCCGCTGCAGGTGGCTGTACGCAGCGTCTCCGCCTACGCGGTCTCCGACCGCAGCCACCTGCGGGTGCTCTACACGGCAAGCGGCGTGCTGGTCGGGGTGTTCCTGGTGGCGCTGGTGTTCTGGCTGGTCCTGCGCGATCGCGTCTACCTGTTGTATGCCGGCTGCATGGCCATGCAGCTGTTGTATGTGCTGTGCACCTACGGCGAGGCCTATGCGTTGCCGGGGTTGCGCCTGCTGGCGCCCTTCGGTGCGCCGGGGGTGTGGTTCGTGGCGACGGTATCGACGATCGTCTCGGTGTACTTCCTGATCGATTTCGGCGAACTGCGCGCGCGCACGCCGCGGCTCAGCAGCGCCCTGCGCTGGGTCGGCGCCGACTTGCCGCTATTGCTGCTGGCATTGCTGGTCGCACCTTGGCTCGCCGACAAGAACTGGTTCCCCAACCTGGGCAACCTGTTGCTGCTGTTGGCCAACGCGCTGGCGATCCTATGCCTGTTCGTGGCATGGCGCCGAGGCGGTCGCCATGCCGGGATGATGCTTCTGGGCTGGGTGCCGCTTGTGGCGATATCGACGGCGCGTGCGCTGCAGTTGAGTTCAGGGGCGGCGCTCGCGCCTTGGCTGGAATATGGCATGCCGCTGGTGCTGGCGTTCACGGCGGTGGTACTCATGCTGGGCATGGCCGATCGCATGCGCGCGTTCCGCAGCGAGCGCGACCTCGCCCAGCACGATGCCGAACGCGATTCGCTCACCGGCGTGCTCAATCGCGCCGGGATCGAACGGCGCCTGGAGTGGGCCCTCGCCGCAGCCCGCGATGACTACCAGCCGCTGGCGGTGTTGTTCCTGGACCTGGACCATTTCAAGCGGATCAACGACACCCACGGACATGCCGTCGGCGACGGCTGTCTGGGCGCGCTGGTGCGGATCATCGCGACCGAGCTGCAATACGGCGACCAGATCGGCCGGCTCGGTGGCGAGGAGTTCCTGCTGGTCCTGCCTGGGGTGGATCGCCGCCGTGCGCGCGACATCGCCGAGCACATCCGCAAGCGCGTCGAACTGCGCTGTCGCCAGATTGCCGGACTGCCGCTGGCGATGACGGTCAGTATCGGGGTGGCTGAAAGCCGCAGGCACGACATCGTCTCCGATCTGATTGCGCGCGCCGACGCGGCGATGTATGCGGCCAAGCGTGCCGGGCGCAATCAGGTCATGACGGCTGGCGCTTCAGCGGAATTCGTGGCGGACTGAAGGCCACGAATGGCGACAGGCCAGCAAAACCAACGTCGACACCGGTTGGAGGGCATGGTTGACGGTCGTCAAATCCTGGCGCGCTGCCGCCGATGGGTCTCAAACGGGAGCGCAGGGCGGCTGATGCGACGGTTGCAGCCGTCGCATCATGCAACTCAATACTTCTGCACCGCCGGGTCTGCATCCGACCACGCATCGATCCCGCCCACCACGTTGTAGATCTCCGCGAACCCCAACTGCCGGAAATGTTCCGCCGCCTGCGCGCTGCGGCTGCCGTGGTGGCACAGGAATGCCAACGGCGTGTCCTTCGGCAGGGTCTCCAGCGTGGCGATGCCATCGTCCAGCGTCGCGAACGGCGCCTTGATCACCGCGAATGCACGTTCCTGCGATGGGCGCACGTCGACCAGGGTGATCGCACCTGCGGCCAGCTTGCCGGCGGCTTCCAGCGGTGACAACTCGCGCACCCTGGGCGGCGCATTCGGATTGTCGATGACCAGCCCACGACCGCGTTCGTCATCGACCCAGTCAATCGACAGCCCTTCGGCGCGGCGCGCGGACGCACTGTCGAACTGCACGCGGATGCCATCGATTTCAGTGGCGATGGCGTTGTCATCGTTCGGAGCAAGTTGAAGTTTCGCGTTGAACTGCGGGTCGACGTCCACCCGCAGCGTGTAGCCGCTGCCGGCATCCTGCAGTGCCTTGTGCAGCATCTCGAATGCCGCGGGGGTGATGGTGATGCCTGGGGGCGTGCGATCCGGTGGTGGGAGGCCAAGGGCACCATGCAACTCACCGGAATTGGACATCTGCTCGATGATGTCGCTGCCGCCGATCAACTCACCGTCGATGTAGAGCTGGGGGATCGTAGGCCACTCGCCGTACGCCTTGATGCCTTCGCGGATGTCCGGGTCGGCCAGGACGTCCACGTGCGCATAGTCGATACCCAGGGCATTCAATGCCGCGACCGATTTGGCGGAAAATCCACATTGCGGGGCGCGCGGGGTGCCTTTCATGAACAGCACAACGCGATCTGCATCGAGCAGCCCCGCGATGCGCTGGCGCAAATCGGATGGGAGCGGCATGGCAAAAACATCCTGGACGTGGGAGGCGAATTCTACGCCGCGCCTCGACTGGTGCCGGCAACGAATCTTTCCAACGCGCCGCGGCGCGCCTGGATACCATATCTGAAGCGGCCCCTTCGGCTCCCAGCAACCTGGTTTGTTTTCCAGCTGCCCGACGCGGCATCATGCGGCCATGTCGACCGCGACGACACTCGAGGCCCCACCGCGCCATCCACATGTCTGGCTGTGGTGCCTGCTGTTGACGCAGGTGTTGGCAGCTGCGATCTGGTGGCATTGGGGATGGCGCATTGGAGTCCCGGTGCTGGTCGCCACCCATGCTCCGTTCTGGTGGGGCACGTTGTGGCCGCGGTCGCGCCTGTTCTGCCCGGTGGTGACACGCCTGCCGATCACCGGGCGCGCGATCTGGCTGACCATTGACGATGGTCCATCGACACAGACGCTGGCGATGCTCGACCTGCTGGACCAACATGCCGCAAAGGCGACGTTTTTCGTCGTCGGCGATCGCGCCGCGGCGCAACCGGAGCTGGTGCGCGCCATCGTGCGCCGTGGTCACGGTGTCGGTAACCACAGCGCGACACATCCCGCGCGCTGGTTCTGGGCGTTGCCGCCACGGCGGATGCGCCAGGAAATCGAGCGGACGCAACAGATCCTGGAACAGATCACCGGCGTGCGGCCACGCTGGTTCCGCGCCGTGGTGGGCATGTCCAATCCGTTTGTCGCCAGCGTGCTCAAACGCGCGCGGCTGACACGGGTGGCGTGGAGCGCGCGAGGCTTCGACGGTGTCGTCTCGGATCCTGCACGCGTGCTGGGCGATGTCGAACTCGGCCTGGCGCCTGGCGCGATCGTGCTGATGCACGAAGGTGCCCCGCACGGACGCAGCCTGGAGATGATGGGTGCCCTGCTAGATCGGCTCGATGCGTTGGGTTTTGCCACCGTGTTGCCCGAGAGGCTGAATACCGCTAGTGGTTAAATCCGGAATCGGCAACGACTAATCTGTTGCAATTTCGAATGCCGGCACGCGAGCTTCATGTGACGCAATGCCCTGGTCGTGCATCGCGGCCACGATCAACCAGTTGTTGAACGGCGTGTTGCCGCGCAGCGGGGTGAATTCGCTCTGCAGCCCGGCGTTTTCCAGTGTTGCACGCAGGTCGTGTTCGCGCGGATAGCCGCGCGGAGCGGTGTTCATCCAGCCAATGCCGTTGCCGAACCAATCGATGGCGCGTGTCACCCACATGCGCCTGCTGTCGTCGTCCAGACCGCTGCGGATCACCAGCCGCGCGCCCGGTACGAGCATCGAGATGGCGGCCTGCAACAACCGCTGCTGCGAATCGTCATCCAGGTACTGCAGGACATCCAGGATCGCCACGCTGCCGCGATGCGCTGGCAAGGTGCTGGCAAGATCCACCACCAGGAAGGTCGCATCAGGCAGGTTCGCGCGGCGCGCGGCGCGTCGCGCCACGATGATCTTGGCGGCATCGTTGTCCACGCCGCGGTATGCCAATCCGACACCTTCGTCGCGCAATGCATGTGCCAACAGGCCAATGCCGCAACCCAGGTCGAGCAATGGTGCAACGCTTCCACGCAATGCGGCAGCGACGCCGGGATACAGCGGATCACTACCGAGCTTGATGCGGCTGTAGTGGTAATGCCAGCGATTGCCGTACCAGCGCGCCGGCAGGAATGCCGCGGCGATGCGGCGTGCCGTGATGCGGTCGAATGCCGGCGTCGCGCTCATTTTGCCAGCAGGCGTTGCGCAACAGGCAATGCCGCCTGCGTCCACAACGCATACATCGCTTCGGAAGGATGGAGTCCATCGCCAGCGAGCATCGCGGGCTCCGCGCCGTGCTGGCGGGAGAGGCCGGTGATGTCGACGAAGGCCACGCCATGCGCGACGCAGATGGCGCGCGCGGCGGCGTTGTAGGCATCGATCTCCTGCGCGATCCGGGCGGTATCGCGGCCGGATTCGCGGCCGAAGCGGGTGACCCCCCAGTCGGGGATCGACACCGCCAGCACCCGGTCCGCGCGCCCGCCGGCAAATCCGATCGCGCGCTCCAGCAACGGCGCGAACCGGCGTTGGTAGTCCGCCAGTGGATGGCCGCGATACTGGTCGTTGACGCCGATCAGCAGACTGACGAAGTCATGACGGCGCAGCGGTTGCGCCGCGTCGATGGCGGTGTTGAGTTCCTCCGTGGTCCAGCCAGTGGTGGCGATGATGCGTGGATCTGCCACTGGAACATGGGCGCCGCGCAATGCGCTGGCGAGTTGATTCGGCCAGCGCGCATCGGCGGTGACGCTTTCGCCGATGGTGTAGCTGTCACCCAGTGCCAGGTACGACAACGCGGCAGGCGTTTCGTGAACGGCAGGGACGGGCATCGCACAACCCGCCATGCCGGCCAAGCCGAACATCGACATCACCATGAGCTCAAGCCATCGCAGTCGTGCGCGCATCAGGGTTGGCGTCCTTCAACGAGACCGCGCCATCGTCAATGGTCTGGACTGTCGCCATGCGGTCGACAGGTATCGACACTGTGGCGCGATGCGACAGCACGCGTTCGATCCTTGCGAAGACCTCGCGAAGGACATCAGCCTGCGGCAAAAGGGTGACGCGGAAATGATTGCGGTTCGGCGCATTGAATCCTGACCCTGGCACGATCAACACGTCTTCGTGTTCCAGCATCTGCAGTGCGAAGGCATGGTCGTCGAAATGCCTTGACGCCGCACCGACCACGGCCGGGAATCCGTACAACGCGCCCTGCGGGGTAACCAGCTGCAGGTGCTCGCTGGCCGCACAACATTCGATCAACGCACGCCGGGATTCGTGCAGCCGCCCACCCGGCGCGCAGAACGCCGCGATGCTGTCGTGGCCCTGCAAAGCCTGTTCGATCGCCAATTGCCCCGGCACGTTCGCGCACAGCCGCAGCGCGCCGAGCAGGTCCATCGCATGATGGAATTCCTCGCATGCCCGCATGTCGCCACTCAGCACTGCCCAGCCGACGCGCCAGCCGCAAGCCAGATGCACCTTGGACAATCCGCCGAAAGACAGGCACGGCACGTCACCGGCCAGTGGCGACAACGGCTGGAAGACAGCCTCGTCGTAGAGCACGCCATCGTAGATTTCATCGGACATCAACAACAGGTGGTGCCTGGCGGCAATGGCGACGATGCGTTCGAGCAGCGCACGCGGATAATTCGCGCCGGTCGGGTTATTGGGATTGACCAACACGATCGCGCGCGTACGTGGTGTCACCAGCGCCTCGATCTCAACCGGATCGGGCAGGAACCGGTTGCCCGGCGCACAGGGGTAATACACCGGCTTCCCATCGTTGAGGATGGTTGCGGCCGACCACAGCGGATAGTCGGGTGATGGCAGCAGGACCTCATCGCCCGGATTGAGCAGCGCGCGTAGCGACAAGTCGATCAACTCGCTGACGCCATTGCCGATGAACACGCTGTCCGACGAAACATCAAGCGCACCACGTTGCCGATGGAAGGCGGCAATCGCGTCGCGCGCGGCGGGCAACCCCTGCTGGTGCGTGTAGGGGTCTGCCTGCCCGATCCGGTCGGCGATCGCGCGTTGCAGGTGCTCCGGCGCGCGGAAACCGAAGGCACCCGGATTGCCGATGTTGAGCTTGATCAGCGTGCGTCCCTGCGCCTCCAGCGCACGCGCGCGGCGCGAAAGCTCGCCACGGATTTCGTAACGCACGTCGGCCAGTCGCGCACGGGTCGGGATGTGGGTCACGGGCATTGAAAGGACATGGGCGAACGCGGGAGCGCCAGCCTATCGGAAACGGCGCCGGAAGACTCATGCAGCAATGCGGCGAGCATCAGTAGAGGTCCACCGGATCGACATCCAGCGACCAGCGCACCTTGCGCGCTTCCGTCAGGGCGTACAGCGCAGGCATCGTGTCATCCAGTGCCGCATGCAGGAGGCGCCGGTCGGTGGCCGACAGCAGCAGCTGCGCGCGCTGCATGCCGGCGCGCCGGGGCATGGGCGCCGGCAGCGGGCCATGCACGTCGAGGGCTTCGTTGGCGCGCAACCTAGTCGCGGCGACCTGCAGGAAGGCCATCGGCGCATCGGCGTTCTTGGCTTCGGCGCGAAGCAGCGCCAGATGAGCGAAGGGTGGGAAGCCAGCTGCCTCGCGTTGCGCCAGCTCGGCTTCGGCGAACGCGTGGTAGCCGCCCTGGATTAGGGTTTGCAGCAGCGGATGCCCTGGGTGGTGCGTCTGCAGCCACACTTCGCCGCGCTTGTCGGCGCGTCCCGCGCGGCCGGCAACCTGGATCAGCAGCTGCGCGAGTTTTTCGCTGGCGCGGAAGTCGGCGCTGAACAGCCCCTCGTCGATCCCGACCACCGCGACCAGCGTCAGGTTAGGCAGATCGTGGCCCTTGGCCAGCATCTGCGTGCCGACGAGGATGCCCGGGCGCGTTCCGAGTTCGGCAAACAGTGATTCCAGCGCGTCGCGACGGCGCGTGCTGCCGCGGTCGACGCGCAGTACCGGCACCTCGTTGAATATTTCGGCCAACAGCTCCTCGATGCGCTCGGTGCCGGCCCCCTGCGGCTGCAAGGCCAGTCCCCCGCAATCCGGGCACGCCAGCGGGATGCCCTGGCGCGCGCCACAGTGGTGGCATTGCAGGCGCCGGCCACCGGCATGCACCGTCATCGCCGTGTCGCAACGCTTGCATTGCGCGCTCCAGCCGCAGTCATGGCACAGCAGCACCGGTGCGTAGCCGCGACGATTCTTGAACACCAGCACCTGCCCGCCGGCTGCGAGCGCTTTGGCGATCGCCTCAAGCAGTTCCGGCGACAGTCCTGCCTGCATCGGTCGCTTGCGCACGTCGAGCGAGCGCACCATCGGCGCATGCGCATCACCGGCGCGATGCTGCAGGCGGAGATGGACATAACGTCCAGACTGCGCGTTGAACAATGATTCCAGCGACGGCGTGGCGCTACCCAGCACCACCGGCACCCCAAGTGACTTGCCGCGCACCAGCGCGAAATCGCGCGCGTGGTAGCGGATGCCGTCCTGCTGCTTGTAGCTGGCGTCGTGCTCTTCGTCGATGACGATCAACCCCGCTTCGGGCAGCGGCGTGAACACGGCCGATCGCGTGCCGACGATGACCCGCGCCTCACCGCGCCAGGCCGCCGTCCACACGCGGGCACGCTCGTTGTCGTTGAGTCCGGAATGCAGTGCATGCACCGGCACGCCCAGGCGCGCACGAAAGCGCGCCAGCATCTGCGGCGTCAAGCCGATTTCCGGCACCAGCACCAAGGCCTGTTTGCCGCGCGCCAGGCACTCGGTGATCGCCTGCAGGTAGACCTCGGTCTTGCCGCTTCCGGTGACGCCATCCAGCAGCACGGCGGCGAAGCCGTCGCGCAGGGCATGGATGGCATCGACTGCGCGCTGTTGTTCGGCGTTGGGAACCGGCCCTTCACGGGAAGCGGTGGCGACCGCGCTGGCTGCGATCGCAATGCGCTCGACCAGGCCGCGTTGCGCCAGCGTCCGCATTGCGGCGCGCCAGCCGTCGAGCAGGTCGGGCAGCGAGGCTTCATCGCGGATCTGCGAATGCAGCAGATCGGCCAGGTAGCGCGGACGGCTCGCCTTGCGCAGCGTGTCGCGGGCGGTGGCACCGGCTTCGGTGAGCTGCCATGCCCAGTCGCGGGTGTCCGGCAAGGCTTCACCGCGTCGCAGTGCGGCGGGCAACGCCGTGGCAAAGACGTCACCCAGTGGGGCGTGCGTGTAACGTGCCAACCAGCGCAGCGAGTCGAGCAGCTCGCCGTGGAACAACGCAGATGAGTCGAGGACTTCCAGCAGCGGGCGCAGCTCCTGGGCGTCTGATGCCGGCGCACCGATGGCGCTGACGATGCCGACCAGTTCGCGGCTGCCAAAGGGAACCCGCACGCGCGCACCGACGAGGGCGCCAAGTGTTCCATCGTCCCTGTCTTTGCAGGCGTAATCGAACAACTGCGGCAGGGGTAGCGGCAGTGCGACTTGGAGCGCCGGAACGGGTGGAATGGACGCTGGCATCGCGTCAGTCTAGCGACGCCGGGCCACGCAGCAGTGTTCGCCCCACGCTTGAAGGCGTGGCATCGGCAGTTACCGTCATCTGCTGCCCCACAGGTTGCAAATCCGCTGCAAGCCATGGAGCTACAACGAATTTCTACCTTATCCACACAATTTGTGGATAAGTCTGTGCATGGGTTTGCGCCACGACTGCGCAAAGACGCTAAATCAAGCTACCAAGGCCGTATGGTGAAAAAATCATCAAACTGACTTATTCGTTATATTTCAACCAGTTACTTGTGAAACATTGCTGAAATCCAGGTTCTGGGAATGCGTGAAGTCCGTGTTACTGAACGATCCATATTGCTGTGCACAACCACTTTTCCCGGAAGCCTTGCCCCGCCTCACAAAGCAGGTTTATTGAAAGTGTCAAGCGATTTGTCGGAAAGCACCGCGGCTATGATGTGGCGCTCCAAAACCCTGCGCCGATGATCGTTACGACTGCGTCTGCCATGAGCCAACATTCGGACGCATCGACTGCCTTCCTGCAGGACTTCCGACCCCGTGCGGAAGTCTTCGCCCAGCTTCTGTGTGGCGACCGTCAGCAAGCCAACGCTGCCCTGATGGCCGCCATGCTCGCGTTTCGGAACAACAGTTCGCGGGCCGCCGTCGCTATGCCCGCCGATCACTGGCCGCTGCGCCTTTGGTCATTGTTGCTGGCGAGGCCAGAGCTGCGCCGACCCGCCCTGCACCCGTGCTGGGCACCGACATTCGCAGGGCTTGAACGCTTGGGTGCGGGTGAGCGCGCCGCCGTGTTGTTGCGGCTGGTGGCAGGACTGGATGATGCAGGCGCCGCGACCGTACTGGGGATCAGCCCGCAGACCTGGCGCCGCGCGTTCCAACGCGCCCTGCCGCGGGGACCCGATGGCGAACCGGATCTCGACACCTGGCGGGCGTGGGCCACAGCCATCGATGCCTTGCAACGCAAGGCGACACCTCGCGCAGCGCAAGCTCCCGTCGCCACGCGCCAAGCAGGTGCACCGCGCTGGTTGCGACCGACGCTATGGGCGGCGCTGGTGGCCTGTGCGATTGGACTGGCGGCCAGTTTCCTGTTGCCCGTTGGTCGCCAAGGCGGCCCAGGGGCGTACGTCCAGGGCATCCCATTGCCGCCGGCCGATGCGCCTGCCTCGACTTACGATGCCGACACGGCGGTGCTGACCCATCGGGACTTCGACCAACTCATGGTCACGCGCGAGGATGCGCTGGTGCGCGACCTGGATTTCTATGCCTGGTACGCCGCGCAAGTCGCCAGCCAGCCAGGCGCCGACGGTGGCCCATTGTTGCTGCCCGATGCAGGGGCGCCGGCCAGCCCGACGACAGCCGGAGGCACCGATGCGCATTGAGGTGATGCCGGCGCTGTTTGGCGTTGCGCTGGCGCTGGCTGCTTTTGCACTGGCCGCCATGCCGCCGGAACTCGCGCAACGCCTGGACCATCTGCCGGCGGCGACCCAGGACATGCTCCGCGCACACGATACCGCCTGGCTCGCGTTGACGCCTGCGCAGCAGGACGACGTGCGTCGACGGATGGCGGCGTGGGATGCGTTGCCCGAAGCGGTGCGCCGCGACCGGCGTGAGCACTGGCAGGCTTGGCGCGCATTGCCGGCGGACCAGCACCTGCAGGTGCAGGCGGCGGCCGTCGCGTTCGCAGCCCTGCCACAGCAGCAGCAACTGGCCTGGCGCGCGGCTTTTGCTCACGCCGATGCCGGCGAGCGTCACGGCTGGTTGCTGGGCCCGGCACTGGGTGCGGATTTCGTCGCGCTGCAGCCGTTGCTGATGCAGGTGCCGGCTGGATTGCGCGATGCATTGCTGCGCACCCTGCGCGACATGACGCCGGCCCAGCGGGCCGACCTGGCGGTGCTCGCGCAACGCACGCCACCCCAGAGGCGCGAGGAGTTGCAACGCGCGCTGGTCACGACCTCGGCGGCGAATCGTGCGGGCTGGTTGCAATCACGACTGGCGCAGTAAGCCCAAGCCTCGTCAGTCCCGTTGATGGACGGCAACATCGGCAAGCACGCGGCGCTGGGCACGAAAGCCGTCGCCAAAACGCGCGATGCCTTCGCCGCGCAGGCGTGGTGCATGCAGTCGCAGGTAGTCATCGAGCGCCGCGCGATCGCGCAAGGTGTACTGCACGCACAACACGTTTTCGCCAATGGCAGGTGCCGGTTCGAGCACTTCAAAGATGCGTGCGTTGACAAATCCCGGCAACGCCAGCATCTCGTCCACATGGGTCGGCAGCCATCCGCGGTATTCATCCGCAATCGCCGCATCGATCCACAGATCGACTTCATAAATCACGTGCCGGCAAAGCTTGCTCACGTCCACACCAGCGTCCCCAGCACGGTGAGTGCCGCGCCAAGCGACAGCAGAATGACGTAACAGAAACCCAGCAACGAAAACTTCAGTGACGTCACCAGCCAGCCTTGGCCATACACGCGTTTCTGCATCAGCCACAGGTACACCGGCATCCAGGCGAAGAGCAAGCCGATCATCCAGCCAAACAGCATGTTCCAGCCGCCCGGTGGCACTTGTTGCTGCATCGCGATGATCAGGAACACGAGCAGCAACGACATGCACAGGAACGCGTGGCTGTGCAGTGCGACGATCAGGTGCTCCATGTACAACCGTCGTTTGAACGCGTAAAGCAGCTTGAGCATCAGGGCGAATACAGGTAGCAACACGAATAGAGTCGATGGAATCGCGCCGAGTACCGCATCCTTGAACAACGATGGATCATCCTGCATGCGCGTGATGTTGTTCTCGGCATGGCCGATCTGCCGGTTGATCCAGTCGTTGGCGAACGCCGGCAACCAGTGGAAAATCAGCGGATTGGTCTTGGCATCCCACGGTTTGTTGTTGCCGCCGAACGGAATATTGGGTTTGGGTCTGGGTGGAGGCACGCCGCGCGCGGCGGCATTGTTGAGTTCTGCGATGCGGCGATCGGCCTGCGCACGAATGTCGCTCTGAGTCGCACTCAATCCAGCATCAAGCCCCGGCACTCCGGGGGCCTTGCTGCGGCCCTTGCCGATCTCGGCAATCGCCCCGTCACGCAGCTTCACGACCTGGGCCACGGTGGGCGCAGCAGAAATGGCGTCGGCGCCATCGAGCTGGATGGGATTGCCGGACACGTTGAGCGTCAACCGCGCAACAAAGAACGTGACGATGCTCAGGAACACGAACAGCCGCACCGGACTGACGTAGCGTATGCGACGGCCAGCGAAATATTCGCAGCTCAGGTAACCGGGTTTGGCAAACAGCGGCCACAGGGTTCGGAATACGCGCGCATCGATGTTGAGCACCGTGTCCAGGAAGTCACCGATGATGCTGCTGAAATGCCGCACCAGCCCGTCCACCGGTTGCCCGCAGCGATAACAGTGCGGGCCCAGCAGCGGCGTGCCGCAGTTCCCACAGGCGGGATTGTCGGGTTCATTGGCGGGCGGAGCGGTGGTTGTCATCGAGAAGCCCGGGAGTCGTCGGTAAGATAGTCAAGCAATCCAACGGTTGGCGCACGCTCTTCTTTCGTTTCAGTAGTTCATTCGCCGCGCGCGAGTGGCGAATAAACCCGGCCATGTCTTCCGCCCCAGTCCGATTCATCCATGAAGTGCGCACCTCCGCCGTCCTCGCCGCGCCGCTGGTGGCTGGGCACCTGTCGACGGGCCTGATCGGTTTTGTCGACAGCGTGATCGCAGGCCACCACGGCACCGGCACGCTGGCGTCGGTGGCGGTCGGCACGGCGCTGTTCTGGCTGCCGATGATGCTCCCGATGGGCACGCTGATGGCCTTTCCACCGGCTGTGTCGCAACTGGACGGCGCGGGCCGCCGCAGTGAAATCGGGGCTCTGTTCCGGCAGGCGCTGTGGCTGGCATTGATGCTCGGGGTGTTGTTGTTCGCGTTCCTCAGCGTGGTCGGCATCGCGCTGGCGCCGATGGGCATTGCCGCCGATATCCGCCCGGGCACGCTGGCGTTCGTGCACGGCATCCGCTGGGGCGTTCCGGCGCTGACGCTCTATCTGGCGATGCGGTATCTCAGCGACGGCCTGCACTGGACGCTGCCGACGATGGTGCTTGGTTTCGGCGGATTGCTGGTCCTGGTGCCGCTGGGTTATGCGCTGACGTTCGGCGTTGGCACATTGTCGATTCCGTCCCTTGGCGCAGGCGGGCTCGGCATCGCATCGGCGGTGATGATGTGGGCGCAGGCGATCGCGTTCGCGCTATACCTGCGCCGTACGAAGCGATTCGCCGACCTCCAGCTGTTCGCGCGTTTCGATCCGCCGCAATGGCACTTGATCCGCAGCCTGCTCGCCAACGGCCTGCCCATTGGCATCACGGTTGCGATGGAAGGCAGCCTGTTCATCGTCACCGCACTACTGATCGGGCGCCTGGGCACGGTGCCGGTGGCCGCGCACCAGATCGCGATCAACATCGCCAGCCTGTGTTTCATGATCCCGCTGGGATTGGCCGAAGCCACCACGGTCCGCGTCGGGCATGCGCTGGGGCGCGGCAGTCGGGACGACATGCGCCGCGCGGCATTCGCCGGGTATGTGTTGGCCTTGGGCACGCAGACGTTTTCGGCATCGGTGCTGCTGCTCGGCCGCCATGCGCTGGTCGGGCTGTATACGCACGATGCCGCGGTCGCTGCGCTGGCGGCGTCGCTGCTGCTGTATGCCGCGGCGTTCCAGTTCCCCGATGGGATCCAGGTGTTGTCGGCCGGCGCCTTGCGCGGGCTCAAGGACACGCGGGTGCCGATGTTCCTGGCAGCGTTCGCGTACTGGGGCATCGGCATGCCGCTGGGTGCCACGCTCGGGTTGGGATTGGGCGGCTTGTCCCCGGCGCTCGGGCCGCGCGGCATGTGGATCGGCCTGATCGCCGGGCTCGTCGTCGCGGCCATCCTGCTCTTGCGGCGCTTCTTGCACAGCAGCCGTTGCGCCCCCATCACTCAGCTGCAGTGACCTTTGCCGCATGCGTTTGGTGGGGCGCCGGTTACCCTGTCATCGCCCATCGCCTGTTTCAGCCGCCCGTGCATCCTGGAGCCACCCCGCAATGAACGAACCCCGCCGCCGCGGCCCGATCGCACGCTTCTTCATCGGGTTGTGGGACGCGATGAATTTCACACGCCGGCTGGCCTTCAACCTGCTGTTTTTCGGATTGGTGTTCCTGGTGCTGGCCGCGATGGGCGCTGGTGGCAACGCACGGCCCCTGTTGGGTCGCACCACGCTGGTGATTGCACCCGAGGGCAAGCTGGTCGAGCAATACACCTCCGACCCTGCCAGCCGCGCGTTGTCGCGCACCTTCGGCAACGACGCATCCGGTGAAGTGCAGCTGCGCGACCTGTTGCGCGCGATTGATGCCGCCCGCACCGACAAGCGCATCGAGCGCATATTGCTGCGCACGGATCACATGCAATTCTCGGGCTATGCCTCGATGCGCGAAGTCGCCGCCGCGTTGGCGAAGCTTCGGGCCTCGGGCAAGCCGGTGGTCGCATTCGGCGAAAATTTCGACCAGAGCCAATACCTCCTCGCAGCCCAGGCCAACGAGGTGTACCTCGATCCGATGGGCAGCCTCATGCTCGAAGGCCTGGGACGCTACCGGCAGTATTACCGCGAAGGCCTGCAGGACAAGCTGGGTGTCGACGTGCATCTGTTCCGCGTCGGCGAGTACAAGTCCGCCGCCGAACCCTACATCCTCGACGCGGCATCGCCAGCTTCAAAGGAGGCGGACCTGTTCTGGATGAACGACATCTGGCAGCGCTACCTCGGCGATATCGCCCAGGCGCGGAACCTCTCGGCGCAGCAACTGGCGAGCGACATCGACACCATGCCGCAGGGCATCGCCGCCGCGCACGGCGACCTGGCGCAATACGCGATGCAGCAGAAACTGGTCAACGGCCTGAAGACCAAGGAAGAGGTCGATGACCTGCTCGCCCAGCGCGGCGTCGCGGATACCGACGCGGACGACGGCTTTCGTGGAATCGACTTCGACGATTATTTAAAGCGCATCGACGGCGGCCTGCACGCCGTCAATGATCGCCCGCAGGTCGCGGTCGTGGTCGCCGAGGGCGAAATCGTCAGCGGCAAGCAGCCGGCCGGCGCTGTTGGTGGCGAATCGACATCCGAACTGTTGCGTGCCGCGCGCGACGACGACCACGTCAAGGCACTGGTGCTGCGCGTGGATTCCCCCGGTGGGGATGTCTTCGCCTCCGAACAGATCCGGCGCGAGATCGTGGCGCTCAAAGCCGCCGGCAAACCGGTGGTGGTGTCGATGGGCGACCTGGCCGCATCCGGCGGTTACTGGATCAGCATGAATGCTGATCGCATCTACGCCGACCCGTCGACCATTACCGGCTCCATCGGCATCTTCGGGCTGATCCCGACCATTCCACGCGCACTGGACAAGATCGGCGTGCACACCGACGGCGTCGGCACGACGCGATTTGCCGGCGCATACGACATCACGCGGCCGCTGGATCCGGAGATCGGCAACGTGATCCAGTCGGTGATCGACAAGGGGTATCGCGATTTCACCGGCCGCGTGGCGCAGGCGCGTGGTCGCAGTGTCGAACAGATCGACGCGATCGCGCGCGGTCGCGTCTGGAGCGGCGCGCAGGCGAAGGAGCGTGGACTGGTCGATCAGTTTGGTGGCCTGGAAGATGCGGTGGCCGACGTCGCCAAGCGCGCGAAGCTTGGCAAATCCGACGACTACGACGTGCGGTACATCGAACGCGCGGCAACGCCGTTTGAGCGCTTCTTCGCTCGCTTCGCGCAGAATCGCGTCACCGGCGCCTGGCTGCGAAATTCCAGCCTTGCGCAAATATTGCTCGCACACGCGCTGCCGCAGACCCGCGATGACCTGCATTTTCTCGAAAGTGCCACCGCGCCGATCCATGGTGCCCCGGTAAAGGCGCTGGCGTATTGTTTTTGCGGGTTGTGACGCGGCCGCGCTGATTCAGCAGGACGAACAAGACCTGCATTCCTGTTTTTGCAGGGTGACTGACGAGGGTGATCACGCCGCCAGCGTCGTCACTCCACGATCCACGCGCCGATAACTCAATGCTTCGCTCAGATGCGCGGTTGTGATCTGCGGGCTGCTGGCGAGGTCGGCGATCGTGCGGGCGACGCGCAGGATGCGGTGCATCGAGCGAGCGGAAAGCTGAAGCGCATCGATCGCACGCTCAAGCAGGGCCTGGTCGTGCGCGGCCAGGCGACAAGTCAGCATGGTCTCGGCCTGACCGAGGTGTGCATTCGCCTTGCCCGAACGCAGCTGCTGAAGTGCACGAGCCTCTTCGACGCGTGCGCGCACGATCCCGCTGCATTCGCCGTCGGGTGCGTCAGGGCGCAGTTCCGCTGGCGGCAGGCGCGGGACGTCGACATGCAGGTCGATGCGATCCAACAGCGGGCCTGAAATCTTCGCGCGATACCGCGCGATTGCGTCGGCATGGCAACGACAGCGGCCGGACGGATCGCCGGCCCAGCCGCACGGGCATGGATTCATCGCGGCGACCAGCTGGAAGCGGGCAGGGAATTCACTTTGGCGCGCCGCGCGCGAAATCGTGACAACCCCCGATTCCAGGGGTTCGCGCAGCACTTCCAGCGCGCGCCGGTCCCATTCGGGTAGCTCGTCGAGGAACAGCACGCCGTTGTGCGCAAGCGAAATCTCGCCCGGTCGCGGCTCCGCGCCACCGCCGACCAGCGCGACCGCACTGGCGGTGTGATGGGGACTTCGATACGGTCGTTCGCGCCAACGTGCGGGATCAAAGCCGCGACCGCTGACGGACACGATCGCCGCCGCTTCCAGCGCTTCGGCTTCACTGGCTTCCGGCAGCAGGCCGGTGAGACGCGAGGCAAGCAGGGTCTTGCCGCAACCGGGAGGCCCGATCAGCAGCAGATGATGCCCGCCTGCCGCGGCGACTTCGAGCGCGCGTCGCGCATGCGCCTGCCCGTGCACGTCGCGCATGTCGGGGCCGGCGACACGGTGCGTGGGCAGCGCAATCGCCGACGGCAAGGTCTTGCGCCCTTCCAGCGCCGCGCAGACTTCCAGCAGGGTACGCGCGGTGCTGGCCTGCACTTCGCGCGCGAGTGCGGCTTCGGCGCCGTTGCCGAGCGGCACGATGAGTTTTCGACCGGCCTTGGCGGCGGCCAGCGCCGCCGGCAGAACGCCATCGACGGCGCGCAGTTCCCCGGTCAACCCAAGCTCGCCGATGAATTCGTAGTCGTCAAGCGCATCCAGCGGAACCTGCCCGCTGGCGGCAAGGATGCCCAGCGCGATCGCCAGGTCGAAACGGCCGCCGTGCTTGGGCAGGTCGGCGGGCGCCAGGTTGACGGTGATCACGCGTGATGGAAATTCGAACTGCGCGCACTGGATCGCCGCACGCACGCGATCCTTGGCCTCGCGCACCGCCGCTTCCGGCAGGCCGACGATGGACATCCGCGGCAGGCCGCCGGACAGGTGCACTTCCACGCGAACCGCGGGTGCATCCACGCCAGCGCGTGCACGGCAGTGCACCAGCGCAAGTCCCATGACAGCCGGCTCAGTGCTGTGGCGGGTTGGCGTCGGCCGAAGTGGCCACGCCCGGGTTGGCTGTGGCCAGTTGCGCTTCGATCCGGTCGATCGCGCGCTGCAGTTCGTTGAGTTTGTCGCGGGTGCGCAACAGCACTGCGCGCTGCACGTCGAACTCCTCGCGGGTGACCAGGTCGAGCTTGCCCAGGCCGGACTGCAGCACGGACTTGAAGTTCTGCTGCAGTTCTTCTTTTCCTTCGCGCAGGCCGGCGGGGACCAGACTGCTCAGGCGACGGGCGAGTTCATCGATGTGGGCGAGATCAATATTCATGGCGAGGGTGTTCATCCGGGTCAACTCCTGCGAGCGTGCCGTCAGCATGGGTGCGCTGGCAGGGCAGCGCCGTCGGTGCGCGCCGCGGCAGGCTGTCAGGAATCTCCGACAGCATGGTGCCACGTTGCCACGTAAAGGGTATGCAGGCACAGCAGGCAAGGCCGGCGCTATGCTGGCGCCACCCACGGACAATTGATGATGAGAGCTGGCGCGATGAAAATGGTGATGGCGGTGATCAAGCCGTTCAAGCTGGACGACGTGCGCGAGGCGCTGACCGAGGCCGGGGTCGCCGGCATCACGGTCACCGAGGTCAAGGGATTCGGCCGCCAGAAGGGCCACACCGAGTTGTATCGGGGGGCCGAATACGTGGTCGACTTCCTGCCCAAGATCAAGCTCGAGGTGGCCGTCACCGACGAGCAGGCCGATGCCGTGGTCGAAGCCATCCTGCAGGCCGCCGGCACCGGCAAGATCGGCGACGGCAAGGTCTTCGTGTGGGACCTGGAGCGGGCGGTGCGGATCCGCACTGGCGAAATCGACGGCGATGCGCTGTAGCCGTCGACCAGTTGTGTAGCTGCTATTCGTCCAGCGCCTGCGCAACGAACGGTGGCAACGCCGCCGCGCCATGATGGATGTCGGCGCTGTAGTACTTGCTGTCGAATGACTTGGCACGCGCGTCGGATTCGCGGAATGCGAAGTCGCCTGATTTTTTCGCCAGCGTGCAGCTCCACCATCCGGTCGGATAGCACGGCTGCGGGAATGGCAGCGTCCGGAATGCGGTGAAGCCGGCCTTGCGCATCTCCGCGCGCATGGCCTTGATCAGGTCCAGCAGCACCAGTGGCGACTCCGACTGCTGCACGAGGATGCCGTCATCCTTCAGTGCGCGGAAGCAGCTTTCGTAGAACGACCTGTTGAACAGGCCTTCGGCCGGGCCGACCGGATCCGTGGAGTCGACGATGACGATGTCGACGCTACCCGGCGCGCAATTCGCCATGTAGGCGATGCCGTCGTCGAACAGCAACTGCGCGCGTGGATCATGGTTGGCATCGCACAATTCCGGGAACCATTTCTCGGCCATGCGCGTCACCTGCTCGTCGATGTCGCATTGCACCGCGCGTTCAACGCCCGGATGCTTGAGCACTTCGCGCAGGGTGCCGCAGTCACCACCGCCGATGATGACCACGTGCCTGGGTGCGGCATGGGTGAACAGCGCCGGATGCGACATCATTTCGTGATAGAAAAAATTGTCGCGCGTGGTCAGCATCACCGCGCCGTCGATCAGCATCAGGTTGCCCCAGTCGGTCGTCGCATAGACCTCGATCTTCTGGAACGGCGACTGCACCTCGTCGAGCTTGGCGCTGATGCGGTAGCCGATCGCCGAGCCGGCGGGCTCGAAATTCTCGTATTTCCAGCTGGGTTCACTCATCGATCGGCTCCGGTGCGGCAATGCGGCGGCGAGTGTAGCCGAACGCTCACTACGCCGACGTTAGAATGCACGTCTGTATTGCACGGAACTGTCTCCATGACCGCTGCCATGGCCGCGTGGTCGCTCGACCAGGCCCGCAAGACCTATTCGATCCCGCACTGGTCGGAAGGCTATTTCGATGTCGATGATGCCGGCCGCGTCGTGGCCAGGCCAAGCGGCGCCCAGGGTCCGTCGATTGCATTGGCGCACGTTGTCGACGAGGCGCGCGCGAATGGCGCGAAGCTGCCGTTGCTGGTGCGCTTTCCCGACATCCTCGGCGATCGCCTGCGCAAGCTGCAGTCGGCGTTCGCTCAGGCGCAACAGGAATGGGATTACAGCGGCGGGTACACCGCGGTGTATCCGATCAAGGTCAACCAGCACCAGGGTGTTGCCGGCACGCTGGCATCGCACGGGGGCGAAGGCTTCGGGCTGGAAGCGGGTAGCAAGCCCGAGCTGATGGCGGTGCTGGCACTGTCGAGGCCGGGCGGGCTGATCGTCTGCAACGGCTACAAGGATCGCGAATACATCCGGCTGGCGCTGATTGGCCGCAAGCTGGGGTTGGACACGTTCATCGTGATCGAGAAGCCGTCCGAATTGCCGCTGGTACTGGAGGAAGCGCGTGCACTCGGCGTCACCCCCGGTATCGGCGTGCGCATGCGGCTGGCGTCGCTGGGTGCGGGCAAGTGGCAGAACAGCGGCGGTGACAAGGCGAAGTTCGGATTGTCGCCACGGCAGTTGCTGGATTTGTGGAAACAGCTGCGCGCCGCCGACATGACCGATGCGCTGGGGTTGCTGCATTTCCACATGGGCTCGCAGATCTCCAACGTGCGCGACATCGCCAACGGCATGCGCGAGGCGGTGCGGTATTTCGTCGAACTGTCCAAGCTTGGCGCCGACGTGCGTTACATGGATGTCGGCGGCGGTCTCGGCATCGACTACGAAGGCACGCGCTCGCGTAGTTACTGTTCGATCAATTATGGCGTCGCGCAGTACGCGTCCAACATCGTGCAACCACTTGCGGAAGCCTGCGAGCAACACAAACTTCCGCCTCCACGCATCGTCACCGAGTGCGGCCGGGCGATGACAGCGCACCATGCGGTGCTGATCGCCAATGTCGCCGAAGTGGAGGAAGCGCCCGAGGGCCGCGTGCCGCCCGTGGCCGACGATGAACCGATGGCGGTCCGCCACCTGCGCGAAGTTTACGATGAGCTTGACGCGCGCCCGGCGCCGGAACTGTTCCATGAGGCGCAACATCATCATGTCGAAGGCCTGTCGCTCTATGCGCTGGGACAACTCGACCTGGCCCAGCGCGCGCGCATCGACGATCTGTTCTATGCGATCGCGCATGCCGTGCGGGCGCGGCTGGATGTGGCCGAACGCAGCCATCGCGAACTGCTGGATGAATTGAACGAGCGCCTGGTCGACAAGTACTTCGTCAACTTCAGCGTGTTCGAGTCGATGCCGGACGTGTGGGCCATTGACCAGGTGTTCCCGATCGTGCCGATCGAGCGGCTGGATGAAATTCCCGAGCGCAGTGGCGTGATCGCGGACATGACCTGCGACTCGGACGGCAAGATCGATACCTATGTCGAGAACGAAGGACTCGACAGTTCATTGCCGCTGCATGCGCTGCAGGCAGGCGAGCGTTACCTGCTCGGGTTTTTCCTGGTCGGCGCGTACCAGGAAATCCTCGGCGATATCCACAACCTGTTTGGTGATACGGATTCAGTGGAAGTGCGGGTGGCTGGCGACGGCCACACATTGACGCGGCAGCGTCGCGGCGACACCACCGACGTGATGCTGGATTACGTGGGCTATGAGCTTGCTGCGCTGCGTGCGGCGTATCGCGACAAGGTGGCTGCTGCGGCATTGCCGGCGGCAGAATCCGAGCAAATGATCGCCGCACTGGAAGCGGGGTTGACGGGGTATACGTACCTGGATGACGCGCCGCTGATGTAGCGGCGGCTCACTCCTCGCGCGCGATCTGGAATCCGGCGAACGATTGGCTGGTCGGCATGACCTCCAACCGGTTGACGTTGAGATGCGCAGGCAATGTCGCGATCCAGACGATGATGTCGGCGATATCCGCGGCGGTGATGGGTCGTGCACCCCGATACAGCGCGTCGGACGCCGCCTGGTCGCCTTGCGTACGGACGAGGGTGAATTCGGTTTCGGCCATGCCGGGCTCCAGCGTGGTCACGCGCACGCCGCTGCCGTGCAGGTCGGCGCGCAGCCCCAGCGAAAACTGGCTGACGAAGGCCTTGCTGCCCCCGTAGACGTTACCGCCGGGGTACGGGTAGTTGGCGGCGGTGGAGCTGATGTTGATGATCGCGCCGCGCCGCGCGATCAGCGTCGGCAACAGGCTCCGGGTCAACGTCACCAGTCCGGTGATGTTGGTGTCGATCATCTCCTGCCAGTCATCGAGGCTTGCGCGTTGCGCGGGCGCGGTGCCACGCGCCAGACCTGCGTTGTTGACGAGCAGATCGATCTCACGGAAGTGTTCGGGCAATGCGTCCAGCGACGCTTGCATGGCAGCGGCATCGCGCACATCGAAACACGCCGGGTGTACCTGCGCGGCACCCAGTTCATCGACCAGCGCCTGCAGCCGATCCCGTCGACGTCCGGTGGCGATCACCCGCCATCCAGCCGCGACCAGGCGCCCTGCGGTGGCGCGACCGAAGCCCGACGTTGCGCCTGAAACGAAGGCAACCCTGGTCATGTCATCGGCCAATTCGACGGGTGCAGGCCTGTCGCAGGTGCATCGCTGAGCAGCCACGCAAGTGCAACGCCGCGGTCGGTGAAGCGCGAAAACGGATAGTGATGCGCGTCCGCCAATACTTCGACCAGATGGTTGCTGTAGTTCACAGCCGGCGCGACGAACGCGGTGCGCGATTGCAGGAACAGGGGCTCACGCGTGATGCGCGCGACAAACGCGCGGAAGTCGTCCACGTTGTCGTTCGATCCGGTGACCTGCATCAGGTCGATCAGGATGCGGCGCACGCCGCTGCTTTCCAGCAAAGGCAGGGCTTCCTGTGCTGCCTGCAGGCGCTGCGGGATCGAGACGATGCCGTAATAGCGCAGGTCCAACAGGGCCTGTGCGGGATCCAGCTGCAGGGTGTAAGGCATGAAGGGGGTCGGGACGTTGAGACAGGCGACAGATTAATCCAGACGCAGTCGTCGCAGTGTATCCACGCGTCGGTTGAAGAAAATGCAGGCTGCCAGCCGCCAGGGCGTTGGCTTTTGGGTTCAACGCTTCGGCGATTTCGACGCGGGGAGTTTTTTGGCCGATGTCCTGGGCTTGTCAGGCTGTTTCTCGGTGGGTTTTTGGAGCCCCGTCGCCATGGATTTGGTATCGGCAGGCGGCTTGTCGTCACTCGCCACCTTTTTGCGCGGCCGCCCGCCACTGGATTTGCCGCGGGTACGACTCTTGTTGTCGCGATGCTTGCGCAGCATGTCTTCGGCCAGCACGACGTCCTCGGAGAGGATGCCGGCCGCCTTGGCGATGGCGATGCGCGCCGCGGCCTTGTTTTCGTCCGGATTGGCCAGCAGCAATTCACGGATCGCCTCGCGCAGCGCAGCCTCGGCGTTGTGCTTGAGTTGCAGGTCGTGACCCTGCCGGAACAGCCCCATCAGGGCGTCGACGACGGGTTTGATGAGCGCAGCTTCGATCGGCATGGTGGGTTTACACGGGAGTTACCTGACCCGCAGTGTCGGCGCATGCCGTCTCACCGGCAGCGAATTCCGGCTTATTTCGCCTTGATCGCCATGGCCGGAAGGCCTCCGGACGCCAGCTTGTGCTTCGCCTCGGCCAGCTCCGATGCCGTGGCATATGGGCCCATGCGCACGCGATAAACGGTCTTGCCGTTGATCGTGGCGCCTTCGACGCGCGCACTCAGGCCCAGCATCGCGACCTTGGCCTTGATCGCCTCGGCGTCGCCGGAGGCCCCAAAAGCACCGGCCTGCAGGATGTAGGGCGTGGTGTTGCCGGGCGGCTGGGCAGGCTCGTTCGTCGATCCCGCATGCGTGGCAGGCGGTGACGCCGATGGCACCGTCGCGGTAGTTTTGATCGCGGCCGGCGAGGTGTCATCGACGGCATCCGCATTGTCGTCGGGCACTGATGTCGCAGTCGCGACTGGATTCGTCGCCGCCTTCTGTTCCCTGGTCTTGCGCAAGGCTTCCTCGCGAGCCGTGGCGGCGAGTTCGGCATCGGACATCCTGACTTCGTTGCCAGGCAACATCGTGTAGAAATCGTATTGCGTGGCCTTCGGTTTGTCGGGCGTCTTTGGCGTGGCGTCGACCGGCGTCGAGGCCTCGTCTGATGCGGCGGCGTCATCGTTGCCAGTAGCGGCGGCCGGCTGTGCATCCGGATTGGGCTTGGGGCGGAAAAAGCCGTCGCCAGAACTTGATTTGAAGACTTTCGGTGCGAACACCACGACTGCAATCGTCAGCACGACGCCCAGCAGCAGCCATGCCCATCCGGGCAGGCCTGCACTGTTGCCGCTGTTGCGTCGCGCCTGGGACTTGCCACGTTTTGTCGCCACTTACATTGCCTCCGGCGCGTTGACGCCAATCAGTTCCAGTCCGTTGGCGAGCACTTGCCTGGTCGCATGGGCCAATGCCAGTCGTGCATCGCGCAGGTCGGCGTCGTCGACCAGGAACTGATGGTCGTTGTAGTACGACTGGAACGCCTGCGCCAGGCCGTGCAGATAGGCGGGGATATGGTGAGGCTCGAGCTGCTCTCCGGCAGCTGCGACTACATCGGGCCACCGGGTAAGCTCGGTGAGCAGGTCGCGCGTGGCGGCGTTCTCCAGGTCAAGCGACTGCGACAGCCCGTTGTCAAGATCGAATGTCAGCTCGCGCTCGCGCAACTGACGCCACAACCCGCAGATTCGCGCGTGCGAGAGCTGCACGTAGTAAACAGGATTGTCGAGTGACTGCGATCGCGCAAGGTCGATGTCGAAGGTCAGTTGCGAGTCGGGCTTGCGGGCGAGCAAAAACCAGCGCGTCGCATCGCGTCCGGCCTCATCGACCAGGTCGCGCAGGGTGAGGTAACTGCCCGCGCGTTTGGAGAGCTTCACTTCCTCGCCGCCGCGCATGACCGTGACCATCTGGTGCAGCACGTATTCCGGCCAGTCCGCCGGGATGCCCTGGTCAAGCGCCTGCAGGCCTGCGCGCACGCGCGCCAGCGTGCCGTGGTGGTCGGCGCCCAGCTCGGTGATCGCGCGTTCGTAGCCGCGCTGCCATTTGCTCATGTGATAGGCGACGTCCGGCACGAAGTACGTGTAGCTGCCGTCGGACTTGCGCATCACGCGGTCCTTGTCATCGCCGAAGTCGGTACTGCGCAGCCACAGCGCGCCGTCCTGTTCGTAGGTGTGCCCGTGCGCGATCAACTCGCGCACGGTTTCCTCGACCTTGTCGTCGGAATACAAGGAGGACTCGAGGAAATACACATCGAAGCCAACACCGTACGCGGCCAGGTCGCCATTCTGTTCGCGGCGCAAGTACGCCACCGCGAACTGGCGGATCGCATCCAGGTCATCGGCATCCGCGGCGCTGGTGATTGCATGGTCATCCAACGTCACGGTGTCGCCGCGCAGGTAGGCATTGGCAACCTCGGCGATGTAATCGCCGCGATAGCCTTCCTGCGGCCAGTCGGCATCGTCGGGCGTCGTGCCGCGCGCGCGCGCCTGCACCGAGCGCGCGAGGTTTTCGATCTGCACGCCGGCATCGTTGTAGTAGAACTCACGTTTGACGTCCCAGCCGATTGCGGCCAGCACGCGCGCGATGCAGTCGCCGATGACCGCGGCGCGGCCGTGGCCGACATGCAGCGGCCCGGTGGGATTGGCCGAAACGTATTCGACTCCGGCACGGCGACCACGACCCGAATCGTTGCGGCCGTAAGCCTCGCCCTGCGAGTGGATTTCACGCAACTGCTCCTGCCATGCGGCCGCAGCAAGTCGGAAATTCAGGAAGCCAGGACCAGCGATCCCGACGTCTGCAATGGCGTCGCTGGCCGGCAGCGCCGCGACCAGGGCCTGCGCGATTGCGCGCGGATTGGAGCGGGCCGGCTTTGCCAGCAGCATGGCGATGTTGCTGGAAAAATCGCCATGGCTGCGATCCTTCGGGCGCTCAACGACAAAGTCGGGCGTTGCGAGGTCCGCCGGAAGCGTGCCGTTGGTGCGCAGGACATCCACGCCCTGTTCGACAAGCGAGCCGATCACGGCGCGGGTGGATGTGTTCAAGGGATTGTCAGGCGATTCAACAGCTGCGCATTGTACGCGAGGGCTTGGCAACGGGCGCTGCCGCGCCGCGCAGCAGGGCGTTCAGGTGTTCGACCCGATCTCGCGAAAGTTGCGTGGCAGCAGGTTATGGATGGCAGTGGCGGCGATCGCGGCGTGGCCGACGGCGACGCTGATCTGGTTCAGGGCATCGACCACGTCGCCAATGGCGTACAAACCATCAACCGTGGTCTGCTGGTTGGCATCAACCCGGATTTCGTCGTTATCGTCCACTGAAGCGCCCAGGGAGACCGCGAGCGTCGACTGCGCGTCACTCCCGAGGATGGGGTAAACGGTGTCGAAGCGGTGCTCGCTACCGTCGTCCAGCGTGAACACACAACATGCGCCGTCGTGCCGCAGCGCAGTTGACGGTGGCAGCACCTGGATCCGGGCATTGCGCGCATCCCCGGCGCATTCCGGCGTGGGCTCGCCGGGCTGCGAACGCACGACGGTCACGCGGCGGGAAAACGTACGCAGGAACAAGGCATGCCGGATTGCGGTATCGGCGGGAGCATAAACGGCGATGTGCTCGTCGCTGGCCTCGTATCCGTCGCAGACCGCGCACAGCCGCACCACGTTACGCGCGATCGCATCTTCCAGCCCGGTCATGTCCGGCATGCGGTCGACGATGCCGGTGGCGAGGATCACCACTCGCGCCGACCAACGTAGTCCATCGGCAATGACGACATCGAATCCATCGGCACTGCGTTCAAGCGCCATCACGCGTCCGTCGCGGATGCGCACGCCGTATTCCTCTGCCTGTGTGCGAAGTTTTTTCAACAGTTCCGGCCCGGCGACGCCAAACGGAAATCCCGGGCAGTTGTGGCTGGTCGGAATCCAGCGCGCGCGGCTGTGGCCGGCATCGATCACAAGGATGCGTCGACGAAAACGCGCCAGATACGTCGCCGCCGTCAGGCCGGCGGGGCCCGCGCCGATGATCACGCAGTCGAGCGGCTCTGCCTGCGCGGTGTTACTGGTGGTAATGGGAATTGCGTGCATGTGTGCCGTGTTGGTGGTTGTGTGCGGCAAGCGCGTGGGAAAACCTCAGCGCACTCCGCCAACATCGATGAATTGCAGGAATTCCGCGCGTGTACGCGCATCGTCGCGAAAGGTGCCGAGCATCTTGGAGGTCACCATGCTGACATTGCGTTTGTGCACCCCGCGCGTGGTCATGCATTCATGCGCACCTTCGATGACGACGCCGACACCACGCGGGTGCAGCACGTCGGCGATGCAGTCGGCGATCTGCGCGGTCAGTTTTTCCTGGACCTGGAACCGTCGCGCATACACGTCGACAACGCGCGCGAGTTTGCTGATGCCCACCACCTTGCCGTCCGGCAGGTATCCGATGTGCGCCTTGCCGATGATCGGCGCCATGTGGTGCTCGCAATGGCTTTCGAAGGAGATGTCGCGCAGTACGATCAGTTCGTCATAGCCGGCGACTTCCTCGAAGGTGCGGGTCAGGTATTCGCGCGGATCCTCGCGGTAGCCACTGAACCAGTCGCGATATGCCTTGACCACGCGCTTGGGGGTATCGCGCAGGCCTTCGCGTGCGGGATCCTCGCCGGCCCAGCGCAGTAGCGTGCGGACGGCGGCTTCGGCAGCCTCCCGCTCGGCGGCTTGGGGATCAACGGAACCATCGGGGAGCGCGGCTTCATCTCGCATCGGGGCATCCAGCTGGGAGTGGCGGCATCCTACTGCACCGCTGTAAGGACGTGCATAGGAGCTGTGCAAAGCGCGCAGACCAGGGTTTTCCGGGAAGCGCAGCACTCTCTCGACGCTACGGGGACAGCAGTAAGCGGTTGGTGAACCCCAACGCAGCTGCGCGATGGCCAAAGCACCCACGCAAGCACGCGGGCTGCAGGCGGAGACAAAAAAATGGGCCGCATGAAGCGGCCCATGGAGAGATGATGCAGCGCTCTGCCCTGTGGTGGGCAGGTGCGCCTGACTCTATCTGAAGCTGCGATCAGCGACCGTCGTGGTCGGCGTCGCCAGGCATGGCACGTTCGATGTGATGCCAGCCATCGCGCACGGCGCCCTTGGCTTCCGTCCAGCCAAGACGCGAATTTGCCTTGGTGGCTTCCCAGTCATTTGCCAGCTTCGGCTCGACGTCCTCAAAACGCTGGCCGCGGTATTGGCCATAGGTGTCATAGCCATACTTGTAGGCAGGCTGGTAATCCTTCCACTCGCGACCGGCCGAATAATACGGCGCGTCACGGTAGGTGGATTCAAAATGCTGGTCGTATTCGGTTGGGTTGACCGCCTCGGCGATTCCGTCACCGGCCTTCGCGCCGAGGACTCCACCCACCACGGCACCGACCACGGTACCTACGGGGCCTGCTACCGACCCCACGGCCGCACCGGCCACGACACCTGTCACTGCGCCTGTTGCTTCGCCAATGCTGTGGTCTTTTTTGATGTCGCTCATATGATTCTCCTGGTTGATCCGTGGAACCTGCTGCTTGGAACCAGCTGGTTGATCCGCACCGGCTTTCGCATTCGGTGACAGTGATTGCACGATAGGAATACGGTCGTTGCAGCGCCGTGAAATCGTACCCGATCATCAGTTTTGCATCGCAGTGTTGGGCTGTCGTTCAGGCAATTTCCAGGCGCGATCCTACACAGGAAATAACAAGCGTCTCGTCAATCCGGAGATGCGGGTCACGTGTCGTGCGAGCGTGGCACGCAGGACTGCCTCACTGGTACACAGGTGCAGCTGGTGACGTGCGCGCGTCATCGCGGTGTACAGCAATTCACGCGACAGCGTGCGCGCATCCTGTCGGGGCAGCACAACGCAGACGTTGTCGAACTCCGACCCCTGCGCCTTGTGCACGGTGATCGCAAACGCGCTGTCGTGTGCCGGCAACGCCGATGGATGGAATCCACGCAGGCCATTGCCATCCGCGAACCACACGGCGATGTCGCCGTCGTCCTGGCGCCAGCACACGCCGATGTCGCCGTTGAACAACAGCTGGCGATAGTCGTTCTGCCCGACCATCAGCAGTCGGCCGTGGAAATATCGTGGATGCCGCGGACCGGCCAGTGCGCCTTCGATGCGCGCATTGAGCGCGAGGACACCCTGCGGGCCATCGCGCAACGCGGTGAGCAGGCGCAGATGCGTGGCCTGCGACAGTGCCGTTGCGGGATCCGGCGCCGCCGCGATCGCGCGCCAACTGTTTAGCAAGGTGTCGCGTAATGGCGCAGCCAGCGGGTCGCTCAATCCTTCGTGCCAATGCACACCGGCCAGTGTGCCGTCGCGTAGCAACACCATGGCCGCATCCGCATCGCCTTGGCGCACGGCGCTGGCCAATGGCGCCAGGTCCAGTGACGCGGACTGACGGTGGCCACGTTGCAGATGCACGCAATGTCCAGCCAGCAGGAGTTGCGGCGGCTTGGACGTGGCGATCTTGCCCAGCAGCGGCGCGACCATGGTGGCGATGGACGCTGGAACGACCGCCGGATCCCCAGCCGCATCGGTGACGGCGGCCAGCACGTCGCCCGCTTCGATCGAGGGCAGTTGATCGCGATCGCCGAGCAGCATCAACCGGCTGCCTTGTGCAATCGCATCGGTGAGTTTGCACATCAGCGGCAAGTCGATCATGGAAGCTTCATCAACGATGACCACGTCGAACGGCAACGGATTGTCCGCGTCATGACGAAATTGCGGGTTGCCGGGAATTGTGCCCAAAAGGCGATGCAGGGTCTGCGCCGACATCGGCAAGGCGTCGCACCACGTGGCATCGATCCACGGTTGTGTGCGCAGCGCGGCTGCGACGTTGCGCACGCTCTGCGCCATGCGTTCGGCGGCGCGTCCTGTGGGCGCGGCAAGCGCGATTCGCGGTGGTGGCAGATCGCGCAGGTGCGATTGCGCGATCAGCAACAGCAGCACGCGCGCAATGGTCGTGGTCTTGCCCGTGCCGGGGCCACCGGTGACCAGCAGCAGCGATTGCACCAGCGCCAACGCGGCAGCGCGTGCCTGCGCATCTCCCGCCAGCGCATCTGGAAAGAGGTGATTGAACAACGGCGCGAGATCGCCGGGATCGACCACTGCGTGTGCATGCGTCGCGATGCGTTGCAGGTTTGCGGCAAGGTGGTATTCGTATTGTCGATAGCGACGCAGGTACAGCAGACCGTTTTCCAGTACCAGCGGCATTGCCGGATCGGCATCTGTGTCGTGCGACGGCGTCGAGATCCAGCGCGACGACTCCAATGCGGCAATCCAGTCCTCACCCGAGGGCCAATCGATCTCCGCATTGCACAGCAGCGCGGGGCGCGCGGGATCGAAGGCGGCATGGCCCTGCCCAATGGCGCACGACGCCAGTGCCGCTCCCGCGATCACCAGATCGGGTGTCGAGGGATCCAGCCGACGCAGGGTCTGCGCCAGCGAATCGTCGACGACGCGCAGGGCGCCGCTTCTCTGCAGGTCGGCGAACAGGCTCATGTCGCGACCCCATTGCGGGTGAACAGCGACTCGAGGGCATCGACGAGCACGGCAGGCGGCTTCCATGCATGTACGCCTGGTGTGTGCGCTGAATCCGCCTCCATGCCACGACAGAACAAGTAGCGTACGCCACCAAAATCGCGGTGGTAGTCGTAATCGGCACCGAGCCGAAAGCGTAACCAGCGGTGCAGTGCGAGTGTGTAGATCAATGCCTGTAGCGTGTACTCGCTGGCGTCCATTGCGTTGGCCAGCGACGCGGCGTCGTAGCCGGACAAGCGATTGGATTTGTAGTCGAGCAGGAAGTACTGCCCGCCATGGGTGTAGGTCAAGTCGATCTTGCCGGTCATCAGGCCTTCCAGCCGGCGACGCGCGCCGAACGCATGGCGCTCGAGCAGGATCCCGTACGAATGCAGCAGCGCGAGCACGTCCGACAACGCAGTCGGCCGCAGCGCGAAGTGGAATTCCATTTCAGCGCGGCGTGCGTCGTCGGCAAGTTCGGACAGTCGCACGCCCTCCGGCAGGCGCGAGTTGAGTGTCGCCGCGACCAGCGTTGCCAGCAGCGGCACGCCATCCTCCATGTCTTCATCGGCATAGCCTTCGCTGCGAAGTGCGGCGCGCAATGGCGCGTCCTGCCCGACCGGAATGGATTCTCCGCAATCCTTCCACGCGAAAAAATCCACATGCTCAAGGGCCATGTGCAGGACGTTGCCGAAACGACTGCCACTGAAGCGCCGATCACCGGTGTCATCAAAGGAAGTTGCTGGCGATTGGATTTCGTCTTCCGCGCCAACCTCTAGTTGCGCCATTTGGCCCGTGGCATCGTTGGTGAGCTGGGTGAAGCTGTAGATCCACCAGTCCCGCGACAGCACGCGTTTCGCGATCCGCGCGGGCGCAACGTTGAATGCGACGGCGGGCGCCAAGGGGGAAAGACGTGTCGTTTGCAATTCGCGCTGATCGAGTAGCACGCCATCGGCGGTCAAATGTTCAAGCGTCGTGCTGTCGCCCAACATCGCAGCAAGTGGCGTCGTGGTGGCAAGGTAAAGCGGTCCAGTGGCCAGCCATAACGCGTGCTGCGCGCGGGTCAATCCGACGTAAAGCAGGCGGGCGTGTTCAGCGCGATCTTCCGATGTCGCCCGGGCGCTAGCGTCATTCCACGTCGTCTCGCCCTCGGGCACCGTGTCCGTCTTGAATTGCAGCACGCGCCCCTGCGCATCGGGGTACTCGCACCATTGCCCGCTCTTGCTGTCCTTGCCGATCGCCGCGAACGGCAGGAAGACCAGCGGGAATTCCAGTCCCTTGCTCCTGTGCAGGGTCAAGATCTGTACGCGCTGAGCGTCGGACTCCAGCCGCAGTTGCTGGGTCTCGTCAGCCGCATCGGCGTCGGCGATGCGCGCACGCAGCCAGTCGACCAGCCCATGCAGGCCGAGGGTGTGCGCATCGGCTTCCTGCAGGTGTTCGGCCAATTGCAACAGGTTGCCCAGGCGGCGCTCGCCTTCGACCAGGCGTAGCAGTCGTGTTGCATGCTCCGCGCACAGGTCGCTGACCAGCGCCAATGGGCCATGGTGTTCCCAGCGTTCGCGCCACGACGCAGCGCGCGCGAACCAGGCCTGCCGCGCCGCATCGTCATTGCCCAGATGCGCGATCGCGTGGGCGTCCAGTCCGATCAGTACCGACGCCAGCACCGCGCGCAGGCGTGCTTCGTCGCCCGGACGCAGCAGCGTTTCGAACAGGCCCAGCAACTCCTGCGCCTGCTCGGTGGCAAACAGGCTTTGGCGTCCGGCGGCGACCGCGGGAATGCCGGCGATCGCCAGCGCATCCCGGATCTGCGTGGCTTCGTCATGCTTGCGCACCAGTACCGCGATGTCGCCGGGTTGCACCGGTTTGCCGTCGATCATGGCGTGCTGGTTGCCCGCGTCGGTCAGCACGGCATGGATCGCTTCGACGCAGGCATCGGTGGCGTGCCGTCGCGATTCCGGTGCGCTCCAGGCGGAGGATTTCCTTCCGTCCTGTGGCGCCGGCAGCACGCGCACCGTAATGGCCGGTGCGACCGCGCCATTGCGCAGGAAACTGTCGTCCGCCACGTTGCCGCCTGGCTGCACATTGCGGAACAAAATGCGCGGATCGGCGAAGGCATCGTTGCCTGCATTGCGGTACAGCAGCTCCAGCGACTGCAGCAGGCGCGGCCGCGAGCGGAAGTTGTGCAGCAGCGCCGGCGCCGGTTGCGCCTTGGCCGCGGCCGCCAGGTAGGTGTGCACGTCGCCGCCGCGGAAGCGGTAGATCGCCTGCTTGGGATCACCGATCAGGAACAAGGTGCGCTCGCCAAACACACGCTCGAAGATGCCCCACTGCCGTGGGTCCGTGTCCTGGAACTCATCCACCAGTGCGACCGCATATCGCGTGCGCAGGCTGTCCACCAGCGCGTCGCCATGCGCGCTCTCCAGCGCCGTTGCGACATCGGCAATCAAATCATCGTAGGTCTGCTCGCGACGGCTGCGCTTCAGCGCGGCCAAGCGCAGGCGGGCCTCGGCACGCACGCGATGCAGCAACGCGATGCAGCGTTGTGCCAGCCACGCTTCATGCAGGTGACTGGCGTCGATGTAGGCCGCGACGGCTTCGCACAGCGGCGACGACGGTGTCAGCGCATGCTTGCCCTTGTTGGTGCGCGCCAGCAGCGTCGCCGGCGTCAGGCGATCCAGTTTCGAGTCGAGCGGGTGATGCGCCTGCGCGTCGCACCATAGTCGCAGCATCCGGCACAGATCGTCCGGCGACCCGGCCTTGTAGCTGCCGCCGTGGAGGACCTTGCCAGCGATGGCGGCATCGAGTTGCGCGCGCACATCCTCGCCGTGCATCGCAAACGCCTCGCGAAGTGTGGTCGCCGCGCCGTGCAATGCTGGTAGTGGGTCGATGGTTTCTGCGCCTGGCTGTGGCAGCAATACCGGCGCGCGCACCAGTGCACCCAGATCCTTGACCAGCGCTTCCGGTCCGCCGGGCCATTGCCGCTGAAGCAGCGGCGCGGTGTCGGGCTCGTTGCCCAGCACGCGCCACAGATCGATGGCGACGAGTTCCAGCAATTCCCGCTCGCTGCCGACCATCTCCGGTGCGATGAACGGCTGTCCGGTTTCCAGCGGATGCTCGCTCAGCACGCGTGCGCAGAACCCGTGGATGGTGAAGACCGCAGCCAGGTCCATGTCGCGCGCCGCGCGTTGCAGGCGATGGCACAACGATGCGGCGTCTTCGCGTCGGCGTTGCGCATCGATCAGTGCGCGACACAGCGCATGCTCGCTGTCGGCAGGGTCGACATCGACATCGCCATCGTCGACTTCGGCCGCGATGCGCGCAGCAAGCTGCAGCCTGCGTCGCAGGCGTTCGCGCAGTTCCTGCGTCGCGGCCTCGGTGTAGGTCACGGCAAGAATCTGGCCGACGCGCAGGTCGCGTTCGATCACCAGTCGCGTGAAGAGGGTTGCAAGGGTAAAGGTCTTGCCGGTGCCTGCGCTGGCTTCGATCAGGCGCAGGCCATCCAACTCTAGGGTCAGGAACGGATCGGATCGGGGGCTGTCCGCATCAACCACGGTGGGTGACATCAAATCGGTCATGTCGAGACCCCGTCGATTTCTCCGAGCACGACCGCATCGAACACCGTTGTTGCGACGTGGCGGAATTCCTCGCCCAGCTTCGCGTCATCAAACGGATCGAGGCCACGCAATGCCAGCCTCACCTGCGCGGTGTCGCCTTCGCTCCAACTGCGAGGCTTGTGCCATTCGTCGCGCGCCTTGTCCCATGGGCTGCGCGCGTTGGGATGCGAAGACGGATTGCGAATGGACTCGTACCAGCACCATCCAGCGCGTGCGCCGAAGGCGAGTGGCGTACGCAGTCCCCACTCGTGCAACGTCAGTAATGCCTGCAGGGCCGCACGTGCCTGCGTGGGCGCGATGGCATCGCGCACATGCGGGCCGAGGCCGGAGGTACCGGGCGCGAACTGCACCAGTGGTCGCGTTTCCCCCAGGGCGCACAGCACCAGCCAATCAAGCCCGTGTGCAATCTGGTTGGGACCGTTGAGCGCATCGAAGCGCAGGCGTGCCAGCCCCGCGGGATACAACTCGTCGATCCTTCCGTGCAGGCGCGTGCCATCCAGGTCGAGTTCGAACGTGCGCACTTGCGCGGCACCGCTGCGCCATCGACCAAACGCATCCGCGAACGGACGCACTTCATCGAGCAAGACGTCCAGCTGCTGCCGCCCGAGCGGCCCGGACGGCAACAGTGCGCGCGAACGCAGCGCGGCTTGCAGGTCACCGGTGTTGCCGGCCACACACGCATCGAAGACCGCACGCTGCAGCTGTTGGCGCTGCAGGCCGCGGCTGGGTAACGCCAGTGGCTCGATGTCTTCGACACTATCCGCGTCGTCGGGCAATCGCAGCTGCATGCGCTGGCGCAGGAATGCCGCCGGAGGATCGCGCAGGAACGCACGCAGCCGGGCCAGCGGAAGATCCTGCTCCGGTGGGTCAATGGCGGGCAGCGGCGATGCGATCCATGCGTCGATGGCGGTGCGCAATGGGTTGCCCGCGTCCGCGGCTGGCCACCATTCGCCGCGATAGCTGAAGCGGCGTGGATCGTTGGCATCCGCTGCAATCGCATCCATGCTCGACGCACCGAATGCCATTGCCGAAAACGGTTGCAGCGGATGTCGCAGTGGCAGCGCAGCGCGCGCATCGTCCGCGTCTGCGTGATAACGCGCCACGACGTCCAGCAGTTCGGAGACCAGCAGCGATGGCTCGCGCACGCTGCCGTCGCGCGGGTCGGCACCGAGCCAGCTGAGATAGAACACCTCGCCCGCCGCCGCGAACAGCTGCAGGAACAGGAAGCGGTCGTCGTCGCGCAGCGAACGATCGCCATGCCGGCGCGCATTGGTGCCAAGTTCGGCGGTGAGCTTGTTCAATCCGCCCGCAGGATCGCGGCGCGGATAGTCGCCGTCGTTCATGCCAAGCAGGCAGATCACGCGCAACGGGATCAACCTCATTGGCACCATGCGTCCGAAAGCAACGCCGCCGGTGAGCAGCGGCGCGCGCGTGTCCGCCTGCGACAGCACCGACTGGAAATACGCACGTACGACGTCTGGTGCGACTGCGGCATCGAACCCCGCGCTCGCGGCCGATTGCGCAAAGGCGTCGATGCTCTTGCGCAGACGATCCAGCGTGCGCTCGTCGTCCAGCACGCGCGGACGCTCCGGCAGCAGTGCATCGAGCAGGTCGAACAAACGCTGCGCCCACTGCGACGGCGTCATCGCCGTTGCAAACGCGATTTCATGGCGCGCAAGTACGCGCAGCAACCGGATGAGCGCGCCCAGTGCATCCGCGCCGCCGCCTTCCACCATCGGGTACGCCGCGACGCCGGCGATGTCGGCGTCGTCACCACTGGCATATCCCAGCAACAGGCGATCCAGCGCGAAACTCCAGGTATAAGCATCGTCCTGGGGCGCGGCGTGGCGCGCGCGATGCGCGGCGTCGATGCCCCAGCACATGCCGGCATCGTGCAGCCAATCCCGCAGGTGTTCGAGGGCGTTGGCGTCCAGGCCCGCCTGTCCCGCAATCGCGGGAGTCGCGAGCAGGTCGAGGATTTCACTGAGTCCAAAACGCGACAGCGGCAATGCGAGCAGCCGCAGGAAGACGTCCGCCAGCGGCTCGGTGGCCAGCGGGCTGGCGTCTGCCAGCGCATACGGAATGAAATCGGCGCGCCCCGCGCGTCCGCCAAACACCGCAGCGATATGCGGCGCGTACTGCTCAATATCCGGGGCAAGCACCGCGATCTCGCGCGGCTGCAGCGGTGGCTCAAAACGCGGGTCTTCGAGCAGGCCGCGCAGCTGATCATGCAGCACCTGCACTTCGCGCAGGCGCGTGTGGCAGGCATGCCATTGCACACTGTTGTCGGTGAGATCGGGTGTCTTGCGCCACGGTGTGCGTGGTGGCGGACGGCGATGCAGCACGTCGCGTTGCAGGCGTTGCAGCAACGTGTCGCGTTTTGGGTCGTCATCGGCGCGAGCTTCCGGGTCGGCATACGCCGCGATCTCGCCCGACGGATGCACGACTTCGTAACCGCCCAGCATCGCCATGAAGTCGCGGCCGGCCCCGCCCCAGGCCTGCAGCAACGGGTTGTCGTCGTCGCGGTCCAGCGCCTGGGTGTTGTCGCGCAAGCGTTCGCCCAGTGTCGACAGGTCGCCCCAGTACTTGCGAGTCGGCGTCGGCAGGTAGAAGTGCAGGATGCCGGCGCGTGCCTGGGTGGCGATCACGCGCAGCACATCGGGGGAGACATTGAGGATCGCGAATGCGAACAGGCGCGATGGCAGCCCGGCTGGCGTTGCGGGTTGATCCGGGCCGAAACGCGCGAGGTAGGCATCGATGCGTCGTGCGCGATGCGCCCGCCCGCCTGCGGCGTGTCGCCACAATGCGGCTTGTGAGTCCAGGCGGCCATGTCCGGACTCCCAGTCGAGCAGCCAGTCGCGCCGCCACGCCTGGTATTTCTCGAACACCGCCGACAGCTCGCCCGCCAGCGACCACGGCTTCAGCGCGTCCTCGCCTTCCAGATAAATGCGCAGGCTGCGCATTGCCGGCTCCCTCAACATCCCGGCGTCCGTCAGCGCGGAATACAGGCGCCAGCGCATGGCGCTGGCATCGAGGTCGTCGCTGCGACCCGCGACGTTGGCGTCGAGCGCGCGCTGGACGAATTCACCCGGCGTCAGGAACTCCAGGTTGGCCGCGATCCCATGCGCCTGCGCCAACGTCGCCTGCAGCCAGCGACGCATCGCCGGCTGCGGAATCAGGATCACATCCGGGGCCAGCAGCGCTTGCCCTGGCGCGGGCGTGCGCAGTTCCTCGGCGAGCAGGCCAGCCAGCACCTCCAGGGAATTGGAGTGGTAGAGGCGAAAATCGGGTGCGCTTTGCATTGGTGCCATCTTGCCGGAGCGTGGTCGCACATGGAGCGACGCGGGATGTTTTGCCTACTTGTGCACGAGGCAGGCGGAACAAACTGCGACAATCCAGCCTGCTCCGCCGCCATTCAGCGGCCACAAGCCAAGCTTTCCCGATTTTTCGAAATGGACACGCCACACCTATGCCCGTCGATTCGTCCGCCGTCCGCCTGACCGATATCCGCCTTGAACGCGGCGGTCGTGTCGTGCTCGACGGGATTGACCTTGAGGTGTCGCGCGGCAGCATCACCGCGGTGCTGGGGCCTTCGGGTAGCGGCAAGTCGACCTTGCTGGCGGCCTTGACCGGCGAACTGGTGCCGGCAGCCGGCACGATCGACATCCTTGGCGCACCGTTGCCGCGCCAGCAACGCGCCCTGCTGGCGTTGCGTAAAAGTATTGGCGTGTTGCTGCAGGGCAACGGATTGCTCACCGACCTGAGCGTGGCCGAGAACGTCGCGCTGCCGCTGCGCACGCACACGAAGTTGCCCGCCGCGGTCATCGATCGACTGGTGGCGATGAAACTTCACGCCGTCGGCCTGCGCGCCGCTGGCGATCTGTACCCGCGCGACCTCTCCGGCGGCATGGCACGCCGGGTGGCGCTGGCCCGTGCGTTGGCGCTGGATCCGCCGCTGATGATCTACGACGAGCCGCTGACCGGGCTGGATCCGATCGCCTCCGGGGTGATCACCAGCCTGATCGCGCGCCTTAATGCCAGCCTCGGCCTGACCAGCATCATCGTCACCCACCACGTGCATGAGACCCTGCCGATCGCCGATCGCGCCATCGTGATTGCCAATGGCCGCATCGTGTTTTCCGGCTCGCCGGCGGAACTTGAAGCGACCAGCGACCCGCTGGTGCTGCAGTTCCTGCGTGGCGAACCGGACGGGCCGATCGCATTCGACAGCGGTGCCGTTGTCGGCACCACGCGCGCCGAGGCCGCCTGATGCCCTTCGTTGCCTCCATCCGCTCGCTTGGCCGCGCCGGCCTGTTCTCGCTGTCGGTGCTGCGCGCCTCGACGCCGACGCGCGACTTCTTCGCCGAGCTCACCCGCGAGATCTACAAGATCGGTGCGCGTTCGCTGCCGATCATCGCCGTCGGCGGGGCATTCGTGGGCCTCTCGGTGACGTTGCTCGGTTATCGCGCGCTCGACACCTACGGCGCCAGCAACCAGATCAGCGCGCTGGTCGGGTTGGGGCTGTATCGCGAGCTCGCCCCTGTACTGACCGCGCTGCTGTTCATAGGGCGGGCTGGTTCGTCGATCGCCGCCGAACTCGGGCTGATGCGCGCCACCGACCAGATCACCGCGCTTGGTTTGATGGCCATCGATCCCATCGCAAAAGTGGTGGCGCCCCGCTTCTGGGCGGCGGTGATCTGCGTGCCATTGCTGACCGGGTTTTTCTGCAGCCTGGCGATCAGCGCCAGCTGGTTCGAGGCCGTGCATGTCATCGGCATCGATGGCGGCACGTTCTGGCAGGTGCTGAAGGATGCGGTCGATTTCCGCCATGACTTCCTGGTCGCGCTGGAAAAGTCCGCGGTCTTCGGCGGCACCGCCGCACTGGTGGCCTCCTATGTCGGTTATCACGCCGAGCCGACGGTCGAAGGCACTTCGATCGCAACCACGCGCGCGGTGGTGAATGCATCGCTGCTGGTGCTGATGTTCAATTTCGTGTTGTCCGCCTTCCTGTTCGGCAAATAAAGTGTCTGGAGCCATACCATGAGCGTTCGCGGTCCCCGTCTCGAATTCGCGGTCGGTGCCTTCCTGCTGCTGGCGCTGGCCTCGCTGCTGGTATTGGCCATGGCGTCGACCAACGGCAAGTTCGGCTTCGGCCAGCACACCTATCCGCTGAAGGCGCGCTTCACCAACCTGGGCCAGTTGCGCACGGCCGCGCCGGTGAAGCTGGGCGGTGTCGTCATCGGCAATGTGGCCGACATTCAGCTGGACCCAGTCAAATTCGACGCCGTGGTGACGCTGGCCATCGATGATCGCTACAAGGACCTGCCGACCGACACGTCAGCGGGCATTCTCACAGGCGGCCTTCTTGGCGAAAGCTACGTCGGCCTGCAACCCGGCGGTGATCCACAAAGCTTGAAGCCGGGCGAGGAGATCGCGTTCACCACCCCGGCGGTCGACCTGATCCAGATGGTTGGAAAATACATGTTCGGTGGTGGCAGCAAGCCGGCACCGGGTGACAGCAGCACTGCTCCCAACACCAACACCAACACC
>JBBRZH010000006.1:0-98036 GCA_038236935.1 Lysobacterales bacterium
CGTGAAGTAAAAAATCCCGAGCGGCAGCATCAGCAGGAAGTACAACTGCGTCGACCAGGTACGCGGGTCGGTGAACATCGCGCCGATGCGCTCCAGCAGGGGTTTCCCGCGGGCGTTGTAGAGCGGTCGCCGCGGCATGCGTTCGCCGAGCATCACCTCGATGATGCGGCCTTCCACCAGCGACAGTCCGCGCACGGATCCGAAATACAGGATCACGAACGGCACGCCGATGATCAGCACCGCAAGGCCAGCCGACAGCGACAGTCCGGTGACGACCCATGTGAAATAAAAGATTCCAGTGGCCAGTGCCAGGACGCAATAGAACAACGCGGCATAAGTGCGCGGATCGGCGATGACGCCGAAAAACCGACCTGCCAGCGATACGCGCGGCTTCGGTGTCGGCGCGCGCAGTGCCGTCTGCACGGTGACTTCCGTGTCGCGGTAGATCGCCGCGACTTCGGCCGGAGCGCCATAACTGCCGGCGACCGACGCGATCACCTCGCCTTCGGACTTCTGCGGATTCTCGGCCAGTTCCGAGCGAAGATATTCCTCGGCGTCGTACAGCGCGTCCTGCACCAGTGCGGGATCGGCGCCCGTCAGAGCGGCACGCAGCTGATCCAGATACGCCGGAATGGTGGTTGGCAACGAGGGTGCAGTGTGGGCGTTCATGCGGTGTGGCCTTGGAGGACGGAGTCGACGGATTTGCGGGTGGCGTTCCAGGCAGTGATCCATGCAACCAGGACCTCCCGACCGGATGGGGTGATGCGGTAGTAGCGGCGCGGCGGCCCTGCGGTCGACGGCTCGACCGTGCTTTCCAGCAGGCCGGTACCTTCCAGGTTGCGCAATACCGGATACAAAGCGCTCTGCTTTCCAGCCAGCACGCCCTGCCCGACCTGCTCCAGCGTCTTTGCGATCTGGTACCCGTACATGGGCGCCGGTGCCGCCGCCAGCACCGCGAGCAGTGCCAGCGACACGGTGCCGGCGCTCAGCTCCTTCTGGAATTTGCGCAGCTGCTGTTCGATCAGGTCCACGCTGGCGGGTGTGGGGTTTGAGCTGGTCACGATCAGGTCCATGCCGCTAGGTTGTAGGTGATGCTAGTGAGATCTTACGTATAGCGGATGTGCCAGTAGTCACGCCGGTTGTTCGCGGGTTGTGGACGGGGCCGCTTCAGGGTGGTGATTCGCGTGCCTGCCCCCGAGAAGCAGGGATTTGCCTCCACGCGGCATTGGCGTCCTCGGCGACGATCAACAAACAGCGCACGAAATGCCGATGCGGCCACCCAGTCAACTCGACGCTAACCGGCAGTCGGATGCATGCGAGCCCGGCGATTACACTCCTTGCCTCGACTAGGAGTTCGCCATGCGTATCGCGCTGTTGTCCGCCTGCCTGCTTGCTGCCGCGACGTCGTTTGCTGCAACGAAGCCTGCACCAGTCAAACCAAAATCAATGCAGGAATTGCTCGACGGCTCGGTCGCAACGGATTGGCGCACGCCCGATCCGGATAACCTGCTGTATCTCGATCTGGCTGCCGGTCGCGTGGTGATCGAACTCGCGCCGCAATTCGCGCCAGCGCACGTCGCCAACATCCGCACCCTCGCCCACGAGCATTACTGGGATGGCTTGAGCATCAACCGCTCGCAGGACAACTTCGTCGTGCAATGGGGCGATCCGGCCGAGGACGACAAGGATCGCAAATCGCTCGGCACTGCCAAGGCACATCTGCCGGCGGAGTTCACCCGCAGAAGCGCGGGCCTGGCGTTCACGCAACTGCCTGATCGCGACGGTTGGGCGCCGCAGGTCGGGTTCATCGACGGATTCCCGGCTGGCCGCGATCCGAAATCCGGCATGACGTGGATGGCGCATTGCTACGGCACCGTCGGGGCGGGCCGTGACACGGCGGCTGATTCAAGCAACGGCACCGAGCTTTACGTCGTCGACGGCCAATCTCCGCGCCAGCTGGATCGCAACATCACCGTGGTCGGGCGCGTGCTGCAGGGGATGGAATTGCTATCCGTGCTGCCACGCGGCACCGGACCCCTCGGCATGTACGACAAGCCCGCGCAACGCGTCCCGATCAGGTCGATCACGCGAGCCTCCGACGCGCCGGAGGCGGAGCGCACGGCTTTGCAGGTCCTGCGCACCGATACGCCGCTGTTCGCAAGCGTGGTCGAAGCACGGCGCAACCGCCGGGACGACTGGTACAAGGTGCCGGCAGGACACATCGACGTTTGCAACGTGCCATTGCCCGTGCGAACCACCCCTTCCAAGTGATGGCAATGCTGTGCTGTAGCCACGCTTGGAAGTAGCGGCGGAAGGGAGCGCGTCCCATCACATGAAGTTAGCTGTCGATTACCTAGGCTTTCCAGCAACCATCCTACGAGAGAGATCCCGATGTCGACCATGCGTATGCGCGTGACTGGAAGCGAAGACGATGTCCGCGCGATGATCAACCTGCTACAGAGCCTTGACGGCATCGAGCATGTCGAGGAAGTGGCCGACATGATGCCGCACATGGACGATCCCGATTCAAGTTCCGCCGGGCTGAGCGATGTGGCCGGACCAACCGCACATGAAATCGAGATCGAAGCGCCTAATGAATCGACCGCGCGCAAGGTACGCGAAGCGGTCGAAGCGCTGGCATTCGACCTGGATGCGCTGGTTGAATTCGAGGGGGAGGACGAGTGAACCTGCCTCTCAGAAACTCGCGCCATCTACCTGCTGCACATTGAGCGCCGCCAGGTCGACGTCGGGAAGGCAGCGAACATTCACGCAGGCCATTTCCGCGCCGGTGCCCGGATGGGCGCCATCGCTGAAAGGAGAAACCCCGCAAACCGTGCAGAAATGATGCGCGATATTCTCCTTGTTGAATCGATACGTGGCGCAATCGACTTCGGGCGTCTTCAAGGTCAATGCGGCGCGGGGGAAGAACGCAAGCGGTCCGCCGCGCTTGCGGCACAGTGAACAATTGCACTCGATCACGTCGCGCACTTCCCCTTCCAGGTCAAACGCGATCCTGCCGCAGTGACAATCGCCTTGCTGTGTCATGACTTGCTCCTCATGAAACTTTGTTCAGGGAAACCGCAGGGTATTGAAGAACTGCGACAATGTAGCGCTCCTGAACCGCCGCCCTGGCTGCGCCTGAAATGTCTCCGGAATAAAAATCCGAATTCAGATCGTTCAATCGCCGAGGTTGCCATGCGATTTACCTTATTTACAGTTGCGATGCTGACATCCTCCCTTGCCGCCTGCCAGTCATTGCCAATGACCGGTACGTCGTCATTGACGCCATCCGTCAGCATGCTGGCCACGACCGCCGATACCGCGTTCGCCGAGCTCTCCAGGCGCTGGCTGGACGGCTGGATGCAACTCAATCCGGTTTCAGCGACGCAGCTTGGCGATCATCGCTTTGACAGCGAAGTCGATGACCTCAGCGCGGCGGGTCGCGACAAAGCCGTTGTCTTCAGCAAGCGCATGCTCATCGAGCTGGATGCCATCGATACCAGCAAGCTGTCGCGCGAAAACCAGGTCGATGCATCGATCCTGCGGAATCAATTGCGTTCGGATCTGTGGAACCTGGAGACCTTCCAGAGCTGGGCATGGGATCCTCAGGTGTACAGCGGCCTGGCTGGTGGTGCGCTCTACAACCTGATGGCACGGGACTTCGCGCCGATGCCGCAGCGGCTGGAATCTGCAACCGCGCGCATGGAAAAAATTCCGGGCATCTTCGCGCAAATGCGTGCAAATCTCGATCCTGCACGTGTTCCGAAAATCCACGCGGAAACCGTCGCAAAACAGAATGCCGGCGTGCTGAGCCTGGTCGATCAATTCATCACTCCCAACGCAGGACAGTTGTCAGGTGCCGATCGCCAGCGGTTGGATGCCGCAGTGACCGGATTGCGCAAGGCGGTCGCCGACCAGCAACACTGGCTGGACAAGGTGCTGGTGCCAAATGCACGTGGCGACTTCCGGATCGGTCAGAAACTCTACGACGAAAAGTTGCGGTTTTCGCTGGATTCCACACTGTCGCGCGCGGAAATCAAGCAGCGCGCGCAGGCTGAAATCAAGCTTGTGCGCGGGGAGATGTACGGCATCGCCCGCACAGTGCTGAAAGACAAGCCCGGTGCATCGTCGCGACCCGAAACCCCCACCGACGGCCAGCAGCAACAGGCCATCGAGGCGGCGCTGGAACTGGCGTACGCGCAACGTCCAGCCCGCGATCAGGTTGTCGCCGCCGCCAAACAGGCACTGGTGGATGCCACCGCATTCGTGCGTGGCAAAAACCTGGTGAGCGTGCCTAACGATCCCGTCAAGGTGATCCTGATGCCGGAATTCCAGCGCGGGGTTGCCGTCGCGTATTGCGATTCCCCCGGGCCGCTGGACAAGGGGCTCGACACGTATTTCGCGATTTCCCCGATCCCCGACGACTGGACCACGGCGCAATCGGACTCGTTCCTGCGCGAATACAACTCGCGCATGATCCAGCTGCTCACCATCCACGAGGCGATGCCGGGGCATTACCTGGAAGGCGCCCATTCGGCGCAATTCCCATCGACGCTGCGCGCGGTGTTGAGGTCTGGGCTGTTTGCTGAAGGCTGGGCCGTCTATGGCGAACGCATGATGACCGATGCGGGTTATGACAACGGCGACCCGCTGTTCAAACTTGTGCAACGCAAGTTCTACCTGCGCACGATCGCCAATGCACTGCTCGACCAGGGCGTGCACGTCGATGGCTGGAGCCGCGAGCAGGCCATGCACCTGATGACCCACGATACCTTCCAGCAGGAACGCGAGGCGTCCGGCAAGTGGGTGCGCGCGCAATTGTCCTCCGCGCAACTGCCGACGTATTTTGTCGGCGTGCAGGAACAGTTCGACCTGCGCCATGCCATGGAAGCCAAACTCGGCGACAAGTTCAACCTGAAGGCTTACCACGACCAGGTGCTGTCCTACGGCGCGCCGCCCGTCCGCTACGTGCGCGAATTGATGCTGGGCGAGCCGATCCGGTAATTGCCGGCATGCCGAAGGCGAAGCCGCTGACTCCGGCATTACCTGCTGGGCCAACCGCGATCGAAGGGATCCGCGTGGGCATCGGCGGCTGGACATTTGCGCCTTGGCGCGACAATTTCTATCCGAAGGGATGGGTGCAACGGCGCGAGCTGGAATATGCCAGCCGCCACGTCAGCGCGATCGAGGTCAACGGCACCTGGTACGGCGCGCAGAAACCCTCAACCTATGCCAGATGGCGCGACGAAACCCCGGATGGATTCGTGTTTTCCGCCAAGGCGCCGCGGCGCATTACGATGTCGCGGACGTTGGCGATTACCAGCGCGCAGGTGGACGCTTTCCTGGGCGACATTGCCACCCTGGGCGACAAGCTTGGCCCGATCGTCTGGCAGTTCGAGCGCGGACGCCGCCTGGAGCGCGACGATTTCGCCGCCTTCCTGGCGCTTCTGCCCGGGGAGGTCGAAGGACGCGCGGTGCGACATGTCCTGGACGTGCGCGATCCTGAATTTGTTGATGCGCAGTACCTTGCGCTTGCCCGCGAGCATGGCATGGCCACCGTGTTCACCGATTCTGATGAGCATCCGTCCTTCGCCGACATCACCGCCGACTTCGTCTACGCGCGATTGATGCGCTCGCAAAGCTCCGTCGCCACGGGCTATTCCGACATTGACCTGCAACTCCGGGCCGAGTGCGCGAGACAATGGGCGCGAGGGGATGATCCGTCCGAGCTTCCGCATGTCGCCGAGCCGCTTCCGCCGGGCCAACCTCCACGCGACGTATTCGTCTATTTCATCAGCAGCGCCAAGGAACGCAATCCCGCGGCGGCGGTGGCGCTGCTGGGGAAACTGGCAATGCCGGGATGACCCGTTTTGGATGTGGGCTGCCCGGACCGGGAGTTGGCGGGCTAAACTTCCGGTACCTGCAGGCCGGTTCACATTTATGTCAATGATCAACGGATTCAAGCGACGCCTGGTGGGCTGGCTCGGCGGGGAAATGGCCGAGCCGAAAACGCCGACAACGCCATCCCAAAAGCCGTCCCGGGTGACCAGCAACGTGGCTGTCGTCGAGGACGCTGGCCTGGCCAGCGCCATCTTCGACCCAGCCCAGCCTGCTGACGCACCTTTTTTCGATCGCGACAGTGCTGCGTATCCCAATGACCGTCGCCTCAAACAGCGGCGCAATGCGCGGGCACAGACGCGCGTGCTGCTGATCGACGATTCGCCGACGATCGTGGCATTGTTGCGAAAACTGTTGCGCCAGAACGGCTACGACACGCTGGAAGCCTTCGATGCCGAAACCGGCATCAAGCTTGCCTGCGAAGAGAAGCCCGACATCATCTTCCTGGACATCGTCCTGCCCGGCATGAATGGTTTCGCGGCGCTACGCTCGCTGCGCCGCGAACCGGTCACAAAAACAATCCCCATCATCATGATCAGCGGCAATGCCGCCGCGACCGAGCAGTTTTACGTGCAGCGCATCGGCGCGGACGATTTCATGAAGAAACCCTTTTCGCGAGCCGAGGTGTTCAGCCGGATCGAACTGCTGCTCGATGCCGAATCCATTCCTCGACGCGCGAGCGAGCGCAACAACCCAGTCGCGGCGGAATCGATCCAGGGGCAGGACCTATCCGGGCCTTGAGTCCGGCTGGCGGACGATCCGCATGCCGATGAGCGAAAACCGGAAAGCCTTCCTGCAGATCCATGCCTGCGTGGTGCTGTGGGGATTCACGGCCATCCTGGGCAAATTGATCACGCTGCCCGCGTTGCCGCTGGTGTGGTGGCGGATGCTGATCGTGGTCGGGGCATTGGCGCTGGTTCCGCGCGTCTGGCGGGGCGTGCGTGCCATGAGTCGCCGATTGTTGCTGTCCTACGCCGGCATCGGCGTGTTGGTGTCGTTGCACTGGTTGACGTTCTATGGCGCGATCAAACTGTCCAACGCATCTGTCGGCGCGACCTGCATGGCATTGGCGACAGTGTTCACTGCTCTTGTTGAGCCCAAACTTGCGCACCGCGCGTTCTCGCGCCACGAGTTGGTCCTGGGCCTGGCGGTGCTGCCCGGTGTCGCACTGGTCGTTGGCGGTGTGCCGCATACCATGCGGCTGGGGATCGCCGTCGGTACGCTTTCGGCGCTCTTTGTCGCGCTGTTCGGATCGCTCAACAAGCGCCTGGTGGAGCACGCCGATCCGTTGACGGTAACGGCCATCGAGCTTGGTGCAGGGATGCTAACGATGTCGCTGCTGGCACCATTGATGCCGCTGGTGTTTCCGGCATTTGCCGGCAGCCTGCTTGTGCTGCCCAATGCGCATGACAGCCTGTTGCTGCTTGCACTGGCGCTGGCCTGCACGCTCCTGCCATTCACGCTGTCGCTGGTCGCATTGCGCCACATGAGCGCGTTCACCGCGCAGCTCGCGGTCAACCTGGAACCCGTCTACGCCATCGTGCTGGCCATGATCCTGCTTGGCGAGCAGCGCCAACTCACGCCACAGTTCTATTTCGGGGTCGTGGTCATCCTGGGCGCCGTGCTGATCCACCCGTTGGTCAGCCGCGCCACCCCGCTGCAGCACCCTGAAATGCTGGGGACGGCGGAAGCCAAGGGCGCTGCCGAATAGCGGCTTCATCCTGCCCGAAGATCGCGCCCGGTTCGGCTTTCGTGGCACGCTAGGAGCCGATTCCCTAACGGTTCATGCATGTATCTCGAGCATTACGGCCTGAAGGAGCCGCCGTTCTCGATCACCCCCGATCCGCGTTTCGTCTTCCTCAGCGAACGCCACCGGGATGCGCTTGCGCACCTGCTGTTCGGGATCGGCCAAGGCGGGAGCGGCGGATTCGTCCAGCTGACCGGCGAAGTCGGCACTGGCAAGACCACCCTTTGTCGCCTGTTGCTGGAACAGATCCCGGCCGATACCCGCGTCGCGCTCGTCCTCAACCCGCGACTGACCCCGGTGGAGTTGTTGGAAACGATCTGCGAGGAATTGCATCTCGACATCACGTTTGCCGGCAGCGAGGTCCAACGTGGCAGCATCAAGGCTCTGGTCGATGTGCTCAATGCCTATCTGCTGGACGCCTACGCACAAGGATTGCGGGTGGTCCTGATCATCGATGAGGCACAGAACCTGTCGATCGAAGCGCTGGAACAAGTGCGCCTGTTGACCAACCTTGAAACCGACACGCAGAAGCTCCTGCAGATCATCCTGCTGGGCCAACCCGAGTTGCGCGTGCTGTTGGCGCGCGATGACCTGCGCCAGCTTGCGCAACGCATCACCGCGCGTTTTCATCTCACGCCCTTGGATGCGACGGAAACCGAGCGTTATCTGCGTCATCGCCATGCCATCGCCGGCGGATTGCACCTGCCGTTTTCGCCTGCTGCCATCCAGCGCCTGCATCGGCATTCCGGAGGCGTCCCGCGGCTCATCAATGTCCTCGCCGAACGCAGCCTGCTGGCAGGGTATGCACGCGACGCCATCGTGCTGGATGCGCGCACGGTCGATCTTGCGGCAAAGGAAGCTTTGCCTCCGAAAATCCGCCATCCGTCCACGTGGAAGCCACTGCTGGCGACTGCCATCGTCGCCGTGATTGCGATATCCGTGTTCCTGGCATTTCGCCCTGCTCTCCCGGTCCCTGCACGCGACGCTGCCATGCCACCGAAGATGCGACTTGCACCAGCGAGCATCCCAAGCACTTCCGCGATGCCGCTGATGGATGCTGCCCTGCTGATGCAGGGCGTGGCTTCCGCTGAATCCGCGTCGCTACCCGCCTGGCAGTCATTGCTCTCAGCATGGGGGTTGCCTGACAGTCCAGCGGACATTGCCATCGCGGCGAATTGCGCGCCGACACTCGCGGATCAAGTGTTTTGCCTACGCGGTCGCGCCACGCTCGATACGCTCACGGCAATCGATCGCCCGGTGCTTCTACATCTGAACACAAGAGATCCCCACCACGAAACCTGGGCAATGCTGGTTGGTGCAGACGCGCTGCGCGTACGACTTCAACTGGACGGCGCTGTAATCGACATCCCGCGTGTCGCACTGCAGTCGGTGTGGAGTGGCGATTACACCGCGATCTGGCGTTCATCCATCCGGTCAGCCACGCCAAATGCCGACAACGTGCGCCGGTTCCAAGCCGAACTTGGCCTGATCCCCGATGGCACGATCGGCCCTGAAACGCGGTTTGCATTGGCGGCCGATGGCTCCGGTCCGCACCTTCAGCGAAGCCTGCACTGATGTCCCTGATCCTGGAAGCACTGCGCAAATCAGAGGCCGATCGCCGTCGTGGCGAAACGCCTAACGTCCACGTCGAAATGTCGCCGTCCCCGGCGAAGCGGCGCAGTGGGTTTCCGGCGTGGGCTTGGTGGATGGTCGCGGTGGTCATTGGCGCGAGTGGATGGTGGTTATTGTTTGTGCAAACCTCGCCCGCGCCCACCCGGGTTGCAACGTTCCCAACAACCACGCCCGTCGCCGTGCATCGGAAATTCGCAGCCGGGGCGTTGCCGCCAGTGCGGCATTTAACGCCTGCACCGATGCACGCCAAGTCCCCCGCACCAATCGCGGCAGCAGCCCCGGCAGCCGCTGCGCCATCCTTACCCCGTGATTTGCCGGTGGTGTCCCACGCCCCCGCGCCAGTCGCAATCGCTCCTTCAATGCCTGCGGCGGCAGGGAATGGCGCTGTCCTGCACCTGTCCGACCTGACCATCGACGAGCGCAGGGGTCTTCCACCATTGAAGCTCAGCATGCACATGTGGAACGACGACCCCACCCAGCGCTTCGTCATCCTTGATGGCAACCGGCTGCACGAAGGCGATCGCCTTGGCGAAACCATCGTCACGGCGATCACGACCCAGGGCGTGATCATCGACTGGAACGGCCGGCGCCTCGAATTGCCCATTCGCTGACGCAAGCCGCGGTGTCGAATGATGCGACCCGTCCAGCATGAACGCAGCTGCAACGTACGCGCCCCGGGCGAACCGTTTGGCTTGTCTTCGGGTCTCATGACAACAGTGGCACAAAGACGGCAGAAAGACTTCCTGAATGCCTCTGCGTGTCGCGCATCTTCTCTTGCCCAACGGACGTATTTGATCTTATGAACAACCTGTCGAAGCTGGCCACCCCTGCCGCCGTGACCCGGCGAAATTTCATGACGACTTCCACGCTGGCACTGACGGCGCTGGCCTTGGGTTGCGCACGCAAGAGCGAAGCGGCCGCGCCTGCCAATGCCTCGGCCAAGGCCAAGTCGGGCAAGGTCACGCTGGTGGAGTTCTCCAACGATGGCAAGCGCTTGAAGACCGTTGCGGTGGACAAGGTCATCAAGAGCGAAGCCGAATGGCGCAAGCAGCTGTCCCCGCTGGCTTTCGACGTTACCCGCCATGCCGGTACCGAGCGCGCTTACAGCGGATCCCTCCTCAATGTGCATGACAAGGGCGTGTTCCGTTGCGTGTGCTGCGATACCGCGTTGTACGACGCGGCCACGAAATTTGAATCCGGCACTGGCTGGCCGAGCTTCTGGCAGCCGATCGACAAACACAACGTCGTGGAATCGGGCGACCACATGTTCGGGATGACCCGCACCGCGATTTCCTGCCCGCGCTGCGATGCGCACCTGGGTCACGTGTTCGATGATGGCCCCAAGCCGACCGGCTTGCGCTATTGCATGAATTCGGTCGCACTCAAATTCGCCAAGGCCTGAGATTTTCCCAACTTATTTGCACCACATCTGGAGCCTGAAAATGCGTACTACTTCCTCCGTCCCCACCAGGTCCCTGCTCGGCGTTGCGCTGTTCGCGGGCCTGATTGCGTGCAGTTCCGGTTTCGCCCGCAGCAAGCCTGTCGCACTACCCGATGCCAAGGTCGATGTGCCCGCCGCCAAGGGCGACCAGACCGCCGTGTTTGCGGGCGGCTGCTTCTGGGGCGTGGAAGCCGTCTTCGATCACGTCAAGGGCGTCAAACAGGCGACGTCAGGCTATAGCGGCGGCGATGCCAATACCGCCAACTACGAAACCGTCAGTACCGGTCGCACCGGCCATGCCGAGTCGGTCAAGGTCGTCTACGACCCCACCAAAGTCAGCTACGGCCAGCTGCTGAAGGTCTACTTCTCGGTCGCGCACGATCCGACCCAGCTCAATCGCCAGTCACCGGACAGTGGCACGCAATATCGTTCGGAGATCTACACGACCAACGCGGCACAGCAGAATGTTGCCAAGGCGTATGTCGCGCAGTTGAGTGCAGCCAAGGTGTTTTCGGCCCCGATTGTCACCAAGGTCGAACCGCTCAAGGCGTTTTATGCCGCTGAAGGCTATCACCAGAAATACCTGAGCCTGCACCCGAACGAGCCGTACATCGTCTTCAACGACGCGCCCAAGCTGGTCGAGCTCAAGCAGATGTTCCCCGCCCTTTACAAGGGTTGATTTCTCCTTGCATGAAGGTCGCGTCGCTGCGAGGCTGACGCGACCTTTTTCTTTGCGACCGACCATGCCGCTGATCCGCTTTGTCCTGGACCGCGACTACGTGGCGCTGAACCAATTGCTGAAACTTGCCGGCGCCTGCGACAGCGGCGGCGGCGGCAAGGCTGTTGTCGCCAGCGGCGCGGTTACCGTGGATGGCCAGGTCGAACTGCGCAAGACCTGCAAGATTCGTGCAGGCCAAGTGGTCGGATTGGGCGACATCCGGATACAGGTCACTGCCGGGCCATAACGCCTTCCCCGGGATTGATGGGGGCGGAATCCATCGATCAGCAGTTCAGCAGCGGTCGTCAATCCAGATGCGATGCATCGTCTTTGCGGCCGCGTCCGAACCAACCATCCAGGCGGCCGGACAGCCATTTGATCGACCGTGAAAAACGGCCGCGACGGGTCTTGCGATCCACCGCTGCCGCATCGACCAGCCAGGCCACCTGGATCACCCGTCGCTCTCCTTCGTACGGCAGGTGCCCATGGAAGGAGTTGTCGGTGCGGCGGAACGCGGTCAGCGTCCCGTAGACGGGAGGAATCTCCGGAGCCACCAGCGCCTGGATGTCATTGCCGCAGGACAGGAATCGAAGACAGCCGGCGTGCGATGGCGCCCAGTCCGGATTGAGATACAACAGCGCGCTGGCGACCTTCGACTGGCTGTCCGTATGGATGGTGCCGTGGCGCAGGTTGAGCGCGCGGCAAATGGTGACGAGTACTGGATATTGCGACAGATGCTCGATGCCGAGCAGGTTGCCGATGCGATCGGCGAACACCGAAGACGTCAGTTCGTTGACCAGTGATTGCATCGCCGGCCCGCAGTCGCTATGGGCGTAGGGGAAAAATCCGGCACCGCGGTAGCGCGGAAACGCATCCCCCAACGCCTGCTCGGCGCCGCGATCGAGCACATCCTGGGCAACCAGCACGGGAAATGGTGCGGTGTCGACAACCGTCGAGGCGGTAATTCGATCAGCTAGTAAAGTCATCATCGCCCGTGCTCAGAACAGTGCTGCCAGCACCTTGAGCAGGCCCGCCAGTGACACTGCCCAGGCGAGAGTGCGCACATACGGGATGCCGGCGGCATAGAGCGGGACATAGACCACGCGTGCCCAGAAATACAACTGCACGCCCAGCGCAGTCGCGGCATTGGCGCGCCCTGTCAGCGCCACCCCCAGGACTGCAGCGACGAAGAAGGGGAAAGTCTCGAGGAAATTGAGGAAAGCACGATGCACCCGAGCCGCCACGCCCGTCAGCGGCGCCGGCTCGCCATCGCGCGCGCTGACATTCCATTTCAAGCCACGCTGGGCGGTCACCAATGTCGCGTCCAGGACCAACTGCGCAAGCCCCAATGCACTTGCCCAGGCCAACATCTGGATTTCTGGCGTCATCTCCATTGCCGTCGTCATGTCTTGTCCCCTTGGATGAAAGGCCTGCCGGATGGAGGAAGACTAACGGGTTTTGGCTGGTCGTTTCACCGTGCGTCGATGGTTCCGCGCTAGACTCCGCTGTCGCTCCAAGCCCGGCGCTTCATTCACTCCACGATGTCAGACGACGCCCTCGACCTCAGTTCCGATCCGGAAATTCCCGAAAAACGGCGTTCGTGGCTGGACCGTATTGGTTCGATGCTGTCCGGGGAACCGTCCACGCGCGAGGACCTCGTCGAGTTGCTGCGCGATGCGCAGGCCGACGGGCTGATCGCAGCCGACACATTGCGCATGATGGAAGGCGCGATCGCGGTGTCCGATCTCACCGTCGGGGACGTCATGATCCCGCGGGCGCAGATGATCGCGCTGTCGGCCGACGAACGATTCCTGACGTTGATGAAGCAGGTGGTGGAATCCGGCCATTCCCGCTTCCCGGTGCATGGTGAACAGCGCGATGAAATCCTGGGGATCCTGCTGGCGAAGGACCTGCTGCGGGGCGTGGTCGCCGATCACGATCCCGCGCATGGCACCGGCAAGGTGCGCGAATTGCTGCGCCCGGCGGTCCTGATCCCGGAATCGAAAAAACTCAACGTGCTGCTGCGTGAATTCCGGCAGTCACGCAACCACATGGCGATCGTCATCGACGAATATGGCGGCGTTGCCGGCCTGGTCACGATCGAAGACGTCCTGGAGCAGATCGTCGGGGAGATCGACGACGAGCACGACGAGGCGGAAGACACAACGGCACTGATCGCGGCCCAGGCCGACGGTCAATTCGTGGTGGATGCACTGACGCCGATCAGCGATTTCAACGCGCGCTTTGGCGCGGATTTCGACGACGACGAATACGACACGATTGGCGGCCTCGTGACGGCCGCGATCGGCCACCTGCCCGAAGCGGGCGAGGAATTGACGCTGGGTCGTTTCAGTTTCCGCATTGCGCGCGCCGATGCGCGCAGGTTGCATGCGCTGCATCTGAGCGTCCATGCCGATCACTAGCATTCCCATGGGCAGCTGGGTGCGGTTCGTTCTGGGTATGTTGCTGGCACTGTTCGCGGGAACAGCTGCTGCGGCTCCCTTTGGCCCGACCCACGGATTGCGCGTCGGTGTCATGACGATGCAGCCGGGCGAAATCTTCTGGGAACGCTTTGGCCACGATGCACTGGTCGTCGACGATCCTTCCCGTGGCGATCCAGTGTCGTACAACTTTGGATTCTTCGACCCGTCCGAACCGGATTTCGTGCCTCGATTCGTGCGCGGCGAGATGCGTTACCAACTGGTTGCATTGCCGTTGCGCGAGGATCTGATCTACTACCGCAACGTTGGCCGCGGGGTGTCGATCCAGTGGTTGAACCTGACGCCACAGCAGGCCATGCACCTGTCGACCGCGCTCGCCATCAATGCGCAACCGGAAAATTCGCATTACCGCTACCAGTACTTCACCGACAATTGCGCTACCCGCGTGCGCGATGCAATCGATCGTGCGCTTGGGGGCAGGTTACGACGGCAGTTGTCGGCGCGTTCCCGAGGAAATACCTATCGCACCGAAGCCGTGCGCCTGGCATCGCCGGCGCCGTTGATGTGGCTGGGATTCGATGTGGGGCTAGGGCCCTACGCCGACGTACCGTTATCGCGCTGGGAGGAGGCATTCGTGCCAATGCGGCTGGCCGACAGCCTGCACGAAGCAACCGCAAGCGACGGGCAGCCGCTGGTGTCCGCGTCGCAACAGCTGCTGCCGCATCGCATCGCACCCGAACCCACGGAGTTCCCGCGGCCCTGGTGGCCATGGTTGCTGTCTGGCGCAGTGGCCGCTTTGGCGTTGCTATGGCTTGGCCGCGTCGCGCCGCGTGCACTGGCGTCGGTGGCACTTCCCATCTGGATGGTGGCAGGCCTGCTGGGCGGGCTGATGTTGTTCATCTGGCTGGGCACCGCACACAACGCGGGCTGGGCGAACCAGAACCTGTTGCTGTTCAATCCGCTGAGTTTTTTTCTGTTGCAAGGCGCATGGCGAATCGCGCGCGGGCATCCAGCCGGGGCCTGGTTTCGTCGCGGGCTCGGCGTGGTTGCGGCCTGCGCGCTGATGGCATGGATCATGCGTTGGCTTCCGTTTCCCGAGCAGGACAACACGCACTGGATCGCACTGCTCCTGCCGGTCCACTTGGCCTTGTTCGTCAGCCTGCGGCGGCGCTGACTTGTCGCAGGACTCGCGCTGGGGGACGATCCACGCATGAATGCCTCCAGCACGCCCCCCATGAGTACGCCACCTGCCACCACTCCGGCCTGCGTGATCAATTGCGCAGCCTACGATCGCCAGGGCAAGCGCCGCGATATCACGCTGGACGAAATCAGCGATGTCCTGGCGGTCGACGATGGCAGCTTCGTCTGGGTGGGCATGTACGAACCGGTCGCCGGGTTGCTGGACAAACTGCAGGAAGAATTCGGCCTCCACGATCTGGCGATCGAGGACGCACAGCATGCCCACCAGCGTCCGAAGATCGAAGCGTATGGCGATTCCCTGTTCGTCGTGATGCACACCGCGCAGGTCGGTGATGGCCATATCCAGTTTGGCGAAACTTACGCGTTCCTAGGGCATCGCTATCTGGCGACCGTGCGCCATGGGGCCTCGATGTCCTACACGCCTGTGCGCGAACGGGTCGAACGCGAGCCCGAGCTGCTGGCAATGGGGCCGTCGTATGGCCTGTACGCCATCCTGGATTTCATCGTCGACCATTACCTGCCGATCGCGACGGAATTCGCAGACGAACTGGGCCGGCTCGAGCGGGACATTTTCGGCGAAACCTATCGACGCGACACCATCATCAAGCTGTATGAACTCAAGCGCGAATTGACCCAGCTCAGGCTTGCGGTGTCGCCGCTGCAGGACATCCTTTCGCAACTCACGCGAATGCACAGCGACCTGATCCAGAAGGATGTGCGACCGTATTTCCGCGACGTGCTGGACCACGCGATGCGCGTCAACGAATCCACCGACACCATGCGCGAAATGATGACCGCCGCGATGGGGATGAACCTGTCGCTGGTCACCATCGCGCAGGGGGAAATCGTCAAGAAACTCGCCGGCTGGGCCGCACTGCTCGCGGCGCCGACACTGATCACCAGCTGGTATGGCATGAATTTCCAGTACATGCCGGAACTACACGGGCGTTACAGCTACCACATCCTGATCGCGGTCGTCATCGTGGTGTGCGTGCTGTTGTATCGCTACCTACGCAAGGTGCAGTGGCTGTAACGTCTCGATCTAACGGGTCAACGTGTCGTCCCAGCCGCCATGCTGACGGCGATCCTTGCCACTGCGTCGATCTTCCTTGCTAGGCTCGAAGCGTATTTCTTCGCGTCGATTCGAGGTCTTCCGGCGATCCACGCCCTTGCGGCGGGGAGGTCCGGCATAGGGCCGTGCCGGGCGGTTGTCCTGGTTCATCACCATCCCCTGCCAAAGGCGTTACCGGGCGCCTGCGCCCTTTCATAGGGTTCACCCGGCGACAGCCCCTGTCAAGAGCGCGATTGCCACCCGCAGTTGACCCTGATCAAGGCGCAGAGCATTCGCGGACCTTAGGCTGCAGCCATGAGCACGCTATCCCGATTCGATTCCGAGCTGTTGCGCCGCTACGACCGGCCGGGACCGCGCTACACCTCGTACCCGACCGCGCCTCAATTCTCGTCGTCGTTTACCGAAGTACAACTTCGCGAGGCAGCGATCGCCAGCAATGGGGACCCGATCCCGCGCCGGATCTCGATTTACGTGCACGTCCCGTTCTGCATGAGTCCGTGCTTCTACTGTGGTTGCAACCGAATCATTACTCGCGATACGACGCGTTCGGAAACCTATCTTCCTCGCCTGTATCGCGAGATCGCGCTAAGCGCGGCACTGTTCGATCGCGATCGCGAAGTCATCCAGTTGCATCTTGGTGGTGGCACGCCCAACTTTCTCTCGCCGGAGCAGCTTCGGGAAATCGTCGACTGCCTGCGCCGGCATTTTTTATTCTCGGGATCGGCAGACCGCGACCTGTCGATCGAACTGGATCCCAGATTCACCAATCCTGCCGACATCGCGGTACTGGCCGAGATCGGCTTCAACCGCGCCAGCCTTGGCGTGCAGGATTTCGATCCCAACGTGCAGGCCGCGGTCAATCGCATCCAGAGCGTCGAAGAAACGCAGGCGGTCGTCGACGCGTGCCATGGACATGGGTTTCGCTCGGTCAACATCGATCTGATCTACGGCCTGCCGAAGCAACACGCGGATGGATTCGCGCACACGCTCGACACGGTGATCGGCATGCGTCCCGATCGCGTTGCCGTCTATGGCTACGCGCACCTGCCTGAGTTGTTCAAGGCGCAACGGCAGATCCAGGCCACGGACCTGCCCGATGCAGAAACCCGACTGTCGCTGCTGGAACTGGCCATCGACAAGCTCACGCACGCCGGTTACGTGTACATCGGCATGGATCATTTCGCCCTGCCCGACGACGAACTCGCGCAGGCGCAGGCGCGCGGTGGCCTGCACCGAAACTTCATGGGCTACACCACCCATGCCGACAGCGACCTGATCGGCCTGGGCGTGAGCGCGATCAGCCACATCGGCGACAGCTACAGCCAGAACCTGCGCGACTTGCCAAGCTGGCAAATGGCGATCGATGAAGGCCATCTACCGGTGTTCCGGGGCATGCAGCTCAGCCAGGACGACCAGTTGCGCGCGGACCTGATCCAGCACCTGATGTGCCAGGGCGAGATTCCGATGGATGCGCTTGAGCGCCGCTACGCGATCGATTTCGACCAGTATTTCGCGCCTGCGCTGGAGCGCATGCAAGCACTTGTGGACGACGGACTGGTGCGCCGGGAGCCGCATCGCATCCTGGTGACCAGGCAAGGCCGGCTGTTGTTGCGTAATATTGCCATGTGCTTCGACCGATACCTCGACAAATCCACCGTTGTGACCACGCCACGCTTCTCCCGCGCGATCTGAGCTTGCCTTGCTTGAGCTGGCCATGCTTGAGCAGGCCTTGTCGGGCGTGCACCGCGACATGAGCGAACCGGCATTCCCCCGTGTCGATCGGCGCACGCTGGCTGACGACGGCGACGCACTGCACTTTTGCTCGACCTGTGCGTTCTCGCAGGCTTGCCTGGCGCAGGGCATGGACAAGAGCGCGCTGATGGACCTGCACGTGCTGGTCGAGCACGTCGGACCGCTCCACGCCGGCGATCACATCTTCCGCGAAGGCGATGCATTCGAGGCGATCGCCGCGGTGCGCGCCGGGACGGTCAAGACCTACGTGATCGACCGCGATGGACGCGAGCATGTACTCGGCTTCCACTTGCCCGGCGAAGTCATCGGCCTCAACGCGATCGATGGCGAGCATTACCCGTGCAATGCAGTCGCGCTGGACACGGTGATGCTGTGCCGGTTCTCGTTCCCGAAGATATCGTTGCTGGCCGCGCGCCTGCCCGGCCTGCAACAGCATCTGTTCCGGCTGCTCAGCCGTGATATCGGCCACGCCTCGCTGCTGTCGGGTGACTGGACCGCCGACCAGCGCATGGCGGCGTTCCTGATGACCCTGTCCCAGCGGCTGGTCGCGCGCGGATTTGCAGCCAATCGCTTCCAGCTGACGATGGCGCGCACCGACATCGCCAACTACCTCCGCCTCGCCCCGGAAACCGTCAGCCGGGTGCTCAAGCGCTTCCAGGACGATGGACTGCTGACCGTGGATCGGCGCGAAGTCGAACTGGTCGACCGCCGCAAACTCGAAGTCCTGGCCGCACCGGTACTGCGCAACTGAGCCAAGCGCGACCGCGATTGCCTGTCACGTCGCGGTCGCCACCGGCATTCGCGAGCAGGTCACGCCACTTGATCTGAGTCATGGCGGCCCGATTGGACCGCAACCAAAATGGCGGCATCCACACTGGAGACCGTCCATGAACCCGTCCATGAGTAGCACCCGGAAGCTATGGCTGGCGCTGGCCGCCCTGCTCGTTGCGTCGTTCGCCGTACTGCTATGGGCGGGAGGCGAGATCTTCCGCGCCGCGCCGCCAATCCCCGAACAGGTGATCGCAGTCGATGGCACGGTCGTCTATACACGTGCCGATATCGAGGAAGGCCGGGAAGTCTGGCAATCGATGGGTGGCATGCAGCTGGGCTCGATCTGGGGCCACGGCGCCTATGTCGCCCCGGACTGGAGCGCGGACTGGCTGCATCGCGAAGCCACCGAAGTGCTCGACCTCTGGGCGCGTCGCGACGGGGGCATGGCGACCTATGCCGACCTTCCGGCCGAACAGCAAGCCGCGTTGCGCGCGCGCCTGCAGGCGATGATGCGGGCCAACACCTACGACCCCGCGACCAAGACCATCACGCTGACGCAGGACCGCGTCATCGCGCTGTCAAATGTCGCGGCGCACTACGAAAGCCTGTTCGGCAACGACCCGGCGACCGCGGCATTGCGCGAAGACTATGCAATGAAGGATGACACGGTCGACACCATGGAACATCGACGCGCGTTGACCGCCTTCTTCTGGTGGGCGGCGTGGGCGGCGACCACCGAGCGTCCGGACAACGGCGTGGCCAATGACAGCGCGCCCACCAATGGCGTGCTTGCGAGCAGGCCGCTGCCAGGCAAGAAGATCACCTACACCAATAACTGGCCGAGTGAGCCGCTGGTCGGCAACGTCCCGCCGCCGGCGTTGTGGTTGTGGTCGGTGTTCAGCGTGCTGTTCCTGATCGCGGCCATCGGCGCATTTGGCTGGCACTACGCCGTCAGCCACGGGCGAGCAGAGGAACCGCACACGATTCCGGCGACCGATCCATTCGCGTTGCTGCGGATCACCCCGTCGATGCGCGCGACCGCGAAATATTTCTGGGTGGTGCTGGCACTGTTCCTGACACAGATTTTGCTGGGTGCGATCACCGCGCACTTCCAGGTCGAGGGCCAGAAGGTCTACGGCTTCGCGTTGTCCGACTATCTGCCCTACTCGCTTTCGCGCACCTGGCACACGCAACTGGCGGTGCTGTGGATCGCGATGGCGTGGATTGCGACCGGGCTGTACATCGCGCCGGCGCTGTCGGGGCATGAGCCGAAGTTCCAGCGTCTGGGCGTCAATTTCCTGTTCGTCTGCCTGCTGCTCATCGTGGTCGGTTCGTTCACTGGCCAATGGTTGGCGGTGATGCAGAAGCTGGGCCTGAAGTACAACTTCTGGTTTGGCCACCAGGGCTGGGAATACGCCGACATGGGTCGTTTCTGGCAGTGGTTCCTGTTCGTTGGCCTTGGGTTGTGGGTGACCCTGGTCGGCCGCGCGCTGTGGCCGATCCTGCGTGGCCCGGCGAACGCCTCGAAGTCGATCGTCGGCCTGCTTTTCCTGTCCACGGTCGCAATCGGCATGTTCTACGGCGCGGCGCTGATGTGGGGCGAACACACCCACATCTCCGAAGTCGAGTACTGGCGCTGGTGGCTGGTGCACCTGTGGGTCGAAGGTTTCTTCGAAGTGTTCGCGACCGCAGTGATGGCGCTGATCTTCACTCGCCTCGGCCTGATCAAGACGTCGGTGGCAACCACGGCAGTGCTGTTCGCGACGATCATCTTCATGGCGGGCGGCGTACTCGGTACGCTGCATCACCTCTACTTTGTCGGAATGCCCACTTCAGTCGTGGCGCTCGGTGCGAGCTTCAGTGCGCTGGAAGTCGTGCCGCTGGCGTACATCGGCTTCGAGGCTTACCACACATGGAAACTCGGCAAGGCCACGCCATGGATGGCACGCTACAAGTGGCCGGTGCTGTTCTTCATCGCGGTGTCGTTCTGGAACCTGGTCGGCGCGGGCCTGTTCGGCTTCCTGATCAATCCGCCGCTGTCGCTGTACTTCATGCAGGGTCTCAACCTGACCGCATTGCATGGCCACACCGCGCTGTTCGGCGTGTATGGAATGCTCGGCATCGCGCTGATGCTGTTCTGCCTGCGCGGACTACGCGGGCAGATGGTGTGGGATACGCGACCGCTGAAGATGTCGTTCTGGTGCCTCAACATCGGGCTGTCGATGATGGCCGTGTTCACCCTGCTGCCGCTGGGCATCCTGCAGCTGCTGGCGGTGCTCGAGCATGGCTACGCCTACGCGCGCTCGGCCGAGTTCATGCAGCAGCCAATCGTGAAGCTGCTGATCTGGATGCGCGTGCCGGGCGACACGATCTTCAGTGTCGGTGCGATATCGCTGGCGTGGTTCGTGCTTCGCTTGTGGATTGCGCCCAAGCGCGAGACGGTGCCCGGCGGTGTCGTCGAGGCGATCGACTGACGAAAAAATCCTGGCGGCCAGCGACGGGGCGGTTTCGACTGCCCTGTTCGTGTTTTGATTCCGGACTCACGGCTCTGTTGCCAATTCCATTTGACGTGGATCAACGCATCACGCACGTCGACGCCCCAGACTGGGACGCATGAACACGATCGCGCAACCCAGGCTTTCAATCCACATGCTCGGCCGTGCGCCACATCGGCTGATGTTCTTCATCGGCGCGAGCAACGTGATGCTGGCGATGGCGTGGTGGGCGGCTTGGTTATTGAGCACGCGCTGGCCGCTGTTCCCGATGCCGCAGCCGCGCTTTTACGCAGGCTGGATGCATGCTTTCGTCATGCAGTACCAGGTGTTGCCGAGCTTTTTCTTCGGCTTCCTGCTGACCACGTTCCCACGCTGGATCGGGCAGCCCGACATTCCGCGATGGCGATTCCTGCCGGTCGGTATCGGTCTGTTCGGCGGACAACTCGCGACGCTGTCGGGTGCGATCTTAGGCGGCCCCGGCGTCTTGATCGGCGCGCTGCTCACGCTGGCCGGATGGTGCGCGGGCCTGGCGGCGCTCGGACCAATCTTGTTGCGCGACACCGGCAGGAATTGGCATGCGCGTTCCTGCTACGCAGCGTTGCTGCTGGGTCTGGCCGGATTGCTGGCATGGATCGGCTTCCTGCTGGGCGCGTCGGTACTCTGGGTCTTCACCAGCATCAAGATCGGCACCTTCGGATTGTTGTTGCCGGTCTTCGTCACGGTCGCGCATCGCATGTTTCCGTTCTTCGCCGGCAATGTCGTCGTCGGATACAAGCCGTGGCGGCCGCTGTGGTTGATGGGTGTGTTCTGGGCGCTCGCTCTGCTGCATCTGGCACTCGAACTGGTGCACGGTTACCGCTGGCTTTGGCTGCCCGACCTGCCACTGCTCGCGCTGACCGTAACGTTGTGGTGGCGCTGGTGGCCGCGTGCTCCCAAGCCGGGAATCCTGACGGTGCTGTTCGTCGGCCTGGCATGGTTGCCGATCGCGTTCGCGCTGTATTCGGCGCAGTCGCTGGCCTACATCGCCACCGGCATGTTCTGGCTCGGCCGCGCGCCGGCACATGCGTTGTTCATCGGCTTTTTTGGCAGCGTCCTGATCGCGATGGTGACGCGCGTGACGCAGGGGCATTCCGGGCGTGCGCTGATGATGCCGCGCGTGGCCTGGTTCGCATTCGTCGCGATCCAGTTGGTTGCGTTGCTGCGCATCTGCGCTGAGCTCGAACCCGACAGCATGGCCTGGCAAGCGGTTGCCGCCTGCGGCTGGCTGGTGGCCTTCGCGCCGTGGGTCTCGCGCATCGGCCGCATCTATCTGTCGCCGCGCGCGGATGGCAAGCCGGGATGAGCAGCGGCTTGATCGAATTCTATCCGCAGATCAAGGCCGTCCACGTCGCGTGTGTGCTGGCCAGTGGATCGCTATTCGCGATCCGCGGTGCAGCCGTGCTGTCCGGCGCACGCTGGCCACTGGCGTTGCCGGTGCGCTGGCTCAGTTATGCAATCGACACGACCTTGCTGACCGCGGCATTGATGCTGCTGACGACGCTGCCGTGGGCGATGTTCGGCAACGGCTGGCTGGCAGCCAAGCTGGCGCTGATCGTCGTGTATGTGGTGCTGGCAACCTTTGCGCTGCGGCGTGCACGCACGCGCAACGCGCGCATCGGCTTCTATGTTGCAGCACTGCTGGTGTTTGCGTTCGTCATCAGCATTGCGCTCGCGCATCATCCACTCGGGATCTTCTTCCGCTGGTTTGGTTGAAGCACGCGGCGCGACTGACCGCCCGTTTCGGCCGAGGGCGCGTCCATCACGCTCCGGGTTGATCAGGGTCAATGTCGTCCGCAGCTGCGGCACCTAGCCTGTCGATAACACCTGGTGCCGGAGCACCGCTGCATGGACATGCACCTCCCCCTCCCCGTCGATCGCGATTGCACTGCGGGACGTGATTCCAGCCGCGATCCCGATCGCGCAACCCTCGATGCCTGTTTTCTAGGACCGTATGGCGAGAACGACACCCTGCTGGAGAAACTCGTTGTCGAGGGTCTGCGCGACCACGTCTACTGGCGTCGCAACTTCCATCCCGAGGACCCACCGGCGATCCCGACGCATGCGGCGCAACACCCGGACTACCAGGCCTTCGAGGCGCGCCTGCGCCGCGAGCTGCACCAGCTTTCCGCCGCACTGAAGAAGTCAGTGCCGTTCCACAGTCCTCGCTACATGGGACACATGGTGTCGGACCTGCTGCTGCCGGGACTGGCGGCGCAGATGCTGACCCTTCCATACAACCCGAACAATGTCAGCGAGGATGCCGCACCGGTCACGGTCGACATGGAGGTGCAGGTTGGGCTGCAACTCGCCCGGATGCTTGGTTATCCCGCCGACCCGACGCGCGCCGACTGCGCCTTCGGCCATCTGACCTCGGGCGGCACGCTGGCGAACTACCAGGCGCTGCGACTGGCACTCACGCTGAAGTCGTTTCCGGTTGCGTTGCGTGCCGCGCAGGTGCCAGAGATTGCGTTGCCCGAGGACGACTGGGCCGCATTCAACCTCGGCCCTGATGCCGGCATCGCGCTGCTGGGGCAATGGCAAGCGTGGCTGGCCACGCAGAAGAATGGTGAGCGCAAGCTTTGGCGCGCGCGGGTCGAGGCGCAACGCATCGAGCAACTCGGTCTCGCCGGCTTCTTCGCCCGACATCCCGAGCTGCGCGTACCCCAGGTGCTCGCGCCAAGCACCGCGCATTACTCCTGGAGCAAGGGCCTGAAGTTGCTGGGCCTGGGTCGCGAGCAGCTGCAGCTGCTGCCTGCGACCGGCATGCGTCTGGATGCCCAGGCACTCGAAGCGGCGCTTGAAGTCCACGCGCGGGACCGCCAGCCGGTTCTGCTGGTCGTGGCTGTTCTCGGCACTACTGAATACGGCACGATCGATCCGGTCGACGCGGTCGTGGCGGCGCGTGATCGCTGGCAGCCGCGCGGACTTGGCTTCGGCGTGCATGTCGACGCCGCCTGGGGTGGTTATCTCGCCACGTTGTTCCGCAATCCCGACGGCAGCCTGCGTCCACGTCAGGACGTCGCTCGGGACTTCCACGTGTTTCCGCAGCCCGAAATCCATGCCGCCTTCGCCGCGCTCGGCCAGACCGATTCGATCACCGTCGACCCCCACAAGCTGGGCTACCTCCCCTACGGTGCCGGTGCCTTCATCTGCCGCGACCATCGCGCAGTCGCGTTGCTCGCCGAGGAAGCCGACTACGTCTTCCACACGACGTCGGCCGACGATTACCTCGCGCGTTACCGCCACCTCGGCCGGTTCATCCCGGAAGGCTCGAAGCCCGGAGCTACGGCTGCCGCGGTCTACGTCACGCACAGGGTGCTGCCCCTCGACCATGGCCGCTTCGGTCTGCTGCTACGGCAGACGGTGCTCGCGGCCGAAGCCTTCCACGTGCGGGCACTGGAGTTCGCGCGCGACATCGGCGACGTAGCGCATGCGCTGGTGCCATTCGCGCCCGACAGCAACCTGGTCTGCCTGGCGCTCAACCCGGTCGGCAATACCGATGTCGCCAGCGCGAACGCTTTCCTGCGCAGCCTGCACGACGAATTGCGTTGCGATCCACGCCAACCGTTGCAGCTCAAGCAGTTTTTCGGTTCGATCACGACACTGCGGCCTGAAGCGCTCGGTGCGCGCGAGATGCAGCGCATCTCCGCTGCGCTCGGACTCGACCCGGCGACATTCGGTAGTGACGACGTCAATGAAAGCGGCAGCGATCGACTCGTGATCCTGCGACATACGCTGATGAATCCCTACCTGATCGATCACGAGAACGGCATCGGGTACATCGACCTGTATTTCGAACACCTCACCCGGCGCGTACGCATGTTGCTGGCGGGAGAATGACGATGCCACGCAACCTGCCGCAGGCCAGCGCGCCATTTGAAGCGGTTGCTTCCCCTGTCGACGAGCGCGACTGGAACCGACAAGCGCTGCTGCGGTTGCATCAGGAAGCGGCACGCTCCGCCGACACCCATCTGTTGCGCCTGCAGTTCCCCGGATTTCCCGGCATCGGCTTCTATTTCAAGGACGAAGCCTCGCACCCAACCGGCAGCCTCAAGCACCGGCTTGCGCGCTCGTTGTTCCTGTATGCGTTGTGCAACGGGCGTCTGCAGGCGGAACAGACCGTGGTCGATGCGTCGTCGGGCAGTACCGCGATCTCCGAGGCATGGTTCGCGCGCCTGCTTGGCCTGCCGTTCGTTGCGGTGATGCCCGCTTGCACCGCACCGCGCAAGATCGCCGACGTCCAGGCGCTTGGCGGCCATTGCGATCTTGTCGACGATCCGGCCGACGTGCACGCGCGCGCGATGTTGCATGCGGCGCGCGGTGCTTGCCACCTCGACCAGTTCGGCCTGGCAGAACGCGCGACCGACTGGCGCGGCAACAACAACATCGCCGAATCGATCCTCGACCAGCTGGCACAGGAACCCGCTCCGGAGCCCGCCTGGATCGTCTGCGGCGCCGGCACCGGCGGAACGTCGGCGACGATCGGCCGGTACCTGCGTTATCGCGGCCTGCGTACACAGCTGTGCGTTGCCGAGCCGGCTGGCGGCGCCTTTGCGCACGGCTGGCGCAAGCGCGACCGCGCGGCGCGCGCCAGCCATCCGACCGTGATCGAAGGTATCGGCCGCGCCTGCGTGGAGCCGGGCTTCCTGTTCGAAATCGTCGACGAGGTCATCGAGGTGCCGGATGCCGCATCGATCGCCGCCGCCTGGCGTCTCGAATCGCTTCTGGGTCGCCGCTACGGCGGATCATCGGGCACCAATTTCATCGCGTGCCTGCAGCTCGCTGCCCGCATGCAGGCGCGCGGCGAGCGCGGCAGCATCGTCAGCCTGCTGTGCGACCGGGGCGAACGCTACGACCAGACGCTGTTCGACCCGGCATGGCTGCAACGCCATGATCTCGATCCTGCATCGTGGGCTGCGGCGCTGGAAACCACGCTTGTTGACGGCCGCTGGCATGACGTCGACTACTGACCGCTGCTTCCATCAACAGCAAACGCAGGGGCAACCCTGATTTGGAAAAATCAGCAGGCATGTCCGTTCCGGACGGCTGCCTCCAAGCTTCGCACCGCAATGGATCAGCCGCTACATCCAACGCAGCAGATGGACGGCAATTGCGAGACCTGGTCCGGCCCCAGCGTGTAACCGGTGGCGTTGACCAGCGACACCAGTTCGGCCGCGTCCATCGCTGCCGCCACGCGCAGTAGCCCGCTTTCCGGAATCACATCGATCACCGCGGCGGGATCGACATCTCTGATTGCAACATCGATCGCGTGCATATCCGGCATCGATCCGGTCATCCTGATATGGAACTCCATTGCATGCTCCCGTTGAGCGACGCCCGCTGGCGCCATTAGCGTCATCGTCCGCAGGTTCGCGGCTCCCGGCATTGATGCGGATCAAGCAGGCGGGAATTCATTTCAGTGTTCGCAGGGGGCAGACGCTTCGAGCGCCCTTTTATCGTCGATCGTCAATCGGACCGCGCCGCTCAACGTGCGCTCTGCGGATGCTTCAATCCATTCGCCGGAACACCAGCGTGCCGTTGGTGCCGCCGAAGCCGAAGCTGTTCGACATCACCGTGCGCAGCTCCGAATCACGGCTTGCGCGCAGGATCGGAAAGGCTTCTGTACGAGGGTCGAGCTGCCCGATGTTCGCCGAACCGGCCATGAAACCGTGCTGCATCATCAGAAGGCAGTAGATCGCCTCGTGCACGCTGGCCGCGCCGAGCGAGTGGCCGGTCAGTCCCTTGGTCGACGACAACGGCGGCACCGCGTCCCCAAATGCGCTGCGCACTGCTTCAAGTTCGACAATATCGCCCAGTGGGGTCGAGGTGCCATGGGTATTGAGGTAGTCAATCGGTGTGTCGACACCGGCCATGGCCATCTGCATGCAACGCACTGCGCCTTCGCCCGATGGCGCCACCATGTCGACGCCATCGGAGGTCACGCCATAGCCGACGAGTTCGGCATGGATCCGTGCACCGCGCGCCTTCGCATGTTCGTAGTCCTCGAGCACCAGAATGCCGCTGCCGCCGGCGATGACGAAGCCATCGCGGTCGACGTCGTACGGGCGCGAGGCGGTCTGCGGTGTGTCGTTGTAATGCGTTGACAGCGCGCCCATCGCATCGAACTGCACGGTCATCCCCCAGTCCACTTCCTCGCCGCCACCGGCGAAGACGATGTCCTGCATGCCATGGCGGATCATGTCCGCGCCGGCGCCGATGCAGTGCGCCGACGTGGCGCAGGCCGCGGCAATCGAATAGCTGACGCCGCGGATGCCGAAGGCAGTCGCGAGCGCCGCCGAGACGGTCGAGCACATCGTGCGCGGCACCATGTAAGGGCCGACCTTGCGCACGCCGCGATTGCGCAGCAGATCGCCGGTTTCGATCTGCCAATGCGGCGAGCCGCCACCCGAGCCCGCGACCAGGCCAGTGCGCGCATCGCGTACCTGCTCGTCCGAAAGACCGGCATCGGCGATTGCATCGCGCATCGCGACGTAGCTGTAAGCCGCGGCATCGCCCATGAAGCGCTTGAGCTTGCGATCGATCTGCGCCTCCAGGTCGACCTCCGGCACACCGGCGACCTGACTGCGCAAGCCGAGCTCGGCGTATTCGGGGATGAACCGGATGCCAGGGCGCAGATCACGCAGCGAAGCCGCGACACTCTCCTGGTCATTGCCCAGGCAGGAGACGATGCCAATCCCGGTGACTACGACGCGTCGGTTGGAAGCTGGTGGCATGTCAGGCATTCTCCGGCGAGATGAACAAGCCAACGCGCAGGTTGTCGGCGCCATAGATCTCGCGGCCGTCTACGAGCGTGCGACCGTTGGCGATGACCAGCGCGAGTTTGCCGCGCATGACCCGTCGGATGTCGATCTCGTAACTGACGAGCTTCGCGTCGGGCATCACCTGGCCGCTGAACTTGACCTGGCCGACGCCGAGCGCCCGACCGCGACCCGGCTCACCCAGCCACGGCAGGTAAAAACCGGCAAGCTGCCACATCGCGTCGACGCCGAGGCAACCTGGCATCACCGGATCGCCTTCGAAATGGCAGGCGAAGAACCACAGGTCTGGACGGATATCGAGCTCCGCGCGGATCAGCCCCTTGCCATGGCGGCCGCCTTCGGTGGAGATGTCGGTGATGCGATCGAACATCAGCATCGGCGGTAGCGGAAGGCGCGCATTGCCGGGGCCGAACATTTCACCGTGGCCGCAAGCCAGTAGTTGCGAATGGTCGAACGAGGAAGGTCGGTTCATGGGTCAACCGGAGTCAAAATGCAAGCCTTGCATGGCGGCGATATCCGCGCGGTGATGAACTGGCTTGATAGACCAGTTTTCATTCAGGATGCCCTGGTTGCGCGAGCTCGCGCCGCGGCACATTGCACCGAGATGACTGCAGGCGTCTGCGCTGTGGAAAGCGCTTGGTCAATCCCTTTGTCAGTGCGTCCATTCAAGCTGCATCCAGACCTTGCGGGTATCGCGCGCGAAGCCGTCGCTGCGGTAGTCGGCAAACTTGACCAGGCCAATCACATCCTTGATGACCGGAAAACCAACTGACGCGTCCCACTCCCTCCCGTAATTTCCGCCGATATCAGCCGCGTAGTCGTGCCAAGCGGCCGCCCAGTTCAATTTCCCGGCATAAGATCCGCGTCCGAACTTTCCACCCGCACCCAGGTACCGGTCTTCCAGCCCACCGGGCGGCGTGACGACGAACTTGTCGGCCCAGCCGTTGAACGCATGCAGCGTGGCGAGCGGCGTTTGCAGCGCGTGCACGCCGTTGCCGCCGAGGTGTTCCCAGCCGGCGCGATAGGTCACGCCATGCCACGCCATGCTGGGTTCAACGAGCCAATAAGCATGCGAAAACGACAAGGGGTTGCCGGCGTATTCGCGCTGCCGCGCCGATTCCAGCGTCCAGCCCCACCCATTGCCTTCGTGAAGGTGCGTGCCGGTCCAGCGCACGCCGTAGGTGGCCGTCGATACGCTTGCAACATCCCGGTCGTCATGCAGGTAGGCATAGCCGACCCACTGCTGCGCGCCGCGCTTCCAGGCCAGGTTGAACAGATGCGTCGACAGATCGCGTTCACGGGCGCGTGGATCGAGCGCGTCGCCGCCGTTGACGCGATGCACGCGATCAAGCCAGGCATAGCGTGCAGTCAGCGTTGGCGCGATCTGCCAGTCGCCCGCGATCGCATCGAAGGTCTGCTCGTTCTGGCGCCAGCCAACGTTGCCGATCCAGCGCTGGTTGTCGAACAGCAGGCGCTGTCGGCCAATGGTGGCGCTGGCCTGTGTGCCCTTCCAGCCGAGCCACGCCTGGTTCAATTCGATCCCCTTCGGGTCGGTGATCGCCGGATAAGTCGTCCGGCCATTTGCGCCGCTGTTGTAGGCGTCGCCGGCGCTGGCGATGCCCTCGGCTTCGAGCAGGGCACCGAATCCCGCGCCGAAGTGCATGCGCAGGCCCGCGCGCAGACGCAGCGTCGTGGCATCCGCAGTGCGTGCGAAGGCATCGTCGGCGACGGCCTCATGGCGCAGCCGCGCATTCCATTCGAATCGCAGCGGTGATGGCTCAGGCGAGGCCCCGGCACCATAAACGATCGAGGGGATCGCGAACATGGCGGCGATGGCTGCGTACACTCCCAGATGTCGTGGCATGTGGCACCTCCTTGGATTGCGCACACGGTCGCCCATGGTCGGCTTATCTGCCTTGACCGGAATCAACTACGGGTTGAATGGAGCGACATTTGTCGCTTGGAATTGATCCAGGTCAGGTGGTCGCGCCTTCGGGTGGGCCAGACTTCCGCCATCCAGAGACAACCGTATCCACATCCTCAATGCCCGGAAGTCCCCAATGAGAGCAATGACCTGTCGTCGTGCGTTATGTGTCGCGATCACGCTTGCCGTATTCGTTCTCTCCGGTTGCAGCCGCGACAACGCCGAGTCCGCCGCAGCGGCCAGGGTTGCCGTCACGGCTGCACCAACCGACACCGGCGGTTCGCTCAAGGGTGATTTCGGCCCGCCGCAGGGTCCTGACGTGGACGCGATCCTGACCAGTCCGCCAATGGTGCCGCCGCCGACCGGTCGCCATGCGCCGGCGCATGTGATCGTCGAACTCGATGTGATCGAGAAAGAGATGCCGATCTCCGAAGGCGTGACGTACAAGTTCTGGACCTTCGGCGGCACGGTGCCGGGCAAGTTCATCCGTGTGCGCCAGGGCGATACAGTCACCTTGAACCTGCGCAACATGCCAGACAGCCAGATGCCGCACAACATCGACCTGCACGGCGTCACCGGACCGGGCGGCGGCGCGGCATCGACGTTCACCGCGCCCGGTCACGTCTCGCGCTTCAGCTTCAAGGCGCTCAACGCGGGACTGTTCGTCTACCACTGTGCGACGGCGCCGGTCGGCATGCACATCGCAAATGGCATGTACGGACTGATCCTGATCGAGCCTCCGGAAGGTCTGTCGCCGGTCGATCACGAGTACTACCTGATGCAAGGCGACTTCTACACCATGGGGAAATACCGCGAGAAAGGATTGCAGCCGTTCGACATGGAGAAGGCGATCGACGAACGTCCGACTTACGTGCTGTTCAATGGCCGCGAGGGCGCCCTCACCGGCGACAACGCGTTGAAGGCGAAGGTCGGTGACACCGTGCGCCTGTTCGTCGGCAACGGCGGGCCCAACCTGGTGTCGAGCTTCCACGTCATCGGTGAAATCTTCGACAAGGTCTGGTACGAAGGCGGCACGCATTTCCAGGAGAACGTGCAGACCACGCTGATCCCATCCGGCGGCGCGGCGATCATGCAGTTCCACATCGAGGTACCTGGCACCTACGTGATCGTCGACCACTCGATCTTCCGCGCTTTCAACAAGGGCGCACTGGCGATGCTCAAGGCCGAGGGGCCGGAAAACAAGGCGATTTATTCCGGCAAGGAAGTCGACGCGATGTACCTGGGTGGACGCGCGACGGGTGACCTTGCCGCGGTCACCACCGCCGCGACGGCGAATGCCGCAGGCACGTTGACGCAGGAAGAGCAGGTCAAGGCCGGCCAGGCATTGTTCACCGGCACCTGCTCCACCTGCCACCAGTCCACTGGAGAAGGCATTGCAGGGGTATTCCCGCCATTGGCGAAGTCAAGTGTTCTGGCCGCGACGCCCAAGCGTATCGTCGACATCATGTTGCATGGCCTCAGCGGACCGGTCACGGTCAATGGCAAGGACTTCAACTCCATGATGCCGCCGCAGACGCAGCTGACCGACGACGAAGTCGCCAACATCGGAACCTTTGTGCTCAACAGCTGGGGCAATCCGGGTGGGCGTATCACCAAGGACGAAGTCGCCGCGCGTCGCAAGGCTGCGACGCCGGATGAGGCAGAGGAGCACTGAGACCGGTGATGCGCGGTTTCGTTGCCCTGCTGCTGCTCGTGCTTCCCGTCGCTGGTGTCGTGGCCAGCGGCATGCGCGTCGACAGCAAGCCCATGGACAGCAGCAACATGGGCTACGCAATACTGCCGGGCGGCAACTTCCGAAGCGCGCTGAAATACGAGGACCGCAAGAACGGCGTGCGCGTCGCGCCGTTCCAGCTGATGCAGCGGCCGGTCACGAATGCGCAGTTCCTCGCCTTCGTGCAGGCGCATCCGCAATGGCGACGCGATCGTGTCGCGACGGTGTTCGCGGAGCCACGCTATCTATCGCTTTGGGCCGGGCCGACACTGCTCGGGACGGCGCAGCCGGCACAACCGGTCACGCAGGTGAGCTGGTTCGCCGCGTCAGCGTATTGCGAAGCTCAAGGCGCCCGCCTGCCGACGTGGATCGAATGGGAATACGCCGCCGCGGCAGACGAAACCCGCCGCGATGCCCGCAAGGATCCGGTCTGGCTTGAACGCATCCTGGGTTGGTATTCCCGGCCGTCCAACCAGCCGCTGCCGCGTGCGGGACTGCAAGCACCGAACATCTATGGCGTGCAGGACCTGCACGGACTGATCTGGGAATGGACAGACGATTTCTCCGCGCTACTGGTGTCCAGCGACAACCGCAACCAAGGCGACAGCGACAAGGCGAAGTTCTGCGGCGCGGGCGCATTGTCGATGAACGATCGCGAGAACTATGCCGTGCTGATGCGGGTGGCGATGCTGTCCTCGCTTGAAGCACGCGACACCACCACCAATCTCGGCTTCCGCTGCGCAAAGGACATCAAATGAAACCGCTGAACTCCGCTTTCGCCTGCCTGATGTTCGTCGCCTGTAGCGCGCTCGCCGCACCGGCACGGCCCCCCTTGCCGAAGGACTCGGTCTACCAGTTGCCCCTGCAATTGACCGACCAGCAAGGCAATGCCTGGGACTGGGCCAGCAAACGCGGCAAGCCGCAGGTGGTTGCGATGTTCTACACGTCCTGCCAGTTCACCTGCCCGCTGATCGTCGACAGTGGCAAGGCGATTGAACATGCGTTGCCGCCAGCAGACAAAGCCAGGCTGGGAATCCTGTTGATCAGCATGGATCCGAAACGCGACACGCCTGCGGTCCTGATGTCGGTGTTCAACAAGCGCGGCCTTGATGCCACTCGCTGGTCGCTCGCCAGTCCCAAGCCTGCGGGCGTTCGAGCCGTCGCCGGGGTGCTGGGCGTGCGCTATCGCCAGCTTGCCAACGGTGATTTCAACCACACCAGTGAGTTGGTGCTGCTGGATCGCGATGGCCGTATCGTGACTCGCACGGAAAAAATCGGCAGCGTGGTCGATTTGGAATTCCTGGCGGCGGTTCGTAACGCTTTGCGGCTCTGATGATCACGCATGCCGCACCTTGGGGTGGCTGATGCTCCCCATGTGCGGTTTTGGAAGTGGTGTGACTGAGCCCAAGTGACGAAACTGCGCTCGAGGACAAAGCTTGGTCCCGCATGGCGTTCCAACCCGCTGCAATCATTGCAGCGGGTCGAATGAATCTGCCTGACTGACGCCCAGCCATGACATGTCCGGCTGCGTTGATCAGTGGCACAAACTCGATGTGAATGGACCGATGGCGAGGGCAAACCTACTGCCCGATGTGTTCCTTCAACCAGGCATTCACGGTGTCATGCCACAACACGCTGTTCTGCGGCTTCAGCACCCAGTGGTTTTCATCCGGGAAGTACAGGTATTTGGACTCGATTCCCCTGCGCTGGAGCGCGGTGAACGCGGCGATGCCCTGGTCGACCGGAATGCGATAATCCAGCTGGTTATGGATGATCAACATCGGCACGCGCCAGTCCTTGACGTGCAGGATCGGATTGAATTTCTCGTAGCCACCGGGATTGGCCCACGGCGTGCCGCCGTTTTCCCATTCGCTGAACCACAACTCCTCGGTCTCGTACCCCATCATGCGGTTGTCGAACACGCCGTCGTGATCGACCAGGCACTTCCACGGCTGCTGCCAGTTACCGGCGATCCAATACACCATGTAGCCGCCGTAACTGGCGCCGAGCGCACACGCCTTGTCACCATTGAGGAAGTCGTACTGCGATAGCACGGCTTTCCAGCCTTTCTGCAAGTCTTCGAGCGGGCGATCGCCCCAATGCTGCGAGATTGCATCGGTGAACGCCTGGCCATAACCGGTTGAACCGTGGAAGTCGACCATCACCACCGCATAGCCCTGCCCCGCATACGTCTGCGGATTCCAGCGATAGCTCCAGCCGTCACCGAAGCTGCCCTGCGGGCCGCCGTGGATCAGGAAGGCCACTGGATATGTTTTGCCCTTCTTGTAATTCCACGGCTTGACCACGTAGCCATGCACGGTGTCGCCATTCCAGCCCTTGAAAGTGAAAGGTTCGTAGTCGCCGAATTTGACGTCGGGCAACATCTGTTCCGCACTTGGAGTGATTGAACGTACAGCTGCGCCATTCAGGCCGCCGGTGAACAACTGATCGCCACTCTTCATGCTGTTGCGTGCGAACACCATCGTCGGGCCTTCGATCACGAATGACGAGATAGCCCCGTCGCCGACCACTTCGGTGACGCCGCCACTGGCAATATCGACCGCATACAACGGATGCTCGCCAACGTTTTCCGCAGTGGCGTAGATGGTCTTGCCATCCGCGGACAAGGTGATGCCGTCGGCGGAGCGATCCCACTTCGGATCGATCTCGCGTGTCGCGCCACTTGACAGGTCCATCGCCATCAACGCCATGCGATCGGCTTCAAACGTCGGGCGCTTCATGGCCCGGTAGTACAGCGTTTTGCCGTCGCTGCTGAACACAGGACCCGCGTCCCATGCCTTGTTGGCTGCGGTGAGGTTTTTCGCCTTGCCGCTGCCATCGGCATTCAACAGGTACAGGTCGAAGTTGGTCGAATGCGGCTCGTCGCCGTTGGACAAGCGTGCGCTGACGACGATGCTGCGTCCGTCCGGTGCCCATGCCATGTCCGACAGGTCGCCAAATGGTTTCGACGGCACGTCGGCAATGAGGTCGCTTCCGACCAGCGTTGCAGTTTTCAGCATGTCCTTGCCGCCGAGCGGCGCCACGAAGATCCGATTGATGCGGCCATCGGCCCAGGTATCCCAGTGGCGGATGAACAGGTGATCGAAGACGACTCCGGTGGCCTTGCCTTTGCCGACGCCATCGTTCTTCTTTTTCGTGCAGGCAAGATCGCTGCCACAAGCGGCGAACGCGCCGGCGCTGAAGGCGATGCGTTTGCCATCGGGTGACAGTGCGAAAGCATCGACATCGACGGGGAACTGCGTGAGTTGATGCGGCGTGCCGCCGGTAGATGACACGGAATACAGCTGCGAACTTCCGGACTTCCCGCTCAGGAAATACACGGTCCTGTTGTCGGGCGAAAACGCCGGGGAATTCACGTTCCAGCCCTTGGGCGTTAATTGCCTCGCGGTAGCTGCTGTCGCCGCGACATCTTCCAACCACAATGCGCTCGACGACTTGTTGGCATCGAAATCAACCACACGTTTTGCGAACACCAGCATGTGCCCGTCGTGAGACAAGGTCGGCGAGGAATAGCGATCCATCGTCTCCAGGTCGCGCGCCTGGAATCCTCGCGTCGCGCTTACCGCCGATGACGACCAGGCCAGCATCAATGCGAGCGGTAACAAAGCGTGACGTGGTGTGATGGCAACTGGTTTCATGATGGTCCCCGATAGCGGAAAAATAAGAAAGGCAACTCAGGCTGGCTGGCGGTTGAGCGTCTCGACCCAACGGTATAGCGCCAGCACGACGACAACGAATGCGAGACCGCCAATCCAGACAGATGCCCCGGAAAAATTGTCTCCCACCAATCCCAGCGGGTAGTTTTTCCCGGAAAACGCAACGACGCCTGCAATCAGCACACCGATCAGGCCTTCGCCCACGATCATGCCTGAAGCAAGCAGCACGCCGAGCTGCTTGCGCGCCTCGGGCTTGGGGCTGCGCTCGGCGCGACGATCGTAGAACGCGCCGGCGAATGCGCCGACCACGACCATCAACGTGGCCGAGGTCGGCAGATAAATGCCCAGGCCGACGGCGAGTGGCGACAGATGCGCAGACTTGGTGAAACGACGCAGCAACGAGTCGATGATCATCAGTACGACGCCGATCCCTGCGCCGATTTCGATCAGGCTCCAGTCGATATTGTTCTGGATCACGCCTTGCGCCAACGCGGAAATCAATCCCGCCTGCGGCGCGGCGAGCGCGCGGCCGGCCACCGCACCCGGCGCACCGGCAAAACCATAGGCGTGATTGAGCAGATCCATGATCGGAGGAATCACTGCAGCGCCTGCAAGCACACCGATGACCAGCGCCCATTGCTGCTTGGCCGGGGTCGCGTCGACAAGCTGACCCGTCTTCAAATCCTGCAGGTTGTTGTTGGCGATGGTGGCGACGGCAAACACGATCGCCGTCACGAACAACGCGAACGCGACCAGACCTTTCTCATGGCCCGGCTCCAGTAATGGCTTCACGCCAAACACGAGCAGCAACGCCGCGCCGATCACGACGAGGATTCCAATGCCGGACAGTGGACTGTTGGACGATCCGATCAATCCGGCCATGTAGCCGCATACGGCCGACACAAAGAAGCTCATCACCACGCAATAGATCAGGCCGCCGATCACCAGCATCCACATGTGGTCGCCAAGACCACTGGTGATGCTGAAGTGCGCCAGCAGGAATGCGATCGGCACGAAGCACACCAGCGTGATGATGCCGACCAGCCCGATGGGAATGTCCTGTTCGACCCGCGGCAGCATCGCTGCTTGCCCACCCTTGCGCATACGCGATGCGGCCATTGCCGAGGTCAACCCGCTCACGACCGGCTTGACCAGCTTCAGCAATGTCCAGATTGCCGCGACGCCAATCGTGCCAGCGCCAACGAAGCGGACCTTGTGGCTCCAGGTGGTTTGGGCCAAATCGGCGACAGCGCCGCCCGCAGTCACCAGCGCCGAGTAATGCGGCACCCCCCAGCCCCAGCCGATCACCGCACCGAGCAACATCGCAACGCCAACCCACAGGCCAACCAGGTGGCCGACGGCAAGCAGTGCCATCGACAAAGCGAAATCGAAACCCGTCACGCCGCCCCTGTCGCTTACGCGGAAGTAATTCGCAACATCGCTGGCGAACACGCGTGTCGCCACGACCAGCGCAAACGCCGCCGCGCTGATTGCACCCCAGACAACGGCGCGCAGGCCGGCACGGCTTTCCTCGATGCCCGATGCGGTGCTGTCCGCGCCGCTACCCACCTTGAGGACCTCGGCGCAGGCGACGCCTTCTGGATATGGCAGGTCGGAATTGGTCACCAGCGCGCGGCGCAACGGGATCGAATACATCACGCCAAGAACGCCGCCAAGCGCGCAGATGGCGAACGACTCCCAATAGGGAAAGCCCGTCCACCAGCCGATCATCACCAACCCTGGCAGGACGAAGATGATTGCAGACAACGTGCCCGCCGCCGAAGCGATGGTCTGCACGATGTTGTTTTCCTGGATGGTCGAGTTCTTGAACCCGCGCAGCAGTGCCATCGAAATGACGGCGGCCGGGATCGAGGTCGCGAAGGTCAGCCCGGCCTTCAGGCCGAAGAACACATTGGCGGCAGTGAACAACACGGTGATGACGACCCCGAGGATCACGCCGCGTACGGTGAGTTCGGTGCGCGGTTCCGGGGACGGCGGTGCATGCGTGGATGGACTGGTCACGGGCGGGTTCCCTCGAGAGACAGCGCAGTATTACAAACCCGATGCCGCCAATGCGAGCCGCAGCCCGGCTGCAGCCGCACTCAATGGCCGGCTACACTCCAGCACGCCTCCCGGAATGCTTATGGCTGCCATCACGACGACCGACATGCCGCTTGACCCCAGCCCCATCGTGCAACGCGACCCGCGCGACGAACTGTTCGGTCACCCAAAAGGCGTTTACGTCTGCTTCTTCACCGAGATGTGGGAGCGTTTCTCGTTTTACGGGATGAAGGCGCTGTTGCTGCTGTACCTGCTGCAGCACCATAAATTCGGCGACAAGGCGGGGCTGGATGTCCTCGGTGCCTATGGTGGCCTGGTGTACAGCCTGCCGGTGATCGGCGGCCTGCTGGCCGACCGTTACCTGGGCATGCGCAAGGCAGTGATTTTCGGCGGCCTGTTGCTGGTGTGCGGACACGCAGGGATGGCCATCGAAGGACAGGCCGCGACCATCGTCAACGGCGTGGTCACGCGCGATGAAGGCTCCCTGCGGATCTTCTACCTGTCGCTGGCGCTGATCATCATGGGCGTGGGATTCCTCAAGCCGAACATTTCCACCATCGTCGGGAAGCTGTATCCGCAGGACGATCCACGCCGCGATTCCGGGTTTTCGCTGTTCTACGCCGGCATCAACCTCGGCGCATTGTTCGCTTCGATTGTGTGCGGCTACCTCGGCCAGACGCTGGGCTGGAGTTGGGGCTTCGGCGCGGCCGGCGTCGGCATGCTGTTCGGGCTGGGGCAATTCCTGTGGGGGCAGAAATACCTGCATGGGCATGCGGAATCGCCGGCTCCGGAAAAACTTCGAGAGCGAGTGTTTGGACTTCCTCGCGAATGGGCAATCTACCTGGGCGCGTTGATCGGGCTGCTGCCGGTGGCATGGCTGATGTGGGCAGTCGCCAATGGTGCGTTCTCGCTGGGCGGCGGAATCTCGATTGCAATGGCGCTGATGTTGCTGGTGATGGCAGTGGTGCTGGTGTGGTTCTTCTGGTTCGTCACCACGCAATGCACGCCCGTGCAGCGCCAGCAGATGATCGCGTTGATCGTCCTGATCGCAATGTGCCTGGTGTTCTTTACCCTGTACGAGCAGACTTATGGGTCGTGGGTGACATTCACCGATCGCATGTTGACCAAGGACGTGGTGCCATCGCTGGTACAGGCGCAGCCGCAGGTCGCATGGGCATCGAACATCAGCGCCAACGCCCTGATCTTCCTGCGCAGCGCACCGTGGTCGATCGTATCGCTGCTGCTCGCACCGGCGGCGTTCATGGCCTCGGCGGCGCTGTCGGACCGCAACCCGGACTCGCCCGCACCCAAGCTGCTTTTTGGATTGGCGGCGATCGCGATGCTGGTTTTCCTGTTGCGCGACGCACTGGTGTTGCCGCAAACCGCGGGTTCACTGACGTACCTGGGCGCGTTGTTCATCGTGTTGCTGGCGCCGATGTTCGGCGTGTTATGGGGCTGGCTGGACCGGCGCGGACTGGACCCCTCGAAACCGGTCAAGTCGGCCTTTGGCCTCCTGCTCGCGGGAGCCAGTTTCATCCCTCTGGCATGGGCCGCGCAGCACGCCGGCGCGACCGGTCAACTCGCCAGCGTGTGGTGGCTGGTGGTCGCGTACTTCGTGCTGGAACTCGGCGAAATGTGCCTGGCGCCGGTGGGCCTGTCTGCGGTGACACAACTGTCGGTGCCGACCGTGGCCAGCCTGATGATGGGCACGTGGTTCCTTGCCACCGCATTCTCGGAGACGCTCGCGGCACTGTTCGGAAAGCTCGCCGCGATCGACATCCCCGAAGGCACGACCCTCGACTTCGCCAGTGCCGGCGCGAAGTACGCACACCTGTTCTGGATCATGACCTGGATCGGCGCAGGTTTCGCAGTACTCGCTTTCCTCATCGCACCGTTGTTGCGGCGGATGATGCATGGGGTGAGGTAAGAAAGGCCCAATGAAAAACGGCGCCATGTGGCGCCGTTTTTGGTTTCAGCAGCACCCTCAGTGTTGGGTTGTGGCTGCAGGGGCACTTCCGCCGGTCGCCCCGATGTTGCGGTCGAGGAACGCAAGCAGCTTGTTGTAGAACTCCTGTTGATGGGCCTGTTCGTAAAAGCCATGGCCCTCTGTGCGGAAGTACAGGGTTTCCACTGGCACGCCAGCAGCACGCAAGGCCTTTTCCATTTCCTCCGACTGCGCAATGGGCGCGCGCTGGTCCTGGCCGCCAGCAGCGAGGAATACAGGAACTTTAATCTGGCTTGCCAGCTTGACGGGCGAGACCCTCCCGAGTTCGGAAGGATCGCCGATCCAGTCATGCAGGTATGCCTTGCCGGAATACGCCTGGAAAACATCTCCCTTGTTGAACATCATCGGCAAGTCATAGACACCCACATATCCTGCAGCGCACTTGTAGAGCGTCGGCTCCTTCGCGACGCCCATCAACGCGGCATATCCGCCATAGCTCGCCCCGTAGATGCAGACCCGATGCGCGTCCGCGACGCCTTGATCAATCGCCCAACGGGTGGCATCCGTAATGTCATCCTGCATGGTCCCGCCCCATTGGCGCTTTCCGGCTTGCATGTATGCGCGACCGTGACCCGCCGATCCTCGATAGTTCACCTGCAACACGGCATAACCCGCCGCAGCCAACAACTGCGAGCTTGTATCAAACTCCCATCCATCAGCGATGCCGAACGGTCCGCCATGCGGCATTACCACCAAGGGGAGATTTTTTCCCGACCCCTGGGGAAGGGTCAGATAACCGAACAACCGCATGCCATCGCGAGCCTTGAAATTGAAGGGTCGGACTTTTGCCATTTTTTCCGGATCGAACCAGTCACGGCGACTGACGAGGTGGTCTGCCTTTTTTGCCACCGTATCAAAAAGATAGAAATCCCCCGGGTTGCGATCGTTCTTGACCTCGACCAACGCCAGTTTGCCATCGGTGGTGCGGGACGAGACAGCGATTGCGTTACCGGGAAATGCAGCTTCAAGGCTGTGATAAAGACGAGCCTCTGCTCCCTTTTCATCAAAAAATACGCTGTGTGGGTTGCCATCCACCAAGGTGACACCTACCGGGGCATGGTCGACGGCGACAACAACAGAGTCGGGATCTGACACCTTGTCGCGAAAGACTTCCTTGCGCGTGTCATCGCGTGTATCCATCTCCATCAGCGCGCTGGGCCCCGTGGCTTGCTCTACATCAAGATAGGCGAAGCGATTGTCCGCCGAAAACCCAATCGGCGCTTCACTATGGCCACTGCTCAATTCGTTGTTGATCTCTTGCCACTCTGCCTTGTCGCTTGATCGGTAGTAAAGATAATTGATGTCGTTCATGTCATATCCACTGGCAAAGCGCACAACGCCAGAATTATCCGTGACGAAGCTGGCATTACGCACGGGTGAACGCAGAACCGGATGGCGAACACCCGTGTCTACATCCATCCGGTCAACGCGGGAATACGCATCAGCAGTAAACGGCGTCACCGAAACCAGAACGTTGTGGTCATCGTTCGGCAGGTCATCCACGAAAGACGCCCATACGTCTTCTGTCGTACGCGCCTGGATATGCGAACCCGTGCTCATCTGGTCAACATCCGGGCCGACCAGCAATGACGAACCACTGCCATCGGCATTGATCCCGTAGAGGTTTCCAGTGAGCTCGGGGCGATCCAGCGCACCAAATTTCCGGGCCATGCTGATCACCAGCCGCTTGGGACTTACCCACCAGAAATCGGCGACGTAGGTGTTCTTGCCAAGACCAAACCCGCCTGTGGGTTTGTTGTCGCCACGGTGCACGATCAACAGGACGGATTTTCCTTCCTGTGGAACCGTAGCCGCGTAGTAATCCCCGTTGGGTGAAAGCTTGATGCCTTCAAACCCGTCGCGCTTGGTATAGGGCGTCACGTCCACGACAGCAGCGGCGCATTGAAAACAGGCCACCAATGCCAGCAGCCCTGTGAGAATCGGTAATTTCATATTGTTCCCCGTTCTGATTCGACGTAGTCATTGCTGCAAGGTGTGCGACAGCCCATCAAGTACATCCCCGAGCCCATCGTGCCAGTGCGGAAGCGTAATACCCAACTCTGCTTCCAGCAGTCTGCAATCAAGCACCGAATACGCAGGTCGCACAGCGCGGGTGGGATAGTCTGCGCTGCTGATCGGCACGATAATCGGTTTGCGCGGCAACAATCGGCGTTCGAAGGCCTGGGCCATGATCGCATCGGCGAAGCCGTACCAGCTGGTCTGGCCGCTGGTGGTCAAATGCCACAAACCGGAATGCTTCGGTGACTGTCGCAGCACCTGCGCCGTGACGTCGGCAATCAATGCTGCCGGAGTTGGCGAGCCAACCTGGTCAGCGACGACGCGTAGTTCATCGCGCTCGGAGGCCAGGCGCAGCATCGTGCGCAGGAAATTCCTGCCGTGGCTTGCGTAGACCCACGCCGTCCGAAATATGAGATGACGGGCGCCGCTGCCTTGGATCGCGACCTCCCCGGCAAGTTTGCTGGCACCATAAACGCCAAGGGGAGAAACCGGATCGTCTTCACGATAGGGGCGTGAGCCAAGTCCATCAAATACATAGTCGGTGGAGTAATGCACCAATAAGGTATCGCGTCGGCTGCAGGTTTCTGCGATGACGTGCGGCGCTTGGGCGTTGGCGCGGAAAGCCGCAGCGGCATCGTCTTCCGCCGCATCGACGGCGGTATAGGCTGCAGCATTGACGACAACATCGGGCGCCACGCGTTCGATCAAGGCAGCCAGGGTCTCGGGTGCATTGAAATCGGCCGTTTCGCACGGGATGCCGTCGGGGAGCAGTCCACTGCGCGTGGTCACGACCACGTCGCCAAGCCCAGCAAGGCTGCGACGCAGCTCCGTACCGACCTGGCCGTTGCCTCCGAACAGCAGGAGTTTCATGCGCTGAACAGCGGCAGTCGTTCCGCGGGAATGTCGGAAAGGAACGGTGCGTTTTGGTCTTTGTCCGACAATAACGGCGCGCTGACAGGCCAATCAATCGCCAGGGTCGCATCATCCCAGCGCAGGCTTGCATCGGCTGCGCGGTCATAGGTCGCGGTACACAGATACGTGAACAGCGCACATTCGCTCAGCACGACGAAGCCGTGCGCGAAGCCCTCGGGAATCCAGAAATGGCGTTTGTTCTGCGCACTCAAGACTGCCGCGGTCCAACGCCCGAAATCAGGTGAATTGCGCCGGATATCGACGGCAACATCCCAGACTTCACCTTCGAGCACGCTGACCAGCTTGCCCTGCGGCCTGGGCCATTGATAATGCAGCCCGCGCAATACGCCGCGACTGGACGACGAGACATTTCCCTGTACGAAGTCGGTTGGCAACCCAACTGCGCCAAATTTGTCGCGATTGAACGACTCGTAGAAAAAACCGCGTTCGTCGCCGAACACCTGCGGCTCCAGGACAAGACATCCAGGCAGATCGGTCTGTATGACTTTCACCAGGAATATCCCGTCATTCGACCCGTCCATGCTCGAGCAGGCTGAGCAGGTAGTGGCCGTAACCGTTTTTTGCCAGCGGTTTTGCCAGCTCGCGTAACTGCACGTCGTCGATCCATTGGTTGAAGTAGGCTATTTCTTCCGGGCAACACACGCGCAGGCCTTGTCGTTTTTCGATGGTCTCGATGTAAGTCGAGGCCTCCAGCAGCGACTCGTGGGTTCCGGTATCAAGCCATGCGTAGCCACGGCCCAGCTTTTCCAGCTGCAACGTGCCTTGCTCGAGGTAACACCGATTGAGATCGGTGATTTCCAGCTCGCCCCGCAGTGACGGCTTCAGAGATGCGGCGTAATCACTGGCGTGGCCATCGTAGAAATACAAACCGGTCACCGCGTAATGCGAGCGGGGCTGCGCGGGTTTTTCCTCCAATCCAATGACACGACCGGTGGCGTCGAACTCGGCCACGCCATAGCGTTCGGGATCGCGTACCCGGTAACCGAAGACAGTCGCGCCACTTTCACGCGCCGAAGCGCGCTGCAGCACTTCGGTCAGGCCATGTCCGTAGAAAATGTTGTCGCCAAGCACGAGGCAGCTGGGCTGGCCGGCAAGGAAGTCGCGACCGATCAGGTATGCCTGCGCCAACCCGTCAGGACTGGGCTGTACGGCGTACTCGATGCGCATTCCCCACTTGGAACCATCGCCGAGCAACTGCTTGAACAACGCCTGCTCATGCGGGGTGTTGATGATGAGGACATCGCGGATGCCCGCGAGCATCAGCACGCTCAGCGGGTAATAGATCATCGGCTTGTCGTAGACCGGCAGTAGCTGCTTGCTGATCGCCTGGGTGATCGGATACAGCCGCGTGCCCGAACCGCCTGCAAGGATGATGCCCTTGCGCCCGCCTGCCGCTGCCGCGTTCATGCGACGGCATCCATGCTGCTCATGCCGATGCGTTCGAGCCGGTAGCTGCCGTCAAGGACACGCTGCACCCACGGCTGATGGTCGAGATACCAGTCGACCGTATCGGCAATGCCCTGCTCGAAGTCATGCGCCGGTTGCCAGCCGAGTTCGCGTTTGAGCTTCGACGCATCGATCGCGTAGCGGCGGTCATGACCGGGACGGTCGGCGACATGCGTGATTTGGCTCGCGCGTGGCTGGCCATCCTCGCGAGGCCGACGGGCATCGAGCAACTTGCAGATGGTGTGCACGACATCGATATTCTGCATTTCGGCGTCGCCGCCGACGTTGTAGGTTTCCCCCACACGCCCTCCCTGCAGCACGGCACGGATCGCCGCGCAGTGGTCGGTGACATACAACCAGTCACGGACATTTTTGCCATCGCCATAGATCGGCAGCGGCTCACCTGCCAAGGCGCGGGCGATGATCAGGGGGACGAGTTTTTCCGGGAACTGGTACGGGCCGTAATTGTTCGAGCAGTTGGTGGTGAGTACCGGCAATCCATAGGTGTGGTGGAACGCCCGCACCAGATGATCGGATGCGGCCTTGGAAGCCGAATACGGCGAATTCGGGGCGAATGGCGTGTCTTCGGTGAATTGACCGGTGTCACCCAGCGAGCCGTAGACCTCGTCGGTCGACACATGCAGGAACCGGAAGGACGATTTAGCCGGGTCTTGCAAGCCGCGCCAGTGATCGCGTACGGCTTCCAGCAGTGACAGTGTGCCAACGACATTCGTCTGCACAAATGCGGCCGGGCCGTCGATCGAGCGGTCGACATGGCTTTCTGCGGCGAAGTTAATCACCGCGTCTGGGCGATACGTAGCCAGCAGCGAGGCAACGAGCACGCGATCGCCGATATCGCCATGCACGAAAACATGGCGTTCGTCATCGTCCAGGGAGGACAGCGTGTCGCGATTGCCAGCGTACGTGAGGGCATCCAGGTTGATGATGCGGATACCCCGCCCGACGGCGTCGAGCACGAAATTGCCGCCAATAAATCCGGCACCGCCGGTCACCAGCCATGTCTGCATCTGATCGTCCTGTGTCGAATCGTCGAGCCTACGAAGCCTCGTCACGCTTTAGAACGGAATATCGTCGTCCGCAAAATCGTCCATCGGCGCAGGACGCTGTGCGGGTGCATCGCGCCGCGGCGATGGCTCGCTGCGTTGCGGGCGCGCACTGCGTGGCGCGCTGTCGGTGCGGGGCTCGCCGCGCCCTTCTCCGCCGCCGCCGAGCATCTGCATGTCATCAGCGAGGATGTCGGTGGTGTAGTGCTTGACCCCGTCCTTCTCGTAGGACCCATATTCCAGGCGACCTTCGATATAGACCTGGCGACCCTTCTTGAGGTATTCGGCAGCGACTTCCGCGGTTTTCCCGAACAGCTTGACGCGATGCCACTCGGTTTTTTCCTGGTAGGCGCCCTCCTTGTCCTTACGCGAGGTCGTCGTGGCCACGCTCAGGGTGGTGACAGCCATGCCGCTCTGGGTGTACTTGGTTTCAGGATCGTTGCCGAGGTTGCCGACGAGGATCACCTTGTTGATGCCGCGTGCCATGGATTGGGTCCTTGTTGTCGCCCGACGGGCGGTCGACCGAAGCTTGAATTATACGCACCGGGTCCGGGAGTCGGCTTGCGCCGCGACGACGCATCGGGTTTCTCCCCATTCCCCACCAGCAACGTGAACGCCAAAAGGTAGGCCAAGCGCCTTCCCCTATAATCGCAAGCGTCCAGTCATCGGGTCATCCATGCGTTCTCCCGCTTCTGCATCCACGCCAGACCTTATGGCGATCCAGGCCCTGACGCGCGATGACATGGCCGCGGTCGATGGCCTGATCCGGGCCCGACTGGCCTCGGACGTGGCACTGATCAACCAGGTCGCCGAATACATCATCGGCGCGGGCGGCAAGCGCCTGCGGCCAATGCTGTTGCTGTTGGCGGCACGCGCGGTGAGCCACGATCACTCCCCCAGCATCCACGACACTGCCATGCCGGCTTCTGATGGGGACGTGCGGCAATTGGCAGCGGTCATCGAATTCATCCACACCGCGACGCTATTGCACGATGACGTGGTCGACGAATCCGACCTGCGCCGCGGCCGCAACACCGCCAATGCGGTCTGGGGCAACGCCGCTAGCGTGCTGGTCGGCGATTTCCTGTATTCGCGCAGCTTCCAGTTGATGGTCGAATTGGAACGCGCCGAGGTGATGCGCGTCTTGGCCGACACCACCAACCAGATCGCCGAAGGCGAAGTGTTGCAGTTGCTGCACGTGCGCAATCCCGATACGGATGAGGTCGCTTACCTGCGCGTGATCGATCGCAAGACCGCAGTATTGTTCGCCGCGGCGACGCGGCTCGGCGGGCTGCTCGGCGGCGCCGATGCAGCGACCTGCGACGCCTTGCATGCGTATGGGCTGAACCTCGGTTATGCCTTCCAGATTTCCGATGACGTACTCGACTATGCCTCCGACGCCTCAACGCTAGGCAAGAACCTCGGCGACGACCTGGCCGAGGGCAAGGCGACGCTGCCCATGATCCATGCCATGGCCCACAGCGACAACCAGACGCAGGCGCGGCTTCGCACGGCGATCGAACAAGGCGACATCGGTGCACTGCCCGACGTGCTGGACGCGATCCACGCCACCGGCGGGCTCCAGTACAGCCGCCAACGCGCCAGCGATTACGCCGTCGCCGCCGAAAGTGCGATCGCAGGACTCACCGACAACACCTATGTCGCCGCACTGCGCGGGCTGGCGCGTTACGCGGTCAGTCGCGAGAACTGAGCGCCCCGGCCACTCAATGCGGGGACGTCGACGAGGACTTCATCGCGAAGCGCTCGCCGAAAAAGTCGTTCATCATCACGAAGGCGCGCCGCGCCACACGCGGGTTATACATGCAGTTCGGAGGGGAGTTTGCGTTCTCCAGTGCAAAGCAATGCACGGCGCCGCTGAAGTTGACGAATTGCCAGTCGACTTTCGCCGCGTTCATTTCCTTCTGAAGCGCGGCGATGTCCTCCGCCGTGGTATTGGCGTCGTCGGCGCCGTTGAGCACCAGGAGGCTGGCCTTCACCGCGCCGGGCTTGGCTGGCATCGAGGTGGCCAACCCACCATGGAAGGTCACAACACCGGCGAGGTTTGCACCGCTGCGTGCGAGTTCCAGCACCGTCGAGCCACCAAAGCAGAACCCGATCGCGCCCAGCCTGCCCACGTCCAGCGGCGCCTTCCGCGCCTGCGCCTTGAGTACGTCCAGCGCCTTGTTGGCACGTGCGCGCAACACGCTGAGGTCGGCGTACATCAACTTCACCTGCGCCATCGCAGCGGCATCGTCCTTCGGCCGCACGTCCTTGCCGTAGACATCGGCGACGAGGATCACGTAGTGGGTGCCCGCGATCCTGCGCGCGGTGTCGACGGCGGCACCGGTGACACCCTTCCAGTCCGGCACCATGACCAGGCCCGGGCGTTTGGTGGCGGTCGCGTCGTCATAGACCAGCACGCCGCTGAAGGTCTGTTTGTCCAGCGTCCATTCAACGGGTTTTGCCTGCATCTTCGCAAAGACAGGCGCGGACAGCATCAGCAGCGGCAATAGGGTGAGCAGGCGGTTCATGGGATTCTCCGAGAGGGCTCGACAAGAGTCGATCAGCACGCGTTCAGCGGTGGTGAACACGTCCACCCGCACAGGCTTTCTACGCGATACCCAACCCCGCGATCGAGGTGATCGCCTGCGGATCGAATCCCGCAAGTCCCGCGAAGTGTCGACCGCGCTGTGTGTAATCGCGATACGCGCCGAAGCTGGGGGCACCAGGCGACAACAACACGATGCCCGCACCGCCGAGGCGCTGCCGGGCGATGCGCATTGCATCCTCCAGATCTGTCGCCGCATCCAGCGTACATGCGGCATTCGTGGCCGCGAGCAGATCGAAAATCCGTAGACCGTTGCCACCCATTGTCACGATGGCGATGGGCGGCCGGCATTTCACGACGTCCGCGAAGCCCTGCCAGTCGAGCCCGCGATCATGCCCACCAACCAGGATGGCGACGCGCTGGCCCCCGAACACATCCAACGCCGCAAGACTGGCATGGGGGGTGGTACTGATCGAGTCATTGACGTACGTGATGCCGTCGCGCGTGCCCAGCATCTGCAGGCGATGCGGCAATGGCAGGAATGTCCTGGCGTGCGGTGCCAGCGCAGTCGCGTCGGATCCAAGCGCATCGATCGCTGTCAGCACTGCGCACAGGTTGCTGCGATTGTGTAGGCCGGGCAACGCTAGCTGGCTGGTATCCATGACTTCAGTCTGGCCACGATGCAGGACATCGCCGCGCAGGTGCCAACCCTGCCCGGTCCCGAACCAGCGCACGTCGCTGTCGGGTAAAGACAGTTTCGCCAGCACCGGATCGTTCGCATTGAGGATGGCGATGCGTGGTTTCGCATCGGTGAACAGCCGCAGCTTGTCCTGGACATAGCGCGCCTGCGAACCATGCCAGTCCAGGTGCTCGGGGAAGATGTTGAGCGCGATGGCGATCTCAGGACGCACGCCGCTGTCGGCGACATCGCCGGTCTGGTAGCTCGACAGTTCGATCGCCCAGAACTCTGCGGTTTGGTCGATCAGTTCGAGTAATGGCAGCCCGACATTGCCGGCAAGTGCGGTGCGGTGCCCGGCTGTTCGCAAAAGATGGGCGAGCAGTGCCGTGGTCGTGCTTTTCCCTTTGGTCCCCGTGACGCACAGGGTGCGCGCCTCCGGATTCTCGGCCAACCACAGCGCAGTCCCACCGACGAAACGGGTGCCGCATGCCGCAGCAGCAACAACTTCGGACCGGTACGGACTGATTCCGGGGGATTTGACGACAACGCTGAATGTCGAAAGCCGCTCGGCGCTTGCGCTGGTTTCGATGGCAAGTAATCCATCCTTGATCTCGCCTGCCTGCCCTGCCTCCCCGACATCGCAAAACAGTGTCAGTGCAAGCGTTGGTAGTCGATGGCGAATCGCGTGATAAGCCGCCTGGCCTTCCCGGCCCCAGCCCCACAGCGCTACGTGCCCGCCGTTCGCCGCGATGGACTCAAGCTGCGAGATGCGCATGCAACCGTTCCCAGATCGCAGCAGGAATGCCGTGCTCGCTGTCGGGAACCAGCAACGGTTCGATTCGCAGGTCATCCGATTGGAGTTGCGGCCGAATGACCCGAGCGAAGCGTTCCACCAGCGCGTCCTCGCGCCATTCCGGTCGCGTGGTCAACGCGGCCATGGCGGCGCGCGATTCGCGACCCTCGCCAACGCATTCGAAAGGTTTGTGGTCATGGAATTCGAACAGTGCGTCATAGCCTGCCATTTGCGCCGGGTCGTCCAGCAGGTTGCGGCCGAAGATACCGACCAGGCGCGGCTTGGGCATGAACGGCGCCAGCGCCAGGAAGACGAAATGGCATTTCGGGCAGATGCCGCACCATCGATTTGCCGGGCGTTCGCCGAGCAGGTGGAAGTTGCGGTTGCAACTGGAGAACCACGCATCGTAGCGATCGCTCTTCGCGAACTGTCGCGCGACGGCGAGTTCGCTCAAAGGCCGCAACAGTGAGTAGTAACGAAGGTCTGCTGCAACATCGCTGCGCACATGCGCGGCAAAGGCCTGCTCGAACGCCCAGCCTTTGGACCACTGATGGTTAACTTCATCCGTGATACTTCCGTCAGGAGCAAGGATCAGGCTGCCGTAGCTGGCTGAGCGTTCGTTGGAAAACACGACCTGGTCGACACCCAGCACTATCGCCGCAAAGACCATGATGGCCGAATTCACCGCGGTCACGGGAATGTGGCCGTTCCAGGCCCCCTGCCGGTTGTAGTCGAACAGTTGCGGCGCGAGCTGTCGGCCAATGTTCAACGTTGGCAATCCCGTGCGTTGCGCGCAGGAGGCGATCAATTGCGATCCACCGATCCAGGTCACGGTCTGTGCAATACCCAGGTGCCGCAGTGCTTCGATCGATACCAGGGAATCCTTGCCGCCGCCGATCGCGACAAGTGCATGTTCTCGAAGTCCGGCTTGATCTGCGTGTCCGTGACTTCCCCGCTCGCGCGGCGGCGTGGACAGCCTGGATGGGAACCGAACCTTTCCCCGGAGCTTCAAGCCGTTGCGATAGGCAAATTCTCCAAGACCATCGACATAGATGGTTTCGAGCAATCCGGCCGTATCAGCGTTGATCGCATGGGAGTCGATTCGTATGTCGTCCGGCACGGCTGCCTTGTAATAGCTGACGCCGGCGATCAGGTGCAGGAGCTGCAGGGCATGCTCAACGGCTGCCAAGCGTTCGCCCAGCAGGAAAGGCGCGCCGGGGACGGTGATCGTTTCGACCAGTTCCGGACCCTCGTCGAACGCGTACACCAACTGCGCGATGCCCGATGCGGGATCAAAGCCACAGCGCACGAAGCGGAATGCACCAATGGCATCGCGCTGGAATGTCCACTCAGACATCGATGTTGCCTTTTGAAAGCGGATCTTCGATCAGCATGTCTTCGTCGAGCACGCTCTCGGCCGGCAACGCGCGCAGGTTGTAGGTATTCGCCATCGCCATCCCGTACGCACCGGCGTCGGACACCAGCACGACATCCCCTTCGCAGGTGTTCGCCGGAAGCGGCCGTTGCTGGCCCAGGATATCGCTGCTTTCGCAGATCGGGCCGACGACATCGAACATCGAAATACTTTCATCCGCGGCCCCGGATTCAAACCGGGTGAGGTTATGGATGCCGTGGTACGCCTCGTACAAGGCCGGCCGCATCAAGGCATTCATGCCGCCATCAAGGCCGACGCGGCGCACCCCGTCCTTGTCGATCACCTGCGTCACCTGCAGCAGCAGGACGCCAGCCTCAGCGACGAGGTAGCGGCCGGGTTCAATCGCAAGCCCGAGACCTGGATAGGCCGCCTTGATCGAGTCCAGTCCAGCGGCCCATCCATCGAGGTCAAATGGCTTCTCATCGACCCGGTACGGCACGGGCAAACCGCCGCCGATGTCGATGGTGTCCACCGTGCCGATGCTGTCGGCCAGCCCGGCGAGTTCGGCGTACACAGCGCGCCAATGCCCGCCGGCATCGATGCCACTGCCAAGATGTGCATGCAACCCGTTGATGCGCATGCCTAGCGTGCGTGCCTTCGCGATGAAGGCATCGAGATGCGCGACAGGCAATCCGAATTTCGCATCGCTGCCGCCCGTGCGCACTTTCTGGTGATGCCCTTGCCCGTAGCCAAGATCAAGACGCAACCACGCCGTGCGCCCCCGAAACACATCCGGCCAGCACTGCAGTGCCTCGATGCTGTCGATGGTGACGGTTACCCCGCGCGCGAATGCCGCCTCGTATTCGCGGCGTGGCGCGAAGCTCGGGGTAAACAACACGCGCGATGGCTGGATCGAAGTCAGCGTGGCAAACACGCGTTCAAGCTCGCCCTGCGACACGCATTCGAATCCGAAACCCTCCGCGTCCAGTGTACGCAGGATCGCCGGATGCGCATTGGCCTTGAGCGCATAGAAGTGGTGGTCGATCGCTCCAATCGCGCGCAATCCACGCGCACGATCGCGCACGGTCGCCAGGTCATAAACGTAGCGTGGCGTCCCCTGCGTGGCGAGCTGCAGCAGCCGAGCGCGACGTGATTGCCACCACGGCGCTTCGCGCACCACCTGTCCATCGGCAATCTCACGCCAGCTGGGTCCGAACACGCTGGCATCCTGCACCGGCATCGCCCCGCTGCGGATCAGCTGTGCGTGCAACTGCGGAATCAAACCCTCGGCATCGGCTTCGTCGACAACGAACGTCAGGTTGAGATCGTTGGAGGACTGCGAAATCAGGTGCACGCGTTCGCGCCCGAACGCCGCCCAGATGTCCGACAGCCGATGCAGCAGCGACCGCATGCCGCGACCGACCAGGGTGATCGATGCGCATGGCGCGATCACCTTGACCCGGCAGACTTCCGCAAGGTCGGCGCTCAGCGCTTCCAGCACGTTGCTGCTGACCAGGTTTTCGCTCGGGTCCAGCGAGACGGTCACATTGGTTTCCGACGAACCGATGAGGTCGATCGACAATCCATGGCGCTTGAAACGCTCGAACACGTCGGCCAGGAAGCCCACCTGTTGCCACATGCCGATGCTTTCCATCGACACGAGCACGATGCCGTTGCGACGGCTGATCGCCTTGACGCCGGGAACGGTGTCGACGCCGCCGTCGATGCGCGTGCCGGGAAGATCCGGGCGCTCGGTGTCGAGTATCGCGATCGGCACGCCGGCATCGCGGCACGGGCCGATCGAACGCGGATGGAGCACCTTGGCGCCGGTGGTGGCGATTTCCTGCGCCTCGGCATAATCCAGTCGCGTCAACAGCCGCGCGTCCGGGACCTCGCGCGGATTCGCACTGAACATGCCCGGCACGTCGGTCCAGATTTCCACGCATTGCGCACCGAGCAGCGCACCGAAATAGGCGGCTGACGTGTCCGAACCACCACGTCCCAGGATCGCGGTGCCACCATCGCCGTGTCGGGCGATGAAGCCCTGTGTCAGCAGCATGCGGGCAGGCTGCTGCGCAAAGCGTGCGCGCCGGGCAAGGTCGAACTCGCGCGCGCAGGACACGGACAGTCGTGTCGACCACGCGTTCTGGTTGGGCAGGGCGATGGCATCGAGCCAGTCGCGCGCGTCGCACCAGCCGAAATCCAATCCCTGCGTGCTTAGATAGGCAGCGCCAAGCGTTGACGACAGCAGTTCCCCTTGCGACAACACCTCGGCTTGCCAGTCAAGCGTGCGCGCCGTGGCCCGCGGGTCGGTCGCCAGCGCATGCAGCATGGCGATCCGTTCGCCCAGCACGGTATCGGCGTCGAGCTTCAATTCAGCCGCGAACTCGCGATGGCGCTCGTCCAGTGCCGCCATGGCTTGCACGGGATCGGCCGCGCCATCGGCAATCGACTGCAACACGTTGGTGACGCCCGACAATGCAGACACCACGACCAGCACCCGGCCATCGTGCGCGCGCGCTCGCGCAAGTCGGCCGATGGTGTCCCATCGATCCCGGCGCGACACCGAGGTGCCGCCGAACTTGAGTACGGTCCAGCGATCGCAGGGCAAGGTCATGATTCGACGGTGTGTCGTAGCGCCCGGCGCGGGCACGAGGGACACATTCTAATGGGTGGCGCCATGCAGTTCGCATGCTCTGGGTCTCAGGCGTCACCAACAGTTTCGCCGGACGTGGCCGGGTCTGCGACACTTGTCGCTGGTCACCCGATGCCTGCCATGCCCTTGTCCACGCCGCATGATCTCCTGCCGCGCCGATATCTCCAGCTCGACGTGTTCGCCGCGCGTCCCGGTGCCGGAAATCCGCTGGGGGTGGTGCTGGATGCGCAGGATCTCGACGACGCTGCCATGCAGGCATTCGCCGCATGGACCAACTTGTCGGAAACGATTTTCATGCTTCCGCCCAGCCACGCCACTGCGCACTATCGCGTGCGTATTTTCACCCCGCGACAGGAGTTGCCGTTTGCAGGGCATCCAAGCGTCGGCGCTGCGTGGGCGGCGCTTGCAAGTGGGTTGGTGCGCGCTGATGGCGACGTGCTGATCCAGGAATGTGCGGCGGGACTTTTGCCCGTGCGGATCGAAACCCTGCCCCGCGCCGATGGGAAACTCGCGGGCGCCGTGCATGTCCGCGCACCACGGGCCCATCCGCTTGCGCATTCCCCTTCGCACGACACCCTCATCGATGCTGCGATCGCCGGGCTGGCACGCGGCGGCCTGGCACCGGCGTTGTGGAGCAATGGGCCGGCCTGGTGGTTGGTGCAACTGGCAGACGGCGACGCGGTTCGCACGATGCAGCCGGATCTGGCGGCCATTTCCGCATTGACGCGCACCAGCGGCGCCGTTGGTCTGGCGGTTCACGGCGGGGCAGATTCCGCGGACCATCTGCTGGTCGTGCGCGCCTTCTGCCCGGCCGACAACATTCCCGAGGATCCAGTCACTGGCAGCGCCAATGCCTGCATCGCCGCCCAACTGGCGCAGGCTGGGGCGTTGCCCGGCGCGGGCGGCCGCTACGTCGCCAGCCAGGGCCGTGAGCTGGGGCGCGACGGCATCGTGCAGGTACAGGTGGATGGCGATGGTGAGATCTGGATCGGTGGAGAGGTGCAACCGGTGATCGATGGTCATGTAAGCTGGCCGAACAGCTTGGAGCGGGTCGGATGAGTCGTCGCTATGTCCAGATGGACGTGTTCGCCGATCGCCCAGGAGCCGGAAATCCACTGGCGGTGGTTCTGGATGCCGACGGGCTAGACGACCAGACCATGCAGTCAATTGCGCGTTGGACGCGTTTGCCGGAAACCACCTTCGTATTCGCGGCAACCACCTCCGAGGCCAGTTACCGGCTGCGCATCTTCAGCCCGCGCCGCGAAGTGCCGTTCGCCGGCCATCCCAGCGTCGGGACCGCGCATGCCGTGCTGGATGCGGGGCTTGCAGAGGTGCGCGATGGCCTGCTCGTGCAGGAAGGCATCGCCGGGCTGCTGCCGTTGCGCGTCGATGGCTTCGGCGCGTCGCGCACGGTTGCCGTGCGTACGCCTCTGGCTCGCGTGATGGAGGTTGCCGATGCCACCGACGCACGATTGCGCGAGGCGTTGCAGGGTTTGCCGCTCGGCGCACTGCCGCCTGCATTGATGGATGGCGGACGCCGCTGGTGGCTGGTTGAGCTTGCCGATGAAGCGTCGCTACGGGCGGCGATTCCCGACTGGACCGCGATCAGCCGGCTCGCCAACGACACCGCGAGCATGGGGGTCTGCGTGTTCGCGCGCAGCCAGGACCCGGTCTATTACCTGGCGGTACGTGCGTGGGTAGGGTCTCCCGCGCATTTCGAGGATGCCGCTTCGGGTGCCGCCAACGCGACGTTGGCCGCTTGGCTCGCTTCCAGAAACGCGTTACCTGGTCCCGGCGGTTTTTATCGTGTGAGCCAGGGGCGCGAAGTCGGCCACGATGCCATCATCGAGTTGCGCGTGGATGGTGCGGGAGATGTATGGTCGGGAGGGCGTGCCTGCATCATCGTCAACGGCTACATCGATTGGTAAATCAAGTGTCCTTGCGCGTGGCGGCGCGTTGCAAATGGTCGTCTGCGGATGCGTTCGCGGCGCGGTCCGGTGGTCGTGCCTGCACCGTGGTGGCCGGCACCATCGACTGGCGCTGATGGACGTCAAAAAAAGAAGGGACCGCACATGCGGTCCCTTCGAGTTTCGATCCATCGGCGATTTAGGCGTGCTGATCAGCTGGGATCGACGTTCACCCGCACCCGGATGCGATTTCCGGGGTTGTAGTTGGTACGCGTGCTGTACGTCCGTCCGCCATATTCATACGTGACGTTATAGCCGGTCACGCGGTTGTTGCCGACCTGTCCATATTGTCCATATTGCGAACCGCCGTAGCTGCCATTGTACGAATAGCCATTGCTGTCCACGGAAACCGGATCGCAGATCTGCACGTGACCAACACGCTGCGGATAACGTGTCCGCTGCGAATTTTCATACACCTGCTGACCGGCAATTCCACCGACAAGCGATCCAATGGCCGAAGTTGCATAGCGTGCCGAGCCCCCACCGACCTGGCTGCCCAGGGCGGCGCCGAGTACTCCACCGATCACGGTCGCAACGGTGCGACCAGCAGTGCTGCCCTGGTTGGCATAACCCTGGTTGCCGTAATAGCCGGTGTTGCCATATCCGCTGTTCGAATATCCGGTGTTTGGATACCCGTTGGTGGAATAGCCGTTGCTGGAATAGCCGTTGTTGTAATACCCGTTGCTCCCAGCCTCGTCGTCGCTGTTGTAGCAACGGCGGTTATCGGATGTGCGATAGCCATTGCCATATCTGGAATCGATGACAGGATCGACGCGCAGCACCGTGGCGTAGTCGTAATACGCGCCATCGCTCTGGCCGTAGCGGTCAACGGTGGGCTGGCCATAGCCGTACGAAGATTGTCCGTAGGCGGTTTGACCATAGGTCGGCTGTCCGTAGCCGGAGTAGTACCCCGAGGATTGCGCCGAGGCGGTACCGACACTCGCGGCCAGGCCCAAGGCAAGGATCGAAGCAGTGAGGCGATTCATGTGCAGACTCCGCACGCCGGAATGGCGTGGGAGCATCGTTATCCCGGACGCGTTAAACCCGGCTGAACCCGGGACGCATCCCTCAAACCGTTTAGCGTGGCGACAGGCAACGACCGCAATGCATCAGGCCAGTAATGCCTCCACGCTGATCGGAACCGCGCTGAGCGCTCGCGAAACCGGGCAGTGTTTTCCCGCGTCATCCGCGATCGCACGGAAGCCCGTTGCATCGAGTCCCGGCACGTTGGCAGTCACCCGCAACCGGATCGCCGAAATCGATGGCCCGCCTTCCATCGACAGATCCACTTCTGCGCGGGTATCCAACGCGGCGGGGGGATGCCCGGCCTCTGTCAGTTTCGCCGACAGCGCCATCGTGAAGCAGCCCGCATGCGCGGCGGCGATGAGTTCTTCCGGGTTGGTGCCCTTGACGTCACCGAAGCGGCTGTTGAATCCGTACGGCGTGTCGCTCATCAGTCCACTCGCAGGCGTGCTGAGCGTGCCCTTGCCGGTTTTGAGGTCGCCTTGCCAATGCGCGTTTGCGTAACGGGAAGTGGTCATGTGGTGCTCCTGTCGTAAGGCTGAAAGACTACTGGTTGCAATGTGAGTAAATCATCGTCGCGCGAGTGCTTTCGGCGGGATGGACGCAAACACGGCGCGCTTGACCCCCGCCCCTGCCTGCGGGAGTCTTGGCCTCCCGGCCCTGCGCCGGTACCCGCCATGACCGCCCGCCGAGCGCCTGCTTGGATGGCAGCGCTTCCGCAGCGGACAGCCATGACGGCCTCGAACCCAACCCTGGGAGAAACGGCCTCATGTCCTATTCGACCGAGCAGATCCGCAACGTGGCCCTGGCGGGTCACCCTGCCGCCGGCAAGACCATCCTGTTCGAAGCCCTGCTGCATGCCGGCGGCGTCGTCACCACGGCAGGCACCATCGAACGCGGGTCGACGGTTTCGGACTTCGACCCGATCGAAAAAGACCGCGGCCATTCCATCGATACCGCGATCGCCAGCATCGACCACGCAGTGGCTGGCCTGGCGCCGGTCCACATCAACCTGATCGACACACCGGGCTATCCGGATTTCCGCGGGCCGACATTGTCAGCGCTGGCGGCGGTCGAGACTGTCGCGATTGTCATAGACGCCGACACCGGCATCGGTTACGGCACACACCGGATGATGGAGCACGCGAAGGCGCGCAATCTTTGTCGCGTCATCGTCATCAACAAGATCGATCATCCCGGGGCGAAGCTCGGCATCCTGCTCGATGAGCTGCGCGCCACCTTTGGCGCGGAAGTGCTGCCGCTGAACCTGCCGGCAGAGGGCGGCAAACGCGTGATCGACTGCTTCTGGCAATCCTCCGGCGACAGCGACCTGGGCCCGGTCGACGGGTGGCACCAGAAGATCATCGACCAGGTGGTCGAAGTCAGCGAAAAGATGATGGATTGTTATCTCGACCAGGGCGAATCGGGCCTGCAGGGAAACGAATTGCATGATGCCTTCGAGCAATGCCTGCGCGAAGGCCACCTGGTGCCGGTGTGTTTCGTCTCCGCGCGCCGTGGCACTGGCGTCAGGGCGCTGCTTGAGATCGCCGCGAAACTCTTTCCACACCCCGGCGAAGGCAACCCTCCATCCTTCGTCAAGGGTCGCGGCGCGGAGGCAATCCCGATGCATGCGGTTCCCGATCCCGATGCGCATGTCATCGCCGACGTCTTCAAGATCGTCAATGATCCTTTCGTCGGCAAGCTCGGCATCTTCCGCGTCTACCAGGGCACGGTGAAAAAAGAATCACAGCTCTTCGTCGACGACGGCAAGAAGCCGTTCAAGGTGGCGCACCTGTTCAAGCTCAAGGGCAAGGAGCACATCGAGATCGCGCAAGCAATACCAGGTGATATCGCCGCGGTCGCGAAAGTCGATGAACTGCATTTCGATGCCGTTCTCCACGACAGCCATGACGAAGACCAGATCCATCTGGCGCCGCTGGATTTCCCCCAGCCGATGTTCGGTCTTGCCGCTGAAGCGGCACACAAGGGCCACGAACAGAAGCTCGCGACTGCCTTGCACAAGCTGGCCGAAGAAGATCCTGCCTTTGTCGTGGAGCACCACATGGAGCTCAACGAAACGGTGCTGCGCGGGCTGTCCGACCTGCATCTGCGAGTCATGCTGGACCGGCTGCGCGAAAAATACGGCGTGGAAGTGAAGACCCGCCCGCCGCGCATCGCCTATCGCGAGACCGTGAGCAGCAAGGCCGAAGGACATCATCGGCACAAGAAACAGACGGGCGGCGCCGGACAGTTCGGTGAAGTGTATTTACGCATCGAGCCGCTCAAGCGCGGAGCGGGGTTTGAATTCGCCGATGAAGTGAAAGGCGGCACGATCCCGGGTCAGTTCATCCCCGCGGTCGAGAAAGGCGTCAGGCTCGTGCTGGCCAGTGGCGCTGTGGCGGGATACCCGTTGCAGGACGTGCGCGTGACGGTCTACGACGGCAAATACCACAACGTCGACAGCAAGGAAGTGGCCTTCGTGGCGGCGGGCAAGAAAGCCTTTCTCGACGCCATCGCCAAGGCCAACCCACAGGTGCTTGAGCCGATCGTCGACCTTGAAGTGGCAGCACCCGAGCAGCATATGGGGGACATCAGCGGTGGACTGTCGTCAAAGCGTGCGCGCATCAACGGGACAGATTCGGTTCGCGGCGGCGAGATCGTGGTCAAGGCGCAGGTGCCGTTGTCAGAACTGGAAGGCTATGCCGCCGAACTCAAATCGGTGACTGCCGGCCGTGGCCGCTATTCACTGGATTTCAGTCATTACGAGCCGGTGCCGATGGCGACGCAGCACAAGCTGGTGGACGCATACAAACCTCGACACGATGACGATTGAGGCAAATAAAGCTTCCATCGCCAGCCTGGAAACGCCTTGATTGGGGAAATTGAAAAAAAAACCCGCAAAAAAGCCTCTCGGGACTTGGCGTCTGCGCACGCATCGCCTACATTTCGTGTGCCGAGGGGAATTCCTGGCCAACCTATCCATCATCGAGTATCACGGGACACATATGGCGAAGAAGAAAGTCGCAACGAAGAAAGCCACTCCGAAGGCCGCCGCCAAACCGGCCGCTCCCAAGCCGATCAAGGAAGCGCTGGGCAAGTCCGGCCTGGTCGCACACATTTCCGAGAACAGTGGCGTCGCGCCGCGTGACGTGCGCGCCGTACTGGTCGCGCTGGAAGGCGCGGTGCATGGTTCGGTCAACAAGAAGGGCGCAGGCTCGTTCACCCTGCCCGGCCTGCTGAAGATCTCCGCCGTCAGCGTGCCGGCCAAGCCCAAGCGCAAGGGCATCAACCCGTTCACCAAGGAAGAACAGTGGTTCGCCGCCAAGCCAGCGTCAGTGAAGGTGAAAGTGCGGCCGCTCAAGAAGCTCAAGGACGCCGCGGCCTGATCGCGACGCAACTTGCGCAACGGTTCGACCGTTTGCAAAAAGGGCCGGCATTATCCGGCCCTTTTTTTGTTGGGCTTTAACGACTGTGAGCGCCTGCCAATCATGAGATCCAAGCCCAAATGAAGGCTATTTCGTCCGAATCCGATGCCCCGTAACGTCGTAACCCGGTAAGTCCGCGAAGCTTTGAGCAGGCGTTCACCTCCGCCACGGCATTGTGTCCACCCTGAAATCGCATCGAATCGGCATGGCCATGACGCAGGTAACCCGTCCCCACATCGCTGCTGCCCTTTGCGTGGTGTTGTTGCTTGCCGCGTGCGGACACCGTAACCAGGCAGGCACGGGAAGCGACGAGGTTACCGATCTCGCCGGCGCCGCACTGCCCCAACCGCAAGCAACAGGCGGGTCGATCACCGGCATGCCGGATGCGCCCGGTCCCGTCCCGGCCATATCGACCATCCAACCGCTAAGCACAGCCTCTGCCAGTGGCGGCGATGGCGCTGTCGCATCACCAGGGAATGCTGATCCAGCCGATTCCGCAGCCAACGCAACCGACAAGACGGCGCTAGACAGCGGACCAGCATCGGCTGAACCAATGCCTGGAATGGAACCGACTCCTGAAGATGCCGTCGCCGTGATTCATGACTACTACTCCGCAATCAACCATGCGGGTTTCGCCCGTGCATGGGCCATGTGGTCGGATCACGGTCGTGCCAGCGGGCAAACGGCGCAGCAATTTGCCGACGGCTATGCAGATACAGCCAGCGTCGACGTGCAGGCGCAGGCACCCACCCGCCTGGATGCCGCCGCAGGTTCGCGGTACATCGAAATCCCCGTGACGATCAACGCATCACGTCGCGACGGCAGCGAACATCAGTATTCAGGCGCTTATACCCTGCGCCGCTCGACGGTTGATGGCGCCACGGCGGACCAGCGTGCCTGGCGGATCGCCTCGGCCAACCTGCACGAGGTTTCGCCTTGACCTTGGCTCGCATCGCGATTTCGTTGCTGCTGGCGCTGACGGCTTGTCGCCGCGAAGCGGCATCGCCCTCCCACACATCGCCGGCATCGAATCGCACCACCGCAGTCGCAACGCCTGGCGTCGCTCCAGACCCGGCGCTGCATTCAGCCTCGCTGGCGGGGGTGGCGGAAGACGCCGACGCAACGCCTGCCAATCTCGGCGATGCGCGCACATACCGCTTGCCTGGGCTATTTGCCCCGAGCACCAGCGTGTCCTGGCTGGAGCAACGTTTCGGGAAGACCAACGTACAGGTCGCCGACGTGCCTGGAGGTGAAGGTGAAACCTCGCGCGGCGTGATTTTGTTTCCCGACGATCCTGCACGGCGGGCGTACCTGTATTTCCAGGACGAGAAGCGGCTGCGTGGGCTCAGCATGGTGCGGGTGATGGATGAAGGATCGCGCTGGCAGCTCGACAACGGAGTCGCCATCGGCATGCCGCTATCGAAACTGCAGGCGCTCAACGGCAGGCCAATCCGGTTCACCGGATTCGACTGGGATTACGGAGGCGCCATCAGCGACTGGAATGGCGGTCGCCTACAGCCCGACGACAAGGCGCTGCAACGCCGGGGTATCAGCCTGAACCATCGCGACGGTGCCGGCGGCGCCTATCCGATGGGCGAGGACACTTTCTCCAGTGATGATCGCCGCTATCCGCACCTTGGAACCGTTGTGGTCGTCGGCGAGATCAGCATTTCATTTCCCGGCGAAGACGACCTCTGACATCCCGGCGCTGCACACTCAGAGATCGAAGCGGTAGCTCAACTTCACCAACAACTGTTCGCTGTCGTGCAATGAAAAACTGTCGGCAAGCAACGGCGCTGCGTCTTGCGAGAATTCATTGAACCCGAAGCCGCCTCGCACATAGGCAATATAGAGATTGGACAACGGCGCCAACTCGTAGCGATAGCGGATCTGGAACCCCAGGTTACGCAGGCTGAAGTCGGATACGGCGTCATTGCTCGCCACCGGCGTGCCATCGGGTGCGACGCGCCACGCCTGTCGAACGCGCGCATCAAGCGCGATGGTTTCCAGCTTGACGCGCAGCTCCTGCTTGGGATTGATCGTCCACTGCAGGCCACCGTTGATCGATATCTGATCTGTCCCAAAGCTTCCAAGCAGGGTGTCGCGTTGCCAGATCAGCGAATCCGGATTGTGATCCAGGTACAGCTCAGCCTGGATATTCAGGTTGTCGTTGATGAAGTACGTGGGGTTCAAATCAAATGAAATCGATCCGTGGGCTGGCCCATCGAGGCCTTCCGCGGCGTAGCGCGCATTGGCGTAGAGCGACCAATGTCCCGTGCGCGACCAGAATCGTTCGTAAAAGCCATACAGCTTGGCAGGCACCCTGACCACGCCGTTGCCGCGGGTGATCAGGTCGTCGAATCCTGGCGAGAACGCGCTGATCTCGAAGAATTCGTTGCCGCCATGGCGCATGTCGCTCTGCCGTTTGAGGGACACCGCATCGGTAAGGTGCAGGCCAGCGTCGTTGTACTCGCGCAGTGCCACGTAGCGCCAGTCGTGTGATGCGTAGGAGGACTCCGCCGGTAGCGCGGAGACCCGATGAGCCAGTTCATAGCGCGCATAGTTGTAGTTGTTGCGCTGAAGGTAGCCGAAATCATTCAGCTGCAGGCCACCGCCAAGATGCTCGGCATACAGTTGCTGGCGCCATGAGTTGCCCATGTCGTAATCGATCTGCACCTGGCCGCCGCTGTCGCTGGTGCCAACGCCTTTCTGCCGCACATCGCTGGCAACCAGGGTCGTGCGGATACCGAGTTTCGCCCCGGGATTCCAGCGATGATCGAATTCATACACGGTTGCCTGACGGTCCAGGAAAGGTCGTTCAACGTGGGTCACCATCGCACCAACACCTTGGGTGGCGAAATCGCGGGTGCCACGTAGCGCGTAGAAGTCACGACCCACAGCATCCGCTTCGGTCGCTGCAAACAGGCCGTAGTTGATGGCTCCGATACTGCCATTGACCTTTGCGGCCGCAGTCACGTCCCCGGCACCGCTCCCATCATCCGCCGCCCCGCCCACCCGACGCGTATAGATCAGGCGATTGGTATTATTGAGCGAGCCGAACGGCACGTCGAAAAAGCTCTGGTTCTCTGTAAAAAACGGTCGTTTGTCGCTGAAGAAGGTTTCCACCGCGCTGAAGTTGACGACCAGCTGATCGCTCTCGACTTGTCCGAAATCGGGATTGAGGGTGGCGCTGAGCTGGAACCTGCCATTGGGCTTCCAGAAAATGTCTCCACCTGTGTCGAATTTTTCGCGACCACGGATGTTGTCGTACACACCGACCACATACGGGGTCACCGTCAATAGTGACTGGCTGTATGCGGGCACTTCGACCTTCGCGAAAACGCTCAGGAACCGCTGTTCCCCACCAAAGATTGCAGGCCATCCCACCCGCTCGCCAGTGGCGCCCACCACGCGATCGAGCTGCAATCCGATCGTGCGCTTGCCGTCATGCCCGTCTTTCATCGGCGCGATGGACCACGGAATCAGGAATTCAACCGACCAGGTATCGCCATCTTCGGACACCGCGTGCTGCCATTTGCCGTCCCAGTCGGTATTGAACTGGTTCTCGTTGGTAATGGTTTCGTCCTGGATGCTGTCGGACAGCCGCACCATGAAGTTGTAGCCGATGCGTCCCTCGCCATCGAAGTCGACGTAGACATTCACCCGATCCGTGGCCGCGTCGGCGTCGCGCTGCACGGCCTGGCGCGTGCGCGGCACATTGGCCGGCTGGGTGTTCCTGAAGGCGATCGCCAGCCCTTCGGGCGTTGCCAATACCCAGGCCTCGGTCGGGTAAGGGCTTGCCGCGCGCGACAACGGTTGCGTCAGTCGAAAATCGGTGATGTGCCGTGCGCCCGCCCACTCGGCGGCATCGATCCGGCCATCCACCTGGACCGCGGATGCAGACGTCGAGACCATCCACAGGACCGCGGTAAGCAATGTTGCACGCATTGGAGTGGCAGCCCTTGTTGGATTGCACAGGCTACCCAACCACACCTGGATTACCGACTGTCAAAAGTCATGGCGGCTTGACGGGAAATTCCGATCCCGGGGAGTTCAACGCTTGGGTTTCAACATCGTCCCGGTGCATGTTTTCGCCCCGCACCGGCACGCCCATATCTTCTTCAAACGGGCCGTCTGCGGTTCGTCGAGCGTAATCCCATAGTCATACGTCAGTTCCTCGCCCGGTTTGATGGCACGCGTCGCCTCGATGAACACCCGCGACTTGCGCGCATCGGTCTCGTCTTCGTCCAGCACGGCTTCGCAATTGGGCTTGCAGCCGTGATTGATCCAGCGCGCCGAGTTGCCCCCGAAATTGGCGTCGATCACATATTCATCGTTGAGGGTGAACAAAAAAGTATGCCCGCTGTCGACATCGCCGCTTGCATCGGCATCGACATCCGCGTGGGTGCGCCGCTGACCTTTGTATTCGATCACGCGCTCGCCCTTGGCGATCGGCATGGCGGCGAACACGCCGTTGCCGTGGATGGCGGATTTGCGAGCGACGATCTTGCGTGGCATGCGGATTCCTCGAATTTTAAAACCGGATTGTCGCCCGGATCAGCACGGGGCCGCCATTGCACCCGCCACCCACGGCCAGAGAACAAGATGGGGCACTAGGCACTCGCAGCCGGAAACAGTACAATTTCGGTACTCTTTCAATGCATCTGCACGGGCGCTTCCATGTTGCGCGTCACCAAGCTCACCGATTACGCCACTGTCGTGTTGACTGCCCTGGCTGCGCGGCCGGAAGAAGTGCTCAGTGCAGCCGAGCTGGCGGAACAGGCCGGACTGGAAATCACGACAGTCTCCAAGCTGCTGAAACCGCTTGCCCAAGCGGGGCTGGTCGCCGGCTTCCGCGGAACCCATGGCGGCTATCGCCTGGCCCGGGAAGCCAGGGCAATTTCGCTGATCGATATCGTGGAAGCGATGGAAGGCCCGCTGGGCATGACCGAATGCAGCCTGCATGGAGGCGCCTGCGGCATCGAGCACTCCTGCGGGGTGCGCGCCAACTGGCGCCAGATCAACGACGTCGTCGCCGACGCGCTGCGGGCTGTCACCCTTGCGCAAATGCTGGCGCCCCCGGCCGCGCGTCGCAGGACAGGCTTGGGAAAGACGATCGCCGCCACGTTGGCGACGGCTTGAGAACGCGACGATGAGCATCGAAACCCCTGTCATGGACAAGGCCCCGCCAGAAAACGCCGACATCCTCGAGCAACTTGGCCGTCGCTACGATGCCGGCTTCGTGACCAACATCGAGTCCGATTCCCTTCCGCCTGGCTTAAGCGAAGACATCATTCGTGCCTTGTCGGCAATCAAGGAGGAGCCGCAGTGGATGCTGGAATGGCGGCTCTCCGCTTACCGGCACTGGTTGACGATGCCGATGCCGCACTGGGCGAAGCTCAACATCGCACCCATCGATTTCCAGGCCTTGAGTTATTACAGCGCGCCGAAAGCCAAGTATGCGTCGCTTGATGACGTGCCGCAGGAGCTGCTCGACACCTACGAAAAACTCGGCGTGCCCTTGCATGAGCGGGCCAAGCTCGCGGGCGTTGCGGTCGATGCCGTGTTCGATTCGGTGTCCGTCGGCACGACATTCCGCAAGGACCTGGCCGCGAAGGGCGTGATCTTCTGTTCAATGTCCGAAGCGATCCGCGAGCAACCTCAACTGGTCCGGAAATACCTCGGCAGCGTCGTGCCCACGGGGGATAACTACTTCGCAGCACTCAATTCCGCGGTGTTCTCCGATGGCAGCTTCGTCTTCATTCCAAAGGGCGTGCGCTGCCCGATGGAGTTGAGCACGTATTTCCGCATCAACGCGATCAATACCGGCCAGTTCGAACGCACCCTGATCATTGCCGAAGACAGCAGTTACGTTTCATACCTGGAAGGCTGCACGGCACCGATGCGCGACGAGAACCAGTTGCACGCGGCAGTTGTGGAACTCGTCGCGCTGGAAGACGCCCAGATCAAGTATTCCACCGTGCAGAACTGGTATCCCGGCGACGAGGAAGGTCGTGGCGGGATCTACAACTTCGTCACCAAGCGCGGTGAATGTCGTGGTGCACGCAGCAAGATCAGCTGGACCCAGGTCGAAACCGGCTCGGCGATCACCTGGAAGTATCCCAGTTGCATATTGCTTGGCGACGACTCGGTTGGCGAGTTCCATTCGGTCGCCCTCACACACCATCGCCAGCAGGCCGACACCGGCACCAAGATGATCCACATCGGAAAGCGCACCAAGTCGAAGATCGTCAGCAAGGGCATCAGCGCCGGGCGCGGACAGAATTCCTATCGCGGCCTGGTCAAGGTCGAGCGCTCGGCCACCGGCGCGCGCAACCATACCCAATGCGACTCACTGCTGATCGGCAAACGCTGCGGTGCGCATACGTTTCCCTATATCGAAGTCAAGCATCCGTCTGCGACGGTGGAACACGAAGCGACGACCTCAAAGATTTCCGATGACCAGATGTTTTATTGCCGCTCGCGTGGAATTTCCGAGGAAGACGCGGTGTCGTTGATCGTCGACGGCTTCTGCAAGCAGGTGTTCCGCGAATTGCCCATGGAATTCGCGGTGGAAGCGAAGAAGCTGCTGGAAGTCAGCCTCGAAGGCGCGATTGGCTGATCTATGGCGGGTTTTAACCCGTCGTCACGCGCGAAACAAAACGGCGGGTTAAAACTCGCCCTACGGAAAAAACGAACCATGTTGAAGATCGACAACCTCCACGTCCGCGTCGCGGATCGTGAAATTCTCAAGGGCCTCTCGCTGGCCGTGAAGCCGGGCGAAGTGCATGCCATCATGGGCCCCAACGGCGCCGGTAAATCCACTCTTGGCAACGTATTGGCCGGCCGCGATGGATACGAAATCACGGCAGGTTCCGTGATGTTCGAAGGCGTCGACTTGCTGGACCTGGCACCCGAAAAACGCGCGGCCGCCGGCGTTTTCCTCGCATTCCAGTACCCGGTCGAAATCCCGGGGGTCAACAACACGTACTTCCTGCGTTCTGCCCTGAACGCGCAACGCAAGGCCCGAGGCGAGCCGGAGCTGGATTCGATGCAGTTCCTCAAGCGCGTGCGCGAAAAGCTCGCCGTGTTGCACCTGGACGACCGCCTGCTGCAGCGCGGCGTCAACGAGGGCTTCAGCGGTGGCGAGAAGAAACGCAACGAGATCTTCCAGCTCGCCGTGCTGGAACCGAAGCTCGCGATCCTGGATGAAACCGATTCCGGCCTGGACATCGATGCGTTGAAGAACGTGGCGGAAGGCGTCAATGCGCTGCGATCGCCTGATCGCGCCTTCCTGCTGATCACCCATTACCAGCGCCTGCTGGACTACATACGCCCGGATGTCGTGCATGTGCTTGCAGACGGACGCATTGTCGAGAGCGGTGGCCCGGAGCTTGCCTTGCAGCTGGAGGAGCACGGTTACGCATGGATCAGGGATCGAATCGCCCCGGGAGCGGCAGCCTGATGAGTGCGCTGCTCGACTCGCTTGCGGCAGGGTTCGAAGGCAACGCCGAACAGCGCGGCGCGCTTGACGCCGCGCTTGGCGATGGGTTGCCCGGAGCGCGGAGCGAAGCATGGAAGTACACCTCACTGCGTGCCTTGGAACGACGCACCTTCATGCCGGCTGTGCGTGCACATGCCGCCATTGATCCCGAATTGCTGGCCGGGATTCCAGCGCCACGCCTGGTCTTCGTCAACGGACGTTTTGACTCGTGTCATTCCGATATTAGTGGTGTCCCCGCTGGCGTTGAACTTCATGCTTCGTGCTCAGCCAATGGCGTATTCGGCACGATTGCGCCTGGCAAGGTGAGCCAGCTGGATCGCAATGAGGCGGTCTTTGCCCGACTCAATGCCATTCTCGCCAATGATGGCTTGGTGCTGCGCGTCGGTGAATCCGTCCACGTGGGCGCTCCCATCCATCTGGTCTTTGTCGGCGTACCGACAGGGCAGGATGTTGCCTGGCATTCCCGTCATCTGATCGAGCTGGGTGCCGGCGCACGTCTTTGCGTCATCGAGCATCACATCAATGCTGGCGAGCATGCGCATCTTGGGAACGTGGTGACCCGCGTGGTGCTGGCCGACAAGGCGCACCTGCTGCATGCCCGCATCCAGCGCGAATCCGCAGGAGCCACGCTGATGGCGCACACCAATGCTGTCCTGGCGGCTGATGCGCATTACCAGCGCGTGGATCTGGAGCTTGGCGGCGGGCTGTCGCGACACGAACTCAACGTGAAGCTGGACGGCATGGGCGCGCGCTTGTTGGCCGACGGCGTGTTGCTGGCGACAGGGCGGCGGCATCTCGACACACGTCTTGCCATCGAACATGTCGCGCGCAGTTCCACGTGCGACCTGTTCTGGCGCGGACTTGCGACAGACCGTGGTCGCGCCGTGTTCCACGGTGGCATCGTGATCCATCCGGGCGCCGATGGCAGCGATGCGCGCCTGTCGAACAAGAACCTGCTACTGAGCGATGCCGCCGAAATCGATACCCAACCCGTGCTGGAAATCCATGCCGACGAAGTCAAGGCCGCACACGGCGCGACGGTCGGCCAGCTCGATCCCACGGCGATGTTCTACCTGCGTTCGCGTGGACTTCCCGAAGATGCTGCACGCCGGCTACTAACGACAGCATTCTGCCGTGAGGTGCTTGCGAGAATCGAAGCCGACCAGCTGCGCCAGACCTTGGCCGCGGCATTGGACGCCGCGCTGGCGAGAATCGACGCCGCATGAATGCCGACATCCACGCAGGCGTCGTCGACTGGCAGCGGATACGCGACGATTTTCCCCTGCTCACGCGGCAGGTAAATGGCAAGCCGCTTGTGTATTTCGATTCGGCCAACACCGGGCAAAAACCCGCGGCGGTGATCGAATGCATGGACGATTTCTATCGTCATCACAATGCCAACGTGAGCCGCGCCGTGCACACGCTCGGCAGCGAAGCCACCGAAGCGTATGAAGCTGCACGCACAAAACTCGCGCGCCACCTGAATGTTCGGAGCGACGAGGTGGTATTGACCAGCGGCACGACGTTCGCGATCAACCTTGTCGCCTATTCATGGGCGTTGCCGAGGTTGCAACCTGGCGATGCGATTTTGCTGACGCGGATGGAGCATCACGCCAACATCGTGCCATGGCAACTGGTCGCACAACGCACCGGGGCGATCATCAAGGTCGCCGACATCACGCCTGACGGCGCTCTTGACATGGACGCGCTGCAAGCCTTGATGACGCCGGACGTGAAGCTGCTGGGCGTGGCACATGTCTCCAATGTCCTGGGCACGGTCAACCCTGTACGCGACATCTGCCGCGAAGCGCGGCGCCACGGCATCGTCACTGTCGTCGATGGTTCGCAGGCGCTGCCGCACATGCCCGTCGATATTGCGGCCATCGGCTGCGACTTCTATGCCTTCACGGGGCACAAGATGTGTGGGCCGACCGGCACGGGCGCACTTTGGGCGCGGCGGGAGCACCTGGCTGCGATGCCGCCATTCCTGGGTGGCGGGGAAATGATCAAGCAGGTGGATTTCGACGGCACTGTGTTCAATGACCCACCGCATCGCTTTGAGGCAGGCACACCCAACATCGCCGGGCACATCGGCCTGGGTGCCGCGGTCGATTACCTGGGTGCCCTCGGCATGGACCACATTGCCGCGCACGAGTCCGAACTGCTCGCACACCTGACCCGGGAAATGCGCAAGGTGGACGGGCTCCGAATCATCGGAAACGCCCCGGAGAAAGCGGCAGTGGTCAGCTTTCTCCTGGAAGGCGCACACGCGCATGACCTGGCGACGCTGCTCGATCTGGAAGGCGTCGCGGTTCGTTCTGGCCACCATTGCGCGCATCCGCTGATGCAGTTCTTCGGCGTGGCGGCCACGTGTCGTGCATCGTTGGCGTTCTACAATACCCACGCCGAGATCGAAATGTTCATTGCGGCATTGCTGAAAGTGCGCAAGCTGCTCGGCTGAACCCCAGCCTGGGTTTCTCTTTTTAATGATCCCGGATCACGCTCCGATGCCTCACGAGACGATGACAGCATCAAGCGTGGAATTGGATTTCCGCCATGCCACGCTGGCGGATGTCCAGGCCATCGTCGCGCTGGTCGAATCGGCTTATCGCGGCGATGCCAGCCGGGAAGGCTGGACCACCGAAGCCGATCTGCTGGACGGAAGGCGCACTGGCTCCGATGACGTATCGGACAGCATCACACGGCCGCGCAGCGTTATCCTGCTGGCAGAACAGAGCCGCAGACTACTGGCCTGTGCTCATGTCGCCGAAGAGAATGGATCTGGTTATTTCGGCATGTTTTCCGTGCAACCACACCTGCAGGGCGCCGGCATCGGCAAATGCGTGCTGCTTGAAGCCGAACGCCTCGTTCGAGACCACTGGGGACTACCCGCGATGCGTATGACCGTCATCGACATACGCGACGAGTTGATCTCCTTCTACCAGCGTCGTGGTTATCGGCGCACCGGCATCTTCAAGCCATTTCCGTATGGCGATGCGCGTTTCGGACTACCCAAGCGCGACGACCTGCGTTTCGAGGTGCTTGAAAAAACCCTGCCGGGATCTTCCTCATGACCGGCTGGGTGCGCGTCTGCGCGACGCTGGAAATGCTGCCGGGCGAATTCAAGGTCGCGTGGGATGGTGATACACCGATCGTCGTCTTCAACCATGACGGCGATTTTTATGCGCTCGAAGACCGCTGCAGCCATGAAGACTTCGAGTTGTCGGCCGGACCGTTCGACATGGAGAATGCGACGATCGAGTGTGTCCTGCATGGGTCAAAATTCGATGTGCGTAATGGCCGTGCACTAGGCCCACCCGCGTATGCGCCGGTGGCGAAGTTTCCGACCAAGGTTGAAGATGGCGCAGTCTGGACCCGCGACGACCGCTAGATCGATTGGGCGTCGCGGGCTTGATGCTGCTGCAGTCGCATCACCAGCACTTCGCCACCTCCGTCAATGACGTAGCGTTGCCGGGTTTCCTGCCCGATCAGCAACGCGGTATCCGCCGCCGCCAGGCCGGGCAATCCGGAGTGATCGGCAAAGCGCGCTTGCCCGGCGACCAGATGGATCGCCCAGATGCTGCCTGGCTCAACGAAAACCACCATCGGCCCGACCAGCGGGCGATGCCAGAGTTGCGCGTCGATCGCGTCGCGTCGCCACATCAGGTTGAAATCCTGCGTGGGGCCATCGACCAATGTACCCAAGGCAACCCGCTCACCTGCAAAGCGCAGTCGATCGTGCGGTGGAAGCAATGTGTGTTGCGCACCATCGGCAAATGACAACCGCAATCCATTCCCCGTCAGAAGCACGAGTTCCCGGTCAACGCCCGCGAAAGTCGAGAATGGCGCATCGTCCTCGATCTCGGCGATCGACAATCGCCATGACCAATCCCCTGAACCTGCCGAACGCGCGATTTCCCGGGTCCAGCCCGACCCGTTTTTCCAGCGTTCGCGCCGGTAGGTATTGGCAGGGATGACCCGCGTGCGCTGATGTGCGTCCATGCGCGAAGTGTAGAGCTCTGCGCAGTGAGTACAACGGAAGTCGCCCGCCGCATGCATCCTGCGTCTGGCGGACGACATTACATCCTTGTACTGGCCTCCATGCCAGATCCAGTGAGGCATCCCTGCCCCAGGCTGCGCAGCGCCCACTTTTCGGGGCTGCGCAGCAGTGATGACTGATTACCGCAAGGCCTATCGAATTGACGTCATCGACGGGTAATCGGGGCGACTGCCGGACGGGCCGGGACTGCACTACCGCCGACGACAATCCGGTCGCGGTTCTTTTCGACGGTCTTCAGGCCAATGCCCTTGACCAGCGCCAGCTGCTCGGGGCTCTTGAACGCGCCATGCTCCTTGCGGTAGTCAACAATCGCCTGGGCCTTGGACGGGCCGACATTGAGCAGCACTCGATCAATGGTGGCTGCGTCGGCAGTGTTCAGGTTGACCTTGTCGGCACCCTGCATGCCGGCGCCATGCAGAGCGGACTTGTCGGCGGCAAATGCGCTGGCGGACAACACGCTGCCGGCCAGCAGGAGGGTCAGGGAAATCGTCCTGGCGATGCTGGATGTGCGAGCGATGAATGTAGATGTCATGGCGTTGATCCTTGGTTGGTTGGATGCTGCCGGCCACTCCCTCTGCCGGTGGACAAAGTCTGCGGAGTACCAGGTACCCGCCCTATCGCCGCACCGGCTACCTGGACCCCAGCCGAAGCCTCTTCGGGCCGTCGGAAAAGTCCTACTTATGCGCACGCGGTAGAATGACCAACTCCACGTTGAAGTTGAAATCACGCCATGGATGCCAGCAGAAGCCAGCCCGCCGTCGCGCGGCATACCGCCGTCCTTGATTCCACCGCGATCGAGCGCTTCGTCTCGCAGAAGTGGGACGACGAGATCATTCCGCAGCTGGTTGAATACATCCGCATTCCCAACAAATCCCCGATGTTCGACGCCGACTGGGCGCAGCACGGCTACATGGATGCCGCGGTTGCATTGATGGAAAGCTGGGCGAATTCCCAAACGCTACCCGGGATGACCCTTGAAGTGGTGCGGCTGGAAGGGCGCACTCCGCTGATTTTTATTGAAATCCCGTCTAGTCATGTCTCGCCCGATGGCCCGGGGTCCGGCAACACCAGGCGTGGCGAGGATTGCGTGCTGCTCTACGGCCATCTGGACAAGCAGCCGGAGATGACGGGCTGGGACGAAGGCCTTGGCCCATGGGAGCCGGTGCTCAAGGACGACAAATTATTCGGCCGTGGTGGCGCCGACGATGGCTATGCGATCTTCGGGTCGCTGACGGCGATCCAGGCGTTGCAGCAGCAGGGCATCCCGCACGCACGTTGCGTGGTGCTGATCGAGGCCTGTGAAGAATCCGGCAGCTACGACCTGCCCGCGTACGTCGATCACCTGGCCGGGCGCATCGGCAAACCCTCGCTGGTGGTGTGCCTGGACTCTGGTTGCGGCAATTACGAGCAGTTGTGGTGCACCACGTCGCTGCGCGGGCTGGCGGGCGGCAACCTCACCGTCAAGGTGCTTGAGGAAGGCGTCCACTCGGGCGATGCCTCCGGAATCGTGCCGTCAAGCTTCCGCCTGATGCGGCAATTGCTGTCACGCATCGAAGACGAGACTACCGGCCGCATCCTGCTCGACGGTCTGCATGTGCCCCTGCCGAGCGATCGCATGGCGCAGGCGCAGACCGTGGCTGACGTCCTGGGCGGCGCGGTCTACGACAAATTCCCGCTGTTGCCGGGGATGACGCCGATGTTCGAAGGTGGGGGCGCGACAGGTGACCTGACGGAGCTTGTGCTCAATCGCACCTGGCGGCCTTCGCTGTCGGTGACCGGCGTTGACGGCATCCCGCCTCTGGAGTCGGCCGGCAACGTCCTGCGTCCCTACACGTCCCTGAAACTGTCGCTGCGCATCCCACCTACCCTGGACGGCAAGCGGGCCGGCGAACTGCTGAAGGATGCGTTGGAGAGTGACCCGCCCAACGGTGCGGAGGTCACGCTGGAATTGGAGAAGGCCAGCAGCGGCTGGAACGCGCCCACGATGGCCCCTTGGCTTGAACAAGCGATCGAGACCGCAAGCCAGGAGTTCTTCGGCGAGCCTGCAATCTACATGGGCGAAGGCGGCACGATTCCCTTCATGGGCATGCTCGGCGAAAAATTCCCCGGGGCGCAGTTCATGATCACCGGCGTGCTCGGCCCGCATTCCAACGCACACGGTCCGAATGAATTCCTGCATATCCCGATGGGCAAGCGGGTGACGGCGTCGGTGGCGCGGGTGGTCGCCGATCATTGGGTAGCCAGCGAGCGTGGCGAAACCACGGGCGTGGCCGCGGTCGCAGGTGGCGAACAGCACGGGGCTCATGGGTGCTGTTGAGATGTCGCTGGGGCGCTGCACTGATCCCGCCTGTTAAGCTCGCCACCAATTTCGTGTAGCGGAGTCAATCATGCATTGGGATCTATTCGGCAGCACCAACTGGATCTACATCATCCTGATCGGTTTCGTCGTCGGCCTGCTGGCACGCGCGCTCAAGCCAGGACGCGACGGCATGGGGATCATTTTCACCACCCTTCTGGGCATCGCTGGCGCTTTGTTCGCCGGATGGGCCGGCCAGATGATGGGTTGGTATCGACCTGGACAACCTGCCGGTTTCATCGGTGCCCTGCTGGGCGCGATCGTGATCCTGATCATCGTCAGCCTGTTCCGCCGACGCCGCATCCGATAGGGCTCTTTTGCTTCCTACCGACCAGGCAGGAAGCACAGCAGCTTTGACCCGACCTAGGCGCGTCCGTAGACATCGTCATAGCGCACGATGTCGTCCTCGCCCAGGTAATCGCCGGACTGCACCTCGATCAACTCGAGCATTTGCGCACCGGGATTTTCCAGGCGGTGTTTCGCGCCGATCGGGATATACGTGGACTGGTTGGCGTGCAATTCGAAGACATCGTTGTCGCGCGTCACGCGTGCGGTACCGCTGACGACGATCCAGTGCTCCGCGCGCTGGGTATGCGACTGCAGCGACAACTGCGCACCGGGCTTGACCTTGATGCGCTTGACCTGGAACCGGTCGCCAACATCCACGGAATCGTAACTGCCCCACGGCCGGTGTACTTCGCGATGCAGCGCGGCCTGGCTGCGCTGGTCACCCTTCAATCTCGTCACGACGTCCTTGACCTGCTGCACGCGATCCTTGCGCGCGACCAGTACCGCGTCGTCGGTTTCCACCACGACCAGGTCGTCGACGCCCACCAGCGCCACCAACCGGCGCGCGTGCACGTAACTGTTGCGGCTGTCGATCGCGATCACGTCGCCCAGCGTTGCGTTGCCATCTGTGTCGCGCGTTGCCACGTCCCACAACGCCGCCCATGAGCCCAGGTCGCTCCACCCAATGTCGACTGGCAACACCATCGCGGCATCGGTTTTTTCCATGACCGCGTAATCGATCGAGTCCGCCGGGCAGGCCGCGAACGCATCGCGATCCAGACGGATGAAATCACCATCGCGCTGGGCTGCTTCAAGGGCCGTGCGCGTAGCCGCGAGGATATCGGGGCGATGATGCTGCAACTCCTCCAGATAGCGCGATGCGCGGAACAGGAACATGCCGCTGTTCCAGTAGTAGCCACCCATCGCCAGGTAGTTCAATGCGGTTTCTGCGTCGGGCTTCTCGACAAAACGCGCCACGCGTCGCACTCCATCGACCGTGTCGCCGGCATCTTCTGCATGGATATACCCGAACCCGGTTTCGGGCGTTGTCGGCACGATCCCGAATGTCACCAGCGCACCGTTTTCGGCGGCGGGGATTGCTGCGCGCACCGCCTTGGCAAACGCGGCTGCGTTGCGAACGACATGATCGGACGGCAACACCAGCAATAACGGATCATCGTGATCGGCTAATGCCTGCAGCGCCGCTGCGGCAATCGCAGGCGCGGTATTGCGCCCAACCGGCTCCAGGATGATCGACGGTGTCGGTGCGCCGATCTGACGCAACTGCTCGGCGACCAGGAAGCGATGCTCCTCATTGGCGACGACAATCGGGGCGAGGTCGGAAATCCCAGCCACACGCGACCAGGTCGCCTGCAACATCGTCTCGTCTCCCGCCAAGGCCAGGAATTGCTTCGGGTACGCCTCGCGCGACAGCGGCCACAGGCGCGTGCCGGAGCCGCCGGACAACAGGACCGGTTGCAGTCTGCTCATGATCCGTCTCGCATGTGGTTGGATGTCAGTTTAACCTGCCGCCACGAGCTTCCCGAGTCTGCACATGCCAGCACCCATCGATGTACATCCCCGTGATCGCGAACGCCTTGCATGGGCGCGCAATGCCCTGGGCGATCCGCACGCCCAATTGGTGCGCGCATCGATGGATGCCGGGTTTCGCAGCTACTGGCGCACATCGTCACTGGTGCGCCCAGGCAGCACGATCGTGATGGATTCACCGCCCGGCAAGGAAGACGTGAAGCCGTGGCTACGCATCCGCGAAATGCTCGGCGCCGGCGGCGTGCGCGTCCCGAACGTCCTGTCCATCGATGCCCTGAATGGTTTCGTGTTGCTTGAAGATCTAGGCATCGACACCTACTTGCAGGCCATCGATGCCGGCAATGCGGACACGTTGTTCGATAGCGCGCTGACCCAGTTGCTGACGTTGCAGGCGATCACGCCGCCCGTGGATTTCCCGGTGTACGACGAAGCGTTGCTGGTGCGCGAGCTGCATCTGTTCGACGAATGGTTCATCCGCCGGCACCTGGGCATGATCCTGGATCCCAACCAGATGCAATCGCTGGAGCTCATCTATCAACAGTTGACCGACGCAGCGTTGGCGCAAGCGCGGGTGCTGGTGCATCGGGATTTCATGCCGCGCAATCTCATGCCCGCGAGCAACGGGCCGGCGGTGCTGGATTTCCAGGACGCGGTGCTCGGGCCGATCGCCTATGACGTCGTGAGCCTGTTCAAGGACGCATTCTTGAGTTGGCCACAGACGAGGGTCCACCGCTGGCTCGATCGCTATCACGCCCGCGCGGCTCAAGCCGGACTGCCCGTGCCAACGCTTGCGCAGTTCCACCGCGACGCCGACTGGATCGGTGTGCAGCGGCATCTGAAAGTGATCGGGATCTTCGCGCGATTGCGGCATCGCGATGGCAAACCAAAATACCTGCAGGACGCGCCGCGTTTCTTCGACTACCTCGATGGTGTCCTGCCGAAATATCCGGAGTTCGCACCCTTGCAGGCACTCATCAACGACAGCATCAAACCTGCCATGGCCCTGCATGTGGATACACGGGAGTGAAGGCCCTGATCCTGGCCGCGGGGCGTGGAGAACGCATGCGCCCACTGACCGACGTGACGCCCAAACCCCTGCTTCGGGTTGGCGACTCCCCATTGATCGTGTGGCATCTGCAGAAACTGGCTGCTCTTGGCGTGCGAGATGTAGTGATCAACACATCCTGGCTGGGCGACCAGTTTCCACGGCTCTTGGGTGACGGTGCGCAGTGGGGGTTGCGCCTGCACTATTCGCGGGAAGGCGAAACCCCGCTCGAAACAGGCGGCGGCATGTGGCATGCACTGCGGTGGTTGCAGGACGGTGAGGCGACCGATGCGCCGTTCCTGGTGGTCAATGGCGACATCTGGACCGACTATGACTTTGACCGGTTACCCCAAGCCATGACCAATGAAGCGCACTTGGTGCTGGTCGATAATCCCACGCAACACCCGAGCGGGGATTTCGCGTTGGAACACGATGGAATCGTCGCGAGCAGCGGCGAATGCCTGCTGACGTTCGCCGGCATCGGCCTTTATCGGCCGCATTTGTTCGATCATTGGCGAGACGTCATCGGCCCCACCAGCGGCGCGCTAGCCGAGCCGCCACGCTTCCCGCTGGCGCCCCTCCTGCGTGCCGCGATGCTTCGTGGCGGGGTAAGCGGTGAACATCACCATGGCCGCTGGACGGACGTTGGCACGCCGGGACGTTTGGCCTTGCTTGATACGCAGTTGAGGCGGGCCAGTTAGAGACCCTCAGACCCGATGACCTCCCGCAAAAACGGCACCGTGATCCTTCGTTGCGCGGCCAGGGATGCGCGATCCAGCTGGTCCAGCAACGCCGTCAGGCTGACCAGGTCGCGATCGACACGCCTGAGCATCCAGTCCAGGGCGGCGTCCTCGATCACCATGCCGCGGCGTTGCGCGCGTGCACGCAAAACATTCCTGCGACCGTCCTCATCTATCGCAGATAGTGCAATGCGGGTGCATTGCGCAAGACGCGAGCGAAGATCCGACAGGGTCAAGGCAAGCGCATCGGGTGTCGCGCGGGCGGTATACAGCACGCCGACTTTCCCGGAGTGCCCGTTGCTGCGTGCGCGATTGTGAAAATCGAACAAGGCGACCTCATCGTCGCGCGACCCGGCAATGGCGTCGAGGCCATCGAGCGCGATCAGATCGTTGCCTTCGAGTGCCTCCAATGCGCTCCGCAGGCGCCCGCTGGCGGCCGGTAGCGGCAGGTACGCCGCGCGGCGCCCTGCAACTTCCGCGGCGGCGCAGGTCGCAAGCGCAAGATGGGTCTTGCCGACGCCGTCCGCGCCTTGCAGGTACAGCCAGTCCTCCGAGCCACCTTCGGCCAGCATGCGGAGTTGCGCGATGAAGCCGGCGGGTGCTTCGATGAAGCTGTCCAGTCGTTGATCTGGCGGGTAACGCAACGCCAGCGGCAACTGACGGGCCAAGTCGCTCACGTCGTCTGGTCGGGCGCTGCGGGCTCTGCGGCCGTCGCCGCATCCAGCAGGATGATGGGGGGCTGGGCCGCATGCTCGCCGGCGTAGAGTTTGCTGTTGGTATAACGTCCGTGCGCGTAACCCAGCAGCACATTGGCGATCGCAGCCACTGGCAATGCCAGCAACATGCCAAGGAACCCGAACAGCTGTCCGCCCGCCAGCACGGCGAAAATCACCGCCACCGGGTGCAGGCCGATGCGGCCCCCGACAAGCTTGGGCGTCAGCCAGGCACTTTCGATGACCTGGCCGGCAGCGAACACCAATGCGACACCGAGCATATGTTGCCAGTCGCCGAATTGAATCAACGCCGCAGTGCCGCCCAGCAAAATCACGGTCGCTGGACCCAGGTATGGCACGAACGTCAACACGCCGGCGATCACGCCGATCAGGATGCCCAGGTCCAGGCCGACCGCCCACAAGCCGGCACCATAGAGAACGCCCAGGATCAACATCACCAGCAGTTGGCCACGGAGGAATCCACCCAGGACTTCGCTGGAGGCGAGCGCCAGTTGCGATGCGGTTTCGGTATGGTCACGCGGCACCAGGGCCGCGACGCGTTCCACGATATGGTCCCAGTCACGCAGGAAGAAGAACGTCAGCACCGGCAGCAGCACGATGTTGGCCAGCCACCCCAGCAACGCAAAACCGGATCGCGACAGATAGCCCAGCAGCGTCGCCGCCGCGCCTCCCGCCTGCTCCCAATGCGAGCGCAGCACGGCGATCAGTCGCTGCGGATCGAGCCAGTCGATCAATTCCAAGCCGGTCTTGCGTTCCAGCCAAGGCAGCGCCGTGCCCACGAACCAGTCGCGGTAGTGCGGCAAAGAATCAACCAGGGTGACGATCTGGCGCTGGAGCAGTGGCACCAGCAACAGCAAAGCCAGCAACACCAGCAGCGTCATGGCACCGAACACCGCGATGACGGCGATGTTGCGCGAATAACCGGCGCGCTCGATGCGGTCGACCAGTGGATCGCCCAGCCAGCCGAGCAACGCGGCGAGCACGAATGGCGTCAACACCGGCGCCAGCAACCCGACCACCCAGATCACGGCCAGTCCGAGCAATCCCCATTGCAGGCGCCGCAGGAAGGTCGCCAATGCCAGCTCGGCACTGCTGCTCAAGGGTGTCTGGTCCATTGGCGGCTCAAAGCAACCGGAAGACTGGCGGATCGCCTTCCTGGTCCTGCATCACGCTGGAATCGAGCAGCCGGCGGAACCCGCTGATCCCGGTGGCGAGATCCAGGTCGACTTCCAACCCTTCGGCGGTGGCACGCACTGGCGTGATCCTGCGCACGACCGACATCCCCTCCAGGTACCCGGCCAGGCGCATGAAATCCTGACTGCTGTTGATGCCGGTGAACGTCACCCGCACAACGCCCGACGGCCCCGCACTGCCGGCCTTGGCGTAACGGCGCATCAGCGCGTCTGCAGCCCCGTCCGCTCCCGCCGCCATGGCCCTGCGTGCGTCATGCTCTTCGTCCGTCCATCTGGACAGCACGCGGCCGCTATCGACGAAGATCCAGTCGCCTGTCCACCCGCCGCTGCTGCGATAAAGCTTGCCGACCAGCTGCATTGGAGGGCTATAACGCGACGACAATCGTGCGATGTCGGCGGTGTCGCCGCGCCAGATGGCCCCGGCGGCGGCCTGTTCGGCGGCAGTGCCGTTGGGCAGTCCAAGGCGGTAGCCGCGCTCGATCGCCCGATCCAATACCGCGCGCGCCGCACTGGCCTGCGGCAGGCCAACCAGTCGGGGACCGTGGCCGTCGTCGATCGCCAGCCACAGCACCGGCTTGGGACGGGGCTGCGGCCACAGCGGCAATCCAAGCGCGGCAACCATGTTGTCGACCTTGGCCTGGTCGAAGCGCACCACCAGGATGGTGTCGAAACTCGGCGCGCCGGTAGTCTGCGAAATGCCTTCGTCCTGCCGGTAGTCGTAGCCTTCGACGTAGTTTTTAGCGTTGCGCAGCTCCTGGCCAATGCCTGGCCGCGCATTGGCGTTGCGATCGCCCGACAGCTTTCCCAGCACCTGGATCAGACCCCGGGCGAAACCATTGTTGCGATCGCTTTCACCTTGCGTACGGACGGAGACTTCGGCCTGGTAGATGCCCAGGGCGACGGCACGGTCACCTTCCACGCGCTGCGCCAGCGCGGGCGGTGACACGCCTGCCAGCAGCAGGCCGACAGCCAGCAGGGTCGATATCCACGCCACCCGAATTGCCCGATGCATCATTCATCCTTGCCACGAACCAGATGAAATGGTGCCGTACCGGCGACTGCGCGTCCATGCCGGCTTGCATGCCCTCGCAGCCGATGCGGCCAGCGCTGCTAAAATCACCGGCTTAGCGCCTCGCGCCAGCCCTGGAATCGCGTGAACAACCCGTCAGTTCCTCCGTCCCCGTTGACGTATCGCGATGCCGGCGTGGACATCGATGCCGGCAATGCCGTGGTCGAGCGCATCAAGCCGCTGGTCAAGCGCAGCTTCCGGCCCGAAGTGATGGGCGGCCTGGGCGGGTTCGGCGCATTGTTCGATCTGTCCGGTAAATACCGTGAGCCGGTCCTGGTCTCGGGCACCGACGGCGTGGGCACGAAATTGAAGCTTGCCCAGCAACTCGGCCGGCACGACACCATCGGCATCGACCTGGTGGGCATGTGCGTCAACGACGTGCTGGTGCAAGGGGCCGAACCGTTGTTCTTCCTGGATTATTTCGCGACCGGCAAGCTTGACGTCGACACCACCGTCGCCGTGGTCGGCGGCATCGCGCGTGGTTGCGAGATGGCGGGCTGCGCGCTCATCGGCGGCGAGACCGCCGAGATGCCCGACATGTATCCGCCGGGCGAATACGACCTGGCCGGCTTCACCGTGGGCGCGGTCGAAAAATCGCAGCTGCTCGACGGCAGCAAGGTGCGCGCGGGCGACGTGTTGATCGGCATTGCATCCAGCGGCCCGCATTCCAACGGCTATTCGCTGATCCGCAGGATCTACGACCGCGCCGGGCGACCGGGGGATGTCCAGCTCGGCGGCGCCACCCTGATCGACGCACTCATGGCGCCGACGGCGTTATACGTCAAACCCATCCTGGAACTGCTGAAACGGCACGCCCTGCATGCCATGGCCCACATCACCGGGGGCGGCCTGACCGAGAACATCATCCGCGTGATTCCGGACGGCCTGGCCCTGGACATCGAAGCCTCGGCGATTGTTTTCCCGCCGGTATTCGACTGGCTCCAGCGAGAAGGTGCGGTGCCACGCGAGGAGATGTGGCGGACATTCAATTGCGGCGTCGGGTTCGTGCTGGTCGTGGCGGCCGAGGACATTACCCCGGTTGGTGCCGATCTCGATCGGCTTGGCCTCGCGCATCGATCGATCGGCAAGGTGGTCAACGCAAGCAGTGCCGAACGCGTCCGAATCGGCTGAGCCGCTTTGCCCGGGCCCTTCCGCATCGTCGTCCTTGCGTCGGGTCGCGGCAGCAACCTGCAGGCGTTGATCGATGCGATCGTTTCGGATGTGCTGGATGCGCAGATCGTTGGCGTGTTTTCCGACAAACCCGATGCGTTCGCGTTGCAACGCGCGCAGGCTGCAGCAATACCGTCGCTTGCAATCGAGCCACGCCTATTCGATTCACGCGCGGCCTTCGATGAACACCTGTTCACCCGCATCGACGAGCTGGCGCCCAACCTGGTCGTGTGCGCAGGCTACATGCGCCTCATCAGTCCATGCGCAGTCGACGCACGCCGCGGACGGTTGATCAACGTTCATCCCTCGTTGCTGCCGGCCTTCAAGGGATTGAGAACGCATGCACAGGCCATCGCCGCCGGCGCAAGCGTGCATGGAGCCAGCGTCCATTACGTCACCCCCGAGCTGGATGGCGGTCCGGTCATCGCGCAGTGCGTGGTTCCAGTGCGCCCCGATGACGATGCGGAGTCACTCGGCTGGCGCGTCTTGTCCCGCGAGCACCCGCTGCTGATCGCCACGCTGGGGTTGATTGCGGGCGGCCGGATCGCCTTGGTGGATGGTGCCGTCAAGCTGGACGGAGTTCCCTTGCAGATCCCGCTTCAGCTGCCAGCCAACAATGTATTCGCATGATGGCGCCCTCATGAATCGCGCCCTGCTCATCGCAACCCTGCTTACTGCCGCGCTGGCCAACCCTGGCGGCGCCCAGACCGTGTCGCAAGCTGCGTTGCCAGCCGCCGCGCCGGTCGCTCCGGCTCTTCATCCTTTCTTGGCGACCTATCAGGTTTTCCACGAAGGCCGGGAACTTGGCCAAGCGACGTTGCAGGTGGTGCATGTGGACACCACTCGCTGGAGGGTGGACCTGGACATGCGAGGCCAGGGCCTGCTGCGCCTGACGGGCCTCAATGTGCAGCAAAGCACGATTTTTGACAGTGATGGCCATGCCTATCGCCCCTTGGCGCAAAGTACGGTCAAGCGAGCCTTCCTGTCGAATAGAAAAAGCGTGGGCGTATACGACTGGAATACACATACGGCGCACTGGACCGGCGATGTGAAAAAAGTCCGCACCAGCCCGGTGCCGTTGCACGACGGTGACATGAGCGGCCTGCTGATCGACCTGGCGTTGGTTCGCGATGCGCAGCCCGGGAGCACCCTGCACTATCGCTTCGTTGAAGACGGCCGGGTGCGTGACCACAACTGGATGGTCGCACCGCAGACTCAAGCCACTACGGTCGGTGATCTCAGCTACGACGCCATGCGCGCCAGCCGGGTGCAGGCAGGGGGTCAGGACAGCAGCGCGGATAGCGGCACCGTGGTCTGGGTAGCGGCCGGTGTGCCCACGCCAATCCGCATCCTGCAACGCGATAACGGCGCCGACAGCACCGACCTGCGGCTGGTGCAGTACAAGTGACGACATCCTTGAACAATCCAGCCAGGCAAGTGCAGCAAGCAACACCCTACTCACTGATCCATTCCAAGGAACCATGCCAATGAAGTTCACTGCCGCATATGCACTGAAGCCGCTTCTCGTTAGCGCTGCATTGCTACTAGTCAGTGCTCCTGCGCTGGCGATCAAACCCTTCACCGCGGACTATCAGGCCAGCTACATGGGCCTGCAGGCCAACGCCAAGATGACGCTGGCTACCGCGGGTGGTGATCGATGGAAATACAGCCTGGACATTCAAAGCGCTCTGGCCCAACTCAGCCAGAGCACGGTCTTTGAAGATCACGCGGGCAAGTGGCGGCCGCTTGCAGGTAGGGATTCAGCATCCCTGCTGATCAAGCAGGTCAACAAGACCGCCAACTACGACTGGGGTCGCGGGGAAGCCTCGTGGTCTGGAGACGTCAAACCTGATCGCAGCGGCCCGGTGAAGCTGCAGGCGGGCGACCTGGACACCATGCTGGTGAACCTGGCCATCCCCGTCGATGTCGCCAACGGCAAGCCGTTGAACTATCGCGTGGTCGACGATGGCCGTGCCAAGCCAATGAGTTTCCAGATCGCTGGAAAGGACACCATCACCATCGCTGGCAAGAGCCAGCAGGCCACCAAGGTGACGCGCACCGACGGCAACAAGCAGACGGTCCTATGGGTGGTCGACGGCCTGCCCGTGCCGGCACGAATCCTGCAACGCAAGGACGGTCGCGATGAGATGGACCTGCAGTTGAAGTCGTTGCATTGACCTGCGACCTTCGAAATAAAAAAGCCCCGCGATGCGGGGCTTTTTTTCGCACGGCCAAGCTTCAGCCAACGCGCCGAATCTTCGCCCCCAGCCCGGACAACTTCGCCTCGATGTTCTCGTAACCCCGGTCGAGGTGATAAATCCGGTCGATGGTGGTTTCGCCATCGGCCACAAGGCCGGCCAGGATCAGAGAGGCGGAGGCGCGCAGGTCGGTCGCCATCACCGGCGCGCCACTGAGTTTTTCCACGCCACGCACGATCGCGGTGTGGCCTTCGACCCGGATATCCGCGCCCAGGCGCAGGAGTTCCTGCACGTGCATGAAGCGATTCTCGAAGATCGTTTCGCTGATCACCCCAACGCCATCGGCAATGCAGTTCATCGCCATGAACTGCGCCTGCATGTCGGTGGGAAACCCGGGGTGCGGGGCGGTGGTGAAATTGATTGCGTGCGGACGCCGTCCATCCATGTCCAGGGTGATGCGATCATCGGCGCAGGTGATCGTCGCCCCGGCTTCCCTGAGTTTGTCGATCACTCCATCCAGGGTATCGGGCCGCGCATGGGTCACGGTGACGTTTCCGCCGGTCATGGCCGCTGCGACCAGGAAGGTGCCGGTTTCGATGCGGTCAGGCACCACCTGATGCGCGCCACCATGCAGACGCTCGACGCCTTCGATCACGATCCGTCCGGTGCCGGCACCTTCGATGCGTGCACCCATCGCGGCCAGGCATTGCGCCAGGTCGATGATCTCCGGTTCCATCGCCGCGTTTTCGAGCACCGTGCGGCCCTGCGCCAGCGTGGCAGCCATCATGACGTTCTCTGTGGCCCCGACGCTGACCATGTCGAACACCACCCGCGCGCCCTGTAATCGTTTGGCAGTCGCCTTGATGAACCCATGCTCGACGCTGACGTCCGCGCCCAGCGCCTGCATGCCCTTGATGTGCTGGTCGATCGGCCGCGAACCGATCGCGCAACCGCCCGGCAGCGACACTTCGGCCGCGCCATGTTTCGCCAGCAAAGGCCCCAGCACCAGCACCGACGCGCGCATGGTCTTGACCAGGTCGTAAGGCGCGACATGGCTGTTGACGCTACGAGGATCGATGGTGATGTCGAAGTTGTCGTCGACGTAGATTCCGGCGCCCAGCTCGGCGAGAAGGCGCAGCGTCGTCTTGACGTCGTGCAGGCGCGGGACGTTGCTGACAAGCAGCGGCTCGTCGGCCAGCAAGCCGGCGCACAGGATCGGCAGTACCGCATTCTTCGCGCCGGAGATGCGCACTTCCCCGGTGAGCCGGACACCGCCTTCGACCACGATCTTGTGCATGGGGGCTACTGGACCTGCCCGGCGCCCGGCTCGCCCGGGGCGAGGGTCCTCAACGCCAATGCATGGATTTCCCCGCCCATGCGTTCGCCCAATGTGGCGTACACCAGCCGGTGCCTTGCCAAGGGCAACTTGCCGCGGAAGGCTTCGCAAACGACCGTCGCTTCGAAATGCACGCCATCGGCGCCCTGCACGTCCACCCGTGCTCCCGGGAGCCCTTGTTCAATCAGTTCTCGGATGCCTGTCGGAGTCATGGGCGTGGCGCTGAGCGCGTAAACTGGAGCCATTCAGTCTAGCGGAAACCCCCGGCCGCATGCCGTCCGAATACGCCAGCTCCAAATCCGCCAATGCCATCCCGGCGAGTTCCAAACCGGCCAGCTCCAGTCCGGCAAGCTCCCATTCCTTCGATTTTGCCGCTAGCGGGCGCCGTGTGCTCACCATCGAGATCGATGGCCTGCACGCCGTCGCCGCGCGCATCGACGGCGCATTCACGGCCGCGTGCCGGTTGGTGCTCGCCAGCCACGGCCGCGTGGTGTGCATCGGCATGGGTAAATCCGGCCATGTCGCGCGCAAGATCGCTGCAACCTTCGCCTCGACTGGCACGCCGGCGTTTTACGTGCATCCGGGCGAAGCCGGGCACGGTGACCTGGGCATGATCACCGACGCCGATGTCGTGCTGGCGCTGTCGTACTCCGGTGAAACGGACGAGTTGCTGATGCTGCTGCCGGTGTTCAAACGACAAGGCAATCGGCTGATCGCAATGACCGGTCGCGCGCAATCGTCACTCGCGCGCGAGAGCGACGTGCACCTGGATGTCAGCGTTCCGGCCGAAGCCTGCCCGCTCGCACTTGCACCCACCAGCAGCACGACGGCAGCGCTGGCACTGGGTGATGCGCTTGCGGTCGCGCTGCTGGAGGCGCGCGGATTCACCGCCGATGATTTTGCGCGTTCGCACCCCGCCGGTGCGCTCGGTCGACGGCTGCTGCTGCATATCACCGACGTCATGCACACGGGCGACGACGTCCCACGCGTGCGAAGCGATGCGACATTGAGCGAAGCGCTGGTCGAAATGAGCCGCAAGCGGCTGGGCATCACCGCGGTCGTCGACGACGATGGGATCCTGCTCGGGCTTTACACCGATGGCGACCTGCGCCGCACGCTCGACGATGACGGCATCGACCTGCGCAGCACGCGCATCGATGCCGTGATGACGCGGGCGCCCAAGACCATCGATTCGGAGGCGCTTGCCGTCGAGGCGGCGCAACTGATGGAAACACACCAGATCAATGCACTCCTGGTGATTGACGCCACTCGCCGCGTGGTGGGCGCACTCAACATTCATGACCTGTTGCGGGCCAGGGTGGTTTAACGGAAGCATTCGAGGTTGACGAAGCGGGATTGCAGGCGCCTCCCGCTGCCCGGTTTGTCATCGGCGCTCCAATCATCCGTGTTCTACCGCTTCCTGTTCGCAATTTCATTTCCGGCCCTTCAATGCCCTACTCCCACATCAGCGACTATCCCTCCGACCTGCTCGCTCGCGCGACGAAGATCCGGCTTTGCTGTTTCGATGTCGATGGCACGCTGACCGATGGCCGCTTGTTGTTCGACAGCGAAGGCCGGGAACTCAAGGCATTCCACGTTCGCGATGGGCAGGGGCTGGCGTTGTTGCGACGGATCGGGATGCCGGTCGCCTTTGTCACCGCACGTGCCAGCAGGATTGTTGAACAACGCGCGGTCGAACTCGGTGCGCAAGCGTTCACCAACGTCGGCGACAAACTGGCTTGCGTGCGCGGTATCGCGCAGCAGCACGGCATTGACCTGGACTCGGTCGCTTTCATGGGCGACGACCTGACCGACCTTGGCGTGCAACAGGCGGTCGGGTTGGCGGTCGCGCCGAGCGATGCGCATGCATGGGTGCGCGAACGCGTGCACTGGCGCACCGTCGCCAATGGCGGCATGGGCGCTGCGCGAGAACTCTGCGACCTGATCCTCGCAGCGCAGGGCCGCGCGCAAGAGATGCTCGACGCTGCCCTGCAGTCGCACACGCCACGTCCCCAGGATCCCGGCGCATGAACTGGCGCGGGATCCTCATGCTGGTATTGCTTGCCAGCGCGATTCTTTCCGGCTGGTCGGTGTGGACGCACCACGAGCGCAAACTCGCGACCACCATCATCAGTGGGCGCTCGGATTATGTGCTGCGCAATTTCGAACTGATTTCGCTGGACAAGACCGGCAAGGAATCCTTTACCCTGCGCGCGCCGCTTCTACAGCAGACGCCCGATGCGAAGACGATGGAACTGTCGACCCCATTGTTCCTGATGCCGGACGCGAACGGCCACTACTGGCAGGTGCGGTCGCAGACGGGCTGGGTCAGCGAGGCCCGTGACGAAATCCGCTTGCGTGGACACGTCAAGGCGAACAGCCCGCCGGAAGACTCGCGGGCGATTGCGATGAACACCGAGCAACTGAACGTCTTCCCCAATACACGCCTGGCAAAGTCGTCTGACATCGTCACCGTGACCGAGCCGGGCCTTACAATGCGTGGCCGCGGCATGGATGCAGATCTGGCCGCAAAGCGTTTCACCCTCCTTTCCCAGGCCACTGCCCGCTATGTCCCGTCCCGCTGATTTCCTGATTGTTGTCGCGCTCCTCGCGTGCACCGGCAATGCATGGGCACGCAGTGCCGACCGCAACCAGCCAATGGACGCCGAATCCAACCAGAACACCTGCACGCTGGGCGATGCGGGCCAATGCGTGTTGACCGGCAATGTCAAGATCAGCCAGGGCTCGCTCAACATCGATGCCGCCAAGGCCACGATCTTTCGTGCCAATGGCGACATCAGCCGCGCACTGTTGAGCGGCAGCCCGGTGACCCTCAACCAGCAGATGGACGACGGCACGCAGATGACTGCGCATGCCAGCAATGTCGACTACAACCTGAAGAGCGACATCGTCGTGTTCACCGGCAACGTGCAACTGGACCAGCCACGCGGCTCGATGACGGGCCAGCGCGTGGTCTATAACCTCAAGACCGGCAGCATCGATAGCGGCGGTGAACCCGGCGGCAGGGTCAAGATGCACCTCTTGCCGCGTACGAGCCCGGCTGCGCCGCCAGCGGCCCCGACGCCTAAGACCGCGTCCTGATGCTGGTCGCCGAGGGACTGCGCAAGCGCTATCGCTCCCGCGAGGTCGTTCACGATTTCGGCCTGACACTGGACGCTGGCGAAGTCGTCGGGCTACTCGGCCCCAACGGCGCCGGCAAGACGACCTGCTTCTACATGATCGTCGGCCTGGTGCCAGCCGACTCCGGGCGGATCATGCTTGATGGCCGGGACATCAGCGCCGAGCCAATGTATACCCGCGCCAAGCTCGGGGTGGGTTACCTGCCGCAGGAGCCGTCCGTATTCCGCAAGCTCAGCGTCGCCGACAACCTGCGGCTGGTGCTGGAACTGCGCCCGGACCTGGATCGCGCCGGTCGTCAACGGGAACTCGACAGCCTGATGGACGAATTGCAGGTCGCCCACGTCGCCGGGCAGAGTGGCGCCAGCCTGTCCGGCGGCGAGCGTCGACGGGTCGAAATCGCCCGCGCTCTGGCTGCCAGACCACGACTGATGCTCCTCGACGAACCTTTCGCAGGGGTGGATCCAATCTCGGTCGGGGAAATCCAGCGGATCGTCCGCCACCTCAAGAACCGCGGCATTGGTGTCTTGATCACCGACCACAATGTTCGCGAGACCTTGGGCATTTGCGACCGGGCGTATATCCTCAACGAAGGCGGCGTGCTCGCGCAGGGGGCTCCGGACGCGCTGCTGGCCAATCCCGACGTCCGTCGCGTGTACCTGGGCGAATCCTTCCGCCTCTGATCGCGGGCGGCCGTCCTCGCCTGGACGCGCTGAGACCGTGATGAAGCCTCGCCTGCAGACATCGCTCGGCCAGCACCTGGTGCTCACGCCCCAGTTGCGCCAGGCGATCCATCTGCTGCAGCTGTCGGCGCAGGAACTGGAAGCCGAGCTGACTGCTGCGGTGGAGAGCAACCCCCTGCTCGACTGGGCCGAGCCTGAACCTTTGTCTCCTGACACTGGGGCTGGGCTTGAGGGTCGCGACCAACGCGACGATGTCGACAGCGTTGTCCTCGCCCCAGGCGACGAACCGCCACCGTGGGCGCGTGGTGAGGAGCCTTGGCAACACCGCGTCGGCCCGGGATCCGAGGGCGGCGACGATGACGATGCGGCCGAACGCGTCGCCGAAGCGCAGACCCTGCAGGATCACTTGCATTGGCAGCTCCACCTGACCCACCTGTCGCCGCTTGATCGCCGCATTGGCGCGGCGCTGATCGATTCCATCGACGACAACGGTTACCTGCGCGAATCGCTGGAAGCGCTGTGCGAGACATTGCGGCCGGACATCGTCACCTGCGCCGAACTGCTCACCGTGCTTCACCAGTTGCAATGTTTCGATCCTGCCGGCGTCGGCGCGCGCGACCTCGGCGAATGCCTGGCCCTGCAGTTGACGCCGCTCCCCGACGACACGCCGGGCAAGGCGCTGGCCCTGCGCATTACCGCCGGGCCGATCGATCGCCTGCCTAAAAGTGGTATCGACGGCATTGCGGCCGAACTCCAATGTCCAGTGGATGACGTCGCCATCGCGCTGCAGTTACTGCGCTCGCTTGATCCGCGCCCTGGCGCCCAGATCGGCGACATGCCCGCCGATACCTACATCACGCCGGACTGCGTGATGTGGCGACAGCAAGGTGTCTGGCGCGTTGCGCTGGCGTCAGGACGCGCCCCACGGCTGACGATCCATCGCGGCTACGAACAGATGATCGGCCACGCCGGCGTCAGCGACAGTTACCTTCGTGGACGGCTGCAGGAAGCACGCTGGCTGCTGCGGAATGTCGAAGCGCGCGGCGAGACCCTGCTCAAGGTCGCCCGCTGCCTGGTTCGCGAGCAGTCGGGGTTCCTCGAATTCGGCGCCCAGGCGTTGCGGCCGCTGACACTGCGCGAAGTCGCCGGAGAGGTGGGTTTGCACGAATCGACGGTGTCGCGAGCCATCGCCCGCAAATATGCCTATACCCCGCGCGGCACGATCGCTTTGCGCAGCTTTTTCGCCTCCGGCATCGACAGCGATGGCGGCGGCGAGACCTCCAGCATCGCCATCCAGAGCATGCTGCGCCGCATGATCGATGACGAAAACCCGCGAAAACCCTTGTCCGATGCGCGCCTGGCCGAAAGCCTCAAGGCGGCGGGCGTGCCGGTCGCGCGGCGCACCGTGGCAAAATACCGGGAAGCAATGGGGATCGCCTCATCGCAGGAGCGTGTGCGGATCGCGTGATGTGTTGATCGATCGCTGACCCGCTTTGGGGGAGAGTCCTTTATCCTCGAGACTGCAACGGGGCAGGATCGTTTAACCGGATTTCACAGCAGCAACGCAGATCCGCGCGATGCTGTCCCCCCCACACTTTGTTCCAGGAGACGCCGATGCGCATCGAAACCCATGGCCAGCAGATTGAAGTCACTCCCGCGCTGCGCGAGTACGTAGAGACGAAATTCGCTCGCCTTGGACGGCACTTCGATCAGCCCATCGACGTACGGACCACGCTGAGCCTGGACAAACCCGATCATCGTGCCGAGGCCACCGTGACCTTCGTCGGCCGCACCCTGCACGCCGATGCCAATGCCGTCGACATGTACGGCGCGATCGACCTGCTCGCCGACAAGCTCGACCGCCTGCTGGTCAAGCACAAGGAAAAAATCGTCGACCACCATCGCGGCGAAAGTGCTGCGCGAAACGGCGATTTCGCCTGACCGCATCGCCTCCCGTCGAAAGACTCCAGCCTCATGTCACTTTCGGACCATCTCAGCGCCGACTGCATCGCCTTGCTGCGAGCCACTCCCAGGAACGTTGGGTTTGATATCGCCAGGGAATACCTCGCAGGCCCCAACCCCATCCCATCGTTTTGGTGGTCATCCAGCGCGATGACGGCCCGATGATGGTTGCACGGATCAGCGCCGGAGAATTGTTCGCGCAGCAGGGCGAGCGCCTGGGGCTACGATGGCTCGCCGGTGAGCAGGGCGGGACGCGCGTGCTGGAATCCGTTGACACCGTCGCCCGGCGTCCATCGCTGGCCGGGTATCTCAATGCCATCTATCCCAACAAGGTGCAGATCCTGGGGACCGAAGAGCTTGACTGGCTCGACGGCCTGGATTCCAGGCTGCGGTGGGAAACCATCGCGCGCATTATCGGATTCGCGCCGCTGGCGCTGGTCATCAGCAAGGACCAGCCTTGCCCGGAAGACCTGCGCCTGGCGGCGGAAGAATTCGGCACGCCGTTGTGGACGTCGCCCAAACGCGGGCATGAGCTGCTCAATCACCTGCAATACCATCTGGCGCGCACGCTTGCGCCACGGGTCACGCTGCACGGCGTGTTCATGGAGATCTATTCGATTGGCGTGCTGATCACTGGCGAACCGGGCGCGGGCAAGAGCGAACTGGCACTGGAACTGATCACGCGTGGCCACCGCCTGGTGGCCGACGATGCCCCGGAATTCACCCAGATCGCGCCCGACGTGCTCGACGGCACCTGCCCCGACCTGTTGCAGGACATGCTCGAAGTTCGCGGCTTGGGCGTGCTCGACATCCGGCAGATGTTTGGCGACACCGCGGTCAAGCGCAACAAGTACCTGCGCCTGATCGTGCATCTGACAAAACCTCACCTGGAGCCGCAGCCGGAAGGCCTGGATCGCATCACTGGTGATCTCGGCGCGCGTCGCGTACTCGACCTGGACGTGCCCATCATCACCTTGCCGGTGATGCCCGGTCGCAACCTGGCGGTGTTGACCGAAGCGGCCGCTCGCGCGCATATCCTGCGGGCCAAGGGTGCTGATCCCGCGGCGGCATTCATGGCGCGGCACACGCATTTCCTGGAGCGATCCACATGAGCGTTGAGGACGCCTTCGCGCGATCCGTCCCGTCGCTGATCATCGTCAGCGGAATGTCGGGCTCGGGCAAGTCGGTGGCGTTGAATACACTGGAAGATCTCGGCTTCTACTGCGTGGACAACCTTCCCGCGGAACTGTTGCCTGATTTCGTGCGCAGCGTGGCGCGCGATGACGGGGCGTCGCAAAAACTCGCGGTCGGCATTGACGTCCGCAATCGCCATAGCGACCTGGCCAATATTCCAGAGTGGTTGTCCGCCGTTGGCGCGCTTGGCTTGAACCCGCGCATGGTGTTCTTCGACACCGCCGAGTCGATCCTGCTCAAACGCTATGCGGACACCCGCCGACGCCACCCGCTGAGCCAGCTCGGACTGTCGTTGGCTGATGCGATCTCGCTCGAACGCCAGGTCTTGAAACCCCTGCGCCAGATCGCCGACGCGGTGATCGACACCACCGATCTCAACGTGCACCAGCTTCGTCGCCAGGTGATCACCGAATTCGGTTTGACCAACGATTCATCGCTCTCGCTTTTGTTTGAATCCTTTGCTTACCGGCGAGGCGTCCCGGCCGATGCGGATTTCGTCTTCGACGCGCGCGTGCTGCCCAATCCGCACTGGAATCCGGAGTTGCGTCCGCTTGCCGGGCGGGACACGCTGGTGCGCGATTACCTGCAGACGCAGCCGGATGTCATCGAATACGTGGGCCAGGTCGAGCAATTCCTGGGCAGCTGGCTGCCACGCATGCGCTCGGACACCCGTAGTTACGTCACCGTCGCCTTTGGCTGCACGGGCGGCCGACACCGTTCCGTCTACCTGGCCGAACGCCTGGCCGAACACTTCCGCACGCACGATTGGGGCGAAGTGGCGGTGTTCCATCGCGAACTGGATTGACGCGCTTCCGATCGGTCACTCCCCTCTGTTAAGTTGCCCCCATGTCCGTCGGCATTCTCCTGCTCACCCATGAAGGCATCGGCACGGCGCTGATGGCCGCCGCGACGCGGCTGTTGCGGCAATTGCCATTGAAGACCGAAGCGTTCGAGGTGTCCTACGACGCGGACGCCGACGTCCTGCTGCCGGCGGCAAGCTCGGCGTTGAGGCGCGTCGACACCGGCGCGGGCGTGTTGATCCTGACGGATTTGTATGGCGCCACGCCCAGTAACCTCGCGGCCAAGCTGGCGCAATTGGGCACACCGGTACGCAGGGTCTCCGCGTTGAACCTGCCGATGTTGCTGCGGGTCATGAATTACGCCGATCTGGACCTGGATGAACTTCCCGCAGTTGCCGCCGCCGGTGCGCGCAATGGCGTCATCCAGGATGATGCCTGAGGCCATGTCGTGATCGAGCGCGAACTGCTGGTCACCAACCGCCTGGGGTTGCATGCACGCGCCACCGCACGCCTGGTGCAATTGCTGTCCGGCTACCGCTGCGACGTCACGCTGACGGCCAAGGGCCGCGAAGTGAACGCCAAAAGCATCATGGGCGTGATGCTGCTGGCTGCGGGGACAGGCACCACGCTGTTGTTGCAGGCCGACGGCCCCGACGAAACCGCCGCGGTTGCCGCGGTGGCTGAGTTGTTCAAGCGCAATTTCGACGAGGAACGTTGAGTGCGGCTGGAGCTGCCCGGCCATGGCGCGTCGCGCGGCAGCGCATTGGGTCGCGCACGCTTGCGCCTGCCCCATGCGCTGGAGGTCAGCGAGGAGCGCATCGAGGATGTCGATGCGGAACTCGCACGCCTGCACTCGGCCATTCGCGTGGTGCGCGACGAGATGCGCGTGCTGCGCGAACGCCTGCACGGCGCGTTGGCGCAGGAGGTGGGTGAATTCATCGATCTGCACGCATTGCTGCTCGACGATCCTGAACTGCTGCACGGACTGGATACGCTGATCCGCAGCGAACGGTATTCGGCAGACTACGCATTGAGGTTGCAACGCGACCGCATCGCCAGCGTGTTCAATGGCATGGATGATGCGTACCTGCGCAGCCGCATCGACGACATCGACCAGGTGATCGGACGCATCCATGCCGCCCTGCATCGGCGTGACCTGGATGTGCGCGGCGTCGCCGGCGAAATCCTGGTCACCGACAACATCGCGCCGACCGAGCTGCTGCAGTTGCAGGCGCAGGGAGTGATGGCCGTGATCACCGCTGGCGGCAGCATGTTGTCGCACAGCGCGATCCTGGCGCGCAGCCTGCACCTGCCGCTGATCGTGGGGGCGACGCTGGCGTTCCAGAAGATCAACGACGGCGACGCGCTGGCGGTGGATGGCGGCAGTGGCCTGATCGTCCGCGAACCCGATGCCTCGGACCTTCGCGCGCACCGCGACCGGATGCGCGAGCAGGCGCGGGAGCGAAAGCAGCTCAACCGCCTGCGCCGGGAGCCGTCGCGCACCGTGGATGGCGTCGACATCAAGCTCTGGGCGAATGCAGAATCACTGGATGACGTCGCCGAAGCGCATGCGCTCGGCGCGGCCGGCGTCGGCCTGTATCGCACCGAGTTCCTGTTCCTCAACAGCAGTGTCCTGCCTGACGAGGAAGCGCAGTTCCGCGCTTATCGCGATCTCGTGCTCGGCATGACCGGGCGCACCGTGACCATCCGAAGCCTGGATATGGGCGCCGACAAGGCCGACCGCAGCGGGCTTGTGCTGAACGACGAACCCAACCCCGCGCTGGGCGTTCGCGGCGTGCGCTTGTCGATTCTGCACGGCCAGTTATTCGAAACCCAGTTGCGCGCGATCGTACGTGCTTCCGGATACGGGCCGGTGCGGCTGCTGATCCCGATGGTGTGCTGCCGCGAGGAAATGATCGTCGTGCGCACCCTGCTCAAGCGCGTTATCGCGCAGTTGCGCAGGGAGGGTTGCGAAACCGCCGCGCACATCCCGCTGGGCGCGATGATCGAGGTGCCCGCCGCCGCGATCGCATTGCCCGCTTTCATCGACACGGTCGATTTCCTGTCGATCGGCACCAATGACCTGGTGCAATACCTCCTCGCTGCCGACCGCAACAACGAAGCGCTGGGCGAGTTGTACACGCCCCTGCACCCTGCGGTGCTGCGCTTGATGAGATCGGTGATCGCCACCGCCAACAAGCGCAACAAACCCATTGCCGTGTGCGGCGAAATGGCAGCCGATCCGCTATTCGCGCCGCTTCTGCTGGCACTGGGCTTGTGCGAACTGAGCCTGCATCCCGCGACACTGCTGGAAGTGCGCCGCAAGATCCGACAGTGCGACCTGGGTGCATTGCGTGCGCGTGCACCGGCACTGTTGCGTGCGCGGGATCGCCAGGGGATCGAGAAATGGATGTCGGGGCCGGGATGACTATTTGGAGCATCAACGCAACGGCTGGCAATAAGGGTGGGCATCCCCGAATCCACAAGCGATAATGCGTCGATGAGCACCTGACCCTGTCGCGCCCCTGGTGGATGCGACCGCCGCCACTGGAAGCCCGCATGGCTGAAGCCGTCCGCCACGAGAAAACCGCGCGCCAGCTGCGTCTGCTATCCGACGCGCTTGACAGTGGCCGCCTCGGTCCCGTCCGGCGACTCGTCAATACGTTGTCGCCGGCGGAAATCGGCAACCTGCTTGAATCGTTGCCGCCCGGCGAACGCACCGTGGTCTGGGGCCTGGTCGATCCCGAGGACGACGGCGAGGTCCTGCTGCACGTTGGTGACGAAGTCCGCGAAGGCCTGATCGCGGACATGGATCCGGACGAAATCCTGGCCGCGGTCGAGGACCTGGACATCGACGACCTGGCCGACCTGGTCGAGGACCTGCCCGATACCGTCATCGATGAAGTGCTCAAGTCGATGGATCGCGAGAATCGCGAGCGGCTTGAGCAAGTCCTGTCGTATCCGGAAGACAGCGCCGGCCGCCTGATGAATCCCGACGTCGTCACGGTGCGCGCCGACACCACCGTGGATGTCGTGCTGCGTTACCTGCGCCTGCGCGGTGAGTTACCCGATCACACCGATCACATTTACGTCGTCAGTCGCCGCCATCAATACCTTGGCCGCATTGCCCTGCAGTCCTTGCTGACGCGCGAGGCGAGCACGCCGATCAACGAGCTCATCGACGACGAGCAGCCCGCGATCGGGTCCGATGAATCCTCTGGCGACGTCGCGCGGCAGTTTTCCGACCACGACTGGATTTCCGCGCCAGTCGTGGACGACAACAACATCCTGCTGGGTCGCATCACCATCGATGACGTCGTCGACATCATCCGCGACCAGGCCGAGCACCAGGCGCTTGGAGCGGCCGGACTGGACGAGGACGAAGACCTGTTCAGTCCGGTGCGGCGCGCCACCAAGCGCCGACTGTTGTGGCTGACGATCAACCTGGGGACTGCATTTCTCGCTTCAGCCGTCGTTGGCCAGTTCCAGGGCGCGATCGCCCACATCGTGGCGTTGGCGGTACTGATGCCGATCGTGGCGGGCATGGGTGGCAACGCCGGCACCCAGGTGCTGGCATTGGTCGTGCGCGGGTTGGCACTCGGCCAGCTCGGTGCCACCAACGTACAGGTGCTGATCTGGAAGGAAATCCGTGTCGCATTGCTCAATGGCATCGCGCTGGGCGTGATCCTCGGATTGATCGTGTGGGCATGGTTCGGTGAGTGGCCACTGGCGCTCGTGATCGCCAGCGCATTGACGATCAACCTGTTGTCGGCGGCGCTGGCGGGAGTGATGGTGCCCGTGACATTGAGGCGGCTGGGGTTCGATCCTGCGCTGGCAGGCGGGGTGATCCTCACCACCGTCACCGACGTGATGGGCTTCCTGAGTTTCCTGGGACTCGCGACGCTGGTCCTGCTGCACTGATCGCGCGCTTCGTTGCTGCGCGGGATGGATAGAGCGCAGCCTACCAGTGCATCAGCGCAACAACTGCTCCAGTACTGCCATCCGGACTGCAACGCCGTTCGCCACCTGCCGCAGGATCAGCGACTGCGTGCCGTCGGCGACGGCATCGTCGATCTCGATCCCCCGGTTCATGGGTCCTGGGTGCAACACGACCGCATCCGGCGCGGCACGGCGAAGGCGGTCGACTGTCAACCCGTAGTCGCGATGGTAATCGTCAAGCGAATCGATCAGGCCTTCGTGCATGCGCTCGCGTTGCAGCCGCAGCATCATGATCGCGTCGATGCCTTCCAGTGCGGCATCGAAATCATCCACGATGGTGCAGCCTCGCAGTGTTTCGTCCGAAGGCAGCAGTGACTGCGGGCCACAGATGCGGATGTGATGCGTGCCCAGTGCGCGCAACGCATGCAGGTCCGAACGCGCCACGCGTGAATGCCGGACATCACCAACGATCAACACCTTCAATGCCGCGAAATCATCACCTTTCGCCTGCCGCAAGGTCAGCATGTCCAGCAGGCCCTGCGTCGGATGCGCGCTCCGGCCATCACCGGCATTGATCACGGCAGTACCAGGCTTCGCTTCCGAGGCCAATGTTGCGATCGCGCCATCGGTAGGATGACGGATCACGAAACCATCCACGCCCATCGCCTCGATCGTCTTGAGCGTATCGATCGCGGTTTCGCCCTTGGTGGTCGATGAGGTCGACGCATCAAAGTTCAGCGTGTCCGCCCCCAGTCGCGTCGCGGCCAGCTGGAAACTCGATCGCGTACGCGTGGACGGTTCGAAGAACAGCGTGCAGATCGTTTTGCCGGCGAGCACCTCGCGTACTCCACCGGCATGCGCGAGCTCGCTGAAGTGCTGTGCGCGATCCAGCAGGCGCACCAGCGCATCGCGCGAGATGCCGTCGAGTGTCAGAAGGTGGCGGCCGCATCCAGCGCCATCAGGTTGCATCAACGTCATGTGGAAAGCGTCCCGTCAAGTTGAATGGCATCCATCGGCGCTGCCAGCCAGCGTTCGACGATGACCGCCGCGGCGACGGCATCCAAGGCGGCGGCATCGCGGCGCTTCCGGCGCCCCTGCGCGCGGTCTTCGGCGAAACGCTGCGCCGCCTCGATCGAACTGGCGCGCTCGTCGACCAGCACCACCGGTAGCGCGTAACGCGCGTGCAGTTGCATGGCGAATTCGCGTGCAATTGTGCGGATCGGCTGGTCCCCGCCGTCGAGCGTCATCGGATCTCCAACCACAAAGCCGTCCGGCGACCATTCCTTGTGCAGGCGGTCGATCGCCTGCCAGTCCGGTCCGTGGCCGTGCACTTCGACCACGGCCAGCGCCCGCGCGCCATTGCCAAGTGCACTGCCAATGGCAACACCGATGCGCCGCGAACCGACATCGAAGCCCAACACTGTCCCATCGCGACGCAGGCTTCCGAGCTGTGGCCCAGGCGCGTCAGGCATGACCGCTGTAATCGGCCATGCGACTCATGTCCACCCCGATCCGTGCCGCGGCGGCTTGCCACCGAGCATCCAGCGGCAGCGCGAACAGCAGTTCGGGGTCAGCCGGCGCCGTCAGCCAACTGTTGTCGATCAATTCGCTTTCAAGTTGTCCCGGCGCCCATCCCGCGCAGCCCAGCGCGACGGTGGCGTGTTGCGGGCCGTCTCCGCGCGCCATGGCTTCCAGCACGTCGCGCGAGGTGGTGACATACAGATGCTCGGCAATGGTCAGTGACGAATCCCATTCCTGCGCGCC
>JBBRZH010000007.1:0-91439 GCA_038236935.1 Lysobacterales bacterium
TCTGGCGCATGAAATACACCCAGATCCCGATGAACAGCAGCCACGGCAGCACGTTGATCAGGATGGCAGCCAGCGACATTCCGCTTGCAGGGGGTGCCTGGGTGGTCGTCACGCCATGGTTGATCAGGTCGTTGACCAGATCCTTGTCGCCCGGGTTGTAGGTTGTGAACTTGGTGCCGTCCTTGCGCTCGCCACCAATGGTGGTGCGGTCTTCGCCGATGTTGACCTTGGCGACGTGGTTGCCTTGCACTTCCTGCACGAACTGGTCGTAGGTCAGCGCGTCGGAACCCGCGGTCTTCGGGCTGAAGCTCTGGAACACCACCATCAAGACGACGGCGACGACAACCCACAGCAACAGATTCTTGGCCAGATCGTTCATCGGGATACCTGCATGCAGTCGCCTGCGTGGTTATTTCTTCATCTGCAAAAGCTTGCCTTGGGCCAAGGCATAGACTTCAGCGGATCGCTTGCGTGACGCTTCGGGCTTGCGGATCACCACTTTGGCATATCGCCGCCGCAGGTCCCGCACGTAATCATCGAATCCGACACCTTGGAACAATTTGATCAGGAACGATCCATCCACTCGCAGGTGACGATCGGCAAATTCCATCGCCAGTTCCGCCAGGTGCATCAATCTCGCCTGGTCGACCACATCCACTCCGCTCATATTGGGGGCCATGTCGGACAGAACAAGGTCGACGGGTTGGCCTTTCAGCATGGCTTCCAGCATGGATAAGACGCCATCCTCCCTGAAATCGCCATGAAGGAACTCCACGCCGGCCAGCGTTGGCATCTCCAGGATGTCCAGCGCGATGACGCGACCGGGATTTGCCTGGTCGATGCTGCCCAGTGCCTGCCGCAGCCATTGCGACCATCCGCCGGGCGCGGCACCCAGGTCGACCACCACCATGCCCGGCTTGAGCAGTCGGTCGCGTTCGACCAGTTCCTCCAGCTTGTAGGCTGCCCGCGAACGCAGCCCTTCGGCTTGCGCCTTCTTCACGAAGGGGTCGGAGAAATGCTCCTTCAACCAGCGCTGGCTGGATTTGCTGCGGGTCGGCATACGTGTCGCCATGATACCCTGCGCCTCCGAATTCACTTCGCTGTGCCGCTTATGCCGATCGTCCTGACCAACGCCCAGACCCGTTTCCTTCGAGGTCAGGCGCATGGCCTCAAGGCGATCCTGCAGGTGGGCGGCAAAGGCATCAGCCAGACGCTGGTGGACGAAGTCATCGGGGCGCTCGAGCACCACGAGCTGATCAAGGTGAAATTCGCCGCCGATGATCGCGACAGCCGGCACGCGCTGGTCGATGAACTGGTCCGTCGCGCCGACGCAGCGTTGGTGCAGCGGATCGGGCACGTCGCAATCCTGTACCGGCCAAGCCTGGATCACCGCCATATCGTCTTGCCGCGAGCCTGACCGAACACAGCGTCAATCTTTCGCGTCGCCAGCCGCCTTGTCCCCATCAGTTGCCAGGCGCGCCATGCGTTGCGCATCGGCGAGGATGCCGCGCAACAACCGCACCTCCTGCGTGTCCAGCCCGATGCGCAGGAACAACCGTCGCAGCTTGCGCATCGCCGACTCCGGCGCACGACCCTTGTGGAAGTCGATCGCGTCCAGGGTGTCCGCCAACTGCGCGAAGAAGCCCTCGACCTGAGCGTGCGGAGCCAGCAAATCCTCCCTGGGTACCGACTGGAGCGCAGGAAAATCCGCCGCGAGCACCGCCATTCGCAACTCATACGTCAACACCTGCACGGCAGCAGCCAGGTTGAGTGAGCTGTAATCCGGATTGGCGGGAATGTGCACGGCGCCATGGCAAAGCTGCAGTTCGTCGTTGGTCAGGCCAGTCCGCTCGCGTCCAAAGACCAGCGCGACCTCGCCACCCTCGCCGGCTGCCGACAGCACCCGCATCGCCGCATCACGCGGCAGCTGCTCGTCCAGCGCCACCCGGCGGCTGCGGGCCGTGCAGCCCAGCACCAACCGGCAGTCGGCGACGGCTTCGGCCAACGTCGCATGCACCTGTGCGCAGGCCAGCAGGTCGTCGGCGCCGGCAGCCAGGGCATCGGCTTCGTTGTGGGGGAACCGTTCGGGCGCGACCAGCACCAGTCGCGACAGGCTCATCGTCTTCAGCGCACGCGCCGCCGAACCGATATTGCCTGGATGCTGGGTGCCGACCAGCACGATACGGATGCGTGCAAACGGCTGGATGACTGGGGAATCGGTGCTCATCTGCCAATGGTAAACTCCGCGCCCGGCTTTCATGCCGGCCCGCTCTTTTCCACTGCCTGCCGACAGTTCCCTGATCCCTTGATGCGCTCACGACGAGCGTCCCAGGCCATCGCGGCGATCCTGTCAAACCATCGGAGCTCGTCCGCGTATGCAAAAGCCCGCCGTCAACGTCATGGTCAAGGCAGCGCGCGCCGGTGGCAACATGCTGCTGCGACACATGCACCGACTCGACGCCATCAACGTAATCGAGAAGGATCGCTTCGATTACGCCAGCGAGGTCGACAGCCTGGCCGAGGCCGAGATCATCAAGGAACTCAAGCGCGCCAATCCCGACTACGCAATCCTCGGCGAGGAAGGCGGCAAGCAGAAGGGCATTCGCGACGGCGGTCGCTTTACGTGGGTGATCGATCCGCTCGATGGCACCAGCAATTACCTGCACGGATTCCCGCACTGGTGCGTGTCGATCGCGCTGGTGGAAGCGGGCGAGCCGATCCATGGCGTGGTGTTCGATCCGCTACGCAATGAGTTGTTCACCGCCAGCAAGGGCTCGGGCGCCGTGCTCAACGAACGCAAGATCCGCGTCAACGAACGCAAGGACATGAGCGGGGCGATGCTGGCCACGGGTTTCGCGCCCCGCGAGCGCGCTCGCGCGGGTGCGCAACTGGAATGCCTGCGCGAACTGCTTCGCGATGCCGAAGACGTGCGTCGCACCGGCTCGGCGGCGCTGGACCTGGCCTATGTGGCGAGCGGACGCACCGATGGTTATTTCGAAGCGGGCCTGCAGCCGTGGGACATCGCCGCCGGCGTCTTGCTGGTGCGCGAAGCCGGCGGGCGCGTCTGCGATTACCGTGGCGCCGCATTGGGAAAAATGGACATCGCCCCGACCCGCGGGCATCAGGTGGTCGCCGGTGGCATCAAGCTGACCGAGCCGCTGCAGAAGACGATCGTGTCGTCGGGATATGCGGCAAGCTTCAACTGACGATTTTTCCCTTTGAGCGGCTTCGCTCGCAAGCGTCACGCGAGTGTCATACGAGCAAGCGGATGCAATAGCGTGAGGCGGCGCGTCGTAGTAGCGTCGTGATCGAGTGTCATCGTGGCGCGGCCGCGCAATCGCGCGGCCTTTTTGTTTGAATCGGGATGAACCTACGGGCGCCGAGCCAACGCCGCATCGTCCTTCGCCTTCGGCATGAGGTCCTGCTTGGTGACATTCATCATCAGCAGCAACGGACAAGCCACGAAGATCGAGGACAGCGTGCCGATGAGCACGCCGATGATCTGAGCTTCGGCCAGGCCGCGCAACGAAGCGCCACCGAACAGGTACAACGCCAGCATGCTCAGGAACGCTACAAAGGACACGATCACCGTGCGCGAAAGCGTCTGGTTGACCGAGCGGTTCATGACCTCGCTCGGCTCGACCCGCATGCCGCGGAAGTTCTCGCGCACCCGGTCGAACACCACGATGGTGTCGTTGATCGAGAACCCCATCACGGCAAGCACGCCGGCCAATACCGTCAGGTTGAACTCATGCCCGCTGATGGCGAACCAGCCGCACACCAGGATGACGTCGTGCAGCGTGGTGATGATCGCCGCGATCGCGAACTTGAGCTCGAACCGGAACGAGATGTAGATCAGGAATCCCAACAAAACGAACAACAGCGCATACAGGCCATTGAGAGCAAGCTCCTTGCCCACCTGTGGACCAACGAAGTCGCTCTTGGTCACGGTCGCGGGATTGTCCGGGGTGGACACCGCGCGCACGACGTCCTCCGCAGTCTGCGCTGCAGCCTTGCCTGAAGCACCTTGCTTGGTCTGCAGCCGGATCAGCAGATCCCTGCTGGAGCCAAAGCTTTGCACCTGCGCACCGGCGAAGCCACCTGAATTCAGCAGTTTGCGCACGACATCGACGTCGGCCGGCTTCTCGAACTTCAGCTCGGTCGCCGTGCCGCCGGTGAAATCCAACGCGAAGTTGAAGCCCTTGAAGGCAATCGAACCAATCGCGATGAACATGATCAGCGCGGCAATGCCCAGCGAGATCCACCGCAACCGCATGAAGTGGATGTTGGAATCGTAAGGGAACACGGTGAATGGTTTCATTGGTCTGCGTTCCCTAGATCGAGATCGACTGCAACTTGCGGCGACGTCCATAAATCAGCGCCGCGATTCCGCGGGAGACGGAGATCGCCGTGTACATCGAGGTCACGATGCCGACGATCAACGTGACGGCGAAGCCCTTGACCGGGCCCGTCCCGAACGCGAACAGCGCGACACCCGCAAGGATGGTCGTCATGTTGGCGTCGAAGATGGTTCCGGAAGCACGCTTGTAACCCTCGGTGATGGCCGTGAGCGGTGGCAGCCCAAGCCGCAGGTCCTCGCGTATCCGCTCGTTGATCAGCACGTTGGCGTCGACCGACATGCCCACGGTCAGGGCGATACCCGCCAGCCCCGGCAATGTCATCGTGGCACCCATCACCGACAGGAACGCCAGCACGATCAGCAGGTTCATCAACAGCGCCAGGCAGGTGATGATGCCGAACATGCGGTAGTAAAACAGGAAGAACACCAACGCGAACAGGAAGGAATAACCGACTGCGCGCAGGCCGCTCTGGATGTTCTGGGCACCAAGGCTCGGGCCGACGATTCGCTCCTCGACGAAGTCCATCGGCGCGGCAAGTGCTCCCGCGCGCAGGAGCAGCGCGAGATCGCCGGCTTCCTTCGCACTTTCAAGCCCGGTGGTCTGGAACTCCTTGCCGAACACGCCCTGCACCGTTGCCACCGAAATCACCTGCTCGCTGGTGCGGGTCGTGCGCACTTCCTTGCCATCGACCTTGGTGACCTCTGGAATGCGCTCGATGTACACCACCGCCATCGGCTTGCCGACATTCTGGCTGGTGAAGTCGAACATGCGCTGGCCGCCGGGGCCATTGAGGGTCACCGACACTTCCGGCGTGCCGCTGCGCTGGTCAAGACCCTGTCGCGCATTGACCAGTTGTTCGCCCGACGCGATGACGCGCTTGTTGAGGAGGATGGGAATGGGCTTGCCATCCGGGCCAAGTTCCCTGCGGTAGTACACGCGTGCCTCTGGTGGAACGTTGCCGCTGGTGACCGCGTCATACGCATTGCCTTCGACCACGCCGCGGTATTCAAGCGTTGCCGTCGCGCCAAGGATTCGCTTTGCCTGGGCGGTGTCCTGCACGCCGGGCAACTCGACCACGACGCGATCGGTCCCCTGGCGCTGGATGAGCGGATCCGCGACACCAAGTTCATTGATGCGGTTGCGCAGCGTGCCGACATTCTGCTCGATCGCGTCGGTGGTGATCTTCTGCAGTTCGGCATCAGGGACTTTGACAACGATCGTGTTGCCGACGATGTCGTTGGTGAGGTTGGCGAGGTTCTTCGCGATCAATGCCTGCGCCGACGCGGTTTGAACGCCAGGAGCCAGCGAGACCACGATGGAATTGTCCGGACGGCGTTCGACAGCTTCATAGCGAACGCGGTTTTCGCGCAGGAGCACGCGGACGTCCTCGGCATACGAATCGAAGCGTTTGTCCAACGCCGCCTTCTGGTCGACCTGCATCAGGAAGTGAACACCACCCTGCAAATCCAGGCCCAGCAGCATCGGTCGCGCCCCGACCGACCGCAGCCAGCTGGGCACGGTCGAGGCGAGGTTCAACGCGACGACATAGTTGTTGCCGACGGCCTGGCGCAGCACGTCCGAAGCCCGGATCTGCGCGTCAGGCGTCGCGAGCCGGACAAGGAGCTCGCCACTGCTTTGCAGTTCGACCTTCTTGGGCGTAACGCCGGAGGTCTTCAGGACGCCTTCGACCCGCTGGCGGAACGCCTGGTCAACGACTGAACCCCGGTTGGCCGTGATTTGCACGGACGGGTCCTGGGGGTACAGGTTGGGCAGCGAATAGAGCACGCTGAGCAGCAGTACCACCAGGGCAAGGATGTATTTCGAGCGGCCGTAGACGAGCATCGAATGAACCCCACGCGCGACCGCAGCTACACTGCCGGGCCGGCGTTAATCAGTGAGAAGAAGTGGAACTCAGACCGACTTGAGCGTGCCTTTCGGCAACACGTTGGCGATCGCGCCTTTCTGCATCCGCACCCGCACGTTGTCGGCAATCTCGACGGTGATGAAGCTGTCGCCGATCTCGCGCACGGTGCCGGCGATGCCGCCATTGGTGATCACTTCATCGCCATTGCCGAGCTTGTCCAGCATCGCGCGATGTTCCTTGGCGCGCTTGGTCTGCGGGCGGATCATCATGAAATAAATGGCGGCGAAGATGAGCAGCATCGGCAACATGCCGACAATCCCGCCGCCAAAGAGACCTCCGGCTGCCGGTGACGTGGCTTGTGCGTAGGCAGGGGCGATCAGCAGGTCGAGCAGGGTCATCGGGCGGTCCGGTGGGAATGGAGCGGGAATATCAACGGCGAATTATGCCATGCCTGCTGGACTCCCTCCCCTGCGAGGGGCCGGGGAGGCTGGGATGGGTTGCGTGGCTGCGAGGGCTCGCAAACCAGGCACCCTACCCACCCTGCCCCTGCAATGCAGGAATGCAGTCAGGCGCGAGCCGCGTAAAACGACTCGCGAAAGGCGGCGAAGGTTCCCGCTGCGATTGCGGCACGCATGTCCGCCATCAGCGTTTCGTAATGCCACAGGTTGTGCAGGGTGCCCAGGATCGGCGCCAGCATCTCGTTGCAGCGATCCAGGTGACGCAGGTACGCACGGGTGTACCCGTGGCTGCAGGTATGGCAGCCGCAGCCTTCCTCGATCGGCCGCAGGTCTTTTTCATATTGCGCGTTGCGGATGCGCACCACGCCGGAACGCGTGAAGAAATGTCCATTCCGCGCATTGCGGGTTGGCATCACGCAATCGAACATGTCGACCCCACGTGCGACCGCCTCGACCAGATCCTCTGGCCGACCGACGCCCATCAGGTAGCGCGGACGATCTTTGGGCAATTGCGGGCACGTGTGTTCGAGCATCGCGTTGCGTTCGGCTTCCGGTTCGCCCACCGCCAACCCGCCGATCGCATAACCATCGAATCCGATCGCTTTCAACCCCTCGGTGGATTCATCACGCAACGTGTGGTGCACGCCGCCCTGCACGATGCCGAACAGCGCCGCATCATTGCCCTCGTGCGCGCGCTTGCTTCGCTCGGCCCAGCGCAGGCTCAGCTGCATGGAGGCGCGGGCGACGTCTTCGGTCGCCGGGTACGGCGTGCACTCGTCGAAGATCATCACGACATCCGCATCCAGCACGCGCTGGATGTGCATGCTTTCCTCCGGCCCGAGGAATACCGTCGAGCCATCGGTCGGCGCCGAAAACGTCACGCCCGCTTCGGTGATCTTGCGCCGGTGGGCCAGCGAGAAGACCTGGAAGCCGCCGGAGTCGGTGAGGATCGGACCGCTCCAGCCGGTGAATCCGTGGAGGCCTCCGTGCGCTTCGATGACGTCCAGGCCCGGCCGCAGATACAGGTGGAACGTGTTGCCCAGGATCATCTCGGCGCCGAGCGCACGCAGTTGCTCGGGGAGCATGCCCTTCACCGATCCGTAGGTGCCGACCGGCATGAAGGCGGGCGTTTCGACCGTGCCGCGCGGGAAGGTCATGCGCCCGCGGCGGGCGAGACCGTCGTGGCCTAGCAGTTCGAACGACATCCTGCTTGCCGATGCCGCGCTCATGCGCCCTGCCCTGCTTGCGGGAACAGCAACATCGCATCCCCATACGAAAAAAACCGATAGCGCTCGGCAATCGCGTGCGCATACGCCGCCATGATCCTGTCCTTGCCCGAGAACGCCGACACCAGCATCAACAAGGTGCTTTCGGGCAAATGGAAATTGGTCAGCAACGCATCAACGCTGTGGATGCGAACGCCCGGCAGGATGAAGATGTTGGTATCGCCGGCGAAGGGCAGCAGCTCGCGCTCGCCATCTCCGTTCATCCGCATGGCGCTTTCCAGCGCACGCACCACCGTGGTGCCAACGGCGATCACGCGGCCGCCTCGTTCGCGCGCGCGTCGGATCTTGGTGATGAGTCCGGCACCAACATTCAGCCATTCGCTATGCATGCGGTGCTCGGACAGGTCATCGGCGCGAACCGGCTGGAAGGTCCCTGCGCCGACATGCAGGGTGATGTGCCCGAACTCGACGCCACGCGCCCGCAGCGCATCGAGCAGCGGCTCGTCGAAATGCAGTCCGGCCGTCGGCGCAGCAACAGCACCGGGTTCGCGCGCGAATACGGTCTGGTAGCGCGCGTGATCGTCCTGACCGGGTTGGCGGTGGATGTAGGGCGGCAGGGGTAATCGTCCTGCGCGCTCCAGCCACGTGTCCAGTGGCTGGCCGACATGGAATCGCAATCGGTAGAACTCGCCTTCGCGGCCGAGGACTTCGGCCTCGCCACCGGCCTCCAGTGCGATCCGGCTGCCCGCGCGGGGCGACTTGCTGGCACCGATCTGCACGCGCGCTTCGTTGTCGGGCAACAGGCGTTCGATGAGGATTTCGACCTGTCCGCCGCTGCTCTTGTGCCCATGCAACCGCGCCGCGATGACGCGGGTATCGTTGAACACCAGCAGGTCACCGGGCTGAAGCAGCGCTGGCAGATCACGGACACCACGGTCCTCGAACATCGCCGGCGCAGGCGGGACGACGAGCAGCCGACTTGCGGAACGCTCAGGCAGCGGCGCCTGCGCGATCAATCCTGCGGGCAGGTCGTAATGGAAATCGGCGCGCTTCAACGAAGACTCGCAACAGGCCGGTTGGCGGGCGCGCATTGTAGCGGGCAGGCACCGGTGGCCTTGGGGGTTACGGCGCCGAAATCGGCATGATAAAATCCGCAAATCGTTGAATTCACTGGAAAACAGTGCTCAACAGCAGTGCACGGCGCCATTGTTTCTTGCGGGTATTCGCCACGCACTTTCGCATCCGCTTGAGGATTTCCAGATGACCCAGCATGCCCTGCTCGACACCCTCGCCCCGCTGCGCGCCCACACCGGCGCTCGACGCACCACCGGGCTGGACGATGCCACGGTGCTGAAGTTCGCCGCGACCCATGCAGACCTGGTCGAGGCGATTGAAGCCGCTGCTGTCGAGCATGCGCGCGTGCGTGAGGAATTCCCCGAGCTGCTGGACCTGGACGAAGCCGAACAGGCCCATGCGGTGCAAGCCGGATACGTCAATTTTTATTCCGATGACACCGTCAATCCCTACATCGCGCTGGTCGCACGCGGGCCGTGGGTGATCACGCTCAACGGCGCGGTGCTGCACGACTCCGGTGGCTACGGGATGCTTGGGTTTGGCCACACGCCAATCCATGTGCTGGAGGCGATGGCCAAGCCCCAGGTGATGGCCAACATCATGACGCCGAACATCTCCCAACTGCGCTTTGATCGCGCGTTGCGCGCCGAGGTCGGCCACACGCGCACTGGTTGTCCGTACTCGAAATTCCTGTGCCTCAACTCCGGCTCTGAATCCGTCTCCCTCGCCTCGCGGATTGCCGACGTCAATTCGAAACTGATGACCGACGCAGGCGCCCGCCACGCTGGTCGCACCATCAAGCGGCTCGTCGTCAAGGGCAGTTTCCATGGTCGTACCGAGCGTCCAGCACTGTTTTCCGATTCCTCGCGCAAGACCTACGTGCAGCACCTGGCCAGTTTCCGCGGCGAGGACAGCATGTTGACGGTCGAGCCGTACGACATCGAAGCGCTGAAAAAAGTGTTTGTTGATGCCGATCGCAACGGCTGGTTCATCGAGGCGATGTTCCTGGAGCCGGTCATGGGCGAAGGCGACCCGGGGCGCGCGGTTCCGCCGGCGTTCTATGCCGCTGCGCGCGACCTGACCAAGGCGCACGGGTCGCTGCTGCTGATCGACTCCATCCAGGCCGGGCTGCGCGCCCACGGTGTCCTGTCCATCGTGGACTACCCGGGCTTCGAAGGCATGGAAGCCCCGGACATGGAAACCTATTCCAAGGCGCTCAATGCCGGCCAATATCCGTTGTCGGTGCTTGCCGTCAACGAGCGCACCGCAGGCCTGTATCGCAAGGGCGTGTATGGCAATACCATGACCACCAACCCGCGCGCGCTGGATGTTGCCTGCGCGGTACTGGCGCAACTCACGCCACAATTGCGCGCCAACATCCGCGACCGCGGCCGCCAGGCCATCGCCATGCTGGAAGCGCTGAAGTCCGAGCTTGGTGGCCTGATCACGAAGGTCCAGGGGACTGGCCTGCTGTTCTCATGCGAGCTTGCGCCGCAGTTCAAGGGTTACGGCATCGGATCGACGGAAGAATGGCTGCGTGAGCGCGGCATGGGCGTGATCCACGGAGGCGCCAATTCGCTGCGTTTCACCCCGCATTTCGGAATCGCCGACGACGAGCTTGACCTGATGATCGCGCTGGTGAAGCGTTCGTTGCAGGAAGGTCCGCGCCAGCAGCAAGCTGCCGCTGCGTAAACGACGTAGCAGGAAGGCCGGCTGATCCCGGCCTGGTTGATGGACTGCGACCGCCTAGCGTAGCGCCAGCCACAGCCCAGCCAGTGCCATTGCCAGCAATGCCAGCCAGGTCAGGGCGGTGCCCCAGAACCGCCCGACGCTGTATCCACCGGTGCGCGACAACCCGACCGCGTGCATCACGCGTCCCAGCAGCAGCGCGCTGCCAAACCCCCACAACCACATTGCAGGCAGGCCGGACAGCTCCAGCAGTGCCAGCAGCAACAGTGCGACCGGGGCGTGCTCGATGAAGTTTCCATGCACGCGGACTTTGCGGGCCAGCTCCACATCGCCGCCGTCACCCAACCCGATCCGGTGGCCGTGGCGGTGCCGGGAGATGCGTACCAGCAGGACCAGCATCAACAAGACGTGGAGGGAGGCGAACAGCAACGTGATCGTGGGCATGGGCAGCTCCGTGAGACAGGACCGGCAGCTACCGGTTCGATGCAATGATCGCATCCTCGAGCGACAGCCCACGACCCGCTTCAACCCGTGCGTGCCACCAACCTTGCGAAAATTTCATGTTGCGGACATCGATCCCGGTTTGCGGCAGGGCTAGCTTCGCAATCGGGCTCGCGCCCCGCTGTCGCTTGGCGACTGCGTCTTCCCGCTCAGGAGACACCGATGAACCTGCGTATTCGCCTCGCCCCCGTACTGCTCGCCGCCCTGGCCTGCACCTCCGCGTTTGCCGCCGCGCCGCCTGCCACGGCACCGATGGCGCATGCACCTGCCACCGCTGCGGCCGCAAAACCACAAACCGCCCAGCAACAGCGCATGGCCACTTGCTCGGCGCAGAACAAGGGAAAGAAGGGCGCTGACTACAAAAGCGCACAAAGCACGTGCCTGAAGGGCGGGACCGCCGTCCCGGTCAAGGCCAGGACCCCGCAACAAGAGCGCATGGCGCAATGCTCGGCGCAGAACAAGGGCAAGAAGGGCGCCAATTACAAGGCGGCACAGAGCGCCTGCCTGAAGAAGAACTGATCGCCACAAGTCTGGTAAGCGTTTGCATCGCCGCGGCCTGCCCGCGGCGATGCTTTTTTTACTGTCTGCGGCGAACGCGCAAGACAAACACGCTCAATGCGAGCGCCACTAACACCCCAATCATCCAGATCCATGCGCGGCGTGGTGCCGGCGAATCGTCCGCTGGTTTCAAGGCTACGACTGGCGCCGGCACAATCCGTGCTTCGGGTAGCAACTGCCAGCGGCCGCCGCGCAAACTGATTTGTCCGTCAAGCATAGGCAGGACCAGATCCCGCCAGCGGATCCGCAAATCCCCTACATGGGGTTCCAATGGATTTTCCGCGCTCCCCAAACCATCGCCTTCTGGCTGGAATGTCGCAGCAAGATTGGCCGGCAGTGCCGAGAAGCTCGGACGAATGTCCTGCCAGACGCCGCGCTGCGCGATGACCTGTGGATCGACTGGGCTTTTGTCGATCCGAACCACCGACGCCATCCAGCGCCGGCCGTGCAATGGAAATGCGCCGGGATTTCGTTTGTCCGGTGCGAAGGACGAAGAATCGATGGGGTCTTCACTCCAGACCTTGGCATATCCCGAGGCCGTGCGTTGCCATTGCAGCATCTCCACGTGGCGTTCCAGCCCGAGATGCCGGGCGACCACACCAAATTCGGAATCGCGCACGCTTTTATCTGGCTGCGGGGCGCCCAGCACCGGCTCCTGCGCATGCGCCCACCCGGCGAATGCGAGCGACGCAGTCACAACCATGCCTGGTAGCAAAAGGGCTGATGAACGCATTGTTGACCGGAACATCGCGGCAAGCCTCGCCGCACCGCTCATCCGCCGATTGTCCGCGCGTGCAATTCGCTGACTTCATGCGCGGTGCCGAAGCGACCCTTCCCGTCACGGGTGACCTGGGCCAGCGCACAACCAGGATCGTGCGTGAAAAAAAGATGCACGTTTCGCTCGAATTTGTCTTCGAGGAATTCACGCTTTTCGTCGATCAGCAATTCGGGATTGCGGTCATAGCCCATCGTGATCGGAACGTGGACCCATGGCCGCCCGGGGATGAGGTCGGCGCAGAACACCACGCCGCCGTGGTCCTGCCCGTTGACACGCTCGCGGCCGACGATTTCCGCCAACATCAATCCCGGTGTATGGCCATGGCTGTAATGGAAACGCACGCTGTGCCCCAGTGCCCGGGAATATGGGCCATCGACGATTTCCAGCCGCCCGCTGGCTTTCAGCAACGCCGGCAGTTCAGCGATGAAGCTGGCACGGTCGCGCGGATGCGGTGAATTGGCGCGCTCCCAGCAAGCCGCGCTGACGAGGTACGTCGCGTTGGGGAACAACAGTTCCGGCGCACGCCCCTCACCCCACCGCGCCAGCAGCCCGCCGGCGTGATCGAAATGCAGGTGCGACAACACGACGACATCGATGTCCTCATGCTCGAATCCCGCCGCGTGCAGCGATTCCAGCAGCACATGTCGATCCTCGACCACGCCATAACGCTCGCGCAGTTTCGGTTCGAAGAACGCGCCGATGCCGGCCTCGAACAGCACCGACTTGCCGTTGAGCGGGCTGGCCAGCAACGCGCGGCAAGCGAGCGGGATGCGGTTGTGCTCGTCCGGTGCGATCCAACTCGCCCACATCGCGCGCGGCGCGTTGCCGAACATGGCGCCGCCATCGAGTTTCTGCGAATTACCGAGGATCGACCAAAGCTTCATGGGTTGATTCTAACGCCGCGCGTTCGTGATCCAGCGAAGGCCGGAAAACATGGTGGTGGCAGAGGCTACGGCTGCGACAAAACCGCGGCCATCCCCACGGGGTTACGCGGGTCACTGCCGCCCGATAACGTATTGGTGCGCTTGTCCCACTCGACCGTCTGCAGGTTGCCCCAGGTGTGTTCACCGGCGTTGACGGTGTGCCCCATCGCCTCAAGCGCCTTGACCGTGTCCGGGTCCAGCGCCCCGGCTTCGGCGGAAATCACATCCGGCAGCCATTGATGGTGGAAACGAGGCAGCGCCGCGACCTGTTGCGCGCTCAGGCCGTCGTCGTAACCCAGGATGCCGAGCAGCACTTCGGTGATGATGCGGCTGCCACCGGGGGAACCGATCGCAATGACCTGTCCTGGCGATTCCATGAACGTCGGCGACATCGAGCTGAGCATGCGTTTGCCAGGTTTGGGAGCATTGGCCTCGAAGCCCATCACGCCGAACGCATTGGGTGTGCCGGGCCGGAGCGCGAAATCATCCATTTCATCGTTGAGCAGCACGCCTGTCCCCGGCGCGACAAGGCCCGAGCCGTAGAGCAGGTTCACGGTCTGCGTCGCCGGGACACGGTTGCCGTCGTCATCGATGATCGAGAAGTGTGACGTCTCGTTGTCTTCCAATGGAGCTGGCTGGCCAGCCAGCAAAGCGCTGGGGGTTGCCTTGTCCGGATGGATGCCGGCCCGCAGGCCGGCCGCGTAATCGGGGCTCATCAGGCGCTTCATCGGCACCTGCACAAAATCGGGATCGCCGAGATAGATGGTGCGATCGCGATAGGCACGGCGCATCGCCTCGACCAGGATATGCACGCGGTGGGCCGTGTCGAGCTTGTGCAAATCCCATCCCGATGCCATCTGCAGGATTTCCGCCAACGCCACGCCGCCCGAGGATGGCGGCGGCGCAGTGGTGATCGTCCAGTCGTGGTACCGGAAACGCAGCGGTTGACGGTCCTGCACTTTGTAATTCGCAAGTTCCGCTGCCGTCCATTTGCCGCCCTCGGCGCGCACGGATGCCAGCAGCTTGCTCGCCACGTCACCACGGTAGAAACCATCGGACCCTTTTGCAGCGAGGAGTTCCAGTGTGCGCGCCAGGTCAGGTTGCTTGAACGTTTCTCCCACTTTTGGCGGATCGCCGTCGGCCAGATACACCGCGCGCGTGCCAGGGTAGCGTTCCATCACCGCACGACGTTCGCCGTAGCCTTTCTCCAGCCGCGCATAGACCGGAAAGCCGTCGCGCGCAATACGGATCGCGGTCGCGAGCGTCGTCTTCAGCGGCAATTTCCCGTACTTCCTGGATAGCTCGACCAGCGCCGCGGGAAGCCCGGGAATACCCGCTGACCATGGCCCGTTCTCGGAACGATTCGTGTCCAGGTCGCCATTGCGATCAAGAAAAACCGCCGGCGTTGCCGATTCAGGCGACGTCTCGCGCGCATCGATGAAGATGTCCTTTCCGGTCTTCCCGTCATGCAGCAGGAAAAACCCGCCGCCGCCGAGTCCTGAACTGATCGGCTCCACCACCGACAGCGTGGACGACACCGCGACCGCGGCATCGAACGCATTGCCGCCTGCACGCAGCACCTGCATACCCGCTTCAGTGGCAAGCGCGTGCGGACTCGCGATGGCCGCGCCGGGCGGATGCGTTGGCTCCAGCGCGGTCGTTGGCACCCGACTATTGGCGGAGCCGGACACCAGGAGCGCCGCCAACGAGATCCACAGGATCGGTGAACACCGACCACGCACGATGTTCAAGCCGACTCCTGTTGCAGCCGGCGCAGCTTGGCCAGCAGTTGCGGTTCGGTTTCCGGGTGCTGTGGATCCGGGTCAATGCATTCGACCGGGCACACCACCACGCATTGCGGCTCGTCGTAATGGCCAACGCATTGCGTGCATCGTGCCGGGTCGATCACGTAGATCACTTCACCTTGCGCGATGGCCTTGTTGGGACACACCGGCTCGCAGACATCGCAGTTGACGCACAGTTCGTTGATCCGCAGTGACATGACGAATGCAATGAGTCCTTCGTTGGCGGCGTGCGCAGCGTCATCCAGCCACGCACGCTGACCAGCAAGAACCGCTATTTTGCCTCGATGAATTTGTAATCGACACCAGCCGGCATGAGCGCGGCCTTGACGCGATCGGCGTCCGCGGCCTTGCCGATGAAAAGGACCTTGACGCCCTTCATCGACCCGGGCGGGACATCCTTGAACGCGGCAATGACCAGGTCGGCCATTTTCGCCGACGCCGGCGACCCGTAAGCCAACAGGTTGCCAGACAGGATGCCGCGCGCGACGTCGGATTTCGCCTTGTCGAGCAGGCGACCGTATTGATCGTTGAAATCGGCGGTGCTTTCGCCAGGCAGCATGTACACGTAGGGCTGGTTCTGGGCGCCGTCCATGTTGCGGCCGACGACATCGCTCAGATACGCCACCCATGCCTGGCGGTCCTCATTGACGGGCACGGCGACAGGCGGCGCGACAACGGCGACGGGCGCTTCAGGCTTCTTGCACGCGGCCAACGGCAGCGCGAGGCAAACAATCATCAGCAGGCGAGTCATGGTCTTCATGGATTTTCCCCGGGACATGGTGGATGCAGCTTACAACTTGCGACTTGACGCTCTAACCGTGAACTTCATGCCTTGAACTTCATGCAACGCTGCGCTTCCATTGGGCCTGGAGCGCCTGGGCCACCGCCGGTGGCACGAAACCCGAAACATCCCCGCCCAACCGGGAAATTTCGCGCACCAGCGACGATGAGATGAACCCGTATTGCTCAGCCGGCGTCAGGAACAGGGTCTCGACGTCGGGAATCAGATGGCGATTCATGCTGGCCAACTGGAATTCATATTCGAAGTCCGAAACGGCGCGCAATCCTCGCAGCAGCACGCCGGCGCCAAGGTCACGCACGAAATACGCCAGCAGTCCGTTGAAGCCGCGGACCTCGACATTGGAATGCTGGGCCATTGCCTCCCGGGCGAGATCCACGCGAACCGCCAACGGCAGCGCCGGACCCTTGCCCGTGTTTTCGGCAATGCCCACGATCAGGCGTTCGAACAACGGCGCGGCGCGATGCACCAGGTCCAGGTGCCCATTCGTGATTGGATCGAACGTCCCCGGATACACCGCGATACGGTTATTCGCCACGCTCATGACGTCGTGCTCATGCTTTCGATGCGCCTACGGCCACGGAATTAGCACCAAGCCCAGGAGTGCCCAGTGTAGCAGCGGCATTCGACGACCGCCGGTAGAGCGCATAACGGACCTCTCGCGTGCGTCCTTCGCGATGCGGCGTCAAACCCATCGCCGATAGATGCCGGGCGACAACCGGATCGTCATGCGAGTGTTCCGGCAGAGGCCGTTCAAGATACAGCCACGTCTCATCCGCCAACCAAGGCGACAACACTGCCAACGTCGCCTCCAGCAGATTCGCGTCGAAGGGTGGGTCGACGAACACCACGTCGAAGCGCCCATGCAGTGGCGTGCGCAGCAGCACGGTGGCGTCGCTGCGCAGCACACGGGCCTGACTGCCTGCGTGCAGGTGGGCGATCACGCCGTGGAGGGCTTCCACCACCGCAGCATCCCGCTCCACCAGCAATGCCTCGCTCGCACCGCGCGACAATGCCTCCAGGCCAAGTGCGCCGCTGCCAGCAAACACGTCCAGGACCCGTGCACCTGGCAGTACCGGCTGCAACCAGTTGAACAGTGTTTCACGCACACGATCGCTGGTGGGTCGCAAGCCGGGGGTGTTGGTCACGGGGAGACGCGTTCCTCGCCAGCGTCCGCCAATGATGCGGACCTCTCCCGACGCTCCACCGCGGGGGCGCGCCATCAGGGGTCCAACCAGCGCAGTGATAACATGCGCGTCATTCTGCGCGATGATCCCCTCGATGGTGAGTTTTTTCCGCCGCAAGAAGCCCGGCACGGCGACGGCTTCAGATCCGGCCACACCGCACGCCGATTCCACATCGCATTACAGCGTGGAAGAACTCGCGGCAGCGTTTCCCCCTGCCCCCGCGGCCCTCATCGTTGATGAAACCACGCTCGGCGGGCACGTTGCGGTAACACCACGGATACCTGAGACAACAACCCCATCGCATCCGGATGGGAGTGCCATCGCTGCCACGCCAGGCAAGGCCGGCTGGCGCGAGAGGCTGCGCCGCAGTGGGTTTGCGCGCAACCTGGGCGGGCTTTTTTCGCGCAATCCAAAACTTGACGAGAACCTTCTCGACGAGATTGAAACCGTATTGCTCACCGCCGATGTCGGTATCGGTGCCACGACACACATCATCGACAACCTGCGCAGGCGCATGCATGCGCGTGAGTTCGCTGATGCAAGCGCGCTGCTGGCGGCATTGCGCATGCAGCTGGTCGGCATGCTCGCGCCGGTCGCCATCCCCTTGCGCATCGATGCGAACGCAAAACCATTCGTGCTACTCACTGTTGGGGTCAACGGTGTCGGCAAAACCACCACCATCGGGAAACTCGCGCATCGTTATCGCGATGAACACCGCAGCCTGATGCTGGCCGCGGGTGACACCTTCCGCGCCGCCGCGGTGGCGCAGTTGCAGGCGTGGGGTGAGCGCAATGGCGTCCCGGTTGTGGCGCAGGGGCAGAACACGCAGGGAAAAGGCGGCGATGCGGCATCGGTGGCGTTCGATGCCTTGCAGGCGGCGACCGCTCGCGGCATCGATGTGCTGATCGCCGACACCGCCGGTCGTTTGCATACGCAGCAGGGTTTGATGGCCGAGCTTGGCAAGATCAAGCGCGTGCTGCAGAAGTTGGACCCGGCCGCGCCGCATGAAGTGCTGATGGTGATCGACGGCACCACCGGGCAGAACGCCCTGTCGCAATTGCGCCAGTTCCATGCGGCGGTCGGCGTCACCGGCCTGGTGGTGACCAAGCTCGATGGCACCGCGAAAGGCGGCGTGGTGTTTGCGCTGGCTCGCGAGTTCGGAATCCCGATCCGTTATGCCGGCATCGGTGAGCGGCCGGAGGACCTGCGGGTCTTCGATGCGCAGGATTTCGTCGACGCCCTCCTGCCAGAGTCGATCGGTGCCTGACGTCGCCAGCGCAACGCGCGGCAATTCCCCTTCGGCAACGCGATGGCCGAAGTCGACACTCATAGCCGCACTGCTCGTTGCCGTCCTGATTTTGATTCTGGCGCTGCGATACATGCTGCAGCCCCAGCAGGTGTCCTCCGCGATCCTCGATCGCGTCGGCAATGCCCTCGGCTTGCAGATCACCGCGTCGGGTGTCAGCGAATACCACCTGCGCGGCGTTCCCACGCTGGTTGTTCGGAACGTCGTGGCACGCGAACCGGGTGCTAAAAGACCCCTCCTGCGCGCAGACCGCATCTTCCTGTCGCTGCCGTGGTCGACGATTCGAGCACGTGGGGCCAAGCTTGTGTTCGATCGCATCGAGTTGGATCGCCCGGTGATCGACCTCCCAGCCCTGCAGCACTGGCTGGACCAGCGCCCTCCCGGAACCACGCGCCTGCCAACATTGAGTCATGGCCTGCAAATTCGCGACGGCAACCTTGTCGCCGCAGACTGGAGCATCACCGGGCTTTTGCTGGACTTGCCGATCCTGCACGCCGATCAACCGGTCGCCGCCCATACCCGTGGTCGATACCGCAGCGGCGCATTCCAAGCTCCCTTTGCGCTGGCGATGACGCTGGACAACCCGGCGATCCATTCGATCTCGGCTTTGAGGGTTGCCGGCGACATCAGCATCCAGCGCGATGGATGGAAGATCCCGGCACGCATCCTCCTGACCGGGATGCTGGATTCGACCAGCACGCTTGAACTACGTCAGGCGCGTCTCTCGGCGAGCGTGAAATACGTGAGCTCACGTAGCGAACCATTGCCGTTTTCGTTGGGTTTGGCCGGGACTCTGCGCGATGCCGGCAAACAGTGGCAGCTGGCACCACTTGCCATCGCGATCCGTGGACACGATGCAATTCCAAACCTCGATGCACAGGGTTCGATCGCACTGGGCAATCAATTTGTCCTGCAATTGCACGGCACCCTCCCTGCCTGGCCAAGCGGCTGGCCAGCGCTACCTGCGCCGATCGCACAGTCGCACTCACCACTTCCCTTTGCCTTGCATTACGAAGGCAGCAGTGATCTGACCGCTCCTGCAGCATTGCAATTGCATCGCGACGCCACGACATTCGACGGCCGCTTTCAACTTGCGCAACTGACGTCCTGGATGCAATCAGCCACGAATCCGTCGCCATTGCCGCCTTTGCAGGGTCACGTCACCGCGCCCAGACTCGATATCGCAGGCGCGCAACTGCAGGATGTCGAGATCACCTTCGATGATCCGGGTGTCACAGCGGGTGCGTCGGTGCGGTGAGCGACGACTACCCCGCGCGCTTGCTGGAGTGGTTCGATGGTCACGGTCGTCATGACCTGCCATGGCAACATCCGCGAACGCCCTATCGCGTGTGGATATCGGAGGTGATGCTTCAGCAGACACAAGCCAGGGTCGTCATCCCATATTTCCTGCGATTCGTCGCCGCCCTGCCCGACATGGCAGCGCTTGCGTCAGCACCGCTGGACACCGTCCTGGCATTGTGGTCTGGCCTTGGCTACTACGCCCGTGCACGCAACCTGCATGCTGCGGCGACCATGTGCATCAACGAGCATGGTGGCGAACTACCGCATGATTTCGATGCATTGCTTGCGCTTCCCGGCATCGGCCGCAGCACCGCCGGCGCGATCATGTCGCAGGCTTGGGGCGATCGCCTGCCGATCCTGGATGGCAACGTCAAACGCGTGCTTGCGCGCTACCACGGCATCGAAGGCTGGCCTGGGTTGCCTGCGGTCGAAAAGCAGCTTTGGGCATTGGCAACGCATCATCTCCCCGATGCCCGCATGGCGGATTACACCCAGGCGCAAATGGATTTCGGCGCCACGTTGTGCACTCGCAATCCTGCGTGCGCGATCTGCCCTTTGCAGGCTCGCTGCGTCGCGCTGCAGGACGGACGCGTGGCCGAATTGCCATCGTCCAAACCAGCCAGACCACGTCCTCGTCGCTCAGCGCTGATCCTGTTGGCACAGGATTGCAATGCACGGATCCTGCTGCACCGCCGGCCGTCCACCGGCGTCTGGGCATCGCTGTGGTCGTTGCCCCAGGCTGATGACGATGCGGGTGCCCGTCTCTGGTTCACGCATCATCTGCAGGGAGACTACGATGCAGCCGAAATGCTTTCCTCCATCGATCATGCATTCAGCCACTACCACCTGAAGTTGCAACCGCTGCGTTGGCGCGACGTGGCGATGAAAGCACGCGTGGCGGATAATGAAGCGCTTCGCTGGGTACCGCGCGAGCAATTCGCTTCCCTGGGGATTCCAGCTCCCATCCGAACCCTGCTTCAGGAGCAATGATCCATGGCACGCACCGTTTTCTGTGACTACCAGAAGTGCGAGGCAGAAGGCCTGGATTTCACCCCATGGCCGGGTGACGTCGGCAAACGCGTGTTCGAGCACATCGGCAAACAGGCTTGGGCGGCGTGGCTGGCGCACCAGACCCTGCTGATCAACGAGAACCGGTTGTCGCCTCTGGACCCGAAGCACCGCGCGTTCCTGCAGGATGAGATGCAGAAATTCCTGTTCGGCGGTGGTGCCGACAAACCCGCAGGCTACGTGCCTTCGGAGGCGTGAGCTCAAGTTGCCCACCGCCGACTTGCCCGCACGCGGTCGCCTCCGTATCATCGCGCCTTCAGCAGGGACGACCGCCTCACCGCGCATCGATCCCGTTCACCGGCCTTCATGCGGCCATGCTGAGCCCGGCCGGGTAGCTCAGTTGGTAGAGCAGGGGATTGAAAATCCCCGTGTCGGCGGTTCGATTCCGTCCCCGGCCACCATTCGCATCAAGCGATTTGCTTGAAGTGGAGCGGTATGTCTTCGCAGCACACCGGGAGTGCGTCTCTCACTGATCGCTCCTTCCGGATGCTTGCGGCGGGAGACTACGAAGCTGCTTTCCTGCCGTCGCAGGGCATGCTCGGCACTTCCTTGCGCTATCGCGGCATTGAAGTCCTGCGTCACGTCGAAGATCTTGGACAGGCTGCCGTCAAGGGCAGTACCGCAGGGATTCCACTGTTGTATCCATGGGCGAACAGGCTCGATGGATGTCATTACTCTGCTGCTGGAAAGGCCGTCGAACTCGATCCGGCATCGCCCCTGATGCATTTTGATGGACACGGACTGCCGATCCATGGTGTGCCCTGGGCACGGCTGGCGTGGAAAGTGAATCGGGCCAGGGACGCGATGCTGGTCGCGCAACTGGATTGGGACAAGCCCGATCTGCTGGCCATCTTCCCCTTCAGGCATCGCGTCGTCATGCATGTGACGCTGGACGACGCTGGTTTGATGATCGAAACCACGGTGATCGCGGGATCGGAAACCCCGGTCCCGATCAGCTTTGGATTCCATCCATATTTCGGCTTGCCGCTTCCACGCGGGCAATGGCGGCTGTCGATGCCACCGATGCAAAGGCTTGTGCTCGATCCACAGCAAATTCCCACAGGAAATGAAGAGGTAGTCGGCGCATTCGATGCTGCGTTGGGCGAGCACGATTTCGATGATGGTTTCGCTCTGGCGACGGACCAGGCGATGTTCGCCATTGCCGGTGCTGGTTGCCGGATCAGCGTGGAACTGCTTTCCGGTTATCGTTTCGTGCAGGTGTACGCGCCGAAAGACCAGTCCTGCATTGCGGTGGAACCCATGACCGCGCCGACGAATGCACTTGTCAGCGGTGACGGCCTGCAGGTCATTGCTCCGAATGGCCGATATCGCGCCGCGTTCCGTATCGCAGTCACATCCTCGCAGTGAACGCGTACATGAAGATTCCCTGCCTGGTCCTTGGACTTTGGCTAACGCTGTCTTCCGCGCCAGTGCATGCGTCAGCCCCGCCGTTTGATCGGCCGGGAATCGCGTTCGCCACTGCGACCTTGCCGGTAGGCTCGTTCGATTGGGAGCAGGGCCTGCCTGACGTGCTGCATGACAAGACTGCGGGTTTTGCCACGACGCTGTACAGCGCCGATACCATCCTTCGGTACGGAATGACGCCCACGCTGGAATTGCAGCTCGGTGGATCACTGTGGAATCGACTTGATGGCAATGGTGTCGACGTCGACAAACGCAGCGAGGGCGGTGGCGATTCGACCATTGCCCTAAAGTGGGCGCCGACGCTCAAGTGGAGTCATGTCGCGATCGCGTTTCTGGGCGCCGTCACGCTCGACACAGGCGCCCCGGCATTCACCAATGGCAGGCCGGTCTATTCACTGGGTGCAACGGTGAGCCGTGACCTGCAAGCCGGGCGGGCTGTTGCGATGTATCTCGATGCCAGCAGCAACGGTGGCAGGACGACATGGACGCTGTCGCCGAATATCAGCTTCCCCATCACGTCCAATGTTGGCGCCTACGTCGAGGCCGGCCGCACGGTCGGCGGTGATGCCGCCGGCACTGTTGCTGGCGGTGGAATGACATGGCTGCTGCATGATCGCGTGCAATTCGATATCTACGGTTTGCGCGGCCTTCAGGGGCATGCTCCGGACTTGCAGGCCGGCTTGGGGGTTTCCGTTGTCTGGAAATGAATGCGCGCAGTTCAGATCCGCCCTGTCCGTCTGCGATAACCTGTCGATATGCGCCCTGTCCTGCTGCTGATCGTTGCCGCTTTGCTGTTGCCCGGGTGTGCCGGTGACGTGGTGCATCGCGCGCCTCCACAGACCGTGGGCGAAGCTGCTGGCACCCCAGTCATCCACGCATTCACGCCGAAGCTCGCCTTGCTCGAACAGGTGACGGCGGCTGCGCCCAGTGCTGATCCTGCCGTGATTGCCCTGGCGTTGCATGCGCGCACGTGCGCGATCCGTCGCGGCTTGGCGACGGCCGAATCGCGACTGGCGGTGATCGACTATTCGCGGCCTTCGACGCAGCCGCGCCTTTGGGTGTTCGATCTTGGCCAGCCGCACCTGTTGTACGACGAATACGTGGCGCACGGTCGAGGCAGCGGGGACAACTTCGCCGAACGCTTCTCCAACGATGAAGGCAGCCTGGAATCCAGCCTTGGATTGTTTAGCACGGCGGAAACCTACATCGGCGACAACGGGTACTCGTTGCGGATGGACGGCCTGGAACCCGGATTCAATGACCACGCGCGCTCCCGCTTGCTGGTGATGCACGGCGCCTGGTATGTCGACCCGCTGCTCGCGTTGAGACAGGGGCGACTTGGTCGAAGTTATGGATGCCCGGCACTGCGGCCGCAAGTGGCGCATGCCGTCATCGATTCGCTCAAGCAGGGACAGTTGCTGTTCGCCTACTACCCCGATCGCGCATGGCTGGCGCATTCGCATTTCCTGGATTGCACCTGATTGCCAAAGCAAAGCGGCAGCTGAATCAATCCAGGCAAACCCTGCGCACTTTCACACGCCATCCAAACAGCCTCACGCAACATGCACCTTCCTTTATACGGCAGGTCGCCCATGACGTACTCCCGCTTACTCGTGTCAGGTCCTTCACTGCGTGGCCTGAGCCTGGCGATTGGCGCCATCCTGTTGTCGGCTGCCGCGTGTGCTGGCGCACAGGATGCGAAAACCACTTCCACCCCCCCGGCTTCGACGGCCGCTCCTGCTGCGCCGGACGCCTCGATGCCTGCCAAGCCAGCATCCGACGCAACGGTCCCGGCACTGGCAAGCGCCGTCAATGCAGCCAAGCCGTCCAACACCCGCGATGCGATGTTGCGCGCGCAGGTGCTGCTTGATCGCGCGCACTATTCACCAGGAGAAATCGACGGGATCCCGGGCTCCAGCAGCCGTCGCGCCATCGCCGGTTTCCAGGAGGGCAATGGACTGACTGTCACGGGCGCGTTGGATGCCCCCACGTGGGACGCGCTGGATCGCGATACGCAGCCAGCTTTAGTCAACTACACGTTGACGGACGCCGATGTGGCCGGGCCTTTTGTCGCGCTGCCCTCGGACGTCATGGAGAAAGCCAAGCTTCACGCGTTGGGCTATACCTCGGTGCAGGAAGCACTGGGAGAAAAATTCCACATGAGTCCGACGCTGCTGAAAAAGCTGAACCCCAACGCAAACTTCGCCGCCGGTGAACAGGTTCTTGTACCGGATGTGGCCAATGAGGCGCCATTGCCGAAGGCCGACAAGGTGGTCGTGGACAAATCCGACGCGACCGTTAGCTTGGTGGACGCTTCCGGCAAGACGTTTGCGCAGTTTACCGCCACGATGGGCAGCGAGCACGATCCATTGCCGATCGGAGACTGGAAAATCCAGGGCGTCGCGCACAACCCGACCTTCCACTACAACCCGGCGCTGTTCTGGGATGCAAATGACAAGCAGTCCAAGGCTGTCCTCGCGCCCGGGCCCAACAATCCCGTGGGCGTCGTCTGGGTCGACTTGTCGAAGCCCCATTACGGAATCCATGGCACCCCCGAACCTTCGAAAATCGGCAAGACGCAGTCCCACGGCTGCATCCGCCTGACCAATTGGGATGCGATGACCTTGTCCCACTCCGTCGCAGCGGGCATGACGGCGGTATTACAGGAATGAGGTGCGGCGTTGGCGCGGGTCACTTGCAGGATCACGCATGAAAAGTCTCCTGATTTTCGTAGCAGGTCTCTTGATCGGCGCCAATGTCGTGTATTTCATGATGTCGCGATCTGCTCGTGAGACAGCAGCAGTCGGGACGATCCCGATCGCAAGCACTACGACTCCCCCCGCTGCGAAGATCGCAACGCCACCAACGCCACCAGTCGCAGTCACCGCATCGCCAACGGCGGCTGCGCCTGAAACGGATTCGCCGACCCCTTCAAGTACACCGACTGATGCATTGCTCATTCCGGTTGCGGGTATTGCCGCGGGACAACTCACCGACACGTTCAACGACATGCGCGGGGGGGGCACCCGACGCCACGAAGCGATCGACATCATGGCCAGCCGCGGTACACCCGTGCTGGCTGCCTCGGATGGCAAGGTGGCAAAGCTGTTCACCAGCGTGCCTGGCGGGTTGACCATCTACGAGTTTGATCCCACTACGACGTACGCTTACTACTACGCGCACCTGGATCATTACTCAGCTGATTTAAGCGACGGCAAGCAGCTCAAGCGTGGCGACGTGATCGGATATGTCGGCAGCACCGGCGATGCCAGCCCCGACGCGCCGCACCTGCACTTCGCCATTGTTGAACTCGGCCCCGAAAAACAATGGTGGAAAGGGACTGCGATCGATCCGTACCCTTTGCTGACGGCCGCGCACTGATATCACTGCAGGCGGCATCGACGCCGGTGTATTCTCCTTGGAGGCGCCACGGAGAAGTGCAATGAAACATTGGACGGCGGCGGCGTTGCTTGGCGCGGCATCGCTGTATGGACTATTGATCGTGGCCTGCAGCACCGGTCCGGTGCGCCGAGTGTCAGAGCCGGCAGCCAACATCCAGCAACTCACGGTGCGCGCCGACGGCAGCTGGTCGCTGGAGTTGCGCATCGACAATTTCAGCACGGTACCAATGCGCTTTGAGGCCCTGTCGCTGGCAATGACCATCGGCGGTCAATCGGCCGGCACGTTGCAGGCAAAACCAGGGTTGTCGATCGGCCCGGAATCGGCAGATGTCGCCACCCTTGCCTTCGTGCCACTGCCCGCGGCGAAAATTGTCATTGCCGATGCACTTGCCCGCAATGCCGGCGTCACCTACACGCTGGACGGCACACTCGATGCAGCGCCGCAAAAAGGCAGCGTGCATTCCTACAAGCTCAAGCGCGACAACGCGCTGAACCCGGTGCCCGGCGTGGCCGGCGTGCTGCGCTAGCCATGCCCGCGCTGATCGTGACTGCTTTGGAGCCCAGATGAGCAACTATCGTGCGCCGTTGGCGGACATGCGGTTCGTGCTGTTCGATGTGCTCGATGCATCCGCGCTGTTCGCACGCCTGGGCTTCGACGACGCCACACAGGATGTGGTGGACGCGGTGCTGGACGAAGGCGCGCGTTTTACCGAAACCGTACTCGCGCCGCTCAACCGTGTCGGAGATGAAACCGGCTGCATGTTCGATCCGGCAACAGGAGACGTGGTCACGCCACCCGGTTTCAGGCAAGCCTATGGGCAGTATGTCGATGGTGGCTGGGCCGGGCTGGTATCACCGGTTGAATTCGGTGGCCAGGGATTGCCGCACCTGGCGGGTCTGCCGTTGAAGGAAATGATCGACGCGGCCAACCTGTCGTGGGGAAATTTTCCATTGCTCTCCCACGGCGCAACCGAAGCGCTGCTGCACCATGGAGAAACCTGGCAACAGGATGCCTTCCTCAAGCCCATCGTCGAAGGACGCTGGACCGGCACCATGTGTCTCACCGAGGCACATTGCGGGACGGACCTCGGCCTGCTGCGCACCCGCGCGACGCCGAATGACGATGGCAGCTTTGCGATCAGCGGCACCAAGATCTTCATTACCGCCGGTGAGCATGACTTCACCGACAACATCGTGCACCTGGTGCTTGCGCGATTGCCCGGTGCGCCATCGGGCAGCAAGGGCATCTCGATGTTCATCGTGCCCAAGATGACAGTCGGTCGCGATGGTGTTGTTGGTCAGCGCAATGCCGTGCGTTGTGGCGCGATCGAACACAAGATGGGCATCCATGGCTCAGCGACGTGCGTGATGAACTTCGACGGCGCACAGGGATGGCTGATCGGCGAACCCAACAAAGGCCTGGCAGCCATGTTCACCATGATGAACACCGCGCGACTTGCGGTGGGCCTGCAGGGACTGGGACTGGCCGACCGCGCGTGGCAGAACGCATTGCACTATTCGCGCGAACGCCTGCAGATGCGGTCGCTGTCCGGCGTCAAATTTCCTGATCGGCCTGCGGATCCCATCATCGTGCATCCGGATGTGCGGCGCATGCTGCTCACCCAGAAAGCGCTGATCGAAGGCGGCCGGATGCTCGGATACCACGCCGCATCGCTGGTGGACATCGTCGGCCATGCGAGCGACGCCGCCGAATGCGCGCAGGCTGATGCGCTGCTGGGGTTCGTCACGCCAATCGTCAAGGCCTGCCTCACCGAATGGGGCGTGGAATGCACCTATCACGCACTGCAGTGTTTTGGTGGCCACGGCTACATCGCCGAGCACGGCATGGAGCAGTTCGCGCGCGACGCCCGCATCACCACGTTGTACGAAGGCACCACGGGCATCCAAGCCTTGGACCTGATGGGACGCAAGGTGTTGCAGCAACGCGGTGCTGGATTGCAGTTGTTGGTGGAGCTAATCGACACCTTTTGCCTGGCGAACGCTGACAACGCATCCGTCGCGGAGTTCATCCCGCCACTGCGTGCCATGACAATCCAGTGGCAACAGTTGACGTCGGCGGTCGCACAGCGCGCCTCGACTGACGCCGACGAAATCGGCGCGGCGGCTTATGACTACCTGTTCTATTCCGGATATATCGCACTGGCTTACTGGTGGGCGCGTGCCGTTGCCGCAGCGGACGTTCCGCGCCATTCGACCGGGTTCAAAGCCACCAAGCTGGACACCGCGCGATTCTATTTCGCCCGCATCCTGCCACGTACCGCCATGCACAAAGCCGCAATCGAAAGCGGCGCATCTTCACTGATGGCGATGCCGGCGGACCGCTTCGACGCGTAACGCGACCTGGCGTTTGCAAACCAGGCGCCACAGACAACCTAATCGAACGGGTATAAGCTCGCAGCATCATGGAGGCTGACAGAACCACGCTGCGTTCAGTCCGCACCGGAACCCCTGCGGATTCCGGGCCTGCGTCTGCTGCCGTGATCCAGCGTTTTGACGCCGTCCGGCTTTTGTCCCTGGATGCCTACGGCCGCGTGCTGGACTGGATGAGTTGGCAGGATGCGACGTGTCTCTACGTCCGCGGCGCGGTGGCATGGACGCTTGGTGACCCCTGCCTCAACGTGCATGGTGGCACCTGTCGCGCGACCGGTGCGCAAAGCATGCTTGAACTGCACCCCATCGTGGCCGCACGCGGCCATGCGCGCCCGCACGCGCTGCAACCGACCCCCGCGTTGACCAACGTGGCGCTGTTCGCGCGCGACCAGCACTTGTGCCTGTATTGCGGCCGCGACTTCAACCGGCAGCACCTCACCCGTGACCACGTCATGCCACTGTCCAAAGGCGGCCGCGACATCTGGGAAAACGTGGTTGCCGCCTGTTTCCACTGCAACTCGCGCAAGGGGGGCCGCACGCCACAGCAGGCATCGATGCCCTTGCTTGCCGTGCCGTATCGACCCAGCTGGATCGAGCACCTGATCCTGTCCAACCGCAACATCCTGGCCGACCAGATGGCCTTCCTGAAGAACCACCTGCCCAAGCGGAGGGCCCGGTTGAGTTGAAGTTCGCGCCGGGGATGACGCATTCCGCAGAATCCAACGCGCGTCGCATCCCTTGACCACCTGTAGTGCGTAACTTCGCTACACTCGGGCTATTCCCGCAGCGGACTTCACAATGGCGTTGACGCTTGGTTTCACCGGCATGGATTCGGCCACCGAGGCGGAGCTTACGGTGGCCTTCCAGCAGGCCAATGCCCGGCTTCGTACCCCGTGGCGGCTCATGCCCGAAACCGAAGCCCAGCATGTCATCGTCGACATGGACAGCATGTACGGGCCGATGAGTTGGTTGCGGCTGCATGCCGCGGGCAAGCAGGTGATCGGGCTGACGTCGGCGGCACGAACCCAGGCGGACTTTCATCTCAGCCGCCCGTTCGACAGTGACAGCGCCCTCAATCTGCTGAAATCGATTTCGCCGGACGCTGGTTTAGATCTTGCGACTGCCCCACGCGGCAAGAGCAAGTCTTCCCAACCCGCAGAGTCCTCAGGCGGGGAACAGCCCACACCAGTGCCATCGGGCATGTCGCCCTCCCCTGCACCGCAGGATCTGCTCCCCAAAGAACATCCCCTGCCAGTCGACGAGGAAGCCAAGGCCCCTTCGCCGGCCCCGGTGTTACCGAAGTCCGTGGAGGCTGGCACCCTTGCACCGTCCACGATCGCCCCTGCCGAGCCCGCCCCTGCCCCTGTCGCCCCTCCAGCGATTTCGGCCGTCCCAGCACCGGCGACCCGCGAACGCACGCTGGCCGATTGGCTCGCACCTGGTCTGTTGAGCGGTCGTCTGCGTTTTCGCCCAGCACACGACCAGCTGGTATTGATCGACGCCGACGCGCGTCAGTATTTCGCGCCCACGGCCCTCAAGCCCTTGGCGACGATGGTCGGTGGTGCGGTCACGCGGGACGATTTCATTCTGGTCGATGCCACAAGCTGGGCCCGCGACGTGGCTGCACTTGGTGCCGCCCAGCCCCTGAACCGCCTGCAGTGGTATGGAGGCCTGCTTGCCGGCAAAGGCGCGTTGTTGTCGGAATTCGATCCGGCCGGCCGTTTCAAACTGAGCAAATGGCCACAGACCGAGCGCGAATTCCCTAAGCACTTCCGGATCGCCACGGCGATGATGAAGGGCCCGGCGACGCTGGAGGAAATCGCCACTGCAAGCGGCGTTCCGTTGGCCGACGTCATTGATTTCGTGAACGCCAGCCTGGTCAGCGGGTTTGCCGAATTTGTCCCTGAATCCCAGGCAGAAGCGGTGGAATCGAACAAACCAGCGGGGCTGTTTGGACGCCTGCGCGGAAAGTAATCGCGGGTCCAGCCCAGGCACGCCTGCTCACACACGAACGTGTTTCCTTGCCCGTCACGCCGACGGCGAGGAAAATGGCGTCTCACCCGAGCCGGCGGTTTGACATGCGCGTCCTGACCAGCAAGCAATGATCGATTCCACGCGTTACCCGCACCTGTCCCGGATCGACACGCCAGCGGACCTGCGTCAGTTCGACGCAGGCGAACTGCCGGTGATCGCCGAGGAACTGCGTGCGTACCTGATCGAGTCAGTTGGCAGGAGTGGCGGTCATTTCGGCGCGGGCCTTGGTGTCATCGAGCTCACCGTCGCCCTGCACTATCTGTACGACACGCCCGATGACCGCATCGTGTGGGATGTGGGCCATCAGACCTACCCACACAAGATCCTGACCGGCCGCCGCGACGCGATCCACACAGTCAAGCAGAAAGATGGCATCGCGCCGTTCCCCAAGCGCGAGGAAAGCGAGTTCGACACGTTCGGCGTGGGCCATTCGTCGACTTCGATCTCTGCTGCGCTCGGCATGGCGGTTGCCAATGCGCGCGCCGGGAATGACCGCAAGGTTGTCGCCGTGATCGGTGACGGCGCCATGACCGCAGGCATGGCCTACGAGGCTCTCAACCATGCTGGCGGCATGGACCCGGAACCCAACATCCTGGTGGTGCTCAACGACAACCGCATGTCGATCTCCGAAAACGTCGGCGGCGTCACCCGGATGCTTGGGCGCATGACCGGCAGCCGCACGTTGAATGCGTTGCGCGAAGGCGGCAAGAAACTGCTCGGCGACAAAAAGACCAATCCGACCGCGAAATTCGTGCGTCGCTGGGAAGAGCACTGGAAAGGCATGTTCGTGCCGTCCACGTTGTTCGAGGAAATGGGCTTCCACTACACCGGCCCGATCGATGGGCACGATGTCAACGCGCTGGTCGCCACGCTGCGCACGCTCAAGACGCTCAAGGGTCCGCAGCTGCTGCACGTCATCACCACCAAGGGCAAAGGCTATGATCTGGCCGAAGGCGACCAGATCGGCTACCACGCCGTGTCGCCATTTGATCCGCTGCAGGGCGTCGTGAGCAAACCTGGCGGAAAAAAACCGACCTATACGGAAGTTTTCGGCGACTGGCTGTGCGACATGGCCGCACGCGATCCCAAACTGCTGGCGATTACCCCGGCGATGCGCGAAGGCTCCGGGCTGGTGCGTTTCAGCAAGGAATATCCCGAGCGATATTTCGACGTCGCCATCGCCGAACAACATGCGATCACGCTTGCCGCCGGCATGGCCTGCGAAGGCGCCAAGCCGGTGGTGGCGATCTACTCGACCTTCCTGCAACGCGGCTATGACCAGCTCGTGCACGACGTCGCGATCCAGAAACTCGACGTCCTGTTTGCGATCGACCGCGGCGGAGTGGTCGGGCCGGATGGCGCGACCCACGCGGGCAACCTTGACCTGAGTTACCTGCGATGCGTGCCCAACTTGGTCGTGATGGCCGCCTCCAACGAGAACGAATGCCGGCAGATGTTGAGCACCGGGTTTGCATTCGACGGCCCGGCCGCAGTTCGTTATCCACGTGGCACGGGGACAGGTATCGCGGTAGAGGCCACGCTGGACACCCTGCCAATCGGGAAGGCCGAGTTGCGCCGCCGAGGCAAGAGCATTGCGCTGCTGGCTTTTGGCGCGCTCGTGCCTGCCGCGGAAACGGTCGGCGAAGACCTCGGACTGACGGTGGTCAACATGCGTTTCGTCAAGCCGCTCGACCGCGGGCTGCTTCTCGAGTTGGCCAAATCGCACGATGGCTTCGTGACACTGGAAGACAATGTCGTCGCAGGCGGTGCGGGATCAGGCATTGCGGAATTGCTGTCGGCCGAAGGCGTCACGCTTCCCATCCTGCACCTGGGGTTGCCCGACGCTTTCCAACGTCACGCCAGTCGTGAAGACCTGCTCGCCGAAGCCGGACTGGATGCGGCTGGCATACGCCGATCAGTGCTGGCGCGCTGGCCGGCATTGGGATCAGAACCGGCACGCATGGTCGTCTGATTTGGCTTTGCGCACGTGCAACGACAAAACGCCCGGCGAACCGGGCGTTTTGTCGTGAATCAGACTGTGACATGGTCGGGGCGGCCGGATTTGAACCGACGACCCTCTGCCCCCCAGGCAGATGCGCTACCAGGCTGCGCTACGCCCCGACTGAGGGCAAATTATAACGGCTAATAGCCCGGCATTCCTGCGCAGCCGCGAATCCAGTAGCTTCAGCTTCGACAAGGTGCGGCATCAAGGTCGCAACAGCTGGAGCGCATCCTCCTTGGAGCGTTTACCTGCGCAACAGCTGCAAGACTTCCTCGAGCTCCAGTCGGACCTGCTTGATGATCTGCGAACTCAACGCGGATTCCTGCTTGGCATCCTCGCCTTCCAGTCGCAACCGTGCACCACCAATCGTGTAGCCCTGCTCATACAGCAGGCCGCGGATCTGACGCACCATCAGCACGTCCTGGCGCTCGTAATAACGACGATTCCCGCGGCGCTTGCCAGGCTTGAGCGATGGAAATTCGGTTTCCCAATAGCGCAACACATGCGGTTTGACATCGCACAGCTCGCTGACTTCGCCGATGGTGAAGTAGCGTTTGGCCGGAATCGGCGGAAGTTCGCGGTTGCTACCGGGATCAAGCACGCCCGGTTCCTGCATGGACGCTTCCGGAATACGCTTCCACGCGCTCCTTCAATTTCTGCCCGGGGCGAAACGTCACCACCGTCCGCGCGGAAATCGGGATTTCCTCGCCAGTCTTCGGATTACGTCCGGGTCGCTGGTTCTTGCGTCGCAGGTCGAAGTTGCCGAAACCCGACAATTTAACCTGGCGACCGGCTTCCAACGCCTCCCGCAATGCATTGAACATCGCGTCGACGAACTCCTTCGCTTCGCGCTTGTTCAATCCGACGTCCTCGTAAAGACGCTCCGCCATTTCAGCCTTGGTCAAAGCCATATCGTTCCCCTGTAAACGATCAGCCGTTCATGATCTTCGTGCCAGTGGGTGTCGAGAACTTCAATCACGAATATGGGCGTCATGTTCGCGCTGCAATTCGGCCGTCACCCTGGCTACCACCGCATCCACGTCGCGGTCGGTCAGCGTGCGCGAATCATCCTGCAGAATCAAGCCCATGGCGAGACTCTTGAATCCAGTTTCCACGCCCTTTCCCGCATATTGGTCAAACAGCCGGAGCTCCTGCAGGCAGGTGCCCGCAGAGGCTTTCACGCTGGCTGACACCGAGGCCCACTGCACGTTGTCCGCGACGACGAACGCGAGATCCCGGCGGACGGACGGATAACGCGACAACGTCCTCGCCTTCGGCAACGCCCGTGCCAGCAACGGCTCCATGTCGAGCTCGAACGCGAACACCACGGTATCGATTCCCAAGGCCTGCTGCAGTCGGGGGTGGATCTGTCCGATCCAGCCGAGCCTGGCGCCGTCGCGATGGATATCCGCAGAACGCCCGGGGTGCGCCCACGCGCACGGTGACGACCGATACTCAAGCTCGGCCCCGGACATCGCCGCCAGGCTGTCCAGGTCACCCTTGATGTCATGGAAATCCACGGGCCGCGCGCCGACGTCCCACTGTTCGGCGACTGCATTTCCCGCCACGACCGCGGCAATGCGCGACGTCTCCAGCGGCGCTTGCGTGCCCTGAGTCCCGGATGCCGAGTCCCGGCTCTCGAAAACCTTGCCCAGCTCGAACATGCGGATTCGCGACTGCTGGCGGGCGGCATTACGCTGCAACGCAGCGACAAGTCCCGGCAGCAGGTGCGTGCGCATCACGCCGAGTTCGGCGCTGAGCGGATTGATCAATGCCACGGCGCCTGCCGTTGCATTCCAGCTGGAAAGCACTGCGGCATCGTTGAAGGCGTAGTTGATCGCTTCCAGGTAATCGCGGGATGCCAGCTGTCGCCTCACCGTTGCGTCATCCACCCGCCCTTCAGACGCAACCATGACATGCGCCGGACCCGTGGGGAGCGTGGTCGGGATGGTGTCGTAACCGTGGATGCGTGCGACCTCTTCGATCAGGTCTTCCTCGATCGAAAGATCAAAGCGCCGCGTCGGCGGCGTGACCTGCCAGCCATCGGGATTGGGTTCAATGCCCATACCGAGCGCGCAAAAAATGCGCTGGACTTCGAAGTCCGCGATCTGCACGCCAAGCACCCGCGCCAGCCGCGAACGCCGCAGGAGCACCGGCCGCGGTGGCGATAGATGGTCGGGCAATACGGCTTCAATCACGGGCCCGGGCGCTCCGCCCGCGATCTCGACGATCAGGCGCGTCGCGATTTCGATGGCGTGGCGCGGGAGTTCCGGATCCACTCCACGCTCGAAACGATGCGCTGCCTCGGTGTGCAATCCCAGCTTGCGACCCCGGCCCATGATCGCGCTGGGCACAAAATGCGCGGCCTCGAGGAACACGTTGTGTGTTGTCTCGGTGACGCGGGTATCGAAGCCGCCCATCACGCCAGCCAACCCGATCGCGTGATCGGCGTCGGTGATCAGCAGGAAGCCTTCATCGACGCTGGCCTCGCGGCCATCGATCAGTTTGAGGGTTTCACCGGCGCGGGCACGACTCACGGCAATCGGGCCGTGTAAAAGATCACGGTCGTACGCGTGCATGGGTTGTCCGCATTCCAGCATCACGTACTGGGTCACATCCACCAGCAGGCTGATCGGACGGATGCCACTGCGACGCAGGCGTTCGGCCATCCATGCCGGCGTTGCCCGATTCGCATCAACGCCTTCGATCACCCGGCCCATGTAGCGCGGGGCATCGCAACCGGCATTCAACTCGACTGGAAGGCTCGCATCGTTGAGTGCCGGCATCGGGATGGCGTCGAACGCAACCACTTCCCCGCCACAGGCTGCTGCAACATCGTACGCAATGCCGCGCACGCTGAAGCAATCGGCGCGGTTGGGGGTCAGCTTCAGTTCGATGCTGGCGTCGGGCAGGCCGAGGTAATCTGCAAGCGGCGTTCCAATCGGCGCGTCGGCAGGCAACTCAAGCAGTCCCGATGCATCGGCATCCAGGCCGAGTTCCTTTGCCGAGCACAGCATGCCGTTGGACTCGACTCCGCGCAGCTTCGCAGCCTTGATCGTGAGATCACCGACTGTCGTTCCGATGGTGGCAAGCGGCGCAACCAGACCGGGACGTGCATTGGGCGCACCGCAGACGATCTGCAACCGGGTGCCGTTTCCAACCTCGACCTGGCAGACCTGCAGGCGATCGGCCTCGGGGTGTTTTGCACATTCGACGATGCGCGCGACGATGACTCCATCGAGCGAATCGCCGAGCACGGTCATGTCTTCGACTTCAAGCCCGATGGCCGTCAACGTCGCCGCCAGCTCATCGCGCGTCGCATCCGTCTTGACGTGTTGCCGCAACCAGTTTTCGGAGAATTTCATTGCTTGAGCCGCCTCACGCAAACTGCCGCAAAAAGCGTACGTCGTTATCGAAGAAACTACGCAGGTCGTCGACGCCGTAACGCAACATCGCAAAACGCTCGACACCCAGGCCGAAGGCGAAGCCGGTGTAACGCTCCGGATCGATGCCGACATTGCGCAGCACGTTCGGATGCACCATCCCGCAACCCAGGACTTCCAACCAACGCGTGGATCCATCCGGCTGCTGCCAGGCGATGTCGACTTCCGCCGAGGGCTCGGTGAAGGGGAAATAGCTCGGACGAAAGCGCATCGCGAAGTCCCGCTCGAAAAACGCGCGCACGAATTCGCCCAGCGTGCCCTTGAGGTCGGCGAAGCTGGCGTGTTCGTCGACCAGCAGGCCTTCGACCTGATGGAACATCGGCGTATGCGTCTGGTCGCTGTCGCTGCGGTAGACCTTGCCGGCGGCGATCATTCGCAGCGGCGGCGTGCCTCCTGCTGCAAGCAAATCCTGCATGTACCGCACTTGCACGCCAGAAGTATGCGTGCGCAACAGGCGGCCGTCGCCAAAGTAGAAAGTGTCGTGCATTGCCCGCGCCGGATGGTGCGGCGGGAAGTTCAGCGCTTCGAAGTTATGGAAGTCGTCCTCGATCTCGGGACCATCGGCAAGCTCGTAGCCGAGCCGGCCAAAGATATCGGTGATGCGCTCGAGTGTACGGCTGACCGGATGCAGGCCGCCGCGGGAGGCATTGCGGCCTGGCAAGGTCACGTCAATGGTTTCGGTGGCGAGACGCGCTTCGAGTGCGACAGTGTCCAGTTCGATCTTGCGTGCCGCCAAGGCCTCGCCGATTGCGTCGCGGGCTCGATTGATCGCCTCGCCGGCGCTCTTGCGCTGCTCGGCAGGCAGCGTGCCCAGCTGCTTGAGTTGCGACGTGATGCTGCCGTGCTTTCCAAGCAAGGCGACACGCAATGCCTCCAGCGCATCGGGCGATTGCGCGGAGCCGATGTCGCTAAGCGCCTGCTGGCTGACCTGCTCGATTTCGCTCATGTCCCCACCGCCAAAAAAACAAATGGGGAAGGACTTGCGCCCTTCCCCATGCGTGTATTGCATTGCCTTGTTGCCGCGCGCATCTCCGCACGGCGACCCCGACAAACTTACGCTGCGAGCGCGCCTTTTGCCTTTTCAGCCAGCGCCGCAAAACCCACCGCGTCGTGCACGGCGATGTCTGCCAGCACCTTGCGATCCAGGGTGATGCCGGCCTTCAACAGGCCGTTCATGAAGCGGCTGTAGCTGATGCCGTTGATGCGGGACGCGGCGTTGATGCGCGCGATCCATAGCGAACGGAACTGGCGCTTGCGCTGCTTGCGACCGATGTAGGCGTACTGCAGGGCCTTCGTCACCGCCTGCTTGGCGACGCGGAAGACCTTGCGGCGGGCATGGTAGTAGCCCTTGGCCTGCTTCAGAACTTTCTTGTGGCGCCGACGCGCCTGTACACCACGTTTAACTCGTGCCATTTCTCATCTCCTCACAGATACGGAAGCATGCGCTGCAGACGGCCGGCGTCCTCGGGGCGGACGTGGTTCGTCTGCCGGAGGTTGCGCTTCCGCTTGGTCGCTTTCTTCGTGAGGATGTGGCTCTTGTTGGCGTGGCCGCACTTGAACTTGCCGGAAGCTGTCTTCCGGAAGCGCTTGGCCGCCGCCCGATTGGTCTTGATCTTGGGCATTGCGGGAGATCCTTTCGGTTGCTGTCACTGGCTGGGCGGCGGCTTGTGCACTCTGCACGCGCCACGCTTTCCATCCTGCCCTTGCCGGTCGTAAGTCGTTGATCCTGAAAGAATCCGCGACGGGTCCTGATGCTGCTGGTACAAACCCGGCGAACCGGGCCGCGCATTATGCGGGCTGGGCGGCCGGGTTGCAAATATTTCCTTTGCGAATCAGTGGCTTTGCCTTCCTTCTCCCAAGATATAGGGATCAAGAAAGCGCGATCAGGTCTTCTTCTTCGGCGCGATCATCATCACCATCTGCCGGCCTTCCAGGCGCGGGCGGGACTCGATGACGATGTCCTCTCCAAGATCCGTCTCGATGCGGTTGGCCATCTCGCGACCCAACTCCTGATGGCTCATCTCGCGGCCACGGAAGCGGATGTTGACCTTGATCTTGTCGCCCTCCTCCAGAAAGCGGCGCATGTTGCGCAGCTTGATCTGGTAATCGCCCTCATCGGTGACCGGGCGGAACTTCATTTCCTTGATCTCGACCTGCTTGGTCTTTTTCTTGGCCAGGTTCGCCTTCTTCTGCAGCTCGAACTTGAACTTGCCAAAATCCATGATCCGGCAGACCGGCGGATCGGCATTGGGCTGGATTTCCACCAGATCCATGCCTTCCTCTTCGGCCTTCGCGAGGGCTTCCTCGCGCGACAGGACGCCAACCATTTCACCGTCACTACCGATCACGCGCACCTTGGGGACGCGGATTTCGTTGTTCTTGCGATTCTGCTTTTCAGGGGTACTGATGTTGCAATCTCCGGAGTGGAACGTGCCGACCCGATCGGGCCGGATCTAGTGTTCAGGGTGCGACGTGCTCACCGTGTAAACGTGCGGCGAAGTCGGCGACGGACATGGTCCCCAGGTCCTCCCCCGATCGCGTGCGCACGGAAACTGCGCCATTGTCCTTCTCGCGGTCCCCGACCACCAGCAGGTATGGCACACGCTGCAACGTGTGCTCGCGGATCTTATAGCCGATCTTCTCGTTCCGCAAATCGGCGGTGGCGCGGACTCCTTGATTTGCAAGGGTTTTGCGCACCTGTTCGACCCAATCCGCCTGGGCATCAGTGATATTCATGACCACCGCCTGCACCGGCGCCAGCCAGGATGGGAAATTGCCCGCGTGGTGCTCGATCAGGATGCCGATGAAGCGCTCCATCGAGCCGACGATGGCGCGATGCAGCATCACCGGGTGCCGCTTCTGGCTGGTCTCATCGACATATTCGGCGCCCAGCCGTCCGGGCATCATGAAATCGACCTGCATCGTGCCCAGCTGCCAAGTGCGGCCGATGGCGTCCTTGAGGTGGTATTCGATCTTCGGGCCGTAGAACGCGCCCTCGCCGGGCAACTCCTCCCATTCCACACCGCAGGCGCTAAGAGCATTGCGCAGCGCGGCCTCGGCCTTGTCCCAGGTGGCGTCGTCGCCCAAGCGCGGTTCCGGACGCAGGGCCAGCTTGAGCTGGACATCGGTGAATCCAAAATCGGCGTAGACCGCCATCGCCTGCTGGTGGAAGGCAGTGACCTCGGCCTCGATCTGGTCTTCGGTGCAGAAGATATGACCGTCGTCCTGGGTGAAGCCGCGCACGCGCAGGATGCCGTGCAGCGCACCGGACGGCTCGTTGCGATGGCATGCGCCGAACTCGCCATAGCGGATCGGCAGGTCGCGGTAACTGTGCAGCCCCTGGTTGAACACCTGCACATGGCCCGGACAATTCATCGGCTTCAGCGCATAGGTGCGCTTCTCCGACTCGGTGAAGAACATGTTGTCCTTGTAGTTGTCCCAGTGCCCGGATTTCTTCCACAGCTCCACGTCTAGGATCTGCGGGCAGCGCACTTCGGCATAGCCGCTGTCGCGATACACCTTTCGCATGTACTGCTCGACGACCTGCCAGACCGACCATCCCTTCGGATGCCAGAACACCAGACCCGGCGCTTCTTCCTGCAGGTGGAAGAGATTCTGCTGCTTGGCGATCCTGCGATGGTCGCGCTTGTCGGCTTCCTCGATGCGCAGGATGTAGGCCGCCAGCTGTTTCTTGTCGGCCCACGCGGTGCCGTAGATGCGCTGCAGCTGCTCGTTCTTCGAGTCGCCACGCCAGTACGCACCGGAAATCCGCGTGAGCTTGAAGGCCTTCAGAAATCGCGTATTCGGCACGTGCGGGCCACGGCACATGTCGACGTATTCCTGGTGGTAGTACAAGCCCATCGCCTGCTCGTCGGGCATGTCATCGACCAGCCGCAACTTGTAATCCTCACCGCGCGACTTGAACAGGTCGATGACTTCGGCGCGCGGCGTCACCCTCTTGACGACCTCGTACTCGGTGTCGATCAACTCGGCCATGCGCTGCTCGATCGCCGCCATGTCATCTGGGGTAAACGGACGCTCGTTCCAGATGTCGTAGTAAAAGCCTTCGTCGATGACCGGCCCGATCACCATCTTCGCCGCTGGATACAACTGCTTGACGGCGTGTCCGACCAGGTGCGCCGCGGAGTGGCGGATGATCTCGACACCGGCATCGTCCTTGGGCGTGATGATCTGCAACGTCGCATCACGATCAATACGATCGCTGGCATCCACCAGTTTGCCGTCGACCCTTCCAGCGACAGTGGCCTTTGCCAGGCCGGGACCAATCGACTGGGCGACCTCCATGACGCTGACGGGATGTTCGAATTCGCGGCGACTGCCATCTGGGAGCGTGATCGTGAGCATTGATATCGGACCATCGAAATAAAAAAAGACGCCCGAAGGCGCCTGCAATCCGCATGCGACTCGGGAGCGATCAACGGTGGAAGTTGGTAGTGCTCATGTCGCACCCTCGGCCGGCGTTTCCGCGGGCCACCTGGCTGTGTTGAATGAAGGACTGAATCCACGCCGGATCGGCGTGGTGGGCGGTGAGGGTTTCGAACCCCCGACCCCTACCATGTCAAGGTAATGCTCTACCACTGAGCTAACCGCCCGACAGTCCCGCACGAGCCACCATTCTAGCCCGGCGGGCCTGCGGCGGACAACCGAGGCCCGCGCAGAATCACGCTTGCGGAGGAATCCTCAGAACCTGCCCAGGGTAGATATGGTCGGGGTCCTTCAGCATCGGCTTGTTGGCCTCGAAAATCTGGTGGTACTTCCCGGCATCGCCATACATCTTCTTTGCAATGGCCGACAGGGTGTCGCCGGATTCGACGGTGTAGGTCTTTGACGTCCAGCCGCCATCGCTGCCCGCAGATGCCCGCGGGAGGCTACTACTCGCTCCTGGGGGGCTGTTCGAGACGGCGGCGCCAACGCTCAGCTGGTCGTCGACGCGAGAAACGCCTTCGACATTACCCACGATAAGGACGGCCTTTTCACGGGTTTCCTGATCTTTCACGGTACCGCTCATCACAACGGTTCCGTCGGTCTCGAACTTGAAACTGATCCCGCTGGGATCTATACCGTGGTTCCGAAGGTGCTGGCTCAGCGGAACGGTGACTTCACCAGCGTGATCCTTGCCCAGGATCTTCGCGCCGGCTTGCTTCATGAAATCAAACAATCCCATAACCCACCTCTTTACGTCCAAGGACATGCAAGCTCTCACGATCGACGTTACCGCCGGGTCATGATCGATCATCCAGCGAGGCTGGCATCCTTCAAGCGCCGGATCTGATCCCGCACTTTCGCGGCATCCTCGAACTCCAGGTCGCGCGCATGCTGGTACATGCGCTGCTCGAGGTCACGCATGCGCGCGTTGCGCTGGGATGGCGTCATCAACGCGTAGTCTTCTGCAGCTTCGGCGACTCGCCTGCCCTTGCCACGACCCGCCTTGACCGTGCCCGGCTCGCTGCGCGCACCCTCGAAGATGTCGACCATGGTGCGCGCGACCGATTGCGGCGTGATGCCGTGTTCGGTGTTGTATTCGACTTGCCTGGCACGGCGACGGTCGGTCTCCTCGATCGCGCGCTGCATCGAGTTGGTCACGCGATCGGCATAGAGAATGGCCTTGCCGCGCAGGTTGCGCGCCGCCCGACCAATGGTCTGGATCAACGAACCTGTCGAACGCAGGAAGCCTTCCTTGTCCGCATCCAGGATCGCCACTAGGGAGACCTCCGGCATGTCGAGCCCTTCGCGCAGCAGGTTGATGCCGACCAGCACGTCGAACTTCCCAAGGCGCAGGTCGCGGATGATTTCCACGCGCTCGACGGTGTCGATGTCCGAGTGCAGGTAGCGCACACGCACGTCATGTTCGGCGAGATACTCGGTCAGGTTTTCCGCCATGCGCTTGGTCAACGTGGTGATCAGCACGCGATCGCCCATCGCGACGCGCAACGTGATCTCGCCGAGCACATCGTCAACCTGCGTCCCGACCGGGCGGATTTCGACCGGCGGATCGACCAGCCCTGTCGGGCGCACGACCAGTTCGGTCACCTCGCCTTCCGACATTCGCAGCTCATACGGGCCGGGTGTTGCTGATACGAAGATCGCACGCGGCGCGCGCCCTTCCCACTCCTCGAATTTCAATGGCCGGTTATCCAGCGCCGATGGCAGGCGGAACCCGAATTCCACCAGCGTTTCCTTGCGCGAACGGTCGCCCTTGTACATGGCGCCAATCTGCGGAACGGTGACGTGCGATTCGTCGACGACCAGCAATGCGTCCGGCGGGATGTAGTCGAACAGGCATGGTGGCGGCTCACCGGGCATGTGCCCGGTGAGATGGCGCGAATAGTTTTCGATGCCGTTGCAGTAGCCAACCTCGGCCATCATTTCCAGGTCGAACTGCGTGCGTTGCGCCAGCCGTTGCGCCTCGACCAGCTTGTTCTGCGAGTACAGAACTTCCAGCCGTTCGCGTAATTCGATCTTGATCGCTTCGACCGCATCCAGCACCGTGCGCCGGGTGGTGACGTAGTGCGACTTCGGATAGATCGTGTAGCGCGGCAGCTTGCGCAGGGTTTCCCCTGTTAGCGGATCGAACAGCGTCAATGTTTCGATCTCGCCGTCGAACAATTCGATCCGCAGCGCTTCGGCGTCACTTTCCGCAGGATGCACGTCGATGGTTTCGCCGCGCACGCGGAAGGTGCCGCGCGTCAATTCCATTTCGTTGCGCTTGTACTGGATTTCCGTCAGCCGGCGGATCAGCTCGCGCTGGTCGATGCGCTCGCCGCGCACCATGTGCAGCACCATCTTGTGATACTCGCCCGGATCGCCCAGGCCATAAATCGCGGACACCGTGCACACGATGATCGCGTCGCGTCGCTCCAGCAGCGCCTTGGTCGCCGACAGCCGCATCTGCTCGATGTGCTCGTTGACCGAACTGTCCTTGTCGATGAACGTATCCGACGAGGGGATGTAGGCCTCGGGCTGGTAGTAGTCGTAATAGCTGACGAAGTACTCCACCGCGTTGTGCGGAAAGAACGAGCGGAACTCACCATACAGCTGCGCCGCCAGCGTCTTGTTCGGCGCCATCACCAGCGTCGGCTTCTGCACCGACTGGATGACGTTGGCGATGGTGTAGGTCTTGCCCGAGCCGGTCACGCCTAGCAGCGTCTGCCGCGCCACGCCCGCCTCGAAGCCCTTGATCAGCTTTGCGATCGCCTGCGGCTGGTCGCCCGCCGGGGAGTACGGCGAGACCAGCTGGAACCCGACGGGATGGATGAGGTTGGTCATTGGTGAACTATGTCTAGGCGGATTTTAGCGTCCATGTGACATGGGGGCGACGGGGACTTTTTCCTACCCTTTTGTCCGCCGTGGGCCGACTGTGACCTGTCGGCATCCAACGCATTCTGCTCCCGGTCAACAGGAGCATTACTGCATGGAACGCAGGCAGCATGGATTTACATTGATCGAAGCGTTGATTGCGATGGTGCTGGTTGCCATTGGACTGGGGATGGCGATTCCGGCTTACAGCAATGTCGCGGCCGCCACTCGCATGGGCGCAGCGCGGGTGGCGCTCGCCGAGTCGCTGCTGGGCGCTCTCAACCACGCGACAGTCACCGGGACCGAGGTCGTCGTGTGCTCCAGCAGCGATGGCGTCGCCTGCAGCGGCAGCATCGACTGGACCCAGGGCTGGATTGCCTTCGCAGACATCGACGGCAATCGCGTGCGCGGCCCAAACGAAACAGAATTGCGGCGCCAGACGCCTCTGGAAGGCGGTACCCACATACGCAGCACCGCGCAGCGCACGCGAATCGTGTTCCAGCCTCATGGCGGGGCCACTGCGGGGTCGAACGTCACGTTCACGCTTTGCGATGCCCGTGGCCCGGACAAGGCGACGACCGTGGTGCTGGCCAACAGCGGGCGCATGCGCCAAGGGACGCCCACCCCCTCCGCAGCGAGGGCCTGCGTCTATTCCAGCTAGCCGTCGGTTGCGTCAATGTGGGGTGGACGGCACAATGACGCCCCCGCCCGAATAGCTCAGCCGGTTAGAGCACTTGACTGTTAATCAGGGGGTCGTTGGTTCGAGTCCAACTTCGGGCGCCAGTTCATGTTGCGCAACAAAAAGGCCGCCTCTTGGCGGCCTTTTTGTTTGATCTTTCGCGACCGGTTACCAGCATTCAGCTGAAGAGCCTGTACCAGTAAAGCCCTTTGCCCCCACCTGGTTGACGGTGAGCGATGCGCAGAGTGTGTCGCGCGTCGCCTGGGCGCCAAACGGGACCGCGGTAAAAAGGAACGTCCTGGCTGTCAACGTTGGGGCCGGAGGTCCCAACGCGTAAGTGGACGATGGGTCCGCCCAGCATTGATGCACGGGCGTACCGACATAGGTCAGGTTGGTCGTATAGAACTTCTCGGCGAGTTGGGCTTGCTCCAGAAGGCAACCTTTGCCTGCGGCGCGGTTTGTCTTGACGATTGCAAAGCCGTAACTCGCGATCGCTGCCGCCACTAGGACTCCAACGATCGCAACCACGATCAACAGTTCGATCAGCGTAAAACCCTCGGCAGATCGCTTCATTGGACGGCCCCTGTTGCTCGGAATGACATCAGTTCGGATCAGCATCTCAATCCCTCAGTACTTCGCGCCATGACGTGCGGCCCCAACTGCCTGCCCCGAGACCAGGCAGACCGCCCGGTGCGCCACCATTGCTGCCGCCGAACAGGATCATGTCCTTGCCTTTGGAACCGTTCTGGATGACGGAAGGCGTCGTCGGCATGCCAACCCCCGCATCAACCGAACCAATTGGCAGGTTGCCGGCGCCGATCCTGTCGTCTGCAACTCCATTGCCATTGCTGTCGAAATACGGTGACGAGAGGCTTGCACCGGAGAAGGGGTCGATGAAGTTGATAAACCCCCGCCCTCCGGTGGAGCAGGCATCACTGCTGGGAATGATACTTGCAGCCAACAGCACGTTACCGGTAAAGACGCTGCGCGTAACAATACGTTCGCCGCCTTCGTTGGGATTGACCGGCGTCGGCAGATCCACCACCCAGCCCTTCTTGCCGACCATATCGCCTGCCACGGTAGCTTCGAATGCGCGCACAGGCCTTCCATCAGCAGTAGTACTGAGCACCACGTTGCGTACCTTCAGGTTGCCGCGGGTCACCGGTGTCCCGGACCCGTCATCCACCATGCCATACCAGCTCTGCTGGCTGCGATTGGAAGGATCACCGCTGGTGAGATAGCGACCAGACCCAAAGAAGATCCAGCGCTGGTACGTCACCGGATTGAGTCCAATCGACATTCCACCCGTGATCGGTTCGCGCGTCCCACCCGCATCCTTGGCGACAAAGAACGGAGCGCCGCTGAATGAAATTGCCCAGGAAGCTTCGTTATTGGCATTGATGTTGAACTTCCAGACATTTCCGAGCAGGTCGCCTGCGTAGATGTAGTCGAAAGTGCCGGAACGATTGGCGTCCCATCCGCGTGGAGACGCCAGTCCATTGTCGTTGGGGCCCGTATCGCCGGCGCCCGTGTCGAATTTCTTGATCACCGCGCCGGTCTGGATGTCCAGGACGTAGAGCACCGAGTGGCCACTGGTGCTGTTGTAGCCATTGCCGATGATCACGCCGGTCTTGCCGTTGTTGAGCTTGGTGATGATCGGTTCACCCAGTGCATTGCCGAAGTCCGGATCGGTGAACTCCCACTTCACGTTGCTGGCACCGAACGTGGTGGGGTCGCTCACGTCAAGTGCGTACACGGTCTTGCCACCACGTCCCATCAATCCGACCAGGATGTTTTTACCAGGAGTCTGCGAGCGGGTCGAAACCGCGATCTCGCCATCGACGGAATAGCTGTGCGCGTAATCAGGATCCGAAAGCGTGCGCAGCTTGTTGAAGTCGACCCCACCCGGCACATACGCAAATTGTTCTACGCCGGTGTCGGCGTTGAACGCGTGCAGCATGCCGTCGTTGGAGCCCGCATACACTGTCTTGACACCATCGTTGGTGTTCGGATCGCCGTCCGGATTGGTATCCACGTAGACCGGCGAGGAATGGTCGATGTCGCCCAGCACCGTGGAGCGGTCGCGGAATGTCCCCGCGTTCCTGAGTTCCTTGCTGCCATCGCCGCGCAGGTAATTCAGCACGTCCGGCCCGATCACGGCCCCACCCAGCGCGGTTTGCTGCGCAACCGTCAAACCGGCCCAGGTGAAGGTGCTGCCATTACTGCCGTTGTACGTAAAGATTTTGCGCGCGGCCGGTGCCGGGATAAGGGTGGACGCAGACCACGTCGACGCACCGACCCCCGTTGACGTCACCGGGAATGCCTTCAATTCTCCGGTCCACTTGCCGGAGATGAAGCTGCCCTGGAACACCTGAGTGTCAGTGCCAACCTTGGTACCGTTGACCGAAACGTTGGATGAGGACGTCGTGCGCTCGACGATCGCCGCCAGTGCATCCTTGAGTCCCTTGGTGAACTCGTCCGGCGAGGACGCCGCGACGAATGCGCCATGTCCGTTGACTGCCGCATGGAAAAGGTCATCGATTCGACGTGGGGTTTCCACGTTCGGAGTAACCGGATCCGGCCACGGGATGCCGCCGTCCGTCAGGTCGTTGTTCGGGCCTGGCTTGCTGAGGTCGGTCTTCGGGTTGAGCGTGCCGCCCAGTCCAATCGACAGGCTGAAGGTGACCATGTGCTGCCAGAACGCAGGGTCTGCAGGCCCGCTAGGCACGTTGTTGATCATGCTGGCGTCGGTCCGGAGGTCCTGGACCCAGTAATTCATCGCGACGTCGGCGAGCGTGCCGTTCGCAGCCGCAGCGTAGGGGGGGCCCGGAACGTACTGGTAGGTTGCGCCAGTCGGGCTGGTGATGACCGGGCCAAGCGTGTTGTCGGCATTGGTCGGCCCTAGTCCATTATTCCAGAACCCATCTGTCGTCAGGATGGCGAAGTTCTGCCGGCAGGTGATCTGATCCGGGACGGTTTCCGGCCCCCACGGGCCAGCCGCATCTGTCCGCTTGAAATAATCTCCGGTGCGGGTCAATGCGGTCTGCAATGGAGTGCTGTTGCTTCCTTGGGCGCCATACAGCCGGGAATACCACGTGCTTCGATTGGTCGACGGGCCAACGTCGCGGAACAAGCCGCCATCGCTGGTAACCGGGATGAGGTAAGGGTTGCGGTTCCAGATCGTATCGAAGCCAACCCGCAGGTTCTCACCGAGATCGGCAAATGCATATCCGGCGCCGGCCTTCGCAGCCTTGATGCGGGTGCGATGGTAGGCATACCAGTTGGCGAAATTGAGCTTTTCCTCTGCAAGCGTCCTGGTGATCGGTCCATCCCATGTGAAGGTGACCACTGACACGCAACCCCGCCACCCCCAAGTGCCAACGAAAGTACGCACGCAGCGATCTGCCGTCCCATCCGTCTTGAACTGGTAGCGGTAATAGTCGGTGGTATTGCCAACCACGCCAGGGACTATCGGCACATGAAAGAAGCGATTCGCCGCGCCCAAGTCAATTGGGTTGGTGATCAGGTTGGCATCGTTGGACGCCGAGCTGTAGCTGGCATCCGCCATGAACGTCCCATCGCCATTGCGCCAGGGCCGATAGTTGACGGCAGGATTGTAGTAAAGCGAATTGCTGGTATACGCAACGGAGTTGATATCTTGGGCCGCGTTGTTGTTGATGTTGATCAGCGGCGTATCCATCGCCGTATCTGTCATTGATCCCGAATCATCGAGGATCAACATGATGTTCGGCGGCACGCGAGACCCTGACTGCAACGGCGTGTTGGGCAGCGTGACGGCCGCATTGACCGGCAAGCCTGCCAGCGTAGCGACGCAGGCAAACAGCATCGGCAACGCGCGTCCACGCAGGAAGCGCTGGAGCGCTGACGGAGGCGAGCTGGAGTTGAATTGACGACGCATGATGATGTCCTTGACGCTTAGGGCGTGTAGTTGGACTGAAGGATGGTCATGGCACGGCCATTGGCAGGATCGCCGCTGCAGGCGGTAATCCGGAAATAATCGACCAGGCAGCTGTTGTCGCCATCAAGGCCACAACCTGGGTTGTTGGGGGGTGGCGCCGGGCCGACCCGCTCGATGGCATAGACGGGGCGGATTGCTTTGGCGCCGATCAATGCGTATGTCGCTGCCTTGACTGGTGTCCATACGCCCGCGGTGGGCGTGTTGTCGCATTCCGGATCGGTTACCCAGATATCCGGACCGCCCGCCACCGGCGGAGGGCATGTCCCGCCACAGGCGGTCCCGGCGGCGATGGATGCCTCTGCCTCACGCAGGGCAACTTCGGCAGATTGGAAACTCAAACTGCGATCGTACGAGCCGGCACTCATGCGCTCTTCCATCAGCGTGCCTCTCAAGCTGGCGAGCCCGAGCAGCGTCATCACCAACAGCAGCATCAAAATCACGACCAGCGCCACGCCACCCTGATGTTTTGCCGAGACAGGCTTGATCGCGTTCATATGGTCTGGTTCCGCACAGTGACGACGTGGGTAAGCGTGCGCGTGATGTCCTGGCCATTGACCTGCTCAGGCGCGGTGAATCGCATGGCCACCCGGATGGCCAGCACGCGATCCCATGCGCCTGCAGCTATGGCGGCGGCATAACTGGCCGCAGGCGTCACCAGGCGATTCTGGTAGAACTGCGCATTCGTGTTGAGTAGATAGCTCAATTGCAGGTCTTGTACGTTTTCCGCAATTTCCTCCGCAACAGAACCTGCTCCGCTCTGCACGGTCTGCTGATAGAGCGAACGACAAGGAACGCCCGCGCAGGTGCGCCCATTGGCACCGATGTACCAGCGGCTGGCGCCCAGACGGGTGATGATCGCCGTATTCTGGAATTGGTATTTCCCTGGAGTGCATTCGGTTTCCAGGCAACCTCCCAGGTCGATGCTTGAATTACCCGGAGCGCCGGCTCCAGCCGCATACGTGAGGACCTTTCCGGCCACGCCGGTAACCTGGAACACCGCGCCGCGCTTGTAGTCGCAGGCCACCACAATGTCGCCAGCGACAAATCCATGGTTGGCGCTGACCATGGTGAACGTGCCAGCGGCGTCATTATGGGACGCGATTTTCTGGCCGTCGGCGGTACCGGAATGCACTTCGACCGCCGCGGTTCCCGCGATCCGGTTTCCCTTGGCGGTTCCAAACGGAATGGTACCCAGTGCGGTCGCGCCGTCGTAGCCGGTGGCTGCGTTTTGCCAGTCATACCAGTGGGTACCGGGATTGTTCAGGACGTTCGATACCGTGCGCACACTGTTGCCGCAAGGCGTACTGCCCGATTCACGCAGGTCGCGCGACATCAACTCGAACGCAAGGCGGACGTTTTCCTGTGCACGGCCCACGCCCTCCGTTGCACTGTATGTCTGGCGATTGGACAGGAAAATCGCCAAGGCGCTTCCCACCACCAGCAAACCAAGAACCAAGGCAATCATCAGCTCGACGATACTGAAACCACGGCTCGCCCCTGGACGCGATGAACGTTTCATAGGGAGCTCACCGTCAGCAGGTCTTGGGTATTGACGCCACGCTGGTCCTGCCACCGCATCGTGATGCGATACAGGCCACTTCCGATCGATTCGATCTGCCCGCAGGCGTTGGTTCCCAACTCCGCTTGAAAGCCTTGAATCCAGGCGGCGATATCACGCAGGGCCAATGTGGCTGGAGCTCCCGGAGGGGCGCAGGTCATCCCGATCGTGTATGCGCCCCCCGCAGCCGCGGCGGTATTCGCGCGCATCGAATCCAGTATCCCGTAGGTCTGGATCACGGCCTGACTTCGTTCCAGAGAACCTTGGCTGCTTCGCAGGGTCGTGGCCTGCAATGCGGCGATCCCCAGCAGGCCAACGGCCAGAACCAGGATGGCGACCATGACTTCGATCAAGCCAACACCGCGAGTCTTGGATGGAAACTGAGGGCACCTGGGCATGGATGCTTCCGGCTGGAGTGACAGTGTCTGGTTGATGTTCGACATGATGATTGGATTCATGTGGGGTCGACTGGCGCAACACAGTTGCCGCCGCCATCTGCTCGTGTGACCGTGATACGGCTGCCAGCAAATAGCGTGAGTAACCGCTGGTTTTCTGGGGGCAGCGAGGTGGGCATGCAGATCAGCAGCGCGGTTCGAAGCAGACTGCGATCGTTGGCACGCACCATGCCGTCCGTCCGCACGATAATGAGGTTGCTGTTGCCGGACACTGACGGGCTGGGATCGATCTCCACGGTCCCCGGAACCGTGGCCGCCCTCAAGATGGAGCCGACCCCGCCGTCAGGCGCGTTGTCCGCATTGGCGTCGACGAACGAAATCCACCCTTTCCAGCTTCCGGCCCCGGCATTGCAGGTCGAGCCATTGTCACTGCGGCACAGGACGACCCGGGAATTGCGTCGGATGGCCTCCATGCGCGCCGACTGGATGCCTGCGGCAAGTTCGTTGACGGATGCGGTCAAGCGGTTTCCGTTGACCAGGCTGGCGAAGCTTGGAACGGCAACCGCCACGAGGATGCCCACGACCGCGATGGCAACGATCAGCTCAATCAGCGTGAACCCTCGCATGCCGCGCTGGGGACAGGCCGCAACGGGTCCATGGCATTGGCGCGCAATTGACAACATGACTTCCCCTTGGAGCGTGCTGGAACCGTAAGCGTTGGTGGTGGCGCCGTCACGCAGTTGCCGACGAAAGTACCCAGTCGCAGGGTAAGCGGCATGATTCCAGCGTTCAGATGCCAATCCGGGCAGGCATGATGCCAGCCTGTCAACCCACGAGATCATTTTTGGACACATCAGGCCCTCCCAGCACGCTGCTCCTGGAAACGCTGTGGCGGGCTGGCACGCTGGGCGCCGTCCTGCTGGTGGGGGAGGGGCTGGCGTTGGTGCTCGCGCTTGCGCCCGACGCAGGAGGCGATCGCTGGGTCTATTTTGGCCTGGCTTCCCTGACGATCCAGTGGATCACGCTACTGACATTGGCGGCGCTGTATCTGTCGAGACGCTGGCTCAGGCATCTCCATGTACATCAACTGTCATGGCTCGCACTCATGCTGTTGATGGTCAGCACATGGGTCATCGGAACCGCCGCATGGATGGTGCTGCAACAGACATGGCCGATGGCGCATGACGGGTGGGTGAGTTTCCTGTTCCGGCTGAGTGCGATCACCTTGATCGTCGGGCTACTCGGGCTGGTCACGTTCCAGAACCACTGGCGCTCGCGACAATTGCTGTTGCGCAACAAGCAGGCCGAACTTGAAGTGCTGCACGCGCGCATCCGGCCACACTTTGTCTTCAATACGCTCAACACGGGAATCGCCCTGGTCCGCGCACGCCCCGCCGAGGCCGAGCGATTGCTCCTGGATTTGGCGGATCTCTTTCGCGCGGCATTGTCGGGTCCGCACGAAGTGAAATTAAGCGATGAGATCGCGTTGACCAGGCGTTATCTGGACATCGAGGAACTGCGATTTGGAAACCGCCTGCGCGTGGAATGGTCCATTCCAAAGACGCTGCCGGACATCATGGTGCCGGCGTTGTCGATTCAGCCATTGGCGGAAAATGCCATCCGCCACGGAGTCGAGCCTAGCCCCGAAGGTGGCATCGTCAATATCAATGTGGTTTGCACGGCTACCCATGTGCAGATCGTCATTGCCAACGACCTGTGCACCAACCCAGCCCAGGTTGTGCCCGGCTTCAGCGTCGGATTGAACTCGGCAAAGGAGCGGATCCGTGCCGCGAATGGTGGCTTGATCGAAACCGCTGTCTCCGACACTCGGCACACCGCCACGGTATCGCTACCTTTGGTTCAAGCCACGATCTCGTAACACGGGCTGTAGTCCCCCGCGATCTTCATCCGCCGCTGCTCGACGAATGCGCGCAGGAGGCCGTCGAGCGCTTGCATCATGTCCGGGTCGCCGTGGATCTGGAACGGGCCGTATTGCTCGATCTCGTGGATGCCTTCCTCCTTGACGTTGCCGGCCACGATCCCGGAGAAGGCGCGACGCAGGTCAGCGGCAAGTTCGGATGGCTTGCGGCCGTGGTGCAGGTCAAGCTCGGCCATCGCTGCGTGCGTGGGAATGAACGGTTGCTGGAATGGCAGCGGGACGTCCAATGACCAGTTGAAATAGAACGAGTCCTTGTGCGCGACCCGGTATTGGCGAACCTCACCAATCCCGCTGGCGATCTGCCGGCCGACTTCGGCCGGGTCGCCGATGATGATTCGGTACCTGGCGATCGCGGCCTCGCCCAGGGTCAACCGCAGGAATTTGTCGATCTGGTCGAAATACGGTGCGGCCGACGTTGGTCCAGTGAAGATGAGCGGGAACGGCAGGTGCGTATTTTCCTCGCGCAACAGGATGCCGAGCAGGTACAGGATTTCCTCGCAGGTGCCGACGCCGCCGGGGAACACGATGAAGCCGTGGCCGATGCGCACGAAGGCCTCCAGCCGTTTCTCGATGTCCGGCATGATCACCAGGTGGTTGACGATCGGGTTCGGCGATTCGGCGGAGATGATTCCAGGCTCGGTAATCCCGATGTAACGCGGGTTGGTGTGGCGCTGCTTGGCGTGCGCGATGGTCGCGCCTTTCATTGGGCCTTTCATCGCGCCCGGGCCGCAGCCGGTGACGATGTCCAGCCCCCGCAACCCGAGTTCGTAGCCGACCTGCTTGGTGTAGGTGTATTCGTCGCGATTGATCGAGTGCCCGCCCCAGCACACCACCAGGTTGGGCGCGCGCGGATGCAGGACGCGTGCGTTGCGCAGCAGGCGGAAGACGGCGTCGGTGATGCCGGGCGATGTGTTGAGCTCGTCGGCATAGTCGGGCGCGAGCTCGACCGATGTGTAGACAAGGTCGCGCACAACGGCGAACAGCAATTCCGCCACGCCGAGGATGATCTGGCCATCGACGAACGACGTCGCCGGTGCATTGCGCAATTCCAGGCCAAGACCCCGATCCTGCTGCAGCACATGCACATCGAAATCCGGGTACATTTCGCGCGCCGCGCGGGGATCGTCGGCAGTACTGCCGGTGGTGAGCACGGCCAATGCGCAGCGGCGCAACAATTCGTGCATGCCGCCCGATGAGGCATCGCGCAGGCGCATGACTTCATCACGCGACAGCACATCCAGGCCACCACGCGGATAGATGCTGGCGTTGACCGTCGGCAGCGTTGTGGGAGTGGCTTCGGGTGTCACGGCATCAGGGTGCACGACGTCATCCATTGAGCTGGTCTTTCATGATTGCAATCAACCCGCTGGCGCCGCGTGCAGATACACCGTCAGTCCGTCGAGGAGCATCTGCACCGAGATCGCGACGATGACCATGCCCATCAAGCGTTCGATCGCGGTGAGTACGCGCAGCCCGAGCCATTTGTAGAGATAGGTGGAGGAAAGAAGAATCGCCGCCGTCGCGGCCCAGGCAATCAGCAATGCCAGGCTCCACGCACCCATGCGATGAGGTTCCTGGCTGCCCATCAGCATGACTGCGGCCATGCCCGATGGGCCCGCGATCAGCGGGATGGCCATCGGCACAATGAAGGGTTCGCCTGCGGGCAGTTCGCCCATCAGGCCTTCGGGTGGCGGGAAGATCATGCGCAGGCCGATCAGGAACAACACGATCCCGCCGGCAATCGACACCGACTCCTGGCGCAGGTGCATCAGGTTGAGCGCGTAGCGACCACCCCACAGGAACAGCATCAGCACGCCAAGCGCGATCAGCATCTCGCGTACCAGCACGATGCGCTGGCGTTGCGGTGGCAACGAGCGCAGCAGGCCAAGGAACACCGGGATGTTGCCGAGCGGATCCAGGATCAGGAACAGCAGCAACGCGGCCGATGAAATGGTCATGACTGGCGCACGTCCAGCATCGGCAGTGCGGAATCGAATGAGCGGACGTTGCTCCAGATCTTCCCGCGATGCTCCCTCCCATTGGGCGACAGCAGGAGCACGCAGTCATCCGCATGGACAGCCGCATCCTGCGCGATGACATCATCTTCCTCGACGTACGCCATGGCACGCAGGCCAGTCCGCATCGGCCCGGGTTGCAAGCCGCTGATGCGAATCGGGCCATTGGCAAGCTCCGCGTGCAACATCGCCACAAGTGCAGCCAGCCCATGCTGGGCGATGCCGTAGCCGCCCCAGAAGGCCTGTTGGGTTTGTGCCAGGTCGTTGATTGCGAAGACCACGGCGGCGTCATCGGCTTTCGCCAGCAAGGGCAGGCATGCCTGCGTCAACCACCACGGCGCGGTGAGATTGACATGCAATGCGCGTGCGAATGCGGCGGGGTCCGTGTGCAACAAGGGCGTCAGGCCGCGGAACATGGCCGCACAATGCAGGACGCCGTGCAGATGTCCGAACTCGGACCCGATGCGCGCGGCGAGCTCGGCGTAGTCATCGGGCGATGCGCCTTCAAGATCCAGTGGGTACAGCATCGCACTGCCACCCTCGGCGGCGACCCGATCGTAAAGACGGTTCAACTTCGGCACCTTGTGGCCGAGCAGCACCACCGTGGCACCCGCGCGTGCACACGCGAGCGACGCGGCGCTGCCGAGGCCACCGTGGGCGCCGGTGATCAATACCACGCGGCCATCCAGTGCACGCGTGTCGACCATCGTGCTCACGCCTTTTGCGTCTCCGCGATCATCCGCGCGAGCTCACCGGACTCATACAACTCCATGGTGATGTCGCAACCGCCGATCAGTTCGCCATGGATGAACAATTGCGGAAATGTCGGCCAGTTGGAATATCGAGGAAGGTTGGCGCGGATCTCGGGCTCTTCCAGGATGTTGACGGTGTGCAGCCCAGTCGCACCGGCGGCCTTCAGCGCCTGCACGGTCCGGCTGGAAAACCCGCACATGGGGAACTGCGGCGTGCCTTTCATGAACAACACGATGGGGTGGCCTTCCACCTGGGCGCGAATCTCTTCCAGCTCGGGCATGACGCGATATCTCCTGCTATACGCCGCACGGCCTGCACGTTGTTGATCGGCCGCTAACACGACGTGGGGTTAGAATCGGCATTGTAATCCTTTGCCCCCGACGCTTCGTCTGGCATGCACCTGCATCGCCACGGGCACACCATCCATACAGGAACCCACCATGGCCATTGAACTGCCTGCCCTGCCTTTCGAACGCACAGCGCTGGAGCCACATATTTCCGGGGAAACCATCGACTTCCACTATGGCAAGCACCACAAGGCCTACGTCGACAACCTCAACAAGATGATCGCAGGGACGCCATTCGAGGCGATGTCGCTGGAGGAGATCATCCGCAAGTCGCAGGGCGCGATGTTCAACAATGCCGCCCAGGTCTGGAACCACACGTTCTACTGGAACTGCCTGAAAGCGCCCCATTCCGCGGGTAACGAGCCCGCGGGCAAATTATTGGACGGCATCACGAAGGCATTCGGCAGCTTCGACAAGTTCAAGGAGCAGTTCGGCGAACTGGCAGTCAAGACCTTCGGTTCGGGTTGGGCGTGGCTGGTGCAGCGTCCCGACGGCGCGCTCGCGCTGGTCAGCACATCGAATGCCGCGACCCCGCTGACCGGTGAAGACACGCCGTTGCTGACCTGCGACGTGTGGGAACACGCGTATTACATCGACTATCGCAATGCCCGCCCGAAATATGTCGAGGCCTTCTGGAATCTGACGAACTGGGACTTTGCAGCGTCGAACATGCGTTGAGCGTGTTGATGCATTGATCAAGCGAACGGCCGGGAAACCGGCCGTTTTATTTTTTGCAGGATGGTGAACCTTGCGTGCTATTCGCGCAGTCGGGTAATCACGGGGGTTACCTGCGCCTCGCGATCCAATGCGCGACCGACCCTCGCCAGTGAATCGGCGAGTGCCTCGGTGCCGTCGGCACGCAACGTCGCATGACCCACCTTGCGGCCTGCGCGCGATGTTTTCCCATAGTCGTGCCAATGCCCGCCTGGTTCGCGCAACACGGCGTTCGCATCGGGCAATGCGCCGATCCAGTTGAGCATGCAGGCGTGGCCAATGGCGTCGGTCGCGCCGAGCGGCAGCCCGAGCACCGCGCGCAGGTGGTTCTGGAACTGCGATGTCTGTGCGCCTTCGATGGTCCAGTGCCCGGAATTGTGGACGCGCGGGGCAAGCTCGTTGGCGAGCAATACGCCGTCACGGCAGAACAATTCGAGCGCGAACACGCCGACATAATCCAGTGCTTCGGCGAGTTTTCCTGCATAGGCATACGCAGTGTCGGTCAGTGTGCGGTCGACCGTGGCCGGTGCAAGGCTCGCCGACAACACACCGTCGACATGCCAGTTTTCCGTTAGCGGCCACGCGCGGAATTCGCCGTCACGCCCGCGCACGGCCACGACCGACAACTCACGCTCGAAGGCAACGAAGCTTTCGAGGATCAGGCCCACCGTCTGCGCCTGCGCACCCAATGCCGTCCATGCAGCGTCGACGTGCGCAGGCGACTTGATGCGGTATTGGCCCTTGCCGTCGTAACCCAGCCGGCGCGTCTTGAGGATCGCTGGCGTGCCGATCGCCTCGATGGCGGCATCCAGGCTGGCCCGCGAATCGATCGGCATGAACGGAGGGACAGGGATGCCGAGCTCGCGGAACAAGGTCTTTTCCGCCAGTCGGTCCTGCGCGGTCGCCAATGCGCGTGGGCTGGGGAAGACCGGAACGCGTTCGCTCAGCCAATGCGCGGATTCGGCCGGGACGTTTTCGAAATCGAAGGTCGCGACATCGATGCGGGATGCGAATTCGGCAAGCGCAGCCTGGTCGCGGTAGTCCCCAACCACCATCGGCACGAACTGCCCGGCGCAGGCATCGTCCACCGCATCCATGACCAGCAGGCGCAAGCCCAGCGGCGCGCCGGAAAGCGCCAGCATGCGCGCCAGTTGCCCGCCACCGAGAATGCCAACGGTCGTCATCGCTTCGGCCCGCTCAACCTGCGACTGACGATGGAGCACGCGGATCGTCGTTGCGCGTCACCTCGGCCGTCTGATGCTTACGAAACTCGACCAGCGCTGTGTTGAGCGCGGGATCCGTGGTGGCCAGCATCGCAATGGCAAACAACGCGGCGTTCGCGGCACCACCCTGGCCGATCGCAAACGTCGCCACTGGCACCCCGGCCGGCATCTGCACGATCGACAGCAGCGAGTCGAGGCCACTCAAGGATTTTGACTGCACCGGCACGCCGAGCACCGGCACCAGGGTCTTGGCGGCGAGCATTCCCGGCAGGTGCGCCGCGCCCCCGGCGCCAGCAATGATCACGCGTAGCCCGCGCGATTGCGCCGTCATGGCGTAGTCGAACAAGACATCCGGGGTTCGATGCGCGGACACCACGCGCACCTCGTGCGCGATTCCGAACGCTTCGAGCCTGGCCGCAGCATGCTGCATCGTCTCCCAGTCCGAACGCGACCCCATCACCACACCGACAATGGGGGCCGCAATCGTCGACTTGTTGGCCGTTGCATCCATCGTGTTGGCAGGCATGCTCGTCTCCTGTCGCAAAGACGTATTCTACCGGCCTCCTGCAACCATTCGGTACCGCCATGGACCGCAAACTCCTGGATATCCTCGCCTGCCCCGCCACGCGCCAGCCATTGGCGATGCTTGAGCCACGCGGGATGGATGCGTTGAACAAGGCAATCGCGGCCGGAGGCATTCATCGCGTCGATGCAAGCGCGCAGATCGATCCCATCCGCGAGGCACTGGTCACGCGTGACCGCAAGCTCGTTTACCGCATCGACGATGGCATTCCCGTGCTGCTGGTCGAGGAAGGCATCGCGCTGGGCCAGGTCCCTGGTTTCCCGGCTGCTTGAAATAATGTTGCCGCCCCCTGACGCGCAGGTCGTTGCCGCTGACGTCAAGCGCGCATTGGCCGAAGACCTTGGAACCGGCGATGTCACCGCTTCGCTGTTGCCTGATCACCCGGACAGTGCGTATCTGTTGTGCAAGCAGGATGCCGTGGTCTGCGGGCGGCCTTGGTTCGATGCCTGCCATCGCGCACTGGATGCCGACGTGCGCATCGACTGGCGCGTGGACGAGGGTGATCGCGTAGTTGCCGGTACCGTCCTGGCGACGCTCGAAGGGCATGCGCGCGCGCTGGTCAGCGCGGAACGCACTGCGCTGAATTTCATGCAGACACTCAGCGGCACGGCAACGACCACCGCCGCCTATGTCGACGCCGTGCGCGGCACGAACACGCGCATCCTCGACACCCGCAAGACCATTCCCGGCTTGCGGCTGGCACAGAAATACGCGGTGCGCACGGGCGGTGGCTGCAACCATCGCATCGGATTGTTCGACGCCGTGATGCTGAAGGAAAACCACGTACGCGCGATGGGTTCGATCGGAGCCGCGATACAGTCGGCACGCACGAGATATCCCGCACTCCCCCTGATCGTCGAAGTGGAGACCCTGCAGCAACTCGAGGAAGCATTGCAGGCCGGCTGCGATCGCATCCTGATCGATGATTTCGATACTGCGACGCGCCGCGCCGCGGTAGGCATCGCGACGAATGCACCGTTCCGTGCACGAATTCCGCTTGAGGTGTCGGGCAGTGTCGACCTTTCAGGGCTACGCGCGATTGCGGAGGATGGCGTGGATTTCATTTCCATCGGTGCGCTCACCAAAAACGTGCGCGCGATCGATCTGTCAATGAAACTGGGGTTGCCACGGCACCACGATTGACCCTGCGCAACTTCAACCATGCTTTGACCTAGGCGCAGAACTTAGCGCAGCAACGCGGCAATCCAGATGGCAACCAGCACTACCGTTGCCAGTCCCACCCATGTCCACGGCGAAATACGGCTGCGCGTTTTCGCTGTCGGTTCGGCACCCTGCACGGACTCTTGTTGCCCGGGTGCCGTCACCCGGAACCGAAGAGCATCGAAACCAATCTCATCACCGGACGCTGCAAATCCACGCTGCACGCGTTTGCCGTTGATGAAGCTGCCATTGGTGGACCCAAGGTCTTCCAGCTCCACTCCGTCCGCCGTGGGGACCAGGCGTGCGTGCTGGCGCGAAAGTCCGGATGCGTCCAAACGCAGGGTACATTCGGGTGCGCGCCCGACCACCGTCGGCCCCAGTACGGGATAGCTGCGGCCGAAACCCTGGCCGGAAACACCGCGCAACACGAATTTCGGCAACACGGGGCGCACCGCAGTCGCACCGGGGTCATCATTGGCCGGCAGCGGCAATGCACCCGCGTGGCGCTGTACCGGGGACGCGGCCTCGATGGACGACAATCGCGCCAACACCCGATCAAAACCCACACTGTCGTCCGGCCGCAACGCAATCAGACCATCAACGGCACGACCATTGACGCTGACCGTCGTACCTGAGGGCACATGCAGCGTCACACCGTGAGTGTTGACGTGCAATTCGCAATGCTGCGGGCGCACGCCGGGACGGTCGATCACGATCGTGGCGTCCGGATCAGAACCGATCCGATTGACGCCAGGGCCGAGCAGCACCTGCGGATGTTCACCACCGGGAAAGACGAGTTTCATAAGCCACCCATTCGAATGTTGATTGGGGCCGCGATTCCGGAAGTCGCAACACCGAGTCTGGTCGAGAGGCTCCGAGTGTAAGCGTGAAGAAGACGAGAACACCGGGCTTGCTGATGACGCCTCCAACCCGCACATTGCACGCATGCCCACTTTATTGGTCTTGATGATCGTCGGCGCGCTGGCATTCTCCTATTGGAGCGCGGCCCGCGCCGCCGCCGAGCGCGCCGATGCCGTTGGGCGCAACGCCTGTCGGGCGGCAGGCGTGCAATGGCTGGATGAAACCGTGCACGCCAGCGGCCTGCGCCTGCAACGTGGAGAGGATGGCAGGCTGGGATTCGAGCGCACGTTCCGCTTCGAATATTCCGAAGACGGCAATGACCGCCATATTGGCCGACTGGTGTTGCGCGGCGATCGCCTGGTGTCGTTCAGTGGGCCGCTACGTGGGACAGGCGTGGTGCCGTTGCACTAGGGCGAGCTTTTCAACCCGCCATCGTGTATGCAAACCCAACGAGGGGGTGTGGCCTGCCCCGCCGATGCGCGACCAGGTTTCCAGGCGGTTGGCCACCCGATAGTCGAGCCGCAGGCATCCGTGTCGTCAGCGCTATTTCACGATCCGCAGATGACCGCCGCGCTTTGGCGGTGAGGGTTCGCTGCCACCGGGATCGGACGGCGGTGTTGGCGTCTCATCTCCCGTGGAGGCACTGGTGTCTTCCGGTAGGGCCATGCCCTGCCCGGTCTCACGGGCATAGATGGCCAGGATGGAATAAATCGGCACCGACACCGATTGGCTCACGCCACCGAAACGCGCACTGAAACGCACCGCGTCGTTGCCAAGCTCCAGCGCGCCCACCGCGCGCGCCGCAATGTTGAGGACCACCTTGCCGTCCTTGACCGTGTGCGAGGGCACCTGCACGCCCGGCTGGCTGGCATCAACCAGCAGGTGCGGTGTCATGTCGTTGTCGGAGATCCACTCATACAACGCGCGCACCAGGTACGGACGATGGCTGGTCATCCGGGGTGCCTCGTCGGTCATGCAGTCAGGCCAGCAGAAAGCAGACGCCCGCCTTGCCGACGCATCAAGCCGGAACCTCGCGGAGGTTTTTTTCCTGCGGAGTCAGGCTGCGGGTAAAACCGGGATTACGGAAGATGCGATTGCCGTAATCCTCGATCACCTTTCCATCCTTCGGCAACCCCACGCCCAGCGCATCCAGGCGCCAGATGATCGGCGCCATCGCGCAGTCGGCCAGGCTCATTTCCGGATTGAGGAAAAACTTGCTGGCCTTGAACAACGGCAAAGAGGCGGTCAGCAATTCTTTCAGGCGCTTGCGACCGGCTTCGGCCTGCTGCTTGTTGCCCACCTGGATCGCCTGCACCTGCGGCACCCAGTCGTGTTCGATGCGCAACATCGCCAGGCGCAGGCGTGCACGCGAGAGTGGATCAACCGGCATCAACGGCGGATGCGGATAGCGCTCGTCCAGGTATTCGCTCACCACTGAAGCCGCATACAGCACCAGTTCCCGCTCGACCAGGGTCGGTACTGAGTGGTACGGGTTGAGATCGATCAGGTCTTCCGGCGGGTTCTGCGGATCGACGGGGATAAGGTCGTAGGTCACGCCCTTCGCCGCCAATACCAGGCGCACGCGATGGCACAGGACATCATCGACAGACGAAAACAAGGTCAAGGCGTTACGCATGCGCGGACTCGTGGCCATCATCGGACAACTCCAGCGACTGGAATCCGCCAATCGCATTGGCGCCGCCTGCCCCTTGCAGGTGGTCGCCACGGTTTTCCCCAAGTGGGCCCCTTGGAAAAGCGACGCCATGGACGAAGCTCTTCCGAGGCAGCCCGCAGTTCGATGCGCGGGCTACCTGCAAGGACCCGCATCAATGCACGTCGCGCCAGTATTCCTTTTTCAGCAACCAGGCCAGGAACGTGAAAAACGCAAGGAACAGGATCACCCAGACGCCCATGCTCTGGCGCTTGATGGCGGCCGGCTCCCCTGCGTACTCGAGGAAAGTGGTGATGTCGCGCGCGGTCTGGTCAAACTGCGCCGGAGTCTGGGTGCCCGGCTGCGCCAGGACGAGTTTCTCGACAGGCTGGTCGCCGGCGGCATCCGCCTTGCCAAGCTGCGCATGCTGCAATCCCTGCAACTGCCACAACGGATTGGGCATCGAGGCATTCGGGTAGATCGAATTGTTCCAACCCACCGGGCGTGATTCGTCCAGGTAGAAGGACTTCAGGTAGTTGTAGATCCAGTCGCTTCCGCGCACCCGGGCGATCACGCTCAGATCCGGCGGCATCTTGCCGAAGAACTGCTTGGCTTCATCCTCGTTCAAGGCAACGTGGATCTGTTCGCCAAACTTCGCGCCGGTGAAGATGAGGTTGTTCTTTACCTCATCCTCGGTCAGCCCGATGTCCTCGGCCATGCGCGAATAGCGCAGGTATTGCAGCGAATGGCAGCCGGAACAGTAATTCATGTACAGCGCGGCACCGCGCTGCAATGAACCATGATCGGTGATGTCGGTGCCTGCGTGCGGCAACTCGGCGCCTTCCTCGGCAGCAAAGGCAGGCGATATGGACAGCATCAAACCTGCGACCAGCACCGCTGGCAACAGACGGATGGCAAAGCGGAGGGTTGGCTTAGTCATGCAACGTCACCCGTTCCGGCACTTGCCTGGTTCGATCGAATCTGGACCACAGGGGCATGGTGATGAAGAAAGAAAAATAGAGGAAGGTGAGCGTGCGCCCGATGATCACTTCGGACGGGTCCGTGCCTGGCCCCGAACCGATCTTGCCCAGCCACACGAAGCACACCACGAACATCGCCAGCATCGCCCACGACAACTTGCCGCGATAGCGATAGGACTTGACCTTGCTCTTGTCCAGCCATGGCACCAGGAACAGCACTGCGATGGCGCCGAACATCACGAGCACGCCCCACAGCTTGATCGCGAAGAACGACGGCACCACGCGCAACATCGCGTAATAAGGAGTGAAGTACCACACCGGCTTGATGTGCGAAGGCGTCACCAACGGGTTGGCGGCCGTGAAGTTGTCGGGCTCCAGGAACACCCCGCCAAACGTCGGCGCGAAGAAGATGATGAAGGCCGCCAGGATCAGGAAGAAGCCCACGCCCACCAGATCCTTGACCGTGTAGTACGGGTGGAACGGAATCGAATCGGATGGCGCGGTGGTGGACCAGCGGCTGCCTTTCGGCCCCTTCTTGATGTCCACGCCGTCGGGATTGTTCGATCCGACTTCATGTAGCGCACCCAGGTGCAGCACCACCAGCAGCAGCAACACCAGCGGCAGCGCGATCACGTGGAGCGCGAAGAAGCGCCCAAGCGTGGCGTCGGACGGAAGATAGTCGCCCATGATCCATTCCGTCAGGCCCTGGCCGATGACTGGAATCGCTCCGAACAGCGAAATGATGACCTTCGCACCCCAGAACGACATCTGGCCCCACGGCAGCACGTAGCCCATGAAGGCTTCGGCCATCAGCACCAGGTAGATCACCATGCCCAGCAGCCACACCAGTTCACGCGGCTTCTGGTAACTGCCATACAGCAGCCCGCGGAACATGTGCAGGTAGACGACGATGAAGAACAGCGACGCGCCGGTGGTGTGCATGTAGCGGATGAGCCACCCCCACTCCACGTCGCGCATGATGAATTCGACCGACGCGAACGCCTGGTCTGCCGCCGGTTTGAAATGCATCGTCAGGAAGATGCCGGTGACGATCTGGTTGACCAGCACCAGCAGCGCGAGCGAGCCGAAGTAGTACCAGATGTTGAAATTCTTCGGCGCGTAATACTCGGTCATGTGCTTGCGGTACGCAGGCATCATGCCGGGTGCACGAGCATTGACCCAATCCATGACGTTGCCGGTGGTGCGCGTGATCACATTCGCCATGACTTATGCGACTCCCGTGGCTGCAGCGCCGGGATCGACACCAATGACAAGCGTCGTGTCGTTCTCGTAATGATGGGGAGGCACCAACAGGTTGAATGGGGCAGGCACGCCGTCGAACACGCGCCCGGACATGTCGTAGCGCGATTTGTGGCATGGGCAGAAATAGCCGCCCTTCCAGTTGGGATCGAACGGCTCCGGTTTGATCTCGGCGACCATTTCCGGGACGCAACCCAGATGCGTGCAGATGCCGACCAGCACGGAAATCTCCGGCTTGATCGAACGGAAGTGGTAATCGCCCTTGAGCACGTATTGGGGCTGCTGGTCGGTGTTGGCGGATTTTGGATCGCGCAGGCGTGCATCCAGGCTCGGTAGCAGGTCCAGCACTTGTTTGGTGCGCTTGACGATCCAGATCGGCTGGCCTCGCCACACCAGCACCATGCGCGTGCCATCGGCCAGCGCGCTGATGTCCGCCGTGACCGGGGCGCCAGCCAGCTTCGCCTTGGCGCTGGGGTTCCAGGACTTGATGAACGGCACCGCCACGAATCCAACGCCCACGGCTCCAACCACCGCCGTCGTCGCGGTCAGGAATCGCCGTCGACCCAGGTTTTCCAGGGCCTCTTCGGCCACATCATTGCCCATCCGGCACTCCGCAAGCTGATTCACACGGGGCTATCGGTCCCGCGCCACGCGCAGTCAGACCGAAGCCATAAAAGACGGGGAAGTGTAACGGAAGCCTGAATCGCCCGACAACGTTTCCGCATCAACGCGAGGCAAATCCGCCCCGGTAACGTTCCGCCAGCATGCCGACGCGTTGCACGTAGCGCTGGGTTTCACTGTAGGGGGGCACGCCGCGGTACTTGTCGACCGCACCCTCGCCGGCGTTGTATCCCGCCGCCGCCAGCTTCAGGTCGCCATTGAAGCGCTTGAGCAGGAAGGCCAGGTACTGCACCCCACCCCGGATGTTCTGGCCGGCATCGAACGGGTTGCCCACCCCGAAGCGCCGCGCCGTGGCAGGCATCAGTTGCATCAACCCCTGCGCCCCGACACGGGATAACGCAGTCGGACGAAACGCCGATTCTGCATGGATGATCGCGCGGATGATGGCTTGATCCACGCCAAAGTCATGCGAAGCCTGGCTGATTTCCACCTGGTAGGCGGTGCTGTTGAGCCGGGTACTGGCGAAATTGACGGTCGGCTGCAGCGCACAGGCGTAACAGGTCTCCATCTGGAAAATCGGATACCGCAGGTGCGAGACATTGACGTTGGCCACGCCTCGAGGGCGCAGGTTGCTGAAGTTGCGCACGCCATTGGCATCCACGTAGGAATAAGTCGTCGACATCCCCATCCGCAGGAACTTCGGTTGCTTTGGCCCCACGCTTGACTGCGAGGCCGTCGTCAACGCTGGCGAACCGGCCACGGGGTACGTCGCCGTCATGCTGCCAATGGCAGCAGGCGGGATCGAGGCAACCTGAACCGGCGGCGTTGCGAAAGACGGGGTGAACGCCCTGACCCCGCTCACCTTGAAGCTGCTCACGGCCACGCAACTGGCGCCGCTGATGCGTTTGCTGGCATAGCTGCGAACGCCATCGCCAGTATCGCAGCGGTACACCGTGCCCGCCACGGCAGGCACCGAAGCCAACAGGCCCAGCAAAATGAGAATGGCCCCAGCCCCTTTCATGCCCCGACGGTACCCGCGCACCGTGCTCTTGACAAGGATTTGATGTCCATGAACGGACTTGGGTCGCACAAAACCCTTTGATTCCCGCGCCTGCACGTAAACTCATGCCCCCGGCGCGGATTCACCGCCGTCTTCCCGGAAGTCTCATGCCCGACACGATCCACGCGCTCTTAGGCGCCGCGCCGCCTGTCTGCTTGCCTGAAAAAGGGATCGCTTCTGACGCCATTGGCAAGCCTGCAGCATTTGCGGCAGTGCGGGGCAAGCTATTCATCGAAACCCACGGCTGCCAGATGAATGAATATGACTCGGCACGTATGGCCGACGTCCTGGCGGCTTCTGAGGGCCTTGAATTGACCCAGATCGTCGAAGAAGCCGACGTGATCCTCGTCAATACCTGCTCGATCCGCGAAAAAGCGCAGGAAAAAGTCTTCAGCCGGCTGGGCCGCTGGAAGGCGCTCAAGGCCGACGGTCGCCCGGTGCTGATCGGCGTTGGCGGGTGCGTGGCGTCGCAGGAGGGCGCCGCGATCGTCAAGCGCGCCCCTTATGTCGACGTGGTGTTCGGCCCACAGACCCTGCATCGCCTGCCGGAGTTGATCGCGGCCCGGCGTGCCACCGGCCAGCCGCAGGTGGACATCAGCTTCCCCGAGATCGAGAAGTTCGATCGCCTGCCGGCGCCCCGCGCCGACGGTCCCACCGCATTCGTGTCGATCATGGAAGGCTGCTCGAAATACTGCTCGTTCTGCGTGGTGCCCTATACGCGTGGCGAAGAAGTCAGCCGTCCGTTCGAGGATGTGCTGGTCGAAGTCGCGCAGCTTGCCGCGCAGGGCGTGCGCGAGGTCAACCTGCTTGGCCAGAACGTCAACGCCTATCGCGGACCTTATGGAGAGGGTGACGTCGCCGACCTCGGCCTGCTGATCCGCGCCGTCGCCCAGATCGAAGGCATTGGCCGCATCCGATTCACCACCTCGCACCCTTTGGAATTTTCCGATTCGCTGATCGAGGCCTATCGCGATGTTCCGCAACTGGCGAACTATCTCCACCTGCCGGTGCAGTCGGGCAGCGACCGCATCCTGTCGGCAATGAAACGCGGCTACACCACGCTGGAATTCAAGCAGAAGATCCGCAAGCTGCGTGCAGTGAGGCCAGGCATTTCAGTGTCGTCGGACTTCATCGTGGGGTTTCCCGGCGAGGCCGCTGCCGATTTCGACAAAACCATGCAGCTGATCCAGGACATCGGCTTCGACCAGTCGTTTTCCTTCGTCTATTCGCGCCGGCCTGGGACGCCCGCGGCCGACCTGCATGACGACACGCCCGATGCCGTCAAGCGCGCGCGCCTGGAACGCCTTCAGTCGCACATCACCGCACATGCCGCGACGATTTCCGCAGCGATGGTCGGCAGCGTGCAACGGGTGCTGGTCGAAGGCCCCTCGCGAAAAGATCCCAACGAGTTGACCGGCAGGACCGAAAACATGCGCCCGGTGAATTTCGCCGGAGACACCCGACTGGTTGGGCAGTTCGTCGACGTCGTCATCACCGGTGCGATGCCGAATTCGCTGCGTGGTCGGGTTGCAGCGGCACCCGGTTTTGCGCAGGACGGTTTCCAACCCACCCTACAAAACTAATCGAGTCGCTTGCGGAATCGCGAAATCGCCAGCGTCATCATTACCGCGGTGAACGCCAGCAACGCCAGGACATCCGGCCACAATTCGAATAGGTCCGCGCCACGCAACATCACGCCGCGGATGATGCGCAGGAAATGGGTCAACGGCAGCACTTCCGCCAGCCACTGGATCGCCGTCGGCATGCCCGCGAACGGGAACATGAAGCCCGACAGCAGGATTGACGGCAGGAACACGAAGAACGTCATCTGCATCGCCTGGAACTGCGACTGCGCCTTGGTCGAGATCAGCAAACCCAGCGTGAGGTTGGCAAGGATCAACAACACTGCCGCGATGTAGACGTCGAAGACACCGCCACGCACCGGCACCTGGAACAGCCAGACGCCCAAAGCCAGGACCACCGTCGTCTGGATCAGGCCGATCGCCACGTAAGGCAATACCTTTCCGATCATCAGCTCGCTGCGGCTCAATGGCGTGGCGATCAGCATTTCCATGTTGCCGCGCTCGCGTTCGCGCACGATCGCGATGCTGGTGAACATCACCATCGTCATGGTCAGGATCACACCGATCAGGCCCGGCACGATGCTGACCGCCGAACGCCGCTCCGGATTGTAGAAGGCCACGACGCTGATCGGCGGCTGCGCAGGCGTGCTGGCAAACGGGACGTCCCGTGACGACTTGGCGCTGTCTGATGACACCTGCGCCAGTTGCGTGGCCGCACCCTGCACCGCGGTATCGGTGCCATCGACGAGCACCTGCGCGACCGCGCGTCCGTCGATGCGACGGCGCTCGAAATCGTGCGGAATCACGATGCCGACATTGATCTGGCCGCGCCGTATCGCGGCCATCAGTTCCTGCGGCGTGCGCACGTCGATCACCGGCGCCACCACGCCCGTTGCCAGCATGTCCATCACCAGCGCGCGCGAGCCTGCCGTGTTGGCCTCATCGGAAATCCCCGCCGACAGTCCGCGCAACGTGAAGTTGATCGCGTAGCCGAACAGCACGAGTTGCATCACCGGCACGCCCACGATCATCGCCAGCGTGACGCGATCACGGCGAAGCTGCCGCAGTTCCTTCTGCACGACTGCGAGCAGTCGACGCAATTTCATGTCGCGCGCTCCATCATGACGTGCGCTGCGTCCGTGGCTTTTGCGCCCGCGCCTGTTTGTCCAGGGCGTCATCGCTTGTCACCGCTACGAACACGTCTTCCAGATTGGGTTCGACCGCTTCAACCAGGGCATCGGGAGCACCATGGATGAGCGCGTCGCGCAACGACCCCATCGCGTCCGCGTTGTTGGTGCCGGATTGCCGGGTCAGTACCCGCAGTGCATTGCCGACCTGTGCGACGCTGACCACACCGTCGATCCCACGCAACGCCTGCTGCACCTGTCGCGGCTGGGCAGACCGCACGATGTAGGTGCGCCCTTCGAGCGCCTTCTCCAGCTCCGCTGGCGTCCCGTCCGCCACCAGCCTGCCACGATCCAGCACGGCCAGGCGATGACAGCGTTCGGCTTCGTCCATGAGATGGCTCGACACCAGGATGGTGGTGCCCCTGTCGGTCAACTCGAAGAGCTTTCCCCAGAAGTCGCGTCTTGATTCCGGATCCACCGCGCTGGTCGGTTCGTCCAGGAATAGCAGTTCGGGTTCGTGGATCACCGCACCGGCCAGCGCAAGGCGCTGTTTCTGCCCTCCACTCATGGTGCCGGCAAGTTGTTTTTCACGATCGGCGAAGTTGTATTCCTCGATCAGGGTGTCGACCCGCTGACGCGTACGAGCGCGTGGCAAGTCGTGGATGGCGGCGAGGAATTCCAGGTTCTCGCGCACCGTCAAGTCCTCGAACAATGAAAACTTCTGGGTCATGTACCCGATCCGCGTGCGCAGCTCTTCGGCCTGCTGCGGAACCTTCAACCCGAGCACTTCGATCTCGCCGCCGGTTGGCGTCAGCAACCCACAGAGCATGCGGATGGTGGTCGATTTGCCGGAACCATTTGGCCCCAGGAATCCGTAGACATGCTGCGCCGGTACATCCAGGTCGACGTGGTCCACCGCGACCAGCCCGCCGAAGCGCTTGGTCAGGTTGCGCGCGCGGATGGCGATGTCAGCAGTAGTTTTGCTGGCCATTGCATCGCGGTCCGATTTCAAATCGTAACGAACGAGCGGACATGCTCATCGCGTTGCACTTCCGTCAAACACGACACGTACCGGCAGGCCCGCCGGCAATTGCGACGCCTGACTGCCGGTCAACTGGATTTCCGCCAGGTAGCTCAAACGCGCAGCGTCCTTGCCAGTCAGCGCGTAGTACGGCGTGAAGCTCGGCTCCGTGCGGATCATGCGCACGGTGCCCGCGTAAGCCTGCTTGCGACCTACTACGATCACCTGCATGTGATTGCCGACGTTGACCTTCGTGCGTTGCTGCTCCGGCACATAAACCCGCGCATAGGGCGCATCGCCGACCAGCAGGATGGCCAATGGCGCGCCCACCGGCGCCTGGTCGCCGAGCTTGTACGGAAGGCTGTCGACCAGCGCATCTCGCGGTGCCACAACGTTGAGTTTGTCCAGCGTGACCGCCGCCACCGCAGCCTGCGCCTCCGATGCCCGCACGGCGGCCTGACCTTGGGCAAGTTGTTCGCCGCGCGTGCCATGTGCAAGTTCAGCCAACGCCGCACTCGCCGCCTGCACCTGCGCATCGGCGTTGTCCGCGGATGCACGAGCGCGGTCAACGTCGGCGGCGGCGACCAGTTGCCTGCGACCCAGCGGTTGCAGGCGTGCGTAGTACGCCCGGGCGTCGCGCGCCTGCGCCTGGACCGCGGCCAGTTGCGCGCGAGCCTGCGCGATGGCTTCCACACGCGGGCCTGCCCGCAGCTCCGCGAGTGCGCCACGCTGGCGTTGGGCTTCGGCCTGCGCCGCTTCTTCCGAGGATTGCGTGCGCGCGGCCTCCAGCCGCAGCAGCGATTGCCCGGCATGCACACGTTCGCCTTCGTGCACATTGACCGCCACGATGCGTTCGGCGGCCGGCGCAGGCATCGTGATGCGGTCGTATTCAAGCGTGCCAAGTGCCTGCGGCGGCTCAAGACGGCACCCGGCGAGTACCGCGAGCGCGCCGATTGCCATAATCGACCCGCGAAGTTCGATTGCCATGCCCGTGTCCTCGTTCATCCCGCGCCAATCCCGCGATCGAGCAATGCAAGCGTGTGGTCGCGCAATTCGTCAGCATCTATGTCATCGGACTTGAAAATCTGTCGCCAGACTGGTGCACCTGCCGCAGGGAACAGCGTCAACCCGATCAGCGACACCATCAGCAGCCGTGGGTCCAGGCCGGGGTTGAGTTGACCCTCCTGCTGGGCCTGCGCGAACCGCGCGGCCAGCACCCGTGGGACCTCAGGCGCCAGGCGTTCAACCACCAACGTGCGCAATGCGCCGCCTTCGCACAGGACCTCTCGCACCCACAATGCCGGCAGCCATGGATGGCGCGCCACGGTGTCGCCCACGCCGCGCACGAATGCCGCGATGATCGGCCGCACGTCGCCTTGCAACGCACCGGCCTGCAATACCGGCTCGCGAACCGCGGCGAGAGCCGGCATGAATCGCTCCTCGACCACTGCCTCGCGCAGTTGTGAAGTGTCCCCGAAATAGTAATGAAGTAACGCGGGGGTGACGCCCGCTTCGCGCGCGATGCTGCGCAGCGAGGTCGCGGCGATGCCCGTGCGCACAAAACAGGTCACTGCGGCGTCCAGCATGCGTTCGCGCAAATCGGGTCCTTGGGCGCTGGGGCGTCCGGCGCGACGTTTGGGCCTGGCGGTTCTTGGCCGGATGCTGGGCGACATGCCTATATTAATCACTTGTTTAATTAAATTTGCAAGTCCATGTTTTGTTACCCGGACCTTGCTCGATCTGGCTTTTGCTCCCTTCCTCGCGCAAGCTTGGATGCCGCGACGACCGCCCGTCCGACTGGAGAATTCCCTCACAATGGCTGCCGAGACAACGTCCGATTTCGCACTGGATCCGCCCGATGCCGAGCGTCTGGCAAACCTCACCGGTCCGTTCGATGCGCACCTGCGCCTGATTGAATTGCGCATGGGCGTTCAGGTCGCCAATCGCGGCAACATCTTCCGCATCACCGGGCCGCTTGAGTCGGTACGAAGATCCGAAACCCTGCTGCGCGACCTGTGGCGCGATGCGGGTGATGAAGTGCTGACGGCGCCGGCCATTCACCTGCGCATCGCCGAAACGAGCGCATCGATGTCGACCGAAGCGGACAGGACCCATGGCGATTTCATCCCGCAGGACGTCACTATCCAGGTCAAGCGCGGCACCGTGCGCGGCCGCGGTGCGAACCAGTCGAAGTACCTGCATGCGATCGCCACGCACGACATCAACTTCGGCGTCGGCCCGGCCGGCACCGGCAAGACGTTCCTCGCGGTCGCGATGGCGGTGGAGGCCCTCAACGAATCACGCGTACAGCGCCTCATCCTGGTGCGGCCGGCGGTGGAAGCCGGGGAAAAACTTGGCTTCCTGCCCGGTGATCTCAGCCAGAAGGTCGATCCGTACCTGCGCCCTCTGTACGACGCGTTGTACGAAATGCTCGGCGTGGAGAAGGTCATCAAGCTGCTGGAAAAAAACGTCATCGAGATCGCGCCGCTGGCCTACATGCGCGGACGCACGCTCAACGACGCCTTCGTCATCCTCGACGAAGCGCAGAACACGTCGATCGAACAGATGAAGATGTTCCTGACCCGCATTGGTTTCGGCTCCACCGCCGTCGTCACTGGCGACATGACCCAGATCGACCTGCCAAAACACCAGAAGTCAGGCCTCAAGGACGCCGTGGAGGTGTTGCGCGGCGTGGAAGGCATCAGTTTCACGTTCTTCGAATCGCGCGACGTCGTGCGGCATGCGCTGGTGGCGCGCATCGTCAACGCGTACGAAGCCCGGGATGCTCACCATGCAGCCACGGGACCGGCGTAGGATCAGCAAGCTGCTACTGCCGGTTCAGGAACCCACACCATGACCAAGGGTCCGATCCACCTTGATGTCTCTGTCGGATATGCCGTCCCGCGTGCCGGCTTGCCTTCGGCGATGAGCTTTCGCAAATGGATCGCGGCGGCCCTGGAAAACCGCATTCGCGAAGCTGACCTTGCCGTGCGGGTCGTTGGCGCCAGAGAGGGTCGCGCGCTCAATCGACACTATCGTGGCAAGGACCAGGCGACCAACGTCTTGAGTTTCCCGGCCGAGATTGCCGAAGGCGTCAAGTTCCCCAAAGGCGTCAAGATGCCGCTGCTGGGCGACCTGGTGCTGTGTGCCCCGGTGATTGCCAGGGAAGCGCGCGAACAGAAAAAACCACTGCTCGCCCATTACGCGCACCTGACCGTGCACGGCGCCCTGCATCTGCTGGGCTGGAACCATGATGACCACACCGACGCCGAATGCATGGAGCAGCTGGAGCGCGAAATCCTGTCGGGGCTTGGTTTTGAAGATCCGTATCTTCAACTGTGACTTTCGCCTGTCCACACGGCGTCTTGCGAGAGTGGAGTTGGTGCCCGCCAGACCGTTGACAGGTCGCACATGCACTGCCCTGCTCGCACTGGTGCTTGCGACATGCGCACAGGCAGGCACAACGAGTGATTCCGAGCGCTTTCAGCGCGAAGCGCAGGCGGTGACGATCACCCGCGACGACTGGGGCATTGCACATGTGCACGGCAAGACGGATGCCGATGCGGTATTCGGCATGGCATACGCGCAATGCGAGGACGACTTCAACCGGGTCGAGACGAACTATCTCAATGCCATGGGGCGCCTGGCGGAAACCGAAGGCCAGTCCGCGTTGTGGCAGGACCTGCGGATGAAGCTCTTCATCGATCCAGTGCAACTACAATCGATGTACGCCAAAAGCCCCGACTGGTTGCAGGCACTGATGGGCGCATGGGCAGATGGGTTGAATTTCTATCTGGCCACGCATTCCGACGTGAGTCCACGCGTGATCCGTCATTTCGAACCGTGGATGGCCTTGAGCTTTACCGAAGGCAGCATAGGCGGTGACATCGAGCGCATTTCGCTAGGCGAGCTTGAACATTTTTACGGCAAGGATGGAAAACCACTCGCGTGGGTCGAGCAGCCCGCAAGCTGGCGGGAGCCATCGGGCTCCAATGGCATTGCGATCGCGCCCAAGCTGACTGCGAATGGCCACGCACTGCTGCTGATCAATCCGCACACGTCGTTCTTCTTCCGCTCCGAATTGCAGATGACCAGCGACGCCGGGCTGGACGTCTATGGTGCGGTGACGTGGGGACAATTTTTTGTCTACCAGGGATTCAATCGCCATGCGGGCTGGATGCACACGTCGACCGGCGCGGATGTCGTCGATGAGTTTTCCGAAACCATCGTGCGCCGGGATGGAGCCCTTTTGTATCGGTATGGCGATGCGCTGCGGCCTGTGATCGTTCGCGACATCCGGGTTCCCTACCGTGCAGCCAACGGCTCGATGGCCGAACGCAGATTTACCGTATATGCGACCCATCACGGCCCGATCGTGCGCGCGCACGATGGCAAATGGATCGCAATCGCACTGATGAACAAACCACTGGAAGCGTTGCAGCAAAGCTGGCTGCGCACCAAGGCCACCGACTATGCGAGTTACATGAAAGTCGCGGGACTGAAGGCCAATTCGTCCAACAACACGATCTTCGCAGACGACAAGGGCGAGATCGCCTACCTGCATCCGCAGTTCATTCCAAAACGCGATGATCGTTTCGATTACACCCGGCCGGTGGATGGCAGCAACCCGGCCACTGACTGGAACGGGCTGAATGCGCTCGATGACGCGCCGCACCTGGTCAATCCATCCAACGGCTGGATATTCAACACCAACAACTGGCCATATTCGGCCGCCGGCGCGGACAGCCCCAAGGAACGCGACTATCCGCGATACATGGACGAGTTCGGCGAAAACCCCCGTGGCCAACACGCCATACGCGTGCTTGGACAGCTGCACGATGTCACGCCGCCTTCGCTGATCACGGCCGCATTCGATCCGTGGATGCCGGCGTTCGCTCGGCTGATCCCGGTGTTGGTGGCCGATTACGACGCCCTACCTCCGCGCGATCCGTTGCGGCTGCAACTTGCCGGTCAGATCGCGTTGCTGCGCGACTGGGACGATCGCTGGGGCGTGGCGTCAATGCCGACGACACTGGCAGTGTTCTGGGGCGACACCATGTGGGACCGCTTCGAGCGCGTCGCTGGTTCCAAGGACACCCACAACATGGCGGTGTACGACTACATCGCAACGAACGCCGGTGCGCAGGCGCGCCTGGCGGCGCTGGTGAGCGCATCGGATCGGCTGCAACACGATTTCGGCAGCTGGGGCGTGCCGTGGGGGGAAGTCAATCGCTTCCAGCGCAACGATGGCGCAATCGAACAGACGTTCGATGATGCCAAGCCGAGTCTCCCCGTGCCGTTCGTCTCGGCACACTGGGGTTCACTGGCGTCGTTCGGTGCACATCGTTGGCCGGGAACGAAGCGCTATTACGGCACCAGCGGCAACAGTTTCGTGGCGGTCGTCGAGTTTGGTCCCAAGGTCAGCGCGCGCGCCATCACGGCTGGCGGCGAGAGCGGCGATCCGCAATCCCCACATTTCAATGACGAAGCCGAGCGCTACACCACCGGCAACCTGCGCACGGTGTATTTCTGGCCGGAGCAACGCGTCGGGCACATCGAGCGCGTTTACCGTCCAGGCAATTGAGGCGCTTCTTCCGCTCTCGAATTGCCATTTTGCCCTTCTGCTAACACTTTGGCTGGAATAGTGCCGGCAGGACTCGACCAAGCCCGCGATGTGCAACGGTGATGGCGACGTCATTGGACCCGCCTTCGCCGACGATGCGCGGCGAGGATAATGATGATGTGCGCTACCTACGCTGCGATCCAGCTGCTTTGTGTGTCCTGACCAGAACCTGATCCAGCCAAACGGAGAACTTCATGCTGTATGTCGATGGTTTCGTGGTACCAGTGCCCAAGGACAACCTTGCGCAGTACAAAAAAATGTCGCGGAAGATGGGCAGGATCTGGCGCGAACATGGCGCGCTGGAATTCCGGGAATGCGTCGGCGATGACGTCAAGCCGGGCAAAACGACATCGTTTCCCCAGGCCGTAAAACTCAAGCCCGGCGAAGTCGTGGTGTTCTCCTGGATCGTCTATGCCTCCCGTGCGCAGCGGGACCGAATCAATGCCAAGGCGATGAAGGATCCGCGCCTGGCCGACTTGATGGATCCAAAGGCCATGCCGTTCGATGGCAAACGGATGTTCATGGGCGGATTCAAGATGACGGTTGACGTGCAATAGCAATGGCATCGTTGGCGCATGGCGGCGTTGCTCCCGCCATGCGCCACGAAGATCCATCCCGGGTGTGTCAACCTCACACGATGTCGGTACACACGTCCCGGCATCTGGGATCAGGATTGCAGTAGTGCGGTAATCCGGTCCAGCTGCGCGCAATACCCATCCAGCACCTTCGCCGTCACCACGGCGTAGTGATTGGCTTCCTGCCAGCGTCGTGCCTCGATGGCTTCGCGCACGCCGGGGACGGTCTTGACGCCGTAACCGGTGAGCATGCCGGGCGCATAGACCATGTGCCGGAACCATTCGCGCCCGGGTAGCCCGTTTGGATCACTGAGCGCCTGCTCCATGCGGCCCATCAACGCGTTGACCTGCTGCCGTTGCGCCGCCGGCATCTTGAAGCCACGCGCTGACTGCGCGGCATACGCACGCTCGAAGGCCTGCGCGCTGCGTGCAAGTCGTTTTGCGCTGGCGTCCAGCGGGGCCAGGTCGATCTTCGGTACGTCCGAATCGCGCTCCGGCGGGCCCACCGGACGGGTCGGATCCTCGCCCAACGCGTAGTCGTGTCCGTCCAGCAGCTTGTGCTGCTGTTCGGTGTCCGAGCGCGTCTTGTCGACCAGCTTGTGGAGTTCATCGACATAGCGGCCATAGGTGTCGCTGAAGTCGCCAAAGCGCATCGGCAGCAGGTCGGCATCGGCCATGCGCAGCACGATGTGCCCGGCGACCTTCGACAATGCAACACCGTATGCAAAGTCCGGATCGCCGAACCGCACGTAATGCTCGAACGTGTCGTAACGCGAGTGGTAGATACCGCTCTGGTCTTCCTCGCCACTGAAGCCCAGGTTCAGCGATGCGATGCCCAGGTGCTCAAGGAAAGCGCTGTAATCCGAACCCGACCCCAACGCGTCGATCGGCAGCTCCCCGCCTTTCGCCGCGAGCACGGCCTTGGCCTTGTCGTCGGGCTTCGCACTGTCATCTGCGCCGTCCAGCAGCAAACGAGCACGCAGGCGATCGCTCACGCTGACCCTGGTTTCCGGATCGCCCACGCCGTGTGACACCTGGTCGACCAGCTGCTGCAGCGAATGGCTGCCGGCAACTTCGAGGAAACCGCGGCCGTTGGTATCGGAATTGAGGTACATCACCGCCTTGTCCTGCAACTCCTTCGCATGGGTTTCGGCCCACTCGGTGGACCCCAGCAGCCCGGGCTCCTCGCCGTCCCAGCTCGCGTAAACGAGCGTTCGCGCCGGATGCCAACCCTGCTTGACCAGCCCGCCGATCGCCTTGGCTTCGGCCAGCAATGCGACGTTTCCGGACAACGGATCCCACGCACCGAACGTCCAGCCGTCATGGTGGTTTCCACGCACGATCCAGCGATCGGGTTCACTCACCCCGCTCATCACCGCGATCACGTCGTACACCGGCTTGCGCTGCCAGTTGGACTGCACGACAAGATGCGCCTTGGCCTCGCTCGGGCCGATGCGATAACTGATCGGCAATGCGCCGCGCCACGCGCCGGGCGCGAATGGTCCGCCCAGGGACTTGAGCAGCGGCGTGGCGTCGGCGTAGGAAATCGGCAGCACCGGGATCTTCAGGATTGTCTTCGCATCCTTCAGTGCAAGGCGCGGCGCATCCGGCGTTGAGCCGATGCCTGGCGTCAGCGGATCGCCCGGGTACACCGGCATGTCCGCCACCGAGCCACGCTGCACGCCGTCGGCCGGGCGCCAGCCACCTTTTGGATAGGCGTCGCCCTGGAAATAGCCGTCGTCGCGCGGGTCGGAATAGATCAGGCAGCCGACCGCGCCGTGTTGCTGCGCCAGCTTCGGCTTGAGCCCTCGCCAGCCGCCGCCATAGCGGGTGATGACGATCTTCCCGCGCACGTCGATGCCTCGACGTCCGAGTTCCTTGTAGTCGTCGGGCAGCCCGTAGTTGGCGTACACCAGCGGCGCGGTGACATCGCCGTCGCCGCCATACACGTTGTAAGGCGGCAGCACACCGTCGACGGCCGACGTCGCATCACCGGCCACCGCCGGCTCGCGCAGTTTCGCCGTGTAGGCGTTCGGCCCGAGCAGCTGCAGTGCCGTGTGTTTCGGCGTGGGATACAGCACATCGAAGGTCTCGATGCGCGCATCCCAACCCCACTCGCGGAACTTGGCCAACATGAACTCGGCATTGGCCTTGTCGTGTGGCGAGCCGACATGGTTGGGCTGCGACGCCATCTGCTTCAGCCAGGCACGCTGGTCGGCGGGATCGAGCAGTGCATCGAAGCGCTTCTCGAGCGCCTGCTGCTGCGCGGCGCCATCACTGGTGAACCCGCGCATTCCCGTGTCGGGGGTGCTGCTTCCGAAGACCGCGCCAGTGGCAGACGCCGCCAGCAGGCCGGCGCACAGCATCGATGGCCGCAACGTTGATCGTGTCATGTTGACCTCCCTGGGGTGGCTGCCACCTTCGGTGCAGACAGTGGCCCGGGTCAAGTGGCGAGGCACTCAAGCATCCGCGCGTTCCGGTCAGTTCCGATTACGGGCTTGTCCACGGGTCGTTTAGGCTGATGGTCTTGCCCGCTCAAGGAGAACCCGATGCCCAATACCATCCGCCTCCATCGCGTGCTGCGCGCCCCGCCCGAGCGCGTCTATCGCGCGTTCCTGGATGCCGATGCCAAGAGCAAGTGGCTGCCGCCCAACGGCTTCACCGGCAAGGTCCATGAGTCCGATGCCACGGTGGGTGGCAGCTACCGGATGTCGTTCACGAATTTCTCAAGTGGCCACACCCATACCTTTGGTGGCACGTATGTCGAGCTGTCGCCAAACGAGCGCATCCGCTACACCGACCGCTTCGACGATCCCAACCTGCCAGGGGAAATGTCGGTCACCGTCACCCTGACCGCAGTCTCGGTCGGCACCGAGGTGCAGATCGTGCAGGAAGGCATCCCGGACGCGATCCCGGTGCAGATGTGCTACCTCGGCTGGCAGGAATCACTGGTGCTGCTGGGCAAGCTGGTGGAGGTGACGGTGCAGGATTGAATGCACTCGCAGGATCCGGCGGATTTCTGAAAACTGGCCTACGCTCAGCGCAACATGCCGATCTGGGCGCCCGTCGGCGCTCCGTGTGCCAAGGCCCAGGCGACGCCTGCGATCAGGGCCACCCCCAGCATGCTGCGCAGGACACGTTCCAGCACCTCGCCCCGGTTTGGCATTCTTGCGTTCATGGATCACCCCTCTTGGGTGCCAATGAAACGCCCGCGCGCGCGGCAAGTCTGCGAACCGCGTCACAGCATGCCAACAGGACGAGAAATTGACGTCGTTCATTCATCAAATTGCGACTGGCGGAACGGAGTCCTGGCTTTTTTGTGGATCACGTCGCGTAACCATCCCCGCCATCACACTCGGTCCTTCACCTCATGCCGCGTGGCCACGCAAACAACCCATGTCAATTCGCCCGTCCTTGCCCCCGCATGTCCGGCAGTACCTGAAAGACTTCGCGATCAATGCCGATGACCATCTGGATTCCGCGAGGCGGCGCGTGGACGCGAGGTTCGGATTCAATCGGCCACGCCACATCGCCGCCTACCGCGCCTTCAGCGATGGCGAGCAGGTGGAATTGACCGGGCGCGTGCTGGCCCGGCCGCCGCTGGGTGGCCCGCGCAATGACGATCAATGGTGGGAAAACCTGCTCAACACCTATCGTCGTTTCAGTGGCGACGACGTCCCCGGTGTCGCGCTGCAGGCGCGTTTCGGCAATGCCAGCGCACACACCACCACGGATGCCGAAGGCTATTACAGCGTCCGCCTGCCTGTTGGCGGCATGCCAGCCGGCACGCTGTGGGAGAACGCCAGCGTGGCCCTGGCGGACGGCAGCCTGCTGACACCGCAGCCCGTCATGCAGGTGGATCCACGTGCGGGCTTCGCGGTGATCTCAGATATCGACGACACCATCCTGCAGAGCAGCATCGTGGAGTGGAAGACGGCGGCGCAGCTGGTCTTCCTGCACAACGCGCGCACGCGCAAGCCATTGCTGGGCGTGGGCCGCCTGTACGAGGCACTCCAGGCCGGGGTGAAAGCCGATGTCCGCAATCCGATGTTCTACGTGTCCAATTCGCCCTGGAACCTGTACGACCTGCTCGACGATTTCCTTGAACTCAACGCCATCCCCTTCGGCCCGTTGTTCCTGAGGAAAATGGGATTGCACCCGCAGGAGGTCCTGGGTGGCGGAAGCGGCGACCACAAACTGCAACGCGTGCGCGAATTGATCCAGCGATTCCCGACATTGCGCTGGGTCCTGCTCGGCGACTCGGGCCAGCGCGACGCCGAAACCTACAGCACCATCGCGCAGGAATTCGGCGATCGCATCATCGCGATCTACATCCGCGACGTCGATCCCGCCCCCGACACGCAACGCGACCAGACCGTGGATGGTTTCATCAAGAAGATCGCCGGCACGCATGTCCCCATGCTGCTCGTCGCCGACAGCATCGCGATTGCCGAGCATGCCCAAAGCTTGGGTTTGATCGACGCAGCCGCGATCCCGGGGATCACCGCCGAAGTGGGCCAGGATGCGCAGCGTCCGACACTGGGCAAGGCGACTGCGGATTCGGTGAAGGGCGATGTCGCTGATGCGGTCAAGACCGCAACGGGGACAAAGCCTCCGGGGTAATGCTGGCTGCGAAAAGTTGCGAGTGGTTTTGAGCGAGGAAGACTTAAGCCCACCTTGCACGTCTTACCAGATCAGATCGTCCGGCACCTTGAAACTGTCGTAGAAAGCGTCGTCCCCACCCACATCACTCAGTGCAGCATCATTTGGTGGCGCAGTGTCAGCGCAATCGCTGCGAGCATGATCCAGCACGATGGCGGTCGGCTCGCGTTCGACCACTTTGTCCGCCGCCAAGCGCGGCAGCAGCGCATAACCGTCACCATGGCGCGCAATCACCAACGTGCCTTTCGCCAGCAGCGTGCGTTGCGAGGCATCGACCAAAATGCGCTTGATGCTGCCCGCATCATCGAAGGCATAGGCGATCTCGCCTTCGCGCCGCAGCATGTGGCTCTCGATGATCTGGCGCACCTGCGCGTGTGACTCGCGCACACGTGCCTGCGCATTGCGCTCCGCCGCCAACCCGCGATCGCGCTCCGCACGCTCGGCCTGTAACTGCGCCGCGTCCACCTTGTCCGCATCCGGGGACGGCGGACCCTTTGCATGACGCTGCTTGTTCTGCTCGCGCACCACCTGGGCGAGCTTGCTCTTCTTGGCCAGGCCCGCCTTGAGCAACTGGTCCTGCAGGGGATTTCGCATGGGGGTTCCGGTAGTCGAGCGAGTCGAAATATTCCTTGGACCCATTTCAGGTGAGATAGGTGCAACCGGCAGGCGGGCGCGGACCCTCCGGATACGAGTTGCGTCGCCAGCTTCAGGCGTCGGTCTTGTCCAATCGATACTCGAACACCGTTTCCAGGCGCGGGTGCGAGGCATCGCCGGGGACGCTCTTCTCAAAGCGGATCAACGCCTCGGGTCCGTGAAAGGAAAGCGTGGCGACCTGGTTGTCGAACCATGGCTCGTCATGGCACAAGTCCCATTTCACGTCGGGTCGCGAGACGCCGGCCAGCCGTGCGATCCCCCGCATCAAGGCGCTCGCCCAGCGCGACCAGCCTGCGCGCATGATGCGCTGGTCACGAGCACCCAGCGGATTTCGCAATGGCGAGCAGACGGCTTGGTGAACGGGACTGTGGCTTGGCGTTTGTTCGAACATGGCCTCGGCCAGGTACACATGGTGGACATCGCCAGACAGGATGGTCAGCGTACCGGGTGCACGTCCGTGCGCGCCGATCGAGACGCGACGGATCAGGTCGACGATGCGCTTGAACGACGCGCCGAACGCGCTCCAGTGCTCCAGGTCCAAAAAGCGCCGCAGGCGCTCGCCCTGCTTCGCCCACCATCCGCCCCATGCACCGGCGCAGACGGCTTCGCTCCAGGCCTCCAGGTCGTGGATGCCATGGCCCAGAAGGATCGGCAGCGACGTGCCCAGCATCAGGTGCGCAAACTCGCCGCGCATGCGCGACTCCAGCCACTCCCATTCCGTCTCGTCGAGCATGTCCCGGCGGCCATTACCAAGCATCCGCCCTGACCGTGAATCCACCACCACCAGGCGGGCGTCGCCAAAATCGCGGTAGAAACTCCAGCGATAGCTCTGGGGCTCGCGGTCCGCGCGCTGCGCGAATTCGCGCAGGTGCCGTGCGAACTGTTCCGGCTCCTCGCCATTGCGCACCCGGTCGAATAATTCATCCTCATGCAGTTCGCGCGGCGACAGGTTGCCGACGTGCTGGTAGATCCAGTACGACATGAAGCTTCCGACGATGCGTTCCTGCCACCAGGGCTTGGCGCGCATTTCCTTGACCCACGACTCGGAGATGTTCCAGTCATCGTGCACATCGTGGTCGTCGAAGATCATCACGCTGGGCACGGTGGACAGCAGCCAGCGGATCTCCGCCTGGCCCCATGCGTCGCGATACAGCCGCGTGAACTCCTCGAAATCCGCCAACTCCTCGCCCGGTGGCTGGCTGGTGTCGCGCCGGGTGCGGATCCAGTCGATCACTGGCGGCGACACTTCATCGGCATAGATCTGGTCGCCGATCATCAGCAATGCGTGCGGCCAGTCTTCCGGCGCCTGTCCGCGCATGCGCAGCGCCAGTGCGCGCAAGGCATCGATCTCGAATCCGTGCTTGTCGTCCTTCGCATGGGTCAGCGTGTATGGCGACTCGTGCGGCATCGAGACACGACACGAGCCGAACGCAATCCGCAGCGTGGCGTTTTTGTCGAAGGTCTGGATCACGCACGGGGGAAACGGGGAGTCGGGCTCGGGCCACACGCATTTGCCATCAATCCGCACCGTGTAGGGATATCGCGTCGCTGGCGACAGGTCGGTCATGTAGACCAGCGCGTAGTGATGGCCTTCCACTTCGAAGGTCGGCGCAGTGCGCCCCAGCACTTCCACCTCACAGGCGCTGTCGACTTCGACCCAGACGGTGGCTTCGTTCTCGCCCACATAGCGCAGCATCGGACCGAGAATCAGCGCGGCCATTGAAAACCCGCCCTGGACTGGGTTTGGGGGAACATCATCCGGTCATGCCTCAACGTAGGAAGCCCGGGAGAGTAACGGGGTTTGCCGCGATGTCGTAGCCACGCGCATCAACAAGACCCCGGATGGATCGGGCCGCGCGCGTTCCTGCCGGGACCTCGATGCCAGCTTCAAAGTGCCGGCCCAACACTGCTCCGGGCAATCTCCCGCAATGCCCGCTCGAAAACCTCGATTGGCTGCCCGCCGGAAATCAAATGGTGCTGGTCGATGATCACGGCAGGAACGCCCTGGATGCCGTGGTCGAGGTAAAACTGTTCGGCAAGGCGGACATCGCCTGCGTATTCGTCCGAGCCAAGGATCGCGCGGGCGCGCTCCATGGACAGACCGACGCCGCCGGCAATGCGCAGGAGTGTGTCGTGGTCGCTGACGTTTTCGCCGTCAGTGAAATAAGCACGCAACAGCGCGTGCTTGAGTGCGAGCTGCTTGCCTTCGATGCCCGCCCAGTGCAACAACCGGTGCGCATCAAACGTGTTGTGCACGCGCTTGCGGGTCGCGAACGTGAACCCCAGTTCCGCGCCGCGTTCGCGGATGCGCTCGCGGTTACCCGCGAGTTCGGCCTCGGTCAGGCCATATTTCTTGGCCAGGTGCTCGGCGGCGTCCTCGCCTTCGGGCGGCATCTGCGGGTTGAGCTCGAACGGCTGGAAATACAGCTCGGCCTGGACTTCGCCGCGCGTGCGTTCCAGTGCCTGCTCAAGCGACAGCAGGCCGACGGCACACCATGGGCAGGCGACGTCGGAGACGAAGTCGATGCGCAAAAGGGTGTTGGACATTTGGCTGTCAGGCATCGAAGTGACTCATGGAGGACTTCGGTGCAGGGTATTCGTCGTCGGTTACTGGCGGGTGATGGCGGGCGTGGGTCTGATCGCCACATCTCACGGCCAGGCGTCAAAAGATGACGCTGTCCCACTATCGAAATGACACCTGACTTCTGTTCAACGTCACCCGGCAGGCTCAGGTTCCACGTGCGCCGCACCGATGCTGCGCAATGCGGGATTGCCCATGCAAGTCAGGGCGATCACGCTCAACAGCAAGCCCGCGCCGACGAAGAGCTCGGGCAGCGAAATCACCTTCAACAGGCTTCCTGCCAAGGCCGCCGAAAGCGGCCCAAGCCCCATGAAGGTGAACATCAACACGCTCATCGTGCGGCCCATCATTTCTGGCGCCACGCGGCGCTGGATCCAGCTGAAGATGGCAATCTGCGCGATGCCACCCAGTGCACCGGTTACGGTCAGCAACACCGCGCCGCCGACCGTGGAATGCACCAGCGCCAACGCCGCCAGCGCGAGCCCGACCACGCTGTCAATCGTGAGCACCAGCAGCCCGAGCCGGCCCTTGACCCAGCGCGTGGCGAATCCGGATAGCGCGCTGCCCAGCAACATGCCGCTGCCGTTGGCGGTCATCAGGATACCGAGCGATGCGGCGCCAAGATCCAGCCGGGTATTGGCCAGTACCGGCAAACCAACCTGCAACGGGCCGCCGACAAACACCGACACGAACGCGGCATAGAGGATGAAGGCGCGCAGCGGCAGGTCGGCCCAGATCGTGCGGATGCCACTGGCGACGTTGGCCAGCACGCCACCGACGGCTTGTTTTGGGTGGTGGTCGCTGTGGATGCGGATCAACAGCAGCGCACCGAGCGAGAACAGGAAGCTTGCTGCATCGATGCCGAACGCGAGCCCGAGTCCGCTGGCATCGGCAAAGCCTTTGCCATGATGCCCATGCGAACCCGCGCTGATGACAAGTCCGGCGACCAGCGGCCCGACGATCATGCTCAGTTGGCGCATGCCCATGAACAGCGCATTGGCCGGCTGCAGCTGCTGTGGCTGCACCAGCTGCGGCAGGATCGCCGAGCCGGCCGGATAGGTGAACGCGGTGGCCAGGCCGATGCCTAGCGCGATGACGTAGATCATCCACAACTGGATCGCACCGGCCAGCACAAGCGCCGCCAGCAGCGAGACCAGCAACGCGTTCGCTGCGCGCGCGACAAGCAGCACGCGGCGCGGCGACATCCGGTCCACCACCGCTCCACCGATCAGCATGAACACCGCGCGCGGCAGCGCCATGGCTGCCAGCACCAGGCCGAGCGCAGCCGGACTCCCGGTGAGCTTCAACACCAGCCACGGCAACGCCACCAGCGTGAACTGGTCGCCGATGGCCGAAATCATGCTGCCGCCGAACAGCAAACTGAAATTGGGAATGGCGAAAACGGAAGGGCCAGATTGTTTCTTCACGGACATCCTTTGCGCTGGAAATCGCTCGATGAGTGGGCTTACCCACCCCGCAAGCGTCAACTATTACAAGTCGGGCGGGCTCAAGCCCGCCTTAAACGAATTGCCAAACTGCATTACAACCAACGGCTCACTTCCCGAAAATCCTCTGATAGGCAAGTGTGAAATAGACCTGCTTGCTTTGGTCGCCACCCGCATGCACGTCACGACCCAGCGCGGCGGAAATCGATTGGGAACCTGAAATCTTCCGTCGAACGCCGAAGTCCAGGAGGATCCGTTTCTCGTCGGACGCATTGAGGTTGTTGCCGGCAATCTCGCCGAGCAGGGCGACGTTGTCGCTGATGCGCATGCCGAGCGCGAAACTCCCGAAATAGCGTTGCTGTCCCGCCGAAGCCGCAACACCCGCATTAGCTGTGAGAGAAGCATTTGCGTATTCGCGCGTCACCACGACCGGAAACACGAAGGCCGTGCTGCCTTCCGAGACCGCACGCTTTGCGCCAGGTGTGCGGAACTCGACCTGCGGTTCGATCGCCCAGGAGATACCAGTGTCGTTGTTGTCGTAGAAGCGATATTTCAGTCCAAGACTGGAATCCCCGATGCCATGGGCGCTGGTGATCTCTTCCGCGCCGGTCGCATCCGTGCCAATTTGCCTCACGAACGTATAGGGAATCGAGTAACTGAACTGCAATGTGTCGCCCACGCCATAGTTGACGTCCAGCATGGGCAGCGCATAGCGATGCTCGCCTCCACCGGATTCGCCCTGCGCAATCAGGTTGACTTCCAGGTTCCCGGCGCCAGGAGTTTCCGTGTCCTCCGTCTGCAGCGGCGGGGAACCGGCCGTCATCTCGACGGGTTCCTCATCCTTCCTGCGACGGATGCGACTCTGGAAGACGACTTTCACCACGCATTTCACGGCGCTCGCCGGGGCGCTGGTGCCTTGTCGCTGCTCCTGTTTCTCGCAGGCGTCTTTTTCCTGCGCGATCGGGCTTTTCTCTGCAGGGGCAGCGCTATTTTGTTCGGCACCGCCATTGTCCTGCGTGCCAGGACTGTCCGCCCGCGCTGAACCGAGCATGGCACTGGTGCACAACCCGACCAACAACACACAACAATACTTCGTCATTTTTCGCCCCAAGGAAAATAGCCGGTTTGCGTATGACACACCGCACGGGTTACCAGATCCGCACGCGATCCTGCGGGGCTCGCCACATCGGCTGCCCGGGCTTCACGTCGAATGCCTGGTAGAACTCGGGGATATTCGACATCGGACCCAGCACGCGCCACTTCGCCGGGGCATGCACGTCCGACAACAACCGCTGGCGCAAGCGCTCCGGGCGCTGCTGGGTCATCCAGCCGAGCGCGTAGCCCAGGTAGTACCGCTGCGTCGGCGTCAGCCCGCCGATCGACTTACCCTGCTTGTACTGGTCGGTCTTCTGGAATGCTTCCATGCCCAGCAACAACCCACCGTAATCGGCGATGTTTTCGCCCAGGCTGGCCTTGCCGTTGATGTGCAATCCGGGCAGTGGCTCGTAGGCGTTGAACTCCTCGACCATGCGCTGCGCGGCGGTGTTGAAACGCGTGGCGTCCTGCGCCGTCCACCAGCCGGACAGATTGCCCTTCTCGTCGTACTGGCGGCCTTGATCGTCGAACCCGTGCGTGATTTCGTGGCCAATCGTGCCCGCGGCGACGTAGCCATAGGCGACCGCGTCGTCCACCTGCGCATCCGGCACCCCCGGCACCATGAACATCGCCGCCGGCAGCACGATCTCGTTGTTCGACGGGTTGTAGTAGGCGTTGTAGGTCTGCGGCGTCATGTCCCATTCGGTGCGATCGACCGGCTTGCCGAACTTCGCCAGGTTGTCCTGGAACTGCCAGCGCTGCGCCGCCATGACATTCGCCGCGTAGGACTCGCGACCCACCACTAGCGCCGAATAATCCTTCCACTTGTCCGGATAGCCGACCTTTGGCGTGACCGCGCTCAGCTTCCTCAGCGCCTTGGCCTTGGTGTCCGCACCCATCCAGTCCAGCCGCTCGATGCGCTCGTGGAACGCGGTGCGGATGGCCTCGACCATCGCCGTGTACCGCTGCTTGGACGCCTCCGGGAAATACTGCTTGACGAAGATGCGCCCGAGCACCATGCCCATCGCGTCGTTTTCCTCATCCAGCGCGCGCTTCCAGCGCGGGCGCTGCTCCTGCTGGCCCGACATCGCGCGGCCGTGGAAATTGAAATGCTCGGCGTCGAACGCGCTGGACAGGTAGTCGGCGTAATTGTCGACCACGTGATACCGCAGGTAATCCTGCAGCACCGGCAGCGGGGTGTCGTGCAGGAGTTTGTCTTCCGCCGCGAAGAACTCCGGCTGGCCGACGATCATGTAGGTCGGATGCACGCCCCATGTCGCGAGGCGGGCGTTCCAGTCGATCGACGGCGTGTATTTGGCCGTGAATTCCGACGATGCCATCTTGTTGTAGTTCTTCTCCGGATCGCGCAGGTCCTCCAGCTTGCGCGACGCCGTCGCCAGCGCCGTTTCGAATGCCATCACATTTGCCGCGGCCGTCTTCGCCGCAGCCCGATCACGGCCAAGCAACTCGAACGTGCGTGCAATGTGGTCGACATACGCGACGCGGATCTTCGCCACGCCGGCTTCCGGGTTGAAATAGAAGTCGCGCTCCGGCAGCCCAAGTCCGCCCTGGTTGACCTGCACCGCCATCGTCGCGCTGTCCTTGTCGTCCTGCCCGATACCGATGCGGAAGAAGCTGTGCACGCCGATCGGCATGAACCCGAATGCCGTGTCGAGCACATCAGTGGGCGAGCGGATCGCATCGATGCGCGCAAGCTCGCCATCCAGCGGATGCCGGCCCAGGCGATCGGCCTTCTTGACATCGTTGGCTGTCGCCCAGAAATCCCCGATCTTCTGCAGATCACTGCCGGGCGACGCCTTCTGCGCCGCCGCGGATTCGCTGATGCCGCGCAGCCGCGTGTACAGCTGGTCGTCGACCTCGTTGCCGATGCCCCACGATGCCTCGGACGCCGGGATCGGATGCGCCTTCAGCCAGGCCCCATTCGCGTACTGGAAGAAATCCACGCCCGGATCGACCGAGTGGTCGATGTGCGACGCCAGGAAATCCTGCGGCACCGCCGCGCCCGCGGCAACGGCGCTGCCGGTGGCCAGTGCCAGCGCAGCCGTGAGGAGCCTCATGCGGAAGGGGGTCGTGATCTGGCCCATCGGGCGCTCCGGGAAAAGACAAGGCCCGCACTCTGCCGGTCGCCATGGAATCCGGCAAGGGCCGGAACTCACGGGTCCGCATCATGCCAACAGCTGGGCGGGCGTCTGCCCGACTGACACACATCGCTCGAGGCTTTTTGCGGCAACGATGCCGTCTCCACCGGCACGCTTGGCACTGCGAGCGCCGACGTTGCCAGGCGACACCGTCATGCCTGCCCCTTGATGGGGCATCGCTGCCGCGTGGATCGGCATGCATGGCACTTTTTTCGTCATCGCTGGCGCTCGCAGCGCCATGCGTGCCGCTTTTTTCGGCAGCGATGGCGTTGGACAACGCCAAGTGCGGCGTTCGAAGCGGGAACCTCGCCGCTTCCGACGGCATCGTTGCCGCTTTGAGCGGCATCGATGGCCCAAAAAAGGGCAGCGCCGCTGGGTCCCCCGGGTTTCAGCCAACCTTGTGCGCGATGCCCCTTCCGCCGAGGTCCTGCCTCCCCTGCTTTGGAGTCAACCTCAACGCTGACCTGCGTCCAGATGCATGAGATAGAGGCGCAGATCGAATTCCAGCTGGTGGTATTCAGGCTCCATGTGAGTACACAGCCGGTAGAACGCCTTGTCGTGCTCGGCCTCCTTCATGTGCGCCAGTTCGTGCACCACGATCATCTTCAGGAACTCGGCCGGCGCATCGCGGAACACCGTGGCGATGCGAATCTCGCGGCTCGTCTTGAGCCTGTCGCCGTGCACGCGCGACACCGTGGTGTGGGTGCCCAGGGCATGTTTCATCACCTGCAATTTGCTGTCGTAGAGCACCTTGCCCAGTGGCACCGATTTGCGCAGGTGGCGGTCCTTGAGCGCCTGCACGTAGTCATGCAGTTGGCTGTTGCTGCGCACGTCGTTTTGCTGTCCGTACTTGTCGGCCAGCATCGTGCCCAAGCGACCCTGCTCGATCGACGCGCGCACTTTTTCCAGCACGTGCGGTGGATATCCGGCGAGGTAGTTGAGAAGTTCCATCGGCAGGGCGGATTGGACAGGTGCGTTCAAGCCTGCAGCCCGGCAACGATCTCCGACACATTGAGCCCGATTTCAAGTTGCACGCGAACGTACTCACGCTCCTTGCGGGACAAGCTGCGGCCCACAGCGATACGCACATCCTCTGCATACAGAATGCGCATGATTCTTGGCAATGCCGAGCCGACCGCGTCGGGACCATAGCCGGCTTCGCGCAAGGCGGCGCTGATGAGCTCCTCGACTTCCATGGAACATCCCGATTGATCTTGAGGCGCGCATTGTGCGCCGTGCATGGCGAGTGAGGGAAAAATGCAAAAGTAAAATGCAAAATGGCCAGAGAACAATTTCGCTTGAAACAGGAATGTCCTCTAATCCGTTAATCCAGACAATTGCCGCTTGATTTACCCCTTGCGGAAAGGACCTCGGCAACCAGCGATCACAGCCCGCCTTTCACTTTCCATTGCACCAGCGCTTTGGAAAGACTACTTCGTCCCCCGTCCCGCAAATCAGCGAGCGTGGTGTTGAGTGCCAGGTCGGGACGCAACCCCGTGGCCTGGATCGCGAATGGTCGCGTACGGCTGGGCGCGAAATGATCCTGGGCCAGCATGTCGATCAGCTCGCCTTCGGCGTGATCGCCTTCAGCGAGCACTCCCGCAGGATCGAACACGGAGAAATTGCCACTCAGGCGCACGGCATAGCCGGAGTCCGGCAATGGAGCACCCGGTTCACCGTTGAATTCGAAGCCGCCGCCAGCACCCACGGTGCGCTCGCCCACCACGGTGACGCCCGAAGCCCATAACCAGCTCGCCATGAATTCACCTGCCGAGCGCGTGGCAGCGTCGGTCAGCACGACCAGCGGCACATGGGTATCGACGTGACCACAACTTGGATCGGTGTGTTCTTTCGTGAGCTGCACGGTTCCGGGCCGCTTGCCTCCGAACAGGTCGAGTGTAGCGAGCGAGGGCTTGGCACCGAGCGCATCGGCCAGCAACCACGCTTCGCGGTCGAAACCACCGAGATTGCCACGCAGGTCCAGCACCAACACATCCGAATTTCGGGCAGCGTTACCAGCCTTGCGGATGACATTGCGCACCACCGCGCAGTAGCCGGCGAGCATGGCCGCATCGTCGCTGGTACCGGGCTGCTTGCTGGCCGCATCGGCGGCAGCCACGAAGGCACCGTCGTATTGCGGCGCGAACGCGCCGATGCGCAGCGTACCAATGCGCAGGCCGGCCGCATTGAAATGCTGCGGCAGGTCGGCGCGGTTGATCGCGGCCGTCATGGATTTGGCCAGCTCCGCATCGACAGGCTTGTAGCGCACCGTGACTGTTTTCACCCGGCCCTTGGCATCGCGCACACGCAAGGCGACTGCTTCTGGAAGCCCCGCAACGCGATGGACCACCGGCGTGGCAAGCCCGAGCTCCGTCGCAGCTTCCGCGTAACGACCTCGGCGCTGGCCGCCGAAGGTCAGCGTCGCCGCATGCTGCAACCACGCATGGGCATCCTGGCCTTCAATGGCAAGCACCTGGTCACCCTCGGCAGCCGCCCTCCTGGCGGTCGCGTCGAAGACACGCCAGACGACCACGCTGCCATCGCCAGCAGTGCGGAATAGCATGCCCAACGTTTCGGTCTTGCCCGCCTTGGCACCGGTCAGCGCAACGTGCTGATCCTGCAGCGCGACCAGCGTGCGGGTGAGTGCACCAGCATTGGAAAGCGCAGGCACGGCGTGGCCGGGCGACCAGAAAGTGTCACCCTGGATCTCGTCGGGAAAGTCCTGCCGGTAGCGTTCCACGTAACGCAGCGAGGGGTAGCTGCGAGTCACTTGATCACGCAGCAGACCTGCGTCGTCGGCTTTGGCCGCAGCCACAACGCCCAGCGTGGTCGCAGCGCACAGCGCTGCCGTGGCCAAAGTATTTATTCTCATGGATATTTCCTTCCACCAATTGGATGAAGCGTGACGTTTGATGCGGATTGAAGTGTCGACGATGCCATCCTGCCGCGCACCGACCCAACAATGAAGTGTCGCAAGTTCCGAGCCGACGGGCGAAACGAGGACGGAGCCAACGGCGCGTAACGTCGCACGATCCAATACGAACGCAACCCGCAATTCTGCAACGACACGGCCGCCTGCATCATCGTCAGCGACACGATCCTGGTCATGCTGGTGACGCATGCGCGGTTCCGCGACTTCACGCCCAAGGACATCTGCGACACGAGCAAAGCCGTCGAGGTGTTGATCAACCTGAGTTGCGGGAGCCCCAGGAAGGTCGATGATCTCGTTGCCAAAGCGCTCGCCACTGGCGGCTCCACCTACGACCAGCCAGAGGATCTGGGCTTCATGCATTCGCACAGTTTTGTTGACCTGGACGGCCACGGCTGGGGGCGCTTCCACATCAGTGCGATGCCGGCGCAATAGCGGCAAGCGTGAAAGTGCACTCTGACCCCTGTTCTCCCTCAGAAAATTGCAAGGCGCACTCAAGACCCCGGTGCGCGCACTCCCACCCAGCCCTTGATTGTGGCAATCACCAGTGGGATCGCGCCGAACACGATGAACACCATATCGCCTGGCATGCGCATCCACTCCAGCATGTGCGAGTGTGGCAAGCTCATGTAATCGATGCTGCGTGCGTGCCAGTAACCGTGCTGCACGACATCCCAAACCTGCAGGATGCCGCTCGGAAACAGGCTGAAGGCGACCATCATGGCCAAGCCAATATTGGTGCCCCAGAAGGAGACCTTGACGTACTTCTCAATGCCCGCCCAGATTGCGTCGCTCGCCGTTTGACGCAGCACGAATACCATCAACGCGATCGCCAGCATGCCGAACACCCCCATCATCGCAGCGTGGCCGTGGTTGGGCGTCAATTGAGTACCAACTTCGTAATAGCTCACGATCGGCAGGTTGATCATGAAGCCGAACATACCGGCCCCGACGAAGTTCCAGAAGCCGACCGCCATCAGGAAGTAGAACGTCCACTGATGCGGAATGACCGACGATCTGCCGTCTGCCGCCGCACCCTCGCTGCGGGTGGTGCGCACGAAATCCCAGGCATCCAACGTCAGCAGCGTCAGTGGCACGACTTCGAGCACTGAGAACAATGCGGACATCGACATGTTGAAGCCGGTTTGCCCGATGAAATACCAATGATGGCCGGTGCCGATCAGGCCGCCGAGGAAGTACAAAATCGCATCAAGGTAGATCACCCGCAGCGCGGTATTGCGGCGAGTCAGGCCGAGTTGATACAGCGCAAGGGCGACCACTGTGGTTGCGAAGA
>JBBRZH010000008.1:0-82265 GCA_038236935.1 Lysobacterales bacterium
GCAACGGCATCCAGCGGCAGATGCATCATCTTGGCGGCAGTGCGCTCCCCCACCCGGCGCGCACGCATCCTTCGCACTGAGTCGCAGTCGTCGCAGCACGCTGCTGCGGGTACGATGCGCCTCATGGATGATCGCGATCTGCTGACGATAGTCATCGCCGCCTACAACGAGGCTGAAACCCTGCCGCTGCTGCAGCCGCGGCTGGCCGTGGTGCTGGATGGACTTGCACGCGATGCCAACGTCGACGGCCGCGTCCTGTATGTCGACGACGGCAGCGACGACGGCACCTGGGCGCTGTTGCAGCGCATGGCCGCGAGCGATGCGCGGATCGCGTTGCTGCGGTTGTCGCGCAACTTCGGGAAGGAAGCAGCGCTGACGGCAGGACTGGACCGCATCGACCAAGGTGCAGCGCTCATCCTCGACGCCGACGGACAAGACCCGCCGGAGCTGATCCCGCAGTTCGTCGGCAAGTGGCGCGAGGGTTTCGACGACGTGCATGGCACCCGCACCATCCGCGAAGGCGAAGGGTGGCTGAAGAAATCCACCGCGCATGGGTTTTACCGCCTGATCGGGAAACTGTCGCAGACGCCGATTCCCGAAGACACCGGCGATTTTCGCCTCTTGTCGCCACGTGCCCTGGCGGCGCTAAGGCAATTGCGCGAGCGCCATCGCTTCATGAAGGGGCTGTTCGGCTGGGTCGGTTTCGAGCAGGTCGCGATTCCGTACCAGCGTGCGCCGCGCCTGGCGGGGACGACCAAGTTCAATTTCTGGAAGCTCTGGAACTTCGCGATCGAGGGCATCACCAGTTTTTCGACCGCACCGTTGCGGCTGGCGACGTATCTGGGTGTGCTGACTGCATTGCTGGCATTCGCCTATGCGTTGTGGATCGTGATCAAGGCGCTGTTGTGGGGCGACCCGGTCGCGGGCTTTCCGACGATCATGTCGGTGGTCCTCCTGCTCGGCGGCGTGCAGCTGATCGCGCTGGGGCTGATCGGCGAATACCTCGGCCGCCTGTACACGGAATCCAAGCAGCGTCCGCTTTACCTGATCGATGCCTGGCGCCCGGCCGGCGGAGTATCCTCGGGGCCGACACTGATCGAAGCAATCCCGCTGGAAGGAGACGGCCATGCGCACAGTGCGGCACTTGCTGGAGGCGAAAACGCCTGAGGTATTCGCGATCGCGCCGCAGGCGCCGGTGCTCGACGCCATCCGGTTGATGGCTGAAAAACGCATCGGGGCACTGGTGGTGATGGACGCGGGCAAGCTCTCGGGGATCGTCTCGGAGCGCGACTACGCGCGCAAGATCGTGCTGCAGGGCCGCTCGTCGAAAGACACGCCGGTGCGAGACATCATGACCGCCGACGTGGTCTGCGTCGGCCCGCACGACAGCCTCGACCACTGCATGCAGCTGGTCACCAACCGTCGCATCCGCCATCTGCCAGTGCTGGACGGCGACAGCGTGTTGGGCGTGATCTCGATCGGTGACCTGGTGAAGGCCGTGATCGAGGACCAGCAGCTGGAACTGGAGCACTTGCAGCGCTATATCGCCAGCTGAGATCAGTGCCTGACCGCTGACTGCTTGTTGGTTTGATCGGTTGGTGTGGCATTTTCGCCACCGAATCGGCCGCATTGGATTTCCTGTTTGCGACTGCCCTGCACGGTCGCCACCAGCGCCGCCACAGGGGCCGCGACCGCTCCAATCGCCACTGCCGCGGCCGCGCGCAAACCGACCTTCTTGTAGTCCGGGCGAATGCCGGGGTTGCGTAACGTCCCGGTGATCAAAAGCGGTCCGCGCAACGACACCAGGCTGAACTTCTTCGGTTTGGACTTGAGTTGCACGTCCAGGCTTTCATCCTTCAGGCTGATGTCGCCTTGGCCCAGCAGCGTGTTGTCGCTGGTATCGACGGCCAGGTCCTGGGTGTTCATCACGCCGCCATGCACGGTGAAGTCTGCCAAGCCGCATCGAATGGGGATCTGCTCGTCACCCGTCAGCAGCACCTTGGCGACGCCGCCCAGGTCCAGCCCGGACAGCTTCATCAGCAACTTGCTGACTTCCCCTTTGCCCATGCCGATGCCGGCGTCGCCGTTGGCGTTGGCAAGCATGTCGGCGACTGAATTCCCGTTGCCCTTGAGCGAAAAGTCGCCGCCGATTCGGCCAATCGTGGTTTTGCCGAATTTGGCGGACGGAATGAGTTTGGACAGGTTCAATCCGCGGGCCTGGATGCGCGCTTGCGTTGCAATCGTGTCGTGGCGTGCATCCATGCGCACGGTGCTGTGGACGGTGCCGTCGGCGACACCGAAATCCAATGGCTCCAGCCGCAGCACGCCGGCGTCGAGCAGCAGGTGCGCGTCCATGTCTTCCAGTGGCACCGCAGTTGCGATGAAGTGCTCCACCTTGAGTTTCACGTCCGCATCCATCGAGCGGAGCTTGCCGACGTTGTACGGCGTGTCCGGGAACAACTTGCCCGCGGGCAAGGGATGCGCGTCGCTGCTGGGGGCCGCCGTGCCCTTGGCCTTGCTGCCCGGTGTGGTGCCCAGAAAGCCGCCAAGATCAACAATGTCCATGTGTTGCGATGACAGCGTGGCGATGAGCTTGGCTCGATCATGGCTGTGGTCGATGCTGGCTGAGCCCGCCAGGTCGCTGCTGCCCACCTTGCCGCTGAAATGGTCGTAGTGCCAGACATCTGCGACACGGCCAAGATGTCCATCCAGGTGATATGCCGGGGTCGGCGGCGTGGCGACGCCGATCAGCGGCAACAGGTCGGCCATGGTCTTGCCGGCAATCGCAAGTTGCAGGTCGAAGTCGCGCAGGCGCAATGGATCCAGCAGTCGCCCGCGTGCATGTGCATGGGTGTCGCCCGCGGACAGCCGCAGGTCGATGCGATATGGCTGACTGGTATTGCGCAGTGCCAGCGGACTTTCAGCAACACCTTGCAGGTTGAAGGCACTGCCTTTCCACAGGCCCTTGCCGGCGACGTCCACGGTGGGCGTCTGGCTGCCACTCACCACGCGACTGTTCACGTCGATATCCAGTCCGGTGCGTTTGGCCGCGTCGGTGTATTTCAGATGTCCACGATCGATCCAGACCTGGTTGAATTCCGGAGATTTTCCACCGGAGTTCGGCAGCACCCAGTTGCCGACCTGGTTCGGGCCGATTTCGAGCAGGACGTGCGGCCTGGCCAGGCGCAGGTCGGGAATCTGGACGTCACGATGCAACAGCAGCGGCCACAGGTGCACGCTGAATTCAACGCGATCCGCCTGCGCCATCTGCGGATTCTTTGCCCACGTTGCGTTGCCAAAAGACACGGCATCCGCCTGTATGACCGTCGTCCGCCCCAGATGCACATCCAGGTTGCCGCCAATCACCAGCGACCTGCCGGTCTTGGCATGCACGTAGCGCTCGATTGGGCCCTTGAACCAGTTCCAGTCCCACAACAGCACGAGCACGATGATCGAGATCAGCAGCAATGTCAGCGCGACGATCCAGGGATGGCGGGCGAGCGCCGCCAGCGGGTGCGCACGTGGCTCGGCCTCGGGCGTGGTCGACGGCGAAGTCATGCAACGATCCGCGGCAAGGAAGATTTCATGCAGGCTGGTCGCACCGCGCGACTCCGGTAAAGAACGTCAGACACCTTCGACATTGGCCGGTAAAGCCGCGGTGAATTCCTTTCAGCCCACTGAACGGGGGTTCATGCATTCGATGAGGCTTCGCTCACTGGATGGTGCTGCCCTGAGGGCTGCCGGGCTTCACCGCGCCACCGCGAGGCGCCGAGGCGGGTTACTGGATCCATACCCCGTTAGCCACGATCTCCACACGATCCCGGATGAACCATACATCGCAACGAGCGGCCTGACGTTTATCATTCCGGATGTCTGTTTGCCGGTTAACGCATGATCGTTTCCCACCAGCACGAATTCATCTTCGCTGCCACGCCCAAGACCGGCACTCATTCCGTGCGCGAAGCCTTACGCGAACATCTCGGGCCAGACGACATCGAACAGGTTGGGCTGTTCGTGAACAAGCGATTCCCCTACCCGGAGCTGGCGCAGATCAAGCACGGCCATCTGAGTCTCTCCCAAGTGCGTCCGCACCTGGGGGAAGATGCGTTCCAGCGCTATTTCAAATTTGCCTTCGTGCGCAATCCATTCGATCGATTTGTCTCTTACTGCGCGTTCATGACGCGCGCCGATGACGCGTTCGGACAGAATCCCGGAGAGGTCATGCGCCGTATCCTGTTCCAGGCGCGGCCATTGCATCACATCCTGTTCCAGCCACAGAGTGCGATGCTCTGCGACGAAGACGGCCGTTTGCTTGCAGATTACACAGGTCGCGTCGAGCACATGCAAGAGTCATACAATCACATCTGCGCGCGGCTTGGGATTCCGGATCGCATCCTGGGGAAGGTCAACGAATCGCAGCGTGGGGATTACCGTCAGTACTATGATTCCACCCTGATCAATGGCGTTTCCGCGCTGTACCACCGCGACCTGGAATTGTTCGGATACGAGTTTTGAGCATGTGGCCCAATCCCCGCAAAACGACATCGGTTCGACCACTCGGGCAGATCGACGTCGACGCTCTCCGGCAAGCCGTCATTGCGATTCCCGAACATGTCTGGGAGGAGGAGAATTCGCAAAAGCCCAACCGTTTCGATGCACTCGATCGCACCCGGCATATCGTGTTCCGGTTTGTCAGCGACACACGCGACTGGCGCCAGTCATACGACCGCCCGCTATGGGAGCACTGGCGGCCAACGCTAATGCCCGTCATGGCGATGGCGGTACGGGATTATGGGTATCAGCGCGGCATGTTCCCGCGCGTGATGCTGGCGCGGATGGGCGCGGGTGGGGTCATCCATCCTCATCGCGATGCCAACCCTGCGGCGAAATGGCCGCACAAGATCCATGTCCCAGTAACCACCAATGAGGATGTCAGGTTTTTCGTCGACGGCATCGCCTATCACTTCAAGGAAGGCCAAGCGGTCGAGGTCTGCAACATGGCGGTGCATGGCGTCGAAAACGCCGGCATAACCGACCGCATCCATCTGATTTTTGAATATTACGACATGGACCAGCCCGATCCAGAGTGGATCAACAGCTAGGTCAATCGATTCCAACGGCATGCGCATGTTCGCGGGTCGCCGCGAATCGAACGGCCGGTGCGCGTTCCTGCGCCAGTTGCAGGTTGACGCGGGTAGGGGCTAGGTAGACCAGTTCGCCGGCGGCATCGAGGGCCAGGTTCATCGCATTCTTGTCGCGGAACTCCTCGAGTTTCTTGGCGTCGTCGCAATGAATCCAGCGCGCGGTCGTGACCTGTACCGGTTCGAATGCCGAGTCGACGCCATATTCGTCTTTCAGGCGGTAGGCGACGACGTCGAACTGCAGCGTTCCGACCGCGCCGAGGATCAGGTCGTTCGACATCAGCGGCCGGAAGAATTGCGTGGCGCCTTCTTCGCTTAATTGCGCAAGGCCTTTCTGCAGTTGCTTGAGTTTCAGCGGATCGCGCAGGCGCGCGCAGCGGAAAAGTTCCGGTGCGAAATTGGGGATGCCGGTGAACGACAGCGCCTCGCCTTCGCTGAAACTGTCTCCGATGGAAATCGTGCCGTGGTTGTGGATGCCGATGACATCGCCGGGATACGCGGTCTCCACGATTTCCCGATCGCTGGCCATGAAGGTCAGCGCATTGGCCAGCTTCATTTCCTTGCCGGTCCGCGACTGCAGCGCTTTCATCCCGGCGCTGAACCTGCCCGAACAGATGCGCATGAAGGCAACTCGATCACGGTGCTGCGGATCCATGTTGGCCTGGATCTTGAACACGAATCCTGAAAGTTGCTGTTCGTCCGGTGAAACGTCGCGCGTGGTGGTTTCGCGCAGGCGTGGCGACGGCGCATGTTCGACGAAAAAATCCAGCAACAACTGCACACCGAAATTGTTGACGGCCGAGCCGAAGAACACCGGCGTCTGTTGTCCCGCCAGGTACGCGGCACGGTCGAACGGATGAGATGCCCCCTGCACCAGTTCGAGCTCGTCGCGAACCTCCTGCAGCATTCCGGTACCGATGCGGGCTTCGAGCGCGGGATCGTCGATCGAGGCGAAGATCGTCGAGTCCTGGCGGGTGAAATTGCGACCCTGTTCGTACAGGTGCACTTCGCCGGAGAGCAGGTGCACGACGCCTTTCAGGCGCTGGCCCATGCCGATCGGCCACGTCACTGGTGCGCACTGGATGCCGAGGACGGATTCGACTTCATCGAGCAGGTCGACAGGATTCTTGCCTTCGCGATCGAGCTTGTTGATGAAGGTCATGATGGGCGTGTCGCGCAGGCGGCACACCTCCATCAGTTTGATCGTGCGTTCCTCGACGCCCTTGGCGACATCGATGACCATCAGCGCGGAGTCGACGGCAGTCAGCACGCGATAGGTGTCTTCGCCGAAGTCCGCGTGCCCTGGCGTGTCGAGCAGGTTGACGATGCGGCCTTCGTACGGGAACTGCATCACCGACGACGTCACTGAAATGCCGCGTTCCTTTTCCAGCGCCATCCAGTCCGACGTGGCATGGCGTGCGGCCTTGCGGCCCTTGACGCTGCCCGCCATCTGGATCGCGCCACCGAACAACAAAAGCTTTTCGGTCAGCGTGGTTTTGCCCGCATCAGGGTGCGAGATGATCGCAAACGTGCGCCGGCGCGCGGCTTCGATGGAAACATCGGACATGGGAACGCCGCGCGTCTGCGCAGTGGAAAGCGGGGATGGCCGCAATTATACCGTCGTGGCGCGCAACCTCAGCGCCGATCGTCGAAATGCAACGCACCGTGCGGGCCGTGCATCCGGAACGGGATCGACTCCAGGCGCATGCCGCGATTGACCTGCACGGCGAAATGCAGATGCGGGCCGGTGGTGAACCCGGTGTTGCCGGACAGCCCGATCTGCTGCCCCGCCTGCACGTACTGCCCGGGACGCACCAGCGCACCGTCTTCCTGCAGGTGTGCATACAGCGCCATGGTGCCGTCGTCATGGACGATGCGGACGAAGTTGGCACGGCCGCCGAATTTTTCCAGGCTCAGCCCGGCCTTGTCGAAATCGCTTTCGACCTGCATCACCACGCCTTCGCGTGCGGCGAGCACCGGCGTGCCGATGTCGGCGGCAAAATCCACCGCGTACAGGTTCTGCGGATCGCTATGGCTGAACGTGCCTCCGTATCCCTGGTCCACACGCTCGGTGCGTTGGCTTAGCGGCATTTCATAGTCCACGTCACGCGGTTTGGCGTTGGGATCACCAGGAACAGTCACCAACCGCAATTCCGAGCGCCCCCCTTGGGAAGAGTTGCCGGGAGTCAGCATGCAGACCAACGCGCTGGCGTTGCCCTGGACGGTCGCGCGTGCCGGCAAGGGCGGATTCCCGATCATGGTGTTGCCACTGCCAAGCTGCAGCATCACTTCGATCGGCCCGGCCAGCAGGTTGTCGGCCCAGGCAAGGGTCTGGCCGTCCTGGTTTTCCAGGCGAAGCCGCGCCACCGCGCCCGGTTGGGCGTGCACCGGGATGGTCCGAAGGTTGCGTGAATGATGTTGTTGCTCGACCGTCGGCGCGCGGTCGCCGTAGTGGACGAGGCCAGTGTTGTCGGTCCAGCGGTAAACCTTCAGCGCAGCTGCGCTGGGCATGAAAAACGTCGTGAACAGCGCAATGGCCAGCGCAGCCCCGCGCATCAGTGGTGTCGACGGATTTGGCATGGCCAAAGTATGCGCAAACCTCTGGTGAGCGTGTGGAAATCCGCATTCGGCCGATGGAGAAAATATTCATCTCTTCATGCCGATGAAGCGATTGACATATCAAATCAACGCAGGCAAGCTGTGGTCATCCATCGAGACCGGCAGAGGGACAGGCCCTTTGAAGCCGGGGCAACCGAGCGGATCGCGCGCATCGTGTCGACGACGCTGCGCGCGACCGCCAGGTGCCAAATCCTGCGGGGACCTGACGGTTCACCGGAAGATGGTTGCGCTCCGCCATGCAGGTCACTGCTGCGCGGACTGCGGCAGCTTTCACCCCGCGCTCGGTGGCCCCTTCATGAAGGACCGCGCCATGAGCTCTGTCTCTCCCGCAACTTTGCCTCCGCCGCATCTCACCGCATTCCATGGCGAACCATCGTGCTTGCCGAGGGCGGCACCGACGGCATCGCGTGGCGTGGTCTCGGTCGATCTGGCGATGCGGCATGCCGGCACACAGCGCGTCCATATCCGCTACGAGTGCCAAGGCGCGCACCATGCGCCAACCGTGATGGTTGCCGGTGGAATTTCCGCCGGTCGCCATGCGGGTCGCAGTGCTGCGTTTCCCGAAAATGGCTGGTGGGAACCACAGGTAGGCGTGGGGCGCGCATTGGACCCCGCGCATTGCCGCATCCTTGCCATTGATTGGCTGGGGAGCGACGGCACGCTCGATGTGCCGATCGACCCGGCCGACCAGGCCGATGCCATCGCGAAGGTCCTCGACGCATTGCAGATCGACACACTGTCGGCGTTCGTCGGGTGTTCCTACGGCGCCATGGTTGGATTGCATTTCGCCGCATTGCATGGCGATCGCATCGGACATCTGGTCGCCATCAGTGGAACCGATCGTGCGCATCCCTACGCCAGCGCCTGTCGCGCGCTGCAGCGTCGTGCCGTCGCGCTGGGCGCGTTGCAATGCGACGAGTCTGCGGGACTGGCCCTGGCGCGCGAGCTGGCGATGCTGGCTTACCGCACGCCGGAAGAATTCGCCGAGCGATTCGGCAGCCGCGCGAAGGTCAGCAACGGGCGCGTGCGATGTCCGGCCGAGGACTACCTGGACCACTGTGGGCAGCGTTTCGCGGCGACTTTTTCGGCGACGGGATTCGTGCGTTTGTCCGAATCGATCGATCTGCACGCCATTGAGCCAGATGCGGTGCGCATTCCTGTCACTGTTGTCGCCGTCGCCGAAGATCGGCTGGTACCGATCGAAGATGCGTTTCGCCTTACCGAGCGTCTTCCGGGGAAGAAATCCCTGCGTGTAATGCGTTCCAAATACGGCCATGACGCCTTCCTGAAGGAGGTCGATGCGATTGCACTCGTCCTGCAAGAAGCGCTTACTGCGTCATGTGGGGGTGTGGCATGAGCACTCCAATCGCGCCGCCGCCCCCGTATCCGTCAACGCGTGCGGTGCGCGCTGGCATCGATCGCGACAGCGCATTTGGTGCGGTGACGCCGCCCCTGGTGTTGTCGAGCAACTTCAGCTTTGCCGGCTTCAACGCCAAGCGCCAATACGATTACACGCGCAGCGGAAATCCGACGCGCGACCTGCTGGGGGACGCGCTGGCACAACTCGAAGGTGGCGCCGGTGGCGTTGTCACGTCCACCGGCATGTCCGCGATCACGCTGGTACTGCACGCATTGCTGGAGCCCGGTGATCGCGTCGTGGTGCCACACGACGGCTATGGCGGCAGTTGGCGCCTGTTCAACGCGCTGGAAAAAAAAGGGCAATTCGAACTGGTAACGGCTGACCTTGCGGACCCGCGTTCGCTGGCGGCGGCGTTGCGCGTGCCGCCGAAAGTGATCTGGATCGAAACACCTTCCAATCCATTGTTGCGCATTACCGATCTGCGTTTCGTCATCGACGCTGCGCACAGAACAGGCGCATTGGCGGTCGTGGACAACACCTTCCTGTCGCCGGCACTGCAGACACCAATCGCGTTCGGCGCGGATCTGGTTGTGCATTCGACCACCAAATACATCAACGGCCATAGCGATGTCGTCGGAGGCGCGGTGGTGTCGGCGACGGCGCAGCTGCATGAGCAGATGACCTGGTGGGCCAATGCGCTGGGGCTGACCGGTTCGCCGTTCGACAGCTTCCTGACCCTGCGAGGATTGCGCACCCTCGATGCGCGACTTCGGGTACACCAGGAAAACGCGGGCGCCCTGGCGCACTGGCTGGTCGACAAGCCCGGCGTGACGGCGGTCCACTATCCGGGCTTGGCGTGTCATCCAGGACACTCGGTGGCGTTGCGCCAGCAGACCGGATTTGGCGCGATGATGAGTATCGAACTCAGCGGCGGTGAGCAGGCCGTGCGGGCATTCGTCGATGGATTGCAATATTTCACGCTGGCCGAATCCCTGGGTGGCGTCGAAAGCCTGATCGCGCATCCGGCGACGATGACGCATGCGGCGATGTCTCCCGAAGCTCGTGCCGCAGCCGGGATCTCCGATGGCTTGCTGCGCCTGTCGGTCGGCATCGAGGCATTGGACGATCTGCAGGCGGATCTCTGCGCGGCACTCGCACGCATCGAGGCCGTGGACAGCGAGGTGCGATGCGAGCGGGCAGGGAGATGAACACACGGCTGGCGCATCCGACACGTCTCCACCACCCATCGCCCTATGCCGTCGGGCAGGCAACGCGACGGTTGGTGCTGCTGGGCACCGGGACCGTCGGCACAGCGTTCGTCCACCGCTATGGTCGATTGGTGGCGGATGGGATGGGGTTGCCATGCTTCGATGCACTTGTGAATTCGCGTGGCATCAGCGCCTGCGCAGATGACCCGATGCGGGCGTTGCATGCCGCCGAAGGTTTGCCGTATGCGCACCCTTCCGGTACCAGTATCGCGTTCAATGCCATGGCGCTGTCGCGGGGTGATGTCGTCGTCGATGCGACGGCCAGCGAGGCGGTTGCTGCACGACACGCGACGTGGCTGGCCAGCGGCATCCACGTGGTCACTGCCAACAAACTCGGAAACGGCGCCCATCTTGCCCGCGCCCGGTCGATCGCGCGAGCGCAGTGCGAATCAGGCGCTTGTTACGGCGACAGCGCCACGGTCGGCGCCGGGTTGCCATTGCTGCGCTCGTTGCGACAACTGACGGCGGGCGGTGATCGCATCCATCGCGTTGAAGGCGTGCTTTCGGGTTCGCTGGCGTGGTTGTTCGATCGCTTCGACGGGATGCGTCCGTTTTCCGGTTTCGTGCGAGAAGCGGCCACGGCCGGGTATACCGAGCCTGATCCTCGCATCGACCTCAGCGGTGAGGACGTGCGCCGCAAACTGCTGATCCTGGCCCGGGTCGCCGGATTGGATTTGCAGGACGACGCTATTGACGTCGATTCGCTGGTGCCTGCGTCCCTGGCTCGAGTTCCGGCCGCCGTGCTCGACGCGCGATTGCCTGCACTCGATGCGCCCATGCGCGCGCGTTTCCAGCAGGCATACCGCGATGGTGCGAGGCTGCGTTTCGTCGGGCGGTTCGAAGTCGGTGCAAATGGCTGCCATGCAAGCGTTGGCTTGCGCGCGCTGCCGATGGTGCATCCATTGTGTGGCGGCAACGGGACGGACAATCGCGTCGCCATCCACAGTTGTCGTTATCGCCACCAGCCGTTGGTCATCCAGGGGCCAGGTGCGGGTGCGAATGTGACCGCTGCGGCGCTGCTGGACGATGTGCTGCGGATCATGCGAAGAACGTAGGACGGGTTTCGCTGCGCTCTACCCATCCTACAAAGTGGTGATGGCCTTCGCGTCAAGCGCCGCCAGGTACACATCGAGCGGCTGCGGCCGGTCGATGGCGAATCCCTGTGCATAGTCCACGCCAAGCGTCATCAACGCGTCCCGCACCGATTCGGTTTCAGTGTGCTCGGCAATCGTGCGTTTGTGCAGCAGATGCGCGATGCGGGTGATCGAACGGACGACCTCTGCCGACAGCGATGAGGTCTGCATGTCGCGCACGAAGCTTCCGTCGATCTTGATGAAATCGACATCCAGCGCGCGCAGGTGACCGAACGAGCAAAAACCCGTGCCGAAGTCGTCCAGGGCGAACCGGCATCCAAGTGCGCGCAATTCATCGATCACGCGTTGCGCGCGCGCAGGGTCGCGCATCGCGCTGGTTTCGGTGAGCTCAAAGCACAGGCGATCGGCAGGGAAGCTACCGCGATGCAACCGTTCGCCGACGAACCCGACGAAGCCTTCATCCATCAATGTTGCCGCAGACAGGTTGATCGCGCACATCGCCACGCGCGATGCCGCGTGCGGCTCCGCTTCCAGGCGATCAAGCGCCAGGCGGACCACTTCCCGGTCGATCCGCACCGACAGCTGGAACCGCTCGGCAGCAGGGATGAACCGTTCGGGCAGGTGCGGCGGGCCGCCACCGGTATCGCGCATGCGCAGCAGCAATTCGAAGTGCGCGCCGGTTTCCATGCCCGGGTGCAGGGGCGCGATTGATTGCGCGTACAGCAGGAATCCCTGCTGCTGCAGTGCCTCGCGGATCCGCACGGTCCAGCGCATGCCGGATGTCGGATCGGCCATCGCGCCACCCATCGCACCGGCGACACAGACGCGATTACCGCCCAGTTCCTTGGCGTTGAAGGAGGCGGCATCGGCCTGCGACAGGACTTCGGCAAAGTCGACCTGCTCGGGCTGGAATGGCACCAACCCGATGCTGGCGGTCATGTCGTATTGCTCCTCGGTGGCTTCATGACGGCTGTTCTGGACGGCGTGCAGCAACCCCTGCGCTCGTTCGCGGGCGATGGTTGGCGTGGCGTTGTGGAGCAGCACGACGAATTCGTCGCCACCAAGATGGCCGAGCACATCGCCGCCGCGCATCTGTGCGCGCAGGCCAACGGCCACGGACCGGATCAGGGCATCGCCAACCTGATGGCTGGCGGTGTCGTTGACCAGCTTGAGGTTGTCCAGGTCCAGATATGCCAGTGCCAACGGCACATTGGCGGGATCGCGCAGCGCCAGCTGGACCAGGGTCTCGAATGTGCTGCGATTGGGCAGGCCGGTCAGATGGTCCGTGCTGGCGCGACGCAACAGGCTGCGCGCGACTGCCCGGTGCTGGTTGACCGTCATGGCAAGCACGATTGGCAGGATGGCCAGCAGGCACAGGTAGACCAGCAGGATGGCGACGTCCAGCGTGCCGCGCGCCGGATGCAGCCCCATCAGTCCGAAACCGGAAAAACTGGTGATCAGGGCAACCGTCACCAATACCGACAACGCCGTGCGCAACGAAGTGAAGCGCAGCGCGCTCCACATCATCACCGCCAACGGCAGGCTCGACAGGCCGAGTGCGAAGTCACGACTCAGGCTCATCCCCCACGCCATCAGCAGGAAGCTGGTGACCAGTGCGACATTCCACAGCAGCGCTTCGCCGTCGCCTCCGGGGTGGTCGCGGCGCGGTTTTCGCCGGTGCGGCCAGGCCTCTGCCGCCAACATCAGCGCGGGCGTCACGCTGGCGATGCCCAGCAGGTCCCCCAGAGCCCACCGCAATTGCGCATCAAGCAGTTCGGGTGTCTTGATCAGACCCGCCTGCCACATGCCGAACCCGCCGATCAGGCCGCCGATCGCCGCCATCAGCACGCCGCCAAACAGGATATGGAAACCGTAACGAACGGTGCCCGGCCGTGCGGTCAAGTCGCCTCGAAGGGTGAGACCAGCAAGCCAGCCGCCGGCCAGGGTGCCCGCAAACCCTGCAAGCATCCAGTACGGTAAAAACGCGGCCGGCACCGGATCGAGCGCCAGCTGCACCAGCAACAGCGACAGGGGCACCAGCAATGCCCAGCGCCAGCCGCGCAGCACGACCAGCGCGAGCGCCGCTCCTGAAGCGGGCCAGTACAAGGCCACGTCGCCGGGCGATGCGACGGTCTGGTGGGCGAAGGCGACACAGCCAAGGAAGGCGGCCATGAAGGCCAGGGCCAAACCGGCATTACGCGATGCCGGGCTGCTGATGGCGTTCATTGCGGCAGATCCGGCGAAGATGCATCCGGCGTGGGCGTATCGGGCAGCGGACGGGAGGTCAGCAGTTGCAGACGGTCGGCTTGGACCAGGTCGGCGACACCCAGCTGCAGGTCGCGCATCAGCGTCGCAAGGTCGGTGTGGAGCGTCGGACGAAACGCAGCCCAGCCGTCACGGCCGTGCTGCTTGACCCAGTACAGCGCCGCATCCGCGAGTTCGACCATCTGTTCCCAACCCAGGCCTTGCTGGGCGTCGCGGAACAACGGGTATTCGGACAATCCGACCGAACACGTCAGGTGCAGTGGCTGCGAGAGGCCGATGTCGAAGTCATGGGTCGACACGGCGGTGCGGATTCGGTGACCAATGGTTTCGAGGAAGCGGCCTTCCATCGGGCGGAACACCAGCAGGAATTCCTCGCCACCCCAGCGTGCCAGGTAATCGCTGCTTCGCGCCAGCGATCCAAGCACCTGCGCGACCTGCAGTAACACCTGGTCGCCGGCCTTGTGGCCGTGCAGGTCATTGACGGATTTGAAGAAGTCCAGGTCCACAAGTGCGAACACGAGGACCTGGTCATAGCCGCCAACACGTTTGCGTTCGCGGTCGTAATACGCAAGGTCGGCGGGAAGCTGGTTGGCCAGGTAACGGCGGTTTCGCAGACCCGTCAGTGGATCTGTCTGGCTGGCTTTCTCCAGCCGAGCATTGGCCGCGTGCAATTCGCGCGTACGCTCCTGCACCAGGGATTCGAGTTCCGTGCGTTGTCGCGAATGGCGCTGCAGCTGCTGGCGATAGCCGGCATAGAGCAGCATCACCAGCAATGCGGCAAGCAATGCGCGGAAGATCCAGGTTTCGTAGAACAGCGGCTGGATACGGAACCGCAAGAGCGCCGGATGCGGATTCCAAACGCCGGCATTGTTGGCGCCAATTACCTCGAAGGTGTAATTGCCCGGCGGCAGGTTGGTGTAGTTGGCGCTGCGCCGCCGCGAGTCTTCCAGCCGATGCCAGCCCGTGTCGTAGCCTTGCAGTCGATAGCGCAATTGCACGCTGTCCGGGTCCTGGAAACTCAACGCGGTGAACTCAAAACCCAGATCGCGCGCCGATGCCGGCAATACCATGCGAGCCACCCGGGATGTCGATAACGGGTGCCAGCCTTGCGGCGTGTGCAACCGTTCAATCAGCACCACCGGTGGCACGGCATTGCGCAGGATCTCGCGCGTGTCCAGCGCCACCACGCCATCGCGTGATGGCAACCACAGCACTTCGTCGCGCATGAATCCTTTCGACATACCGGCGCCGTTGCAGCAGAAACCCTGCTGCCCGGCGTTGGGATCACCGCGCTCGTTGAGGACGAGCTCGCCATGCACGTTGCGTGTCGTCGCGCCGTCGGCCCCGGTTGGCAAATCCGCCACGCGGACCCGGCTGACGCCGCGAATGCCCGCGATCCAGAGCCACCCATGGTCATCTTCGTCAAGGAAGAATGGCGAATTGGCTGGTAGGCCCTGCTTCGGCCCAAGGGTATGCCAAGCATTCCCGGCAAGGATCAAAAGACGTTCCGACAAAGAGCCGATCACCAGCCGGCCATCGCGTAAGCGCAGCAAAGCCGACACGTCGATATCCGGTGGTAACCCGGCTTGCAGCAGCGGCCTGAGCGCTTTGCCATCGCGCAATTCCCAAAGACCCGATTGCGTCCCGAGCAGGACTTGCCCGTCCTTGTCGAAAGCCATGACCCGCACACGCGGGTCCTGCAATCCCTCTGCTGGCCCGATGTGTTGCATCTTGCCGTCGACCAGGTGAAACAAGCCATCAGTCGTTGGAAACCACATGCCATCAGCAGTGCGGACGATGCCATTGATCTGCGCACGAGCCATCGGCGCCAGTTCCGGTGGCGAGCGCACTTGGCCGTCGCGCCACAACACAAGACCGCGCCTCGTGCCGATCCAGACCTGGGAGTCGGAAGTGGAGGGCCGGGAGCCGGACGTCGTCGAAGAATTGCTGTGCGAACCCGGCGTTGTTGAAGTCGTGGACTCGTGGCTACCGCCGCTTTTCCGATTCCCTATTCCCGTCTCCCCTTTTCCGACGGTTTCCGCCAGGACGTTGTACCCATGCGGATGCGGCAAGGCATTCCCGGGCACCACCAGGTTGAAATGGCCCTGGTCGAACAGGCTCAAACCGTCGTTGCTGCCGACCCAGATGCGTTGGCCGTCGGGATCGGGCGACAGTGACCACACGATGCGATCGTTCAGCCCCTCGCCGACGCTGTAGCGTCGCGTCCAGCCATTCCACAACCGGGCCAGTCCGTTGAGCTGGCTGCCGAGCCAGAGATTTCCCTCGCGATCCTCCATGGCCGAGATCACCTGTGCAAAGGCGCGCGGGTTGCTGTCGGGAATGAACTCGGTCAGCGCGCCATTGCGGAAACGCGCCAATCCGGCATTGCTGCCGACCCACAGGTTCGCATCGTGATCGGGCAGCAATGCAGTGACCGGCGAGTGATCAAAAGCCGGGTTGGCCTGGACGCGATGCCAACCATCGCCCATCAGTGCGAATAATCCCTGCGAAGTTCCTGCCCACAATCGACCCTGCGCGTCGGTCAGGCGGGACACTGCCGCACTGCTGGCATCGGTGGGTAATGGCAAACTTACGGTTGCACCGTTCGCGGCAATGCGTTGCACCACACCAGTACTGCTGACCCACAGGCCATCCTGGCGCGAAAGCAGGCTCAATGCCGGCTTGGGTCCGGTGACGTGCACCAGCCGGTCATCAACCACGCGAAACACGCCTTCGGTCGTGCCCACGATGATTTGACCATTGGCCTGCTCGATCAACGCGACGACATTCAGCGATGGATAAAGCGCCGGATCGGCTGCATTGACTTTGTGGAACTGCTGGCCGTCATAGAACGCCAGTCCTTTGTAAGTGCCGACCCACAGCCGCCCACGGCGATCAGACAGCAGTGCACCGATCCAGATACCGGGCAGGGCTGGAGTATCTTCCGGGGTATAGGTCACGAAGCGGACGCCATCGAATCGCGCCAGACCGTCTTGCGTGCCGACCCACAAGTAGCCAACGCGATCCTGTGCCAGGCTCAATGCAGTGATCTGCGGCAGTCCATCCTGGATCGACCAGGTATTGAGCACGTAATGGGTGAACGATTTGTCCGGCTTCAATGCCCACGCCGGCGCCGAGACCAGCAACATCGTGGACAGCAGCAGCGTCGGCAACAGCAGGGCGGACAGCAGAACTGCCGACAGCCATTGCATGGGACGCCGCGGTTCCATCAGTCACACCCCCTGCTCTGACGCTCGCCAGCGCGTCGTCAACCGACGCCGTCACCCTAGCACCTCAGGAAGTGTAAGCCTGCCGCGCCGCGGATAGTAAGACGACCGGCGTGCTCAGCATTCGATCACGTTGACCGCCAGTCCCCCACGACTGGTTTCCTTGTACTTGTCCTGCATGTCGCGGCCGGTGTCACGCATCGTCTTGATGACCTTGTCCAGGCTGACCTTGTGCTTGCCATCCCCGCGCAGGGCCATGCGCGAGGCATTGATCGCCTTGACCGCACCCATCGCATTGCGTTCGATGCATGGGATCTGCACCAGTCCGCCGATGGGATCACAGGTCAGCCCCAGGTTGTGTTCCATGCCGATTTCGGCGGCATTCTCGATCTGGCTGGGTGTCCCGCCGAGTGCTGCGGTCAATCCTCCCGCTGCCATCGAACACGCCACGCCGACTTCGCCCTGGCAGCCGACTTCCGCGCCGCTGATGGATGCGTTTTCCTTGTACAGGATGCCGATCGCCGAGGCAGTCAGCAGGAAGTCGAAGATGCCCTGCTCGTTGGCGTTGGGGATGAATCGTTCGTAGTAGTGCAGCACCGCTGGCAGGATGCCCGCGGCGCCGTTGGTTGGAGCGGTAACCACCCGGCCGCCTGCAGCGTTTTCCTCATTCACCGCCAGTGCGTAGAGGTTGACCCAGTCAAGGACGGTCAATGGGTCGCGCGATGCGTGTTCCGGTTGCGCCGATAGTTCGGCAAACAACAGCGGAGCGCGCCGCGTCACGTTCAAACCGCCCGGCAAGGTACCGCCTTGACGAATGCCGCGTGCGACGCAGCCTTTCATCGCGTCCCACAACTCGCGCAAGCCGGCGATGATCTCGTCGGCGCTACGCCACGACTTTTCGTTCTCGAACATCAGCTGCGCGATCGTCAACCCGCTGCGATGTACCTGCGCCAGTAATTCATCGCCGCTATGGAACGGATACGGCAGCGGCGTGGTGTCGGCAACGATGCGGTCTTCGGCCGCTTCATCCTCGTTGACCACGAAGCCACCGCCCACCGAGTAGTAATCGCGGGTGGCGATTTCGCCCCCGTCACTGTCGTAGGCGGTGAAGCGCATTCCATTGGTGTGGAAGGGCAACTTCTGCCGCTTGTTCATGATCAGGTCGCGCTTCTCGTCGAATGCGATCGTATGCCGCCCGAGCAAATGGATCTGCTTCTCGCTGCGAATGCGTTCCAGCGCGGCCGGGATCATGTCCGGGTCGATCTGATGGGGCCAATGGCCCTCCAACCCCATCAGCAGCGCCTTGTCCGTGCCGTGGCCGCGCCCGGTCATGGCCAGCGAGCCAAACACTTCGGCGCGGATGCGCACCGTGCGCTGCAGGTTGCCGTGATGTTCGGGCGTGGATCCGCCCAGCCAATGGCTGACGAATCGTGCCGCTGCGCGCATCGGCCCAACCGTGTGCGAAGAGCTTGGGCCGATGCCGATCTTGTAAAGGTCGAACGTGCTGACAGGCATGTCGGGATCCGGCAGGGAAGCCCTATTCTATGCTGCCGCCACGGACCCGCCGCCTTGACCCTGATCCTCTACCAGCGCGACGACTGCCACCTGTGCGATCTGGCGCTGGCACTGCTGGCCAAGGTTCGCGCGCCGGAGTTCGACAGTGTGTTCATCGATGACGACGCGCATCTGGAAACCCGTTACGGGGAACGCGTGCCAGTGTTGTGCGATGCGACGGGCCGTCGTGAACTGGATTGGCCCTTCGACGAGGACCGTTTGCGCGCCTGGTTGAACGAATAGCCGCCGCTTGAGCGCCGTCAGCATCAACGCACCGGAACGGGCGGCGCCGGAGGGTCATCAATCCAGCCGCCAACCGGCGTCTTGCCCTTGGGGGCACAGTGATGTTGCTCGCAGCCGCACTGGGTGAGATTTCGGAACGCGCAACTGGAGATCCGATGCTCCTTCGCGCATTGCGCACGCACGCCGGCGGGATGGGTGGGACTGTCCTTGTTGACGCACTCGAGCTTGGCGCCGCAGCAGCTACCGACATCCTTGATTGCACAATCGCCATCGACATGGCATGCATGATCGATGGTGACAGCCGGGGAGGATGAGGACTGGGACGGGAATACTTGTGGAGGCATCGGCGTGCTCATGCGCGGCGCCGGCCGCGGCGTTTCCTGCGGCCTGATTGCATCAGTCGCATGGCCCGAGGCATGCGCAAAGGAAGGGTTCCTTTCAGCCCCAGCCGAAGGTTGCTGTGGACAACCCGCCAACGCCATCACTGCAAGCAGGATGGCGCAAGACTGGGCTGCATGTCTCATGACTTATCGCCAGTAGCCCACGTGTCGCGCAAGGTGACACTGCGATTGAACACTGGTGCAGCGCAGGTGTGATCGTAACGATCAGCAACAAAATAGCCGTTGCGCTCGAATTGCACCGTCTGCTCCGGCGCGGCATCGGCGGCCGTAGGCTCCACATAGCCGGTGACGCTATGGCGTGAACCGGGGTTCAAGTGATCCCGGTAGGTCTTGCCATCGTCGTCATTGTCCGGATCGGCTACCAGGAACAAGCGGTCGTACAGGCGCATTTCGGCTACTACGGCATGCTTCGCGCTGACCCAGTGGATGGTGCCCTTGATTTTTCGGTTCGCGCCTTCCATGCCCGGACGCGAAAGTGGATCGAGGGTGCAGTGGAGTTCGATGATGTCGCCATCGATAGTCTTGACTGCCTGGTCGCAGCGGATGATGCCAGCCCCTCGCAGCCTGACTTCGCCTCCAAAGACCAGGCGCTTGAATCCCTTTGGCGGGGCCTCGGCGAAATCCTCGCGCTCGATCCACAATTCGCGTGCAAATGGAATATTCCGCATTCCAAGTGTCTCGTCCTTTGGATGGTTGGAGAACGCGAGCTGCTCTTCGTGATCATCCGGCAAGTTGGTCAAGATGACTTTCAGCGGATCAAGCACCGCCATTCGGCGTGGCGCCACTGCGTCGAGGTCATCGCGCAGGCAGCCTTCGAGAACCGAATAATCGATCAGTGAATTCTGCTTGCTGATGCCAATGCGCTCGGCGAACAGGCGCAGCGATGCCGGTGTGTAGCCACGACGGCGGATCCCCTGCAGCGTCGGCATGCGTGGGTCGTCCCAGCCATCGACCAGCCCAGCCTGCACCAATGCCATCAGCTTGCGCTTGCTCATCACGGTGTAGTTGAGGTTGGCTCGTGAAAACTCGATCTGGCGTGGCTTGCTGGCTTCACTGGGGAAACCTTTGGCAAGCAGTGGCGCGAGGAGATCCGGCGAATGCGCGAGGTCGACCTTGTCCACGCACCAGTTGTACAGCGGGCGATGGTCCTCGAATTCCAGCGTGCACAAGGAATGCGTGATGCCTTCGATCGCGTCCGACAGAGAGTGCGCATAGTCGTACATCGGATAGATGGGCCAGGCGACGCCGGTATTCTGGTGCTCCACGTGCTTGATCCGGTACAGGGCGGGATCGCGCAGGTTGATATTGCCCGAGCCCATGTCGATCTTTGCCCTCAGTGTCCGCGCACCATCCGGGAATTCTCCCGCACGCATGCGCCGGAACAGGTCGAGATTCTCCCGGACTTCGCGGTTGCGAAAGGGCGAATCGCGGCCCGGTTCGGTCAGCGTGCCGCGATAGGCGCGTACTTCCTCGGCATTGAGGTCACATATAAAGGCGTCGCCCTGCGCGATCAGTTTTTCGGCGGCCAGGTAGAAAACATCGAAATAATCCGACGCATGCCGCAATTCGCTCCATTGGAAACCCAGCCAGTGCACATCGTCCTGGATGGCGTTGACGTACTCGGGATCTTCCCGCGCCGGGTTGGTGTCATCGAACCGCAGGTTGCAGCGCCCGCCGAACTCGGCTGCGATGCCGAAATCCAGGCAGATCGCCTTGGCATGCCCGATATGCAGGTAGCCGTTGGGCTCGGGCGGGAAGCGGGTCCTGGGCGCCGCCAACCCGGCAGCGAGGTCATCGCGCACGATCTGCCTGATGAAGTCCTGCCGACCAGCGTCCTCGCTCGTTCGCGGAGTAGAGTGTTCGCCGGAGGCGGCATGGGCATTCGACGGACTGGGCACGGGGGGGGCTACGGCGTGATGATGATTGGAGTGTAGCCGAGCGCCGATCGATGGCAGCAAAAGTCAATATCTGGCATGGTTCTTGCTTGCGGATTTTGACTGAACAGGGGATCGCACGATGCAGTTTGAAAACAGCGACCAACATTCGCTGGCAATGAGCTGGTCCGTCGTGCCGAGGCATTGGGTCTTGGCTGCAATGCGGAAATGCGATGCGCATCCTGCACGCTGATCGACACGACCAGCTGTTCGCGGCCGGCATGGCCTGGTTGTTGTTGCTGTTTGTCGTCGGGGTCATGGCGGCAACGCGCCCGATCGGGGATCAAGTTCCGGTGCATTTACAGCCCGTGGCTGGCGCCAGCCTGAGCCGGGATGGGGGTGCATTGCTGTTATCTGGCGGGCGGACGCGCGACGTAGCGACGGAGTTGAAATTCAGCCTTCCGCCCCCGGATCCGACGATGTCGCGTTGGGTGGTTTGGGTCGGGCGCGATCCCGTCGATTCGCTCTGGCTTGAGGCACCGGCCTGGCGAACGGCACAGAGTGATTTCTTTCACCCCCACCCGGACGAAGGCATCCTTCCCAGCGGTTTCATCCTGCCATTGCCCACGACATGGCACGGCGACATCGCGCTGACCCTGCATGCCCGTGGCGGTGTCAGCACCGCGCTGCGACCTCGGGTGCTCCGCGAGACGGCGGCGATGCAGGCCGGACATCGCGCGATCGGGCTGCAATGCGTGATCTATGCCGGTTTATTCATGCTTGCACTGCTTTCACTGTCGTTGTATTCGGCGGCGCGCGACCGCGCGTTTCTCGCGATGTTCGGCAGCGCCTGTGCCGCGATGCTCCTGGTCGCCGCAGATAACGGCCACCTGTTCCTGATGCCGGTGCTGAACCACCTTTCCCTCTGGCGTGGCGCCGGCATCTGGACGCTCAGATTGCTCTTCGATGTCGCGGCCCTGCAGATGCTGATGCGATACGCCCAGTTGCGCAGCGGCCCGATTTGGAGTGTTCGGTATTTCGATGGGTTTTGCATATTGCTGGTCGCATTGGCGGCGATCTGCCTGCTCGGACTGCCGGTATTCGCGCCGTGGTTGCAGCTGGTGGTCACCTTGGCGATGGTTGCTACAGCTATGGCTGCCGTGGGCATCCTGATTGAAGCAGTACGCCAACGAGTGCCGATGGCTGGGGCGGTGTTGTTGTTGGTGGTATTGGCGGCGCTGGCCTCGGGGGTGCGCGCTGGCGTGTCGCGGGGCTGGGTTGTGGACATGCTATGGACCCGATTCGGTTACCAGTTCGCGCTCATGGTGGCGATGGCGGTGTTGATGGTGGGGTTGATCAGCCGCATCGGCGACTTCCGCCAACAGCGCGATCGCGATCGCCTGGCGCGCGTCGATTCGGAACGGAAAATGGCACGGGAAAGCGCTCGTGCACGGTTGACATTGGCGATGCGCGGTTTGCGTGCGCCCAATGCCGACAGCGACGTGGAGTGGCTGGCGTTCCGCCTGTTGCTGGAAAGCCTTCTGCCACAGATTCCGGCACAGGCGTCTGCGGTGATAGCGCAGGGCTACCACGGTCACGACTTCCTCGTGCTGGAACCGATCGAGGGCAAGGCCATGCTCGACATCTCAAGCCGCCAGCTCGTGTTGAAGCGCCAGGCAATGCAGGGGTTGCCGTTGCAGCAGGCCGGAACGCACGAGGGCAGGCAGTGCATCGAAGCGCTGATACCACTAACGATCCGAGGCCCGGCATGGGGTGCGCTGCTGCTGGTGCGCATGGGTAGCGATGGCTTCACGACGGACGAGATGGCGTTGGCAGACGAATTCGCGCGTATTGCCGTTTCCAATGCCGACGACGCCGTCGCGGCGATCCAGCTACGTCGCTCGGCCGAGCTCGATGCGCTCACGGGGGCGTTCAACAGACGCAGCATTGACCAGTGGCTGACGCGTGCTTTCATGGATGCGCATCGACAAAAACGTGAGTTGTCGCTGCTGTTCATTGACATCGACAATTTCAAGTCGGTCAACGACCGGCTCGGCCACGCCGGTGGGGATCATTGCCTGCGCCAGGTCGCCACCGCCCTGCGAAGTGCGTTGCAAGCTGGAGACACGCTCGGACGCTACGGCGGCGAGGAGTTCGTGGTGCTGTTGCCTGGACGTGCAGGCGCCGATGCGCGTGAGATGGGCGAGAGTCTGCGCAGTGCCGTTGAAGGCTGTGAATTCCTGTATGAACGCCATGCCGAACGGCTGACCGTCAGTGTCGGCGTGTCAACGCGACTGGATCGCGAGAGCACCCCGGCGGCGGCTGTGGTGCGTGCCGACAGGGCGCTCTACGCCGCCAAGGACGCGGGTCGCAACTGCGTGCGCGTCGCGCCGGCGGTTTTCATGTAGGAGCCTCTGGCGCGCTAACGGGTCGGTGCGTCGCCGAACCCGGAGCACCGCCAACGAATCACTATCCTGTCATGGAGCATCGGGAAATGGCGAGCCCGTCTTGATCCCACTCTGCGCAGAAATACTGTAAGAGCGTGACTGCAAATCGCCTTACAACTGCGTGATCGCGCACACATAAACCACTTCGCACGCGCCGTCTCCCACGTCGTCCCGCGTGAGCGAACTGCGCCACGTCCAGCCATCTGGCGTGGTCGCTTCCACCAGCCATCCGTCGACACGGATGTGATCGCCGACACGCACGCGATGCAAGGCTTCAGCGCTGAAGGGATCGGCCGGAATCATGTGCATGTTGGCACTGGATCCAGCGATCTCCGATAGAGGTAATGGAGGGTCACCGCTCCATCGGTACTGATACCAGCGCGCGGATTGCCTGATCGTCAAATGCGACAATACGGCATCCTCGCGCATGCGACCCCATCCCAGCGCCAGGTCGGTTGGCGACAATTGTGTCGCGCGGCCGACCGAATAATCCTCACGCGAGAGCACGCGCGCATCGACGCTGAAGCCTGCCAGCGGCTGCAGTTGTGCGACTGCCAACTGGAAGGCGGGCATCGAAGCAGGAACCGGGGATTGCAGTGGTTCCGCATTGGCTTCGACCTGCGGCGGCGTGGGGCATCTTGCGTAACCGCCGTCGGCGGTGGGTGCCACCCGCGGAACGCGAGGTGACATCGGCGAAAGCCACCAACCTGCCACAACCAACACCAGCGCCAGAACCATCCAGCCTCGTGCGCTCATCTGCTTGTTTTCCCCTTGCGCCGGATGGTTGTCCTGACGGGTGCCAACGTCGGAGGATATTTCAGTAGTTCGTGTGGCAATGCGCCAAATTGCGCCGCCAGTTTCAGCAGGAATTCTGCCATTGCAGAACTGCGCCGCCAGACCATTGCGATGGTCCGGTTCGGTGGTTTCCCGCGAAACGCCAACAAATGGATCCCCGGCGAGGGCGGCACGGGCGGTTGTATCGCAAGGACCGGCAGCAGGGTGATGCCGACACCGGCCGCGACCATCTGTCGCAAGGTTTCCAGGCTGGTGGCGCGAAACCCGTCGCGTTCGTCGGCCCCTGCCAGCCGGCAGACGTCCAGCGCCTGGTCGCGCAGGCAGTGGCCCTCCTCCAACAGCAGCAGGTGCTCGTGGTCCAGGTCGTCGAGCGACAGCGGCGTGATGCGGGTAGCAAGGCGGTGCGATTGCGGGACGGCCAGCACGAAGGGCTCCTCGAACAGCGGTTCGACATGCAATTGATCGTCGTGCACGGGCAGCGCCAGCAGGCAGGCATCCAGTCGGCCTTCGCGCAACCGGTTGAGGATGACATCGGTCTTCTCCTCGACCAGGAGCAGTTCAAGCCGAGGGAACCGGGTTCGGACCGCAGGCAGCACATGTGGGAGAAGGTACGGCGCAAGCGTGGGGAAAAGGCCCAACCGTACGGTGCCTGCCTCGGGATTGCTGCTGCGACGAGCCACTTCACCCATCTGGGCGACATCGGAGAGCACGCTGCGCGCACGTTCGGCGATGTCACGTCCGATCGGGGTCAGCATGATCCGGCGCGGTGCGCGTTCGACAAGTGACACGCCAAGTTCCGCCTCGAGCTTTCGGATCTGCGTCGACAGCGTGGGCTGGCTGACGAAGCTGGCAACGGCGGCGCGACCGAAATGGCGGTGATCGGCCAGGGCCACCAGATAGCGAAGGTCACGAAGGTTCATGTGCGGACCTGGATGCAGATAGACATAGCCTATCGTTTCCATAGAAACAATTCACTTCCCCCATAGCCATGCGCCGCTCAAGATAGCCAATCAGCTGGCGCCAAGCCCGCCAGGCTTGAATCCCTCCCCAAGACAGGAATCCACCATGCTGACCGTCGGCCAGAAATTCCCCGCCTTCAACCTCAAGGCCACCGTTTCCAACGACCTCGCCAATGCTTTTGTCGATATCGACAACAGCACCTACAAGGGCAAGTGGCTGGTCGTGTTCTTCTACCCGAAGGACTTCACCTTCGTCTGCCCGACCGAGATCACTGGCTTCGCCAAGCTCGACCAGGCGTTCAAGGATCGTGACGCGCAGTTGTTGACCGGTTCGACCGATAGCGAGTTCGTGCATCACGCGTGGCGCACGCATCACAAGGACCTCAACAGCCTGCCGTTCCCGATGCTTGCCGACATCAAGCGCGAGCTGGTTTCCGCGCTCGGTATCCTTGGTGAAGACGGGGTCGCGCAGCGTGCGACCTTCATCGTCGACCCCGATGGCGTGATCCAGTTCGTTTACGTCACTTCCGGCAGCGTCGGCCGTAATCCCGACGAAGTGCTACGTGTGCTCGATGCCTTGCAGAGCGACGAGTTGTGCCCGTGCAACTGGCACAAGGGCGAAGAGACGTTGAAGGCCGCGTAACGGCCTGGTTCCAGCGCGGCATGTCGTCCCGGACGGCACCCTCCTCCCGCTGCCGCGCGGTGCAAAGGCGGCTTCGGCCGCCTTTGTTTTTGCATTTTCTATACAACTGGAGAACCCATCATGAATGTGTCCGAGTTGCGAAACGCGATTCCCGACTACGCAAAAGACATCAAGCTCAACCTGGACTCGGTGTTGAGCGAGAGCGGCGCAGCGGGTCTGGACGGCATGCAGGTGCGCGCGATTGCATTGGCATCTGCAATGGCAGCGCGACACGCACCGCTCGTGGCAGCCATGGAAACATTCGCTGCCGAGCAACTGTCGCCCGAACAGGTTTACGGGGCGAAGGCTGCTTCGGCAATCATGGCGATGAACAATATCTACTATCGCGCCACGCACCTGATCCACAACGACGAATATGGCCAGTTGCGGGTGGGGTTGCGAATGAATGTCATGGGTAATTCCGGGTTGGACAAAACCACGTTCGAGCTCGCCTCACTTGCGGTATCGGCCATCAATGGATGCGGTGCCTGCATGGATTCGCACGAGCGCGTGATCCGCGAACATGGCATCAGTGCGCAGGGCGTTCAAAGCGCATTGAAGATTGCCGCGGTCGTCCATGCGGCAGCGGTGGTGCTGGAGCAGGCGGCCTGAGTCGTCAGTGCGCAATACCCGGGTCGTTGCGCACGATAATGGTGTCGCTCGTGCGCGCGACGACATGCATGGACAATCCCTGCGCGACCAGCATCCGCAGCGTTGCCGGTGGCATGAACGCCACGGCGCCAGGATGGGCAGTCCAACTTGTCGCGAAGCCAGCCAGATCCGGAATCTGCAACGCCGGTTCCCAGTCGATGCCAGCCAGCAGGTCGTATGGGCGTTCGTCCACCAGGGTGACCGGCCGTTGCAGGTAGAAGGGCAGGCCGCGATAGAACATTTGTACGGCGTACACCGGCGTCTCCGCACGAATGTAAGGCTTGGCCAGCGTCGCCATCGTCTGCGCGGACGTGGTCGGCGACAAACGCTGATAGGCGAACAACAAGCCCTGGGCAAACAGCAGTCCACCGATCGCGGCGGCTGCGATCGCGACATCGACCCGGCCGCGGCGCGCGAGCGCCACACCAGTGCCAGTGCCAATCGCCAGCATCGCCATTGCAACCGCAACTGGTCCAAGCAACGCGGTATACGCCGTCTGCGCGCCGTGCAGCGATGGCATGTGCGGCAGTGCGAGTGCGATCGGGATGCACAGGGCGGCCGGAATGGCAATCCACAAGAGTCGTCGCGCAATCATTTCCTGCGTCAACATGGGCAACGTGCGCCCGATCAGCAGCGCCAAAGCGGGGAACATCGGCAACACATATAACGGCAGTTTTGCGCCCGACACCGAGAAGAACAGCAAAACCACCGCGGCATAGATCAGGACGAGACCAGCAGAGTTGTCGCCAGCATGGCGCGCACGTTGCCACGACACGCGCAAGGACTGCAGCAGGAACCCCGTCCACGGCAGCAGTCCGACCACCGCGATCGGCAGGTAGTACCACCACGGTTGGTTGCGGTTGGCGACTTTCGACAGGAAGCGGCCGAAATGTTCATGGATGAAGAAGAACGAGAGGAATTGATCGTCACGGCGCGCAAGCAGTACGAACCATGGCACGGTGACCACCAGCAGCAGCGCAAGCCCTGGGAGCAGCTGCACGCGACGCAACAACGTCCAGTCTCGCTTCCACAGCATGAAGACAAACAACGCGCCGCCCGGCAACACGATGCCGATCAATCCCTTCGACAGCACCGCCAACGCCATTGCCAGCCACGTCAGCAGCATCCAGCGACGTTGCGATCCCGTCGTATCGCAACCGGATTCCGCGATCAGGAATGCACACAGCGCCGCCGTCAGGAAGCCAGCGACGCCCATGTCGAGCGACGTGATGTGGGAGGCGGCGACGACGAGGAACATCCCTGCGCAGACGAGCCCGGAAAGGCGTCCTTCGCGTGCGCCCCACACGCGCCTCGCGGCGTACCAGGTCGCCAGGACGCACAGCAATCCTGCCAATGCGCTCCATAGTCGTGCGGTCCAGTGATGGACGCCAAACAACTGGTAATTCAATGCCGTCGCCCAGTACTGCAACGGTGGCTTGTCGTAGAACTTGAAGCCGTCGAAGCGCGGCATGACCCAGTCGCCGCTGGCGAACATCTCGCGGGCGATTTCGGCGTATCGGCCTTCATCGGGTTCGAAGAGGGATCGCGATTGCAGTCCGGCAAACCAGACGGCGAGCATGACAACCCCCAGGATCACGCCACGCCAGCGCCACGTTGGGCTCAGGAGCGAGGCGGGAGGAGTTTCCTGAATCAGCGGAGCGGACATGAGCGGCCGGCGGCGAGAGCGGTGTCCATTTGGCATGGAGCGACAATAAATCTCAATCCGGGCTTGCAATGACAATGAGAACCATTATCATTGCGGTATCTGGTTAGTTCATCGGCGGCTGAAACGACATGCTCGCGATCTGGATCCTGGTGTTCCGTGAAGTGCTCGAGGCGGCGATGATCGTCAGCGTTGTCGCGGCTGCCACCCGTGGTGTCGAAGGCCGCTGGCGCTGGATTGGCTCGGGCTTGGCGCTGGGCTGTGGGGGCGCGGGCATCGTCGCGATGTTCGCCGGGCGCCTGGCCGATGCGATGAGCGGAATGGGCCAGGAATGGTTCAATGCCGGTGTGCTCCTCGCGGCGACCGTGATGATCGGTTGGCACGTCGTCTGGATGGCGCGCCACGGTCGCGCACTCGCCCTGGAGGCCGGGCGCTATGGTGAGGACGTTTCCTCCGGCAGGCGACCGTTGACCGCCTTGATGCTTGTCGTGGCGATCGCGATATTGCGCGAAGGCTCGGAAGTGGTGCTCTTCAGTTACGGCATGTTTGCCGGCGGTTCTGGCTCGAGCGATCTGCTGATCGGTGGCTTACTGGGGCTTGCCAGTGGCATCGCGGCAGGTGTTGCCATGTACGCGGGGCTGTTGAAAATCCCGATGCGACATTTCTTTCGCGCGACCAATGGCCTGCTGATCCTGCTGGCTGCGGGATTGACCGCGGCGGCGGTTGGATTCCTGACCCAGGCCGATGTGCTGCCGACATTGGCCAATCCGCTATGGGATACCAGCATGCTGCTCTCTGATGACGCATGGCTGGGTCGTACTTTGCATGCGCTGGTGGGTTACACCTCCCAGCCCAGCGGCATGCAGGTGCTGTCCTATCTTTCGATCGTGCTCCTGTTGAGCGGCGGTGCGCGCCTTGCCGCGCCACGCCGGCAGACGATCAACGCAATGCCCAACCCGACCCAATGAGGATTCGCCTGCCATGAGGCTTGCCCGCGTGCCCAGATTGAACGCCATGTTGTCCGTTGGCTTGTTCCTCATCGCAGCGACTGCGTTGCCAGCCATCGCCAACGATCTGCCGGAAGTGCGACTGGTGATCCGCGATCACCGGTTTGTGCCTGCCGAGGTGGTGGTGCCGGCCAACGTCAAGTTCAAGCTCATCGTCGTCAACGAAGATGCGACGCCCGAAGAGTTCGAGAGTCACCAGCTCAATCGCGAAAAAGTCGTCACCGGTCACGCCACGATCCCGGTCTACATCAGTCCATTGAAGCCGGGGCGCTACCCGTTCTTCGGGGATTTCCACAGCGACACCGCGCAGGGCGCCCTGCTCGTAAAGTAGTGTTCGCATGGCTGCAATCCATCCGGGCCGTCATCGTGGCTTGGTGTTTCCCTTCGCCTGAAGAGAGTCAATGACTTCATATCGACACCTGCTGTTGCGCGCCGTCCTCCTTCTCTGTACGGCCGCGCCAAGCGCCATGGTCATGGCCGGCGCCGCTGATACGGTCTATGCGCCGACTGTCGAGCAGGGGGAAACCGAATTCGAATTTCGCGGAGGGTTTCGCGATTTCAATCACGCAGCGAACGAGCGCGGATTCGTGTTCGACGTGGGCTATGGCGTCAACAGCCGCTGGCGCACCGAAGCGGTGCTGGAGTATTCCTCCGAAGGCGGCAATCCCGGGCGCCTGGAATCGCTGGAGTGGGAAAATGTGTTCGTGCTGACCGAACAAGGCGAGCATTGGATGGATGTCGGCTTGCTGGCCGAATACGAACACAAATTCGCCAGTGGCCCGGACACGTTGAAGATCGGCCCGCTACTGCAAAAAGAAATCGGCCCCACGATCGCCAACCTCAACCTCCGCTTTGATCGCGAAGTTGGTCAAGGTGCCAGCAATGCGGTCGACTTGAACTACGCGTGGCAAGTGAAATGGCGCGGCAATGAAGCGCTGGAGTGGGGCGTGCAGGGGTTCGGCGGGCTTGGTGAGGTCGGGCACCTGGGGCGGGAGGATTCGCATAGCGCCGGACCAGCAGTGTTTGGCGTGCAACGGCTGCATGGCCGCGACAAGCTCCGGTACAACGCCTCGGTGCTGGCGGGGCTGAATAATGCCGCGCCGGACGCGACGGTGCGCTTTCAGGTTGAATACGAAATGTATTGAGGCTGACGTTGCACCCGCCGCCGCGCACATGAGTCCGGCGCAGGCACGAACGCGCGTTTCATGACTGCATGTAAGTCATTCAGGACAGCAGGTCGATGTGCGCACGAACCGTCATGCCAGCATCGAGGCGAGGTGGGCTCAGGAAGCCAGGGCCGCTTCGATCGGAAAGATCGATTCGGGCTCGCGCAGCAACGCCTTGCGCGCGGCACGCTCATCCTCGGGCGACAGTGGCGTCAATAGTTCGACATTGCCTGCGACCAGTGAGGCCAGCGGTAGTCCGTCGCGCAGCACCACGCGCGCGCCGAGTTGTCTGGGCACCTTGGTGCCGGGTAGCAGCGTGCCGACCAGGTTCAGGGGGTCCAGCGCTGACAGGCTGATCATTGCGCCATCGTGCTTGAGCTTTCGGACCTGCCGCAGCACGGTGATTGCTTCCGCCAGCGCGAACTGTTCGCCGCTCAATCCGGCGACAAAGCGGCCGCCACGCAGTTCACCGCTTGCTTCCAGTCGGTGATAGACCCGCAGCAGGTCTCGCCAGGGCGGCAGCCATGCGGCTTCGCGTTCGAGCAGGCGCCAGCAGACGACGCCATAGCGGCGCAGCAGCGTGCGCGCGATGTGTTCGATCGTCTCGGGTTCGATCTTCGCAGGCGCGGATGCGGCGGAAGCGCGCCGGGTCAGCGTCCAGCGGCCCGCATCCTCGATCCCGAACAGGGCCGCGCGCCGGCCGCGACGTGAATACGCCGACGGGCGTTTGGATTGTGGGACCAGCAAGGCGCGCAAGCCGGCGAAGCTGTCGCAATGCACGCGACCACGGGCGACGAGTTCCGCGAGTGCATCTTCAAGTTCGGTGCGCAGCAGATGCGCGCCGGTGACCAACTCGTCGAAGAAGGACGCGCCGTGATCGCGCAGGAAATCTTCGACCTTCTCCGCACGCGTGGAAAGTTTTGGATCATCCCCGCGTTGGGTCGCGGTCAGGCGTGTCCACAGCGGCAGTTGCCGACGAGGCAACAATACGATTGGGGTCGCGCGCACCGGCGCGGCGCGCCCGTTGCTTTCCGATGTCGTGGTCGCGCCGCGCAGTCGCGTCCATGCCATGCGACCCGCCGTGCACAGGTCATCCAGCCATGAGATCGAATAATCGGTGATTCGTGCGGGCAGCAATTCGGTTTCCCAGGCGCCGGCCGGCGCCTCGAAGCCTTCGAGCTGTGCAAGCACGCTGGCGAGTGCTTCCGGGCCACTGACGCGCGTGTCCTTCGACACGCGCTGCCAGTCGAACAGGAACCGCATGAAGTCGCGTGGCTCGACCGGTTCGATTTCGCGACGAAGGCGGCCAATCGTGTAGCGGTGGATGCGTGCAAGCAGGTGGCGCTCGCACCATTCGTCAACAGGTGCGGCGGCGGTGAACCTGCCGCGCATGACATGGCCTTCGCTTTCCAGGCCCAGCAAGGCGGTGTCGACATCCAGTCGGGGTAGCGCCAACGTGGCGACGAGCTCATCCGCCGTGGTGGGGCCGAGTCCGCTCATGCGCGAACGCACCAGTTCCAGTGCAGCGTGCTCGCGCGTCCAAGGCTGTGCCGCAAATTCAGCAGGTGCTTCGATGGAAGGTTCGCAGGTTGCGTCCGGGTACAACGCCCGCGCCTGCGGCAAGCGCTCTGCCGCGAACCACAAGGTGTTGATGCGGGTCGCACGATGGTCCTTCGCCAGCTTGTGCAGCCATGGCACCCAGTCCGATGCCTGTGCTTCGTCATCGGCCACGCAGCCCAGCCCCATCAATGCCTCGTGCATTTCATCGGGATTGCGGACCTGCGGCCACGCCTGCTCGCGCACCGACTCGATGGCGGCGGGATCCAGGCGACCCAGGTCTTGCGCACTATCGGCTTCGCTGTAACGGCGGCTCATCACCGCCTGCGTACGACGCTCCTCCAGCGGGGCGTCGTCGAGGAACGCATACGGGCGTGCATTCAAGGCTTCGGCGGCAAACGGCGAGGGCGCGGTGAGATCGCGCGCGACGATCGCAACCTCGCCGGATTCCAGCTTGCGCAGCAGTGCAATCCATCCTTCGCTATCCATCGCCTCGTGCAGGCAGTCATCCAGCGTCTGCGCGACCAGTGGATGGTCGGGGACTTCGCGTTCGCCGACGAGGTTCTCGGCGCAGGCCACCTGATCCGGAAACACCGTGGCCAGCAGGTCTTCCGATTTCATCCGTTGCAGTTGTGGCGGGACTTTCTTGCCGCCAATAAAACGCGGCAACGCGAGCGCGGTGGTGGCGTTCCAGCGCCAGCGTGCGCCAAACAGCGGTGCATCGAGCAGTGCCTGTACCAGGACGTCGCACGCGCTGTTGGAATGCAGGTAATGGGCAACGTCGATCAACGGAAAGCTGTGGCTGGTCGACAGCGACAGCACGATCGAATTTTCCGTCGCCGCAGCCTGCAATTCGAAGTTGAATTTGCGGCAGAAACGCTTGCGCAATGCCAGGCCCCAGGCGCGATTGATGCGACTGCCGTAAGGCGTATGGATGACCAGCTGGGTGCCACCGGATTCGTCGAAGAAGCGCTCCATCGCCAGTGTCTGCTGGGTCGGCATGACGCCGAGCGCGGCTTGCTGGCGCGCGAAGTAATCGGCGATCTGGCGTGCGGCCTCGGGGACCATGCCGACCTCGTCGATCAGCCAGGCGACGACCGCGTCCTCGCCAAGCGCGAGCCGTTGCGACACTTCAGCACGCAACCGCGACACGCCGATCGACAATTCATCGCTGCGCCCGGGCGCTTCGCCCAGCCAGAAGGGAATGTTCGGCGGTAGGCCTTGCGCATCCTCCACACGAACCCGTCCGGGTTCCACGCGCAACACGCGATAACTGGCATTGCCAAGCTGGAAGATATCGCCCGCCCCGCTTTCGATCGCGAAGTCTTCGTTGACGGTGCCGATCATGATCGCCTGCGGTTCCATGATCACGGCGTAATCGCCGGTATCGGGAATCGTGCCGCCCGACATCACCGCCGTCATGCGGCCGCCCTTGCGTCCGCGCAGGCGTTTGTGCACGGCATCGCGATGCAGGTACCCCGCGCGCGGACCGCGACGGGTACTGAAGCCGTCGGCGAGCATGCGCACCACGTCGTCGAATACTTTGCGCTCCAGTTGCGCATACGGCCATGCGCGACGGGTCCAGTCGTACAGCGCGTCCTCGTCCCATTCGGTGCTGGAGACCTCGGCGACGATCTGCTGCGCGAGAACGTCCAGCGGCGCCTTCGGCATGATCAGCGCATCAAGCTCGCCACGACGCACGCAGTCCAGCAGCGCCGCGCACTCAACCAGGTCTTCGCGCGACTGCGGGAACAGCCGACCCTTTGGGATGCCGCCGACATGGTGGCCGGCGCGGCCGACACGCTGCAACAGTGCCGCGATCGAACGCGGTGAGCCAAGCTGGCAGACGAGGTCGACGTCGCCGATATCGATGCCGAGTTCGAGCGATGCTGTCGCGACCAGCACCGTGAGTTCACCGCGCTTGAGCCGCTGCTCGGCGTCCAGGCGCAATTCCTTGGCGAGGCTGCCGTGATGCGCGGCGACGGCGTCCTTGCCGAGCCGTTCCGCAAGATGGCGGGCAGCGCGCTCGGCCATGCGTCGCGTGTTGACGAATACCAATGTCGTGCGGTGGCTTTCGACGAGTTCGGCGACGCGCGCGTAGACGAGCTCCCATTGTTCGTTCGACATGACCGGTTGCAGTGGGACGGGCGGCAGTTCCAGTGCCAGGTCGCGTTGCTTGGTGTAACCAATATCGACGATCGCGCAATCGGGCGTGCCGTCGCTGGCAACCGCGGCAGAACCGACGAGAAAGCGTGCAACTTCATCGATGGGTTTCTGTGTTGCCGACAACCCGATGCGGGTCAGCCGGCGGCCACACAAGGCTTCCAGGCGTTCGAGCGACAATGACAGATGGCTGCCGCGCTTGCTCGACACCATCGCGTGGATCTCGTCGACGATGACCGTGCGCGTGGACCCCAGCATGGCGCGGCCGGAGTCCGAGCCAAGCAGCACGTACAGCGATTCTGGCGTCGTCACCAGGATGTGCGGCGGCGTCCTGCGAAGCTTCGCGCGCTCTGACTGGGGTGTGTCTCCGGTGCGCACGGCGGTGCGGATGTCCACGTCGGGCAAGCCCTGCCGCGCAAGTTGCGCGCGGATGCCTTCCAGCGGCGCTTCCAGGTTGATGTGGATGTCGTTGGACAATGCCTTCAGCGGCGAGATGTAGACGACCTGGGTCGCGTCGTTCAGGCCGTGCGACAGGCCTTCGCGGATCAGCGCGTCGATCGCGGCGAGGAAGGCCGTCAGCGTCTTGCCCGAACCGGTCGGGGCGGCAACCAGCGTGTTGCGCCCGGCGACAATCGCGGGCCATGCCTGGACCTGTGCTGCGGTCGGGCCTGCGAACGCACCTTCGAACCACGCACGCACGGCAGGGTGGAAACCGGCGATCACATCGTCGGCGGGGTTTGGCAGCTGCGACATCCGCCTATTATCCTGCGCGCTTGCCCGTCCCGGCTGAACGTTAGTGCTGAAGTCCAAACGTATCTGCGCGGCCATGCCGCACGCTAGCGCCAGTCCGTATCACCTCGTGAGATTGACCTGCCGATCCTGCCGGGACACCTGCGCGTGCCGCGGATTCGGTCATGCATGAGCCGCGCACGCATGGAAAGCGCCCTTGGGTGCGAGATGTGATGTCTGGTCCTGAACCCGGTCGACATGAGGCGTGTCAGCGAACGTGTCCTGGATTGCCCGGCGTGCTGGCATTGCTTTTGGTGGTGTGCGCATCGCAGGGAGCACTTGCCGCGCCACCCGTGCCGTCGACATTGCCCGGGGTCGTGGTGGTCGGGCACCGCACTGTGCAGGGCACCCCTGCGTCGAACGATACGACCGATGTCACGACCATTCCTGCGCGTGCGCAGCGCAGCGTATCGGAGGTGTTGCAACGCATCCCCGGCGTGTCGGCGCGCGATCGCCAGAACCTGGCGCAGGATGTGCAGCTGACGATTCGCGGTGTCGGCGCACGGTCGACTTTCGGCGTGCGCGGGTTGCAGGTGTTTGCCGACGACATCCCGGCCACGATGCCGGACGGCCAAGGGCAGGTGTCGCATGTCCCGCTGGAATCCCTGGCGCGCGTGGATGTCCTGCGCGGCCCGTTTTCTGCGCTGTATGGCAATGCATCGGGAGGCGTGATCGCATTCTTCAGCGCCGATCCCCCGCCGGTGCAGGCGTTCGGGTTACGGCTGTCGGGCGGGAGCGATGGCCTGTCACGCAACAGCCTGTCATTGGCTGGCCCATGGACGCGTGGCGACGATGGGGTCATCGATGGTGGGTATCGTCTTGATGCTGGTCGGCTTGATCTGGATGGCTATCGCGAGCACAGCCGTGCACGCCGCGACACCGCGCAAGCCCGATTGACGGCAAGCAACCAGAGCGGCATGACGTTCGCATTGACCGCCAATGCACTGGATCTCAAGACCGACGATCCGCAAGGGCTGACATTCACGCAGGCGTTGCAGGCGCCGCGCGCGGCCAGTGCCGGGGCGCTGGCCTTCGATACCCGCAAGACGGTGCGACAGCGGCAGCTCGGACTGCATATCGAGCAGGCCCTCGGCACCCACAACGCGCTGTCGCTCAGTACGTGGGGCGGCACGCGCGCGACGTTCCAGATGCTGTCGATTCCCGTGACAGCCCAAGCCAATCTCGCCAGCGGCGGAGGGGTTGTCGACCTGGATCGTGGATATTCGGGGGCGGACCTGCGTTGGCGCGGCGATGGGATGTTGTTGCATCGAGCGGCCAGCCTTACCTTGGGAATCGAATCGCAACGCTCCAACGAACACCGTCGCGGGTACCAGAATTTCGTGGGGACACATCTGGGCGTCGTGGGTGCGTTGCGGCGCGATGAGCATGACAGTGTCGGATCGCACGACGCTTATGCCGAAGCACGCTGGCAATTCTCCCGCCCGTGGATCGCGACCATTGGCGTACGCCACAGCCGCGTCGATTTCCGTTCGCGTGATGGTTATCTCGCCGTCGGCAACCCGGATGACAGCGGGACATTGCGTTACACGCAGACCACGCCGGTGGTCGGATTGCTGTATCGGCCATCGGCGTGGCTGGAGCTCTATGCAAATGCGGGCCGCGGGTTCGAGACGCCATCGTTTTCCGAGCTCAGCTATCGCGCCGACGGACGCAGCGGGCTCAACGATGCGTTACGGCCGTCGCGAAGCCGCAATGTTGAACTCGGCCTGCGTGCGCATCGTGGGGGACACACCATTGAGTTGGCGACATTCGCCAGCCACACGCGCGACGAACTCGTCGTCGCCAGCAATCTTGGCGGACGCAGTACGTATGCCAACGCAGCGACCAGCGAGCGTACCGGTTGGGAACTCTCCGCCGCTGGGCCAATCGCTTCGCGATGGCAGTACACGCTGGCATACACCCGTCTGGACGCGCGTTATCGCGACGGCTTCAGCATCTGCCGCGCACCGCCGTGCGCACAGCCTGATACCCGCATTGCTGCGGGCAATCGTATTCCCGCAACCACGCCACAGCTGGCATGGGCGGAGTTGCGCTGGTCACCGCATGCCGATGTCGATGTCTTCGCGCAAGCCAATGCCATCGGCCGCAGTTTTGCCGACGATGCCAATACCGCGCATGCGCCGGGTTACGCGACCCTTGATCTTGGCGTCGAGCGACGCTGGAATATTGGAACTGTCGTGCTGGAAGGATTTGCGCGCGTGGACAACGTATTGGATCGGCACGCCATCGGCTCGTTGATCGTCAACGACAGCAATTCGCGTTATTTCGAGCCGGCGCCGGGGCGGGGATGGTTGCTGGGCGTATCAGTGCAGTCACGAAGCCGATGACCGCAGCTCAATGTGACCGGCTCTGCACAAACGCGAGAATGGCCGGCAGCACTTCGGGCGCACGCTCTGAGGCATAAAGACCGGCCAGCGTGGTGGTATGACCAGCACCGGGTAACAGCGCCACGGTGACCGGGACGTTCACCGCGCGCAAGCGAGCGGCCAGCTCGGTGGTGTTGTGTGGCGCGACCGTGTGATCGTCCAGCCCTTGGATCAACAGGAAGGGTGGCTCATCGCCATTGACATAGTTGACTGCCTGCGCCTTGGGCCATTGCGAAGGCGGCCCGAAAATGGGTGCATAGGTTTTACCGACATTGAAATCGTAAGGCCCCGACAGCCCGATCACACCCGCCAGTTGTTTGGGCTGCATGCCGCGTTTGGCGAGATAGGTGGCGTCAGTCGCCAGCAGCGCGGCAATCTGCGCACCAGCCGAATGACCCGCGATGAACATGCGCTGCGGATCGCCGCCGTATTCACTGGCATGGGTATGCGCCCATGCCACCGCGTCGGCCGCGTCGTCCATGAAGGCCGGGAATCCGGCGACTGGATACGTGCGGTAGTCGGCGACGATCGTCAGGATGCCGTTGTTCGCCAGGCGTTCGCCGACAAAACGATATTGATGGCGGTTGCCCATCTTCCACGCGCCGCCATAGAAGAAGACCACAACCGGAACAGGCGTTGTCGCCGCCGAAGTGCCCAGGCCGCGCGGCCGGTAGATGTCCAGCGACAGCGCGCGATCAGGCGCATACATCACGCTGGAGTCCGGTGGCGGCACGCCTCGATTGACATAGGTGAAGAACACCCGCTCGCAGCCGCTGGAAAGCAGCGTGGCCAAGGCCAGTAACGGCGCGAATACAAGATGTCGTGAATTCATGTGGCGACCATGCAAAAAGGAGGATGAGGACAACGTCAGCGTGGCGCGGCTGACCTGCACCCCGTTAGGATGCCTGCATGGATACGAGCGCCGGGGTCCGTCTGGATGCGCTGCTATGCGCGGCGCGACTGCGAATCGATGCGATCGATGCGCGGTGGCTGCTCGCGCATGCTTGCGGCTGCACGTCAAGCTGGCTCTACGCCCATGGCGAAGATGTCGTGGATGCGGCTACAAACGCCCGCTTCCTGAAACTTGTCGAACGCCGTGAAGCGGGCGAGCCGGTGGCTTACCTGATCGGGACGCGCGGATTCTGGAACTTCGAATTACACGTCACGCCCGACACCTTGATCCCACGCGCGGAGACCGAGCTGCTCGTTGAAATCGCGCTGGCTCAGCTGCCGCTGACTGGGCAGGCGAGCATCGCGGACCTTGGCACCGGCAGCGGTGCGATCGCGATCGCGTTGGCACGCGAGCGCCCGCACGCGCGAGTGGTCGCCACCGACGCCAGCGAGGCCACGCTCATGGTTGCGCGCACGAATGCCGTCTCGCTTGGAATCGATACCATCGCTTTCAGGAGGGGCGATTGGTGCCAGGCGTTGGGCGATGAGCGGTTCGACATGCTCGTCAGCAATCCGCCGTATATCGCCGCCAATGATCCCCACCTTCGCGAAGGTGACCTGCGCTTCGAGCCGGGCGCGGCGCTTGTTTCCGGTCTCGATGGACTCGATGCCATCCGCAGCATCATCGAGCAGGCGCCAACGCACCTGGTGAGCGGCGGTTGGCTGGTGCTGGAACACGGCTCCACTCAGGCCGAAGCGGTGCGCGCCTTGCTGGCCCATGCAGGATTTGACGACATCGACAGCGCACGGGATCTGGAGCATCGCGAGCGAGTCACGTACGCGCGTCTTCCGGTGTGATGACTTTCCGGGGCTTGGCAGCGCTTGGGGCGCGACGGCGCTAGACTGCCGCCACTGTCCGAAGGATGCGGAACATGCGCACGTTGTATCCCTCGATCACTCCCTACATGACGGGGATGCTTGCCGTCGACGACCGGCACACCCTCTATTACGAGCAGTGTGGAAATCCCGAAGGCAAACCCGTGGTCCTGCTGCACGGCGGCCCAGGCGGAGGCTGCAATGCGAAGATGCGCTGCTTCCATGACCCGGCGCGATATCGCATCGTCCTGTTCGACCAGCGTGGTAGCGGACGCTCCACGCCACACGCAGACCTGACGAACAACACCACATGGGACCTGGTCGCGGACATCGAGCGACTGCGCAACACCTTGGGCATCGACCGCTGGCAGGTGTTCGGGGGCAGCTGGGGCTCCACCCTGGCCCTGGCCTATGCGCAGACCCATCCGCAATGCGTGACGGAACTGGTGTTGCGCGGCATTTTCATGCTGCGCCGCTGGGAACTGGAGTGGTTTTACCAGCAGGGCGCATCGCGGTTGTTTCCCGAGGCATGGGAGAAATACATCAACGCGATTCCCGCTGCAGAACGCGGCGACCTGATGGCCGCGTTTCATCGCCGCCTGACATCCGACGATCCCGACATTCGCCTGGCTGCCGCTCGCGCGTGGAGCGTGTGGGAAGGTGCCACGAGTTACCTGCGGATAGACGACGATTTCGTCGATGGGCATGAAAACCCGGCCTTTGCGCTGGCCTTCGCCCGCATCGAGAACCATTATTTCGTCAATGCCGGGTTCTTCGATGCCGACGATCAGTTGTTACGCGATGCCCATCGCATCGCAGGCATTCCCGGAGTGATCGTGCATGGTCGTTACGACGTGGTCTGTCCCGTGCAGAGCGCATGGGACCTGCACAAGGCGTGGCCGGACGCGGAGCTGATGATTTCACCGGCCTCCGGGCATTCGGCGTTTGAGGCCGAGAACATCGACGCTCTCGTGCGCTCCACGGATCGATTCGCCTGACCCGGTGACCTGATCAGCCGTCGGCGTTCGTGGCACCGACCAGCGAACCATCCGGGTTGTGATCGATCATCCACAGCCCAGCCCACAGCTTGAGATCCAACTCGAAGCCTTCGCGTGATTTCTGCATCAGCCATGCGGGGGCGGTGGCACGCGGCACGGAATGCACGATGATGTCCTCACCGGCGACGCCACCACCCGGGCCGACCCTTGTGAGGCCAGTGGCGCGTACGAAGGCGACGCGTTCGCTGCTCATGCCCGACGAGGTGGGGCCGGACAACAGGACGTCGACCTTGTCGGCATGCCAGCCGGTTTCCTCGATCAATTCACGCCGTGCGGCATCGGCCAACGTGTCGTGCGCATGGTCATCGCCAACAAGCCCCGCCGGCATTTCCATGGTCCTCGCGCGCAGTGGCACGCGGTACTGCTCGACGAACAACACCTCGTTATTGGGGGTGACGGCAATGATGATGACGGCCATGCCGTTGCCATGCGTGCGTTGCGCATATTCCCATTGGCCCTGCACGACCATGCGCAGGTACCGGCCTTCGTAAACGATGCGCGGGACATCGGTGGCGTGATCGCTACCAGCACGATCGCTCATGGATAGGCCTCCGAGACTGCAATGGTCGCTGCAGGTGCGAATTCGATTCCCGCGACGGCATGCAGGCGGCGACGGGTCAGTGGCCCAAATCCCAGCGCATCGCACAGCGACAGGAGCATTGCAGGTTCCACATCGATGCGGGTGAAATCCCGGGCGCCATCCAGAGGTGCGTCGAGCGCGATCGTCGAGAGTCGGCGGCACAGCAACGCCTGCTCGCGGTGCAGGCGTAGCTTGGCCGCTGCCTGTGCCGCTCCGCGGAAGCGCAGGTAAGGGACTTCGTCGATGCGCGCCAGCAACTCATCCAGGGTTCCGAAATGCGACAGCAACACTGCTGCCGTTTTCGCGCCGATACCCGGCACGCCGGGAATGTTGTCGACCGCGTCCCCGCACAGCGCAAGGTAATCGGCGATCTGGTGCGCATGCACGCCGTGCCGTGCCTTGACGCCATCCGCTCCCCAGCGTTGGCCTCGTGCGAAGTCCCATTGCTCATCCAGCTCGACAAGCAGTTGCGACAGGTCCTTGTCGGCGGACACGATCACGCCGCGATGGCCCGCCGCGCGCGCGGCATGCAACGCGCTGCCGATCAGGTCGTCGGCTTCGTATTCGCGGTGTGCCAGCACCACCAGCCCGAGCGCCATGCAGAGCGCCTTGCACTGCACGAACTGGTGGCGAAGCTCGTCCGGTGCAGGATCTCGATTCGCTTTGTAAACTGGATAGATCGCATTGCGAAAACAACTGTCGAGCGCTTCGTCGAAAGCGATCGCGATGTGCCGTGGGCGCTCGCGTTCCAGCAACTCCAGCAGGAAGCGCGCGAAGCCGTGCACCGCATTCGTCGGCCAGCCATCGGCGTCGCGGAATGTATCGGGCATCGAGTGCCATGCGCGGAAGATGTAAAGGCTGGCGTCGACGAGGTAAAGCGTCGTCGCGCCCGGCGATGCAGGCTTCGCCATGGCCGGACGCAACCCGTCATTGTCATGCGCCGAAGTCATGCATCCGTCCAGTCGCTGAGCAGGGCCTTGGGGTCTGGTCGATCACGCTCGGGAGCGACAAGTTTCGCGGTCCCGATGTGGATGAAACCGACGATGCATTCTTCATCGGATACCCCCAGCAGACGCAGGATCACTTCGTCATACGCCGCCCATCCGGTGAGCCATTGCGCGCCGAAACCCGCAGCCTGCGCAGCCTGCAGCAGGGCGAAGCACACGCACGACGCCGACGAAAAGCGTTCGGACGCTGGAATCTTTTCATCCGGCCCGACTTGGGCGATCACCGTGACGATGACAGGCGCGTGGGTGAAGCGGTCGCGCTCCTTGTCGATCATCGCGGAACCAGCATCCGGATCGCGCTGCACGGTGCGTGTCACCAGCGCTTTGCCGAGTTTGCAACGATCGTCCCCGCTGATCCGCAGGAAACGAAACGGCACACGCTTGCCGTGATCGGGCACGCGCACGGCCGCGCGCAGCATGCCCAGCAAGGTGTCGCCATCCGGACCCGGTGGGGTGAGTTGCCTGGAAGGCACGGACCGGCGCATGTCGAGACAGGCAAACGTATCGGCGCCTGTGGCAGGCCCGTCGTTGAGGCTGGTCGGCCCGAATGAGAGTGGCATCACAAAATCCGCAGCAGGTAGTAGACGCCGCCCATGGTGCCACTATGCTGCGAATCTATAGTGATCGGCGCCCCCGCGCTGACGCTTGCCGCTCCGGTACACCGTGCCGAGCGAGGTGTCCCATGTCCATGCATCCCCTTGGAGGGGCAGCTGTTGCCGGAACTGACCCGGTGCATCTGCTTTATGAGCTAAAGCGCATAGCGGTTGAACAACTCGGTGCGATCCCGAGCGATTTGTATCGGCCCATCGCCGAACAGTTGCAGGATCAGCTTGTGCTGGCCAAAGCGCAGTTGTCGAGCACCGAAACCCAATGCGTCGATCTTGCAAACGTGCAGGCGTTGCGCCAGCGCAGTGCCAGCCTGGTCATGCGCTACCGCGAGCTGATCGCGCACAATTTCGACGACTTCCATGGCCGTCCCATGCTGGCACGACCGGGAGTACCGCTGGGACTGGTCGGCGAAGACGAACTTGGCTTTCATCTGGCCGGGCAGCGCCTGGCCGAATCGATCGATGCACGCTACCAGGTGCCGCTGCAATTGTTGGGAATGCGCTTTGAGGCGCTGGCGACGGCATTGGGTGCGCAGACCACGACGAATCCGGTCGGCGCGTTGCGCCTGGCCGGAGCCTTCGTACGGACGTTCCACGATGCCGAGGTGTCGGAAACATTGCAGGCCTTGTTATTCCGGCAATACGAGCTGGAATTGTCCAAGGTTCTGGGTGACCTCTACAGCCGGCTCAACCAGCAGCTGGTCGCGGGTGGATTCCATGCCAATCTGCGCGCCGATGCGGTCGCGCCAGCCCCGGCGCAACGCCCGGCCCCGGTTACGGGCTCACATGCAACGCAGGCCAACGCCGCGCCGATGCATGGGTCGACCGCCACCGAGTCGATGCCGCCCCCTGGCCGCCCGCAGGATGATGTCGTGGAGCATCGTGCCCCACAGCATGCGACCTCATCGGAAGATCACGTCAATCCAGTACGCTCCCGGCAGCAAGCGACCACGGACGCCGGCATCGACGTCTTCCGGGTATCGGCCGAAGCCCGTGTGCAACACCAGCGACTCCGTGATTTGCTGCATGCATGGCGCGGGCGGCTTCCCAAAATGGATTTCACCAGGTCGCCGGTGACGAAGCGAATACAGCCACGACCGATAGCGCCATCCAGGACGGATCCGCAGTCAGCGTGGAATGAACCACAATCCTTCAACGCTTCCGGGACGCATTTCCTGGGCCCTTCCGCAGGCCCAGCTCCGCTAGGTCAAGCCGACACCCCGCCGGCTGCCCAACAGGCGAAGCCTGCGGCGCCACGACGCGAGTTGCGCGCGGAGGAGCTCACCAGCGTCGCGGCGCTCCTGCAGCGCGACAGCGCCTGGGTGTTCGAAGCAGCCTTGACTGGCAATGGAGCGCTGCATGCGGCGATCCGCCATCAGCTCATGGATGGTGCGCGCAGCCTGGGCATCGATCCGGAGTTCATCAAGCTCGGTGAACATGAGGAAGATGCGATCGATATGGTCGGATTGATGTTCGAGGCGCTACTGGATACCCACGCGCTCGCAACACCGGTGCGCAAGCTGTATGCACAGCTGGTGATGACGTATGTGCGCATCGCGATCACGGATGAAAATCTCTTCGTGCGTCCGGACCACCCGGCGCGTCGGTTGCTGGATGCACTGACCCTGAGTTGCGAGAGCAACGATGGCGCCTCACCGCAGGAGCGCGAACTGCTGCAACGCGCGGGGCAGACGGTGGCGCACGTGGTGGCCGAGTTCAATGAAGACCTGGCGATCTTCGATCTTGCGGCAAATGAGTTGCAGGATCTGCTGCAGCAACAGCGTCGTCGTGCCGAAGTGGTCGAAAGGCGCTCGGCAGACACCGTGCACGGACGCGAGCGCCTGTTGCAGGCGCGCCTGCAAGCAGCCGCGGCGCTCGCGCAGCGTACGTCGGCACGCCGGCTCACGTCGGTCACCGCGCAGTTCCTCGAACAACATTGGCAACACCACCTTGTGCAGATGCTGCTGCGCGATGGGCAGGCATCACAGCGTTGCACCCAGGTACTGGGACTGGCCGATGCCTTGGTGTCGGTCGACGAAGCCGCCGCGCGCGCCGAAGGGGGGCGTGTCGCCCAGCAAGTGCTCGCACTTCACGCGGGGCTGGTCGATTGCCTGTCCAGCTCGGGGCTGGACGATCAGGTCGCGGGCGAATGGATGGCCGGGCTGGCGCGTGCGATGGCGTTCCCGGACGCGTCGCGCGAGGTGATGGCGTTGCCGGTGATGCCGCAGCTGGCCGACGACGGCGAAGATGCGCGGCTGCTGCAGGTGGTCGGTGGACATGCCGCCTACGAGTTCGATCCCGCTGTCGCGGAACGCCTGGCCACGTTGCCTCCCGGCAGCTGGCTGCGCCTGGCCGATGAGAACGGCGAGGAGGGTTCGGTCAAGGTCGCCTGGATCAGCCCGCTGACGTCCAGGCTCTTGCTGGTCAACCGCCGCGGCCTGCGCAAGCTGGTGGCGTCCCCGCAACAACTGGCCGCGTTGGTCAAGGCCGGGAAGTTGTCGGATAACGCTTCGGATCTACCGTTCGATGAAGCCATGCGGCATGTGCGGCAACGATTGGACGAGACAGCAAAAGCCGCCTGAGCCTGCATGCATTGCGCACGCATGCTTCGTGCATGCATGTCTTTGGCGCATTCGCTAGGATGCGACATCGCAGGGCATGGAGTGCGGCATGGCAGGTGTGGTCATTGGGGTGGCGCGGGAAACAGCATCGGGCGAGCGACGTGTCGCGCTGACGCCTGAAACCTGCAGCAAATTGATCAAGGCCGGGGCACGCGTGCAGATTGAATCCGGCATCGGCGCCGGCGCCGGGTTCCCTGACGATGCCTATGGGCAAGCCGACGCGCTGATCGTCGATGACGCGCTTGCCAATGCCGACCTTGTGTTGTGCGTGCAATCGCCAACGGCGCACGCGATCGAGCGAATGCGATCCGGTGCGGTGCTGGTCGGGATCCTGCAACCTCAGGCCGACGCGTCGCGCGAACGCGCCCTGCAAGCGCGCGACATCGTCGCGTTTCCTCTCGAGCGACTGCCGCGTACCACCCGGGCGCAGGCGATGGACGTCCTCAGTTCGCAGGCCAGCATGGCCGGTTACAAGGCGGTGTTGATCGCCGCGCAGCTGGCGCCGAGATTCTTTCCGATGTTGACCACGGCAGCGGGAACCATCCGGCCTTCGAAAGTGCTGATCGTCGGCGCGGGTGTCGCGGGGCTGCAGGCGATTGCGACCGCCAAGCGGCTGGGCGCCCAGGTCGAAGGCTTCGACGTGCGCCCGGAAACCCGCGAACAGATCCAGTCACTGGGCGCCAAATTCCTCGATCTTGGGGTCAGCGCGGCCGGCGAAGGCGGTTATGCGCGTGCACTGACCGATGACGAGCGCGCCGAGCAGCAACGCCGCCTGGGCGACCATCTCAAGACAATCGATGTCGTTGTCTGCACCGCCGCCATTCCCGGCCGCCCAGCGCCGAAAATCCTCACCGAGTCGATGGTCGGCGGGATGAAGCCAGGCAGCGTGATCGTCGACCTCGCCGCCGAAACCGGCGGCAACTGCGAGCTCACGCGCCCCGGCGAAACCTACGCATCCGCCGGCGTCACGATCGCAGGCCCGCTTGACCTTGCCAGCCAGGGCGCATTGCATGCCAGCGAAATGTACGCACGCAACGTGTTGAACTTCGTCTCGTTGCTGTTGAAGGACGGCCAGCTGGCGCTCGATTGGAGCGATGATTTAGTGTCAAAAACCGTTTGGCCAGAGCGCGCGGTCGCGGTGGCGCCGTCTTCTTGATATTGGGCTGAGTTCGTAATCCGGGCGCACCGGTACCAGCATCCAGGCTCGGACTTCAAGGGCGGTTCTGTCCCACGTAAGCCCGCCGCTCTTCGGGCGTCATCGCGCGCCATTGCTCCCGCAGTGCCCGACGTTGCTCGGGAGTCATGTCGCGCGTCTTCTGGAACAGCGCTCGCATCGTCCGGCGTTGGTCGGATGGCATCGCTTCCCACCGCCCTTGCCCTTCATGCGCCTTGTCGCGTTGCATCGGACTGAGCTGACGCCAGCGCTGGGCATGCTGGAACATGCGTCCGCGCGCGTCGGGATTTGAATCCCAGCGTTCGCGGATGGGCGCGACCAGCAGATCGCGTTGCGCGGGCGACAGCTGCTCCCATGCCGGCATGGATTGCGCCAATGCATTGCCGGTGACCAGCAGCAGGGAAACAAAGACCCGCAGTACCCTGGATCCTCTCGTGATGTAGGACATGGTCACTCCGTCGTGAACGATTTGGCATCGTCGGATGCAAGCCAGAGATATAGATCGGGAGATTCGTCTAGCGTGGCGACCAGTTCCCCGCTGTCGGCCTTGGGTTGGGCTGCAGCCACAGCGCCGCGTGGAGCAACCAGCTTCATCGGACTTGCGCTTGCGGGTGGCTTCTCATTGCTGGCCCGCCATTGCACGCCAAATCCAAACACCAGTGCCAGCGAGCACGCCGTCGCGAGCATCCATGCAGGTCGACGACCATGCTTTTCATGGACGTTGCCTGCAAGCGCGGCGCGCAGACGGTTGTGCAACTGGATGCGCGTGCGCGGAGACACCTGCATCTTCGCCTGCGCGTAGCGGGCGCGCATGGCGGTGTCGAAGTCACGATCATCGTGGACGTTCATAGCAGTGCCCCATTGCAATGTTTCATCGAAAATCTTCCAGCTGACGTTTCAGTGATTCGCGCGCCCGGGACAGGTGCGTCTTCACCGACCCTTCGCTGCAGGTCATCGCGAGTGCCGTGTCGGCAACGCTCAACTCCTCCAGCACCCGCAGGCTGAATGCCTCGCGCTGTCGTCGTGGCAACCCCGCCAACGCCGTCGCCATCCGCGCATACGCCTCGCGCCCGTCGTGCGTCCGCGCGGGATCCGGCGCCTCATCGGCCCAGTCGACCGACGTGTCCTGAAGATCGCAATGGGCATCGACTGAGCGCGCATGATCGAACGTGAGCCAGCGCAATCGGAAAGTCCGCCGCCTCTGCACATCGACAACCCGCCGCCGCAGGATGCTCCAGAACAGCGGCGTCCATTCCATTGATGGCCGTTCGCGATAACCGAGCATGCGCATCATCGCGTCCTGAACGGCGTCCAGCGCGTCCTCGCGCTGGCGCAGTCCAAGCTCGGCAAAGCGGAACGCGCGTGGGCCGATATCCGCCAGGAAGGTCTCGATGGAGGCATGCTCGACCGTAACCGGAGAAGAACTCCCCGGCCCATCCGTGCCCGTGACAACAGCGACTTCCGCCGTCTCGGGCTCGGACAACCTCGGGGGATCCTGAAGGACATGCGGCGACACGCGTGCAGCTTACGCCTGCTGTTGGTGGCGGGACTTAGTGATGACGATCCCAACGACGGTCGACGCGCGCGCCGCGATGGTCGAGACGATGGTCGATGCGATCTCCTCGTCGATCAAGCCGATGCTCGACGCGCTGACCACGCTGGTCAAGGCGGTGGTCGATGCGGTCGCCACGACGCTCGAGGGAGGCAGCGCGCTTGTCGTGACCGAGCGCTTCCTGATGTTCGGCACGGTGGTCGTAGCGGGCATCGATCCGATCCCCGCGATGATCCAGTCGATTCTCCACGCGCTCACCGCGCGCATCCAGGCGATGGTCGATGCGATCACCGCGGTTGTCGAGGCGATGCTCGACACGGTCGCCGTGGTCGACGGCCATGGCCGCGCCGGTGGACATCAGCAACATCGCGCTTGCCAGCGCAAGGGACAGGGTATGTTTCATCTAGGTTCTCCTCGTCGCAGGAACAGCCTGCAACAATGAGAACGTCGGGCTTGGACGCCGGTTGACAGGCGGTCGGGCGGATTCAGCCACGGTTATGATGCCGGCAGGCAACGGGGACTTCGCGATGGATGACGGCTTGATGGTCGGGCTCTATATTTTCATGCTGGCGGCGATCGCCGGTCACGTCATCATTTCGCGGGTGCCGGTGATCCTGCACACCCCGCTGATGTCGGGTAGCAACTTCATCCACGGCATCGTGCTGATCGGTGCGATGGTGGTGCTCGGCCATGCCGAGACACCGCTGGAAAAAGTGATTGGATTTGTCGCCGTACTGCTTGGGGCGGGCAATGCGGCCGGCGGTTATGTCGTCACCGAGCGCATGCTTGAGTTGTTCAAACCGTCCAGGAAGCCCGCGAAGACCGGAGCGGATGCATGAGCGATATTCCGGCCCTGTTGAACGGCGCGGCCGCCGCGAGCTATTTCATCGCGGCCACATTGTTCCTGCTGGGCCTGCAGCGCATGGCCTCTCCGGTGACCGCCCGCAGCGGCATCCACTGGGCGGGCATCGGAATGGTGATCGCAACCGTGGCGACGTTCTTGTTGCCGGGCCTGCAGAACATCGCGCTGATCGTGACCGCGCTCGTCATTGGCGTCGCGCTGGCGTGGATCTCCGGCAAGAAGGTCGCGATTACCGACATGCCGCAGATGGTCGCGCTTTACAACGGCATGGGCGGTGGCTCGGCGGCGGCAATCGGCGCGGTTGAGCTATTGAGATTTTCAGCAGCAGGTGGCGCGCCTTCGATGGTGACGCTGGTGCTCGGCGTTGTCGGTGCGCTGATTGGCGCGGTGTCGCTCGCAGGCTCGGTGGTTGCCTGGGCCAAGCTTGATGGGCGCATGGACAAACGTTACACGTTCCCGGGCCAGCAACTGTTCAACCTTGCGGTGTTCGTGGCGGCACTGGTGCTGGGCGGCTTGGTCATTCATTCCTTGGGGATCCAAATCATCCTGGCGTTTTTCATCGCAGCGCTGGCGCTGGGCGTTTTGATGACGTTGCCCATTGGTGGCGCCGACATGCCAGTAGTGATTTCTCTATACAACGCGCTGACCGGGCTGGCGGTGGCTTTCGAAGGTTACGTGCTGGGAAACCAGGCGCTGATCATCGCCGGCATGATGGTCGGTGCGGCCGGCATGCTGCTGACGCGGTTGATGGCCAAGGCGATGAACCGCTCGATCAGCAGCGTGCTGTTTTCCAATTTCGGCGGCGCAAACGGGCAGGCGCAGGAAATTTCAGGCACGCAAAAACCCATCGAGGCAGGCGACGTCGCCGCGATGATGGCTTACGCCGAACGCGTGGTGATCGTGCCCGGCTACGGCATGGCCGTCGCGCAGGCCCAACACAAGATCTGGGAGTTGGCGCAGAAGCTCATGGATCGCGGCGTCAAGGTGAAGTTCGCGATCCACCCCGTCGCCGGGCGCATGCCGGGCCACATGAACGTGCTGCTCGCCGAAGCCGGCGTCCCCTACGACCTGATCGCCGACATGGACGACATCAATCCGGAATTCCCCAACACCGACCTTGCGTTGGTGATCGGCGCCAACGACGTGGTCAATCCCGTCGCAAAAACCGATCCGGCGTCACCGATCTACGGCATGCCGATCCTCGATGTGGTCAATGCCAAGAACGTCGTCGTGATCAAGCGCGGCAAAGGCACGGGTTTTGCGGGCATCGAAAACGCGCTGTTTTATGCCGACAACACCCGCATGCTGTATGGCGACGGCGCAGACGTCGCCAGCGCGCTGGTGAGCGAACTCAAGGCGGTCGACGGCGGGCATTGAGTCGCGGCTTCTAGCGCGAGGCCACCGCCGCCAGCACCAGGGACGTAGCCAGCCAGAACAGATCGAGCGGTGGGTTGGCCAGGTTGGCCAGCGTCCAGGCATAAAACGGCCCGAGCTTGGTCAGTGACTCCCACGGCAGCAACCCCATGGCGCGACCAATCTGGGCGGCGGCGATGCCCCAATTGGCCAAGGCAATGGTGAACACGGTGGCAGTGACTGCAAGCATCGCGCGCGGCCACCCGGCTGGCATTTTTGCCATGCGCAACAGGAAGACGGCGTCCAATGCGGCCAGTATCGACATCCAGCTGGATTGACTATCGCGGGCAAACGCGACCAGCACCCAAGCGGCGGCGAACCCGAAACTGCCCACAATGAGCAGGGCCGGGGCAACCCAGTGCGAGCGACGCACGAGCGGCGGTACAGCATCGATCACTTCGGTCATGCAGGGCAGCCGTGGTTGGCAAAGCCCGACAGCATAGCCTCGAGGCACGATTCAGCGCGGCTTGGTGGCATCGCAGCAGTAGAATAGGGCGGTCGCGGCGCAGTGCCGCCGTTCGTGTCGTGAAGCATGTACTCCCGCAACAGCGAACCCGTGCGTTTCGAGCGCGACTGCGCTGCCGTGCTGGTCCCGCAGGGCGAGGTGGTGAGCCTGCCTGCCGGTAGCGTCGGTTACATCACGCAGTCACTCGGCGGCAGCTACACGATTTTCGTCGAAGGCAACCTGTTCCGGCTTGCGGGCAGCGACGCCGATGCGATTGGCAAAGATCCGCCGGAGCCGCTTGAGCTGGCCGCCGGGGCCAGCGATGAGGCCGTCGAGCAGCTTGTCTGGAAGCAGCTGAGAACCTGTTTTGACCCCGAGATCCCAATCAACGTCGTTGATCTGGGGCTGGTCTATGAAGCTGTCGTCTCGCGACGCGAGGATGGCGAGCGCCAGGTGGACGTCAAGATGACGCTCACCGCGCCGGGGTGCGGGATGGGCGACATCCTCATCGACGACGTCCGCACCAAGCTGGAGCTGATCCCGACCGTGGCCGAAGCCGACGTCGAACTCGTTTTCGACCCGCCCTGGAACCGCATGATGATGTCCGAGGCCGCGCGCCTCGAGACCGGGATGCTCTGAGGCACAGAGTCGGGCGCCCTCAAATCCATGCGACGCGCGTGATTCGTCTCTTCAAACCCGCATTCATATTGGGATTCGACCAACGTTACAGAACTGTAACCTGAGTCCGTCCAGATATGAGACTTGCGTCACACATACGCCACCATTTCATGCTGCACCTGCAGCGTGACTTAGGTCACATGTGACGCATAACGTCACGTTCGCGGTGCAGGAGTGTCTATAACGCCCTTGTCCAGTTTTCGGACCGGCTCAGTAGCAACCCTGCGGAGCCCTCCGCGACGGGGAAATACCAAAACATCGTTTCAGGGCCTCCGTGGAGGCCATGTGTGCGTGCAGCGTCGAGGGCCACCAGGCTGTTCGGCGCGTTTGTAGGAAGACCATGCGACTCCCTCCGGGGCGTCATCCGTAACCAACCGCCTAGAAGCGGGCCCACAATTTCCTGGGGAACTACAACGTGATCCGATCAAGCAAGCTCACCAAGGCGAGCACGAGTCTGATGTTCGCCTTCGCCACTCTCACTGCCGGCGCTGGTCTCATCAGCTTCAACGCGCAGGCCGCCGTTGCGGGCCACCCTGAAAAGGCCAACGGCAAGCCAAGCCCGCAAGTAACCAACCCCTATTCGCCCCGCTACCAGCATGAGTACCGGCACGGCGCGATTCCGACCATCGGCGTCCACAAGGCGATGAAGCAGTGGGAGCAATCGCACGCGACACAGAATGCCTTCACGGCCTCCACAGATGAGAGAACTCTGTCGTACGGCGGCGGTGTCGGTGGCGTCGGCGTGATGTTAGGGCAGGCCAAGGTCTACCTGGTGTTCTACGGCAACCAATGGGGTGGTTCGAGCACGGATGCCAATGGCAACCTGAAATTCGCGAACGACGCCGCAGGGGCTGCCGGCGCTGCCCAGCAGATGTTCAAGGGCATCGGCACCAACGGGGAGACCTGGCAGAACGAACTGACCCAGTGGTGCAACACGTCTTCCGGAGCAACCTCCTGCGCCGCCGGCATACCGCGCACCCCGCGGCAGAGCAACATCGTCGCCGGCGTCTGGTACGACAGCACCGTCACGTCTCCGGCCGCGGCCACCGGCACGCAGTTGGCTCAGGAAGCGATTCGCGCCGCCGCACACTTCGGCAATACGGCAGGTGGCTCCAACACCAACGCCTATTACGTGATCATGTCGCCAAAAGGCACCAACCCGGACGCTTACCAAGGCAAGTACTGCGCTTGGCATGATTACACCGGCGACGGTTACGGTGTCACCGCCCCGGGCGGCGACTTTGCCTTCAGCAACCAGCCTTACAACATCGATTCTGGCGCCGGTTGCGGCGTTGGCTTCGTCAATTCAGGCGCTGCCGGCACGCTCGACGGCTACACGATGACGCTCGGCCACGAATGGCACGAAACAATGTCCGACTGGTTCCCGGCTGGCGGCTGGACCAACCATGGCACCGGCGCTCACAAAGGCCAGGAAAACTCCGACGAGTGTGCCTGGATCGCTGCCGGGTCCGCCGGCGGCGCAGCGAACATCTCCTTCAGCACGGGCACTTTTGCTGAGCAGGCCAGCTGGTCCAACGACACCGATTCATGCGCGATCTCGCACGCAGACGTTAGCGGCGGTGGTGGTGGTGGTGGCGGCGGCGGTGGTGGCGTACTGAGCAACGGCGTGGCGGTGAACAACCTCTCCGCGTCGACCGGCGCGTACGTCAAGTACACGATGGTGGTTCCCGCCGGCGCGACCGGCCTGAAGTTCGCGATGTCCGGTGGTACCGGCGATGCGGACATGTACGTGAAGTTCGGCAGCGCGCCGACCGACACCGTGTATGACTGCCGTCCGTATGTCTCGGGCAATGGGGAAACCTGCAACATCGCGACCGCACAAGCCGGTACGTACTACATCAACGTCAAGGCCTACGCAACGTTCTCTGGCGTCAGCCTGACTGGTAGCTACAGCACGGGCGGTGGTGGTGGCGGCGGTTGCACCCCGAGCGGCACGACGCTGTGCAGCGGTTCGTCGGTGGCCCTGCCATCGGTGGCCACTGGTGGTGTCTCGTCGACGTACTCACTGGCGGTTCCGGCTGGCAAGACCAGCGTGGTGTTCACAATCTCCGGCGGTACCGGTGATGCGGACCTGTACGTGAAGCTCGGCAGCGCGCCGACCTCGTCCAGCTACACCTGCCGTCCGTACCTGACGGGCAACAGCGAGACATGCACGATCAGCTCACCGACGGCGGGCACGTACTACGCCAACGTGCGGGCTTATGCGGGATACTCGGGTGTGACGCTGAAGGCTACGATCTCGCCGTAACGGCCAGCGCGTTCCCTTGAAAAGAAAAACCCCGGCTTCGGCCGGGGTTTTTTGTGCCTTGAATGTGTGGAACTTGGCGCGCCAGATCCCGAACTCAAATTAAGTTTTCGTGACATACGATCACACATTCCTGTGATCGCCCAACCTTGCGTGCCGAATCTGCGACTTCTTGCGAAGGCAACATCAGCCGCAGTTGTAGGTCAGCACCTTGCGTGCGTTGTCGATGCGAAGATTCAAGCGGGTAGGATCAACTTCGTTGGTAATCATCATCCCTGGCCGCAGCACGCGGACTGTATTCGCGCCCGCTTCTATGCGCGCCTTTTCGATGAGTGCATCGTCGGCTACAAGCCCTAGCGTCCACGAAAGCCTGCGAGCGTCACACGTGTCTGACGGAGGGCTGCCAGTGCCGGCGGACGGGGTTGTTGTCGCTTCGCGCGTAGGAGCGGCACACGCCGACAGTGCCAAGACGAGAAGAAAAACAGCGTATCGGCAAGAATTCATTTGAACTCCTTGAGGCAAAAAGGGAGCGCCTTCGTAGCGGGCGCCAGCCTGAGTCTACTCGGCTGTTCGGTCACCCGCGCCCTGGCGTTGTCGGTGCTTTGCGACTTGGCCAAGGCGGAGCATCGGACGCATGGCTACCCAACCGCAGTTAGGTCAGTGTGCGTTAGGCCTACGGGGTGAAGGTGGGCTGCTGCGGCCGAGGAGAACCCCTGGTTGCAACGGTCAAAGCCTCGCAATCCGGCGGGATGTTGAAACATCCCCGGACCCGTGCCGGGGTAGGCGTTGCCAATGCTCTTGACGCGGGATGCAGCCGGAATCACAGAGCGAGCAGCTGGCAAGGCATGCCGTGACTTCGGAAACGCAGGCACCAACGCCGGCCATCTTGCGAAATCGTGTTGCCCCTCTGCAAGTCGTCACCCAGCCAACCCCCTGGCCCAAAAGTCATGGCTTCTAAACGGCCGACATAATGGAAATGAGACATTCATCACACATGTACCGCCTATTTATGCTGCAAGTGCAGCGTGACTGTCATACAGGTGACGTTTAACGTCACATTCGTGAGGCAGCACATCGCCATCACTTTTGGCCCCGGCATTTTCCGGGGCCGGCGCCGCGACTCGCGGGCATTCCAAAGCTTCGGGGGAAGAGATTCATCTGCAAGTGTTGGCCGGGATCATCGGCTGGCACGCGTACGGCCAGCAGGCGTGATCGCCTGCTGGCCATGTCAGAGCCAACAAAATACGGATCGCCCGCCGGGCCGACCCGCCAACCAAATCGTCTTGAGGAAATGACACGTGATGCATTCCAGCAACCGTCATCGTTATCTTGTCGCGCTCACCCCACTGGCATTCGCGCTTGTCGCGATGTCTGCCCAAGCCGCCACCCGCGTCGAACTGCATAGCCTCGACGTCGCTCAGGCCAACCACCAGTACGCGCTGGCCAGCGCTGCCGTGGGCGCACCGGCCACGATGAGCATGAAACATGCCGAGCTTCTCGGCCTAGATGCCAATTCGTCGCTGCAGACGCTTGCCGTCAGCCATGACACCAACGGCACCGCGCATTACCGCTACCAGCAGATGTTCCGCGGCATTCCGATCTTCGGCGAGCACGTCGTTGTCAGCCAGGACAAGGCAGGCAAGGTCACCAACTTGTTCGGCCGTTCGGTACAGGGTCTGACCGGTGAACTGTCGGGCGCGTCATCGAAGCTGGCCAAGTTGCAGGCCCTGTCCATCGCCCATGCATCGGCCCTGGGCGACCGCATCATCAAACGCGAAGACGCCCGTCAGATGATCTACATCGACGACGCCAACCATGCGCACATGACCTACGTTGTCTCGTTCTTTGCCGACAGCATCAAGGGTGGCAATCCGACCCGGCCGTTCGTCATCGTCGACGCCAACAGCGGCAAGATCCTGAAGAAGTGGGAAGGTCTGGAGACCGCACTGGTCGGAACCGGCCCTGGCGGCAACTCCAAGACCGGCCAGTATGAGTGGGGCTCGGGCGGTATCCACGGATATCTGGACGTTGCGCAGTCCGGCAGCACCTGCACCATGAACAACACCAACGTGAAGTCGGTGAACCTCAATGGCGGTACCACCGGCACCACCGCGTTCTCGTACACCTGCCCGCGGAATACCTACAAGGCCATCAACGGCGCCTACGCCCCGATCAACGACGCGCATTACTTCGGCGGCGTGATCACCAACATGTACCCGGCCTACACCGGCTACAACGCGCTGACGTTCCAGTTGGTGATGCGCGTGCACTACAGCTCAGCCTATGAGAATGCGTTCTGGGACGGCACCACCATGAGCTTCGGTGACGGCGCCAGCACGTTCTATCCGCTGGTGAGCGCCGACGTCGCCGGCCACGAAGTCTCGCACGGCTTCACCGAGCAGCATTCCAACCTGACCTACTCCGGCCAATCCGGCGGCATGAACGAGGCGTTCTCGGACATGGGCGGTGAAGCGACCGAGAACTACTGGAAGGGCAGCAACGATTTCCTGGTGGGAACCGAAATCTTCAAGGCCAGTGGCGCGCTGCGTTACATGTGCAACCCGACCCAGGATGGCCGCTCGATCGACAACGCTGCCAACTACACCAGCAGCCTGGACGTCCACAACTCCTCGGGCGTGTACAACAAGGCGTTCTGCAACCTGGCCAAGACCACGGGCTGGAGCACGGCGACGGCGTTCAAGGCCTTTGCGCGTGCCAATGCGATTTATTGGACACCCAGCAGCACGTTCATCTCGGGTGCTTGCGGGGTCCGGACCGCGGCAACCGACATCGGCATGAATGCCGCTGACGTGACCGCAGCGTTCAACACGGTCGGCGTCAGCACCACCAGCTGTGGCGGTGGCGGTGGCGGCGGTGGTGGGGCGACCGCATTGAGCAATGGCGTGGCGCAGACCGGTATCGCCGGTGCAGCGGGCAGCGACCAGATGTACACGCTTGTCGTTCCGTCCGGTGCCACTGGTTTGAAGTTCGTCACCACCGGCGGCACGGGTGATGCGGATCTGTACGTCAAGTTCGGCTCGGCGCCGACCACGACCACCAATGACTGCAAGTCTGAGGGCAGCACGACGGCGGAAAGCTGCAGCATCGCGACCGCGCAAGCCGGTACCTACTACGTGCTGGTGCACGGTTATGCGACCTTCTCGGGCGTCAGCTTGACGGGTATTTACTCCACGGGCAGTGGCGGTGGTGGCGGTTGCACCCCGAGCGGCACGACCTTGTGCAGCGGCACCGTCGTGGCGCTTCCCTCGAAGGCAACCGGTGGCGTTTCGTCGAACTACACGCTCGCGGTTCCGGCAGGCAAGACCAGTGTGGTGTTCACGATCTCCGGTGGTACCGGCGACGCGGACATGTACGTGCGGATCGGCAGCGCGCCGACCACGTCCAGCTACTCATGCCGTCCGTACCTGACGGGCAACAATGAAACCTGCACCTTCAACGCGCCGGCGGCTGGCACGTACTACGTGAACGTGCGTGCGTATGCGACGTACTCGGGAGTCAGCCTGAAGGGCGTCATCAACTGATCGATGCGATCCCTGCCGGATCGTTGGCAGGAGAAGTCCCGTGCTACGGATTGAGTCGTAGCACGGGATGGTTCAAACAAAACCCCGGCCTGGCGCTGGGGTTTTTTTGCGGATCTATCGATCCATCTGAATCCAGTCACACCCAGTCCAACACGCCAGTTGCGGGCGCAGACACACTGATCGCAGAGCGGCGCATACGCCGCCGTTCTGATGCCTTGCCGCGTGAATTGAGCAAAATAATCGTGTAACGTCACATTCCGGACGCAGGGGCGTCTCACTTTTTACGGTATTTCGCGAGTCCTTTTTCAGCTAGCGAGCCGTTTTTTTGCTGCGCTTGCGGCGTTGCGACACCTCGGGGTTGGACATGTTCCAGGAATCCGCATGCGATCACTCGCATGCACGGCGTCGGTCGGGCGCAACGCATATCGTGCGTGCGCATGTGCTCGGTACGGTTGCGCTGGTGTTGCTGGCAGCGTGCAATCGCGATCCTCATCGCCCGCAGGTGCAGCAGGAACTGCATGCGGTGCAGACTTCGGCCGCATCCTCGGCAAAAGACCAAGTCACTGAGATCATGACGACGCGCAATGATTATTCCGCGATCCTGCCGCAGGGCCAGACCATCACCATTGACAATCCCTATGGCGATGTCCACGTCAGGTTTGGTGGTTATGAGCACACCATCGAAACCCATGCCGTGCTGCAGGAGCCCGTGGGCGCAACACATATCGCACTCGCGCCAGTGACCACCAGTGCGGGCTACGTGATCGCGCCACGTTTACCGGCAGGTACCACGGTGCGCGAAGGCCAGCGTCTTGACCTGTCCATTTTCGTGCCGGAAAACCATTCGTTGACCGTGCGCACCGAACACGGCTTGATCGATGTGCATGGCGTACATGGCGATGTTGATCTGAAGAGCACCGCTGGCGACATCGACCTGCGCGGGATTCGTGGCGCGATCCACGCCGAAACCGGCGAGGGCACCATCGAGGCTGCACTGGGCACCGCGCCGCGCAACGCCAACCAGCGACTGGCGACCACCACCGGCGATCTCCAGGTGGGCGTGGATGACCGGTTGGATGCGGGGGTGGACATGGCCACGTCGGCATTGTTTGCCACCGACTATTCGATCAGGATCACCAGGCATCCGGGCGAGGAGCCTGACAAACATGCCAGCGCGGTGATCGGTGACAACGCGTCAAAGCTGATATTGGAAAGTCGACGCGGACAGATCCGCCTCGTTCGCCGGGCCGGCTTCACCATGGCTGGCACGTCTGCTGCCGCCCCGGATCCCGGTGACGAAGACAATGACAGCGATTGATTGATCCATCAGAACCATGTCGCTACTGCAAACGCAGCGGCGATGTCTTCACTCCTCGGGGAACATGATGAAATCCAACAAGAAATTCCTGATCGCCGCACTTGGGCTGATGATGCCCTTGGCGGCGTGGGCGGGCACTGCGTCGACGGGCAGCAAGGTCTATCACGGCGTGCAGCTGGGAGCCCCCGTCACGCCAGTGAGTTTGAATGTCGATCTGCGCAACCTGCCGGTCGTGCCGGCCTGGCATCCAGGCATGGCGATCCACGAGGCGCACAAGCGTCAGTTCTACCCCCCGAAGCACGTCAGTCCGGCGGCGCCGGCCTCGGTCCATGCAAAGCCCGACTACCTGCCTGACCTGCAGCGGATCTGGGATCAGCACGCTCCGGCCGTGCGTAGCCTGCGTGCCGACGCCAACCACGTCAGCATCAACAATGGTTCGACTGGCGTGTCGCCAGGTGATCCAGTGATTGACGTCAGCCCCAACTACCTGGTGTATGGAGTCAACAGCAACAGCGGCACGACCTTTACCGTCTACGACAAGACCGGCACGAAACTGGCGGGTCCGACCGCGTTTTCTTCGTTGGCGCCGACGGGAGATGGTTGCAAGTCGTCGGTCAGCGACCCGATCGTGCTGTTCGATCGTCTCGCCGGTCGCTGGTTCCTGCTGGAAATGGGCGGCAGTTCCAGCGCACCCAAGATGTGCGTGTATGTTTCCAAGAGCGAAAACCCGGTGTCGGGTGGTTGGTGGTTCTACGGCTTCGCAACGCCAACGCTGAATGACTATCCGCATTGCGGCGTGTGGAATAACGCTTACGTCTGTACCGACAACGAAGGCGATGCCAATGTCACGGCATACGCGTATGACCGCGCCAACATGTTGCTTGGATCCACCGCTCGTGCGCAGCAGCGGTTCGTGAGCGTTCCGGCGCTGGCTGGATATGGCTTCCAGGCACTCACGCCGGCAACCTATGTCGGAGACAGCGCGCACGCACCGCCGGCCGGCACCCAGCAGATCCTCGCCCGTCATGATGACGACGAAGCCCACGCGGGCACGTCTGCCGATCCCAGCCATGATTTCATCGATCTTTTCTCGATGAATGTCGATTGGACGACACCCGCCAACAGTTCCATCACCGCGCTGCCACGCGTGCAGATCACCGAGTTCAACAGCTGGTTCCACGACTACTCGACGTTCGCGACCGTCCCTCAGCCGGGGTCGTCCTTCATGCTCGATCCGATCCGCGAGGTCATCCTCAATTCGCTTGTCTATCGCAACCTGGGCAGCTATGAATCGATCGTCGGGCAATTCGCGACCAACGTGAATCCCGCCCGCAGCGGGAGCACCGTCAATGCAGGCGTGCGCTGGTTCGAACTGCGGCGTGTGGGCGGCGCCAGCTGGACGCTGCAGCAGGAAGGCACGTTCAGCCCCGGGGATGCCAGCACCCATCATCTGCTGGGCAGCATCGCCACCGACAACAAGGGCAACATCGCACTGGGGTACAACGTGACGCGCACCACGTCCCCAGTCACCTACGCGACACTGGGGTACACAGGACGCCTGGCGGCGGATCCCGCTGGCGTGATGACTCAGGGCGAAAATACAGTTGCTGCTGGCAGTGCCGTGGAAACCTCAGGCCGCTGGGGCGACTACTACTCGATGGTGGTAGACCCAACCGACGACTGCACCTTCTGGATGGTCGGGATGTATCGGCCGTCCGGCGGCTGGAACACCCGCATCGCCGATTTCAAGTTCAATGACTGCGGCCCCGTGACAACCACATACTCAGTCTCCGGCATCATCACGACAGACGCGGGGGCCCGGATCAGCGGTGTCACGATCAGCACCGGCTCGGTGAGCACGACGACCACCAGCAGTGGCACCTTTACGTTGAACAATCTCGCCAATGCGACCTACACTTTGACGCCCAGCGCTCCGGGGTACAGCTTTTCGCCAGTCAGTCGCAGCGTGTCTGTCAGTGGGGCAAACGTAACCGGGCAGGACTTCACCGGCACGGCGACGACTCCCAATAATGTGCTTACCAACGGCGTGGCGGTGACTGGTATTGCGGGCGCGATGGGCAGCGACCAATTGTGGACGCTTGCGGTTCCGGTGGGTGCCACGGGCTTGAAGTTCGTCACGAACGGCGGCACCGGTAATGCGGACCTGTATGTGAAGTTCGGCAGTGCACCGACGACCACGGTCAACGACTGCAAATCCGAAGGCAGCACCACGGCGGAAACCTGCTCGATCGCAACGGCGCAGGCTGGCAAGTATTTCGTGCTGGTCCACGGCCATGCGAGCTTCTCCGGCGTCAGCCTGACCGGCAGCTACACCACCAGCGGTGGCGCATGCGGCGGCGCGGTCTTGTGCAGTGGCACGGCGGTGGCATTGCCGTCCAACACAAGAGGAGGGGTTTCGCCGAACTTCACGCTGGAAGTGCCAGCGGGCAAGGCGAGCGTTGTGATCACGATCTCCGGCGGCAAGGGGGACGCGGATCTTTACGTAAACCGCGGGTTCAAGCCAACTCTGACCGATTACGTTTGCCGCCCGTACCTGACCGGCACCAGTGAGACCTGCACGCTCAACGCGCCAGCTGCCGGCACGTACTACATCAATGTTCGCGCGAATACGAGTTACTCGGGTGTCAGTCTGACGGGCACCATCAACTGACCGACGCGGCCGCTACCGGATCGCGGGCAGCCAGTCCGGGCGGGGGCCACGAACCCCCGCCCGGGATGCCCTGTCCAAGGGGGCGGGCTCGTACAGTGGTCAGTAATCCCGCTACTTCTAGTTTCGACAAGGAGTTGAAACCTGACCATCGTCACCTATGGCCAAAGCACCATGAACGGTGCCCAGATCTTTGGGTAGGAGGTAAACATCCGCCTTGGGCATGCGCGGGTACATGAAGATTAACGGGGTGGGTGGAATTTGCCCTGCGCGCACCGACTATCGTTGCTATTCTTAGGCGTCCGGCGTAGCTCCCGGCCTCTCTGCCGCCACAGCGGCTTTTCCGATTTTATTTGGGGTATCAAAATGGGTATCAATAAAGGGCAGGTTCGTTGGGTTCGCCGATCGTTACTGGCGTTGGCCATGGCATTGCCATTGGCGGCAATGGCGCGAGGACCGCAGGTCGCGCAAGTTCAGGCTGCGCACGAAGAACATGAAGCCGACAATGCCAACGCACGCGCGCAGGCAATGTACGAGTGGTACAACGACGACTACTCGCAGCACGGCAAGGCGATCAAGTCGCAAGGTCAGAAAAAGGCGCTGTTTTCGCAGCCGTACGAGCGCTTCCTGCTGGGAGCAGCAAAGTTTGAGCGCGAGCGTTATGCGAGCAAGATGCCAAACAGCACGTCACCCGCGGTGATTGATCCCAACGCCTTGATCGTGCCCACCAACAGCTGGACCAACATCGGCCCGACCAAGGCCAACTACGCCATTAACGGCGGCACCTTGAACGTGACCGATTCCGGCCGCGTCAATGCCATCGTGACCGACCCCGCCACGCCGAGCACCATCTACGTTGCGTTCTCCGGCGGTGGCGTGTGGAAATCGATCGACAGTGGCGCCTTCTGGCAAGCGAAGACCGATACCCTGGGCTCGCTGTCTGTCGGTGCCCTTGAGATGGATCCCAATAATTCAAACACGCTTTACCTGGGCCTTGGCGACCCCTTCGACGGAACCGGAATTGGCCTGGTCAAATCGACTGACGGCGCCGATACGTGGTCGGCCCCGGTATTCCTGGGGACCTCGACAGTCATTTCGGACATCCAGGTCGCCCCCGGTAATTCGAACATCGTGCTGGTTGCCACCAACAAGGGGCTGTATCGCTCCACGGATGCCGGCGCCACCTTCAGCAACGTCGTCCTCACTCCCGCCGCGGGCGGCGTCCCGGTCGTCTGGTCGATTGCCTGGGCTGGCGGCAGCAACTTCGTGCTCAGCCTGCTGGGCGGCACGAACGATGGCGAAATCTGGCGGTCGACCGACAGCGGCGCAAGCTGGGCCGTCACCTCCGGCTTCGCCGCCGGTATTGGCCGCATCAGCCTGGATTCGGCTCCGTCCAATCGCACCGTGCTTTATGCCACCGCGGCCCTGCCGAGTGGAGCGGGCGCGAATGATCTGGCCGACATCTACAAATCCACCGATGACGGTGTCACATGGACCGGCGTGGCGAAGGCGGGTGCCATCTACAAGCCCTATACCAATCCCGATATCGATGGTGAATCACCGTCGCTGGCGACCCTGCTTCGGGGCCAGGGCTGGTACAACCACATGACCTTGGTCGACCGCACCGATCCCAACGTCGCGTATTTTGGTGGTGCTTTGCTGATGGCCAAGACCACTGATGGCGGCGTCACGTTCTCCCAGGCCAGCAACTGGTTGGCGCAGTTTGGGCTGCCGTATGTGCATGCTGATTTCCATGCGGGCCATATCGCGAGCGACGGCACTGTGTACGTCGGCACCGACGGCGGGATTTTCGCGTCCAGCGACAACGCCGCACACTTCACCGACACGCTCAATGAAGGCATCGCTTCCCATCTGGTGTACCAGGTCGGATCATCCGTCGCCAATCGCGATGCGGTGATCATTGGTCTGCAGGACAACGGAACGCGGGTCCGCGAAGGCAGTACCAGCGTATTCAACCAGCAGGTCGGTGGCGACGGCTTCGGCTGCGATGTCAATCGCAGCAATGCAAACCTCATGTTGGGTAGCTTGTATTACGAGCGCATCCGGAAAAGCATCAACGCCGGTCTCACTTTCACCTCGGCTTGTAGCGGCATTACCGAATGCAACAACTCCGGCACTGCGCCGTTCCTGACCCGGCTGTCCGCCTGGGCTGGCGATCCCACCGGCAATACGCTCTTCACTTACAGCAATGCCAAGGTGTACAAGACCACCAACTATGCCAATTTGTGGAGCCCACTCGGCACGACCGGCCTGCCGGCCAGCGGGTTGTTCATCCGGGGCGTGGGTGCCGCACCGCAAAACAGCCGCGTCATCGGTGTAGTGGCCAACGGCGGGCGCGTGTTCCTGACCAGGAATGGTGGCGCGAATTGGGCTGCTGCGGCTGCTCCACTTCCCAATAACGGCTTGAGCACGAGCTGGATCTCGTTCGACCCCACCGACTCCAATATCGTTTACGTGGCGTCGGTCGCACCGGACCAGACAAAAAATCATTTGTGGAAGTCGACTAATTTTGGCGCAAGCTGGACGACGATCGATAGCACTGCCTCTGGCTTCCCGGGCGGAATTCCGGTGAATTCGCTGGTTGTCGACCAGGTCACGCCTACCACGCTGTATGCCGGCACACATCTCGGCGTGTACACCTCTACCGACGGCGGCACCAATTGGACCCGGTATGGTTCGGGAATGCCGCTGGTGAATGTCACCGGGGTGTATCTGGCAGGCGACGATTCATTGGTTCGCGCCTCGACCTTTGGGCGGTCTGTCTGGGAGCTTGCGGTGCCCGCGGCCACGACACAGACCTACCAAGCGGCACCTGGCGCTGTTGTCACCTTCGGGGCACCGATCACCAGTACGATCAACGTCAGCGGCCGCTCGGGCAATGCGCCAGCCAACACAGTGGTGAACGTCAGCGTCACCCATCCGCGTGCTGGGGAGCTGAAGGTTGAATTGATTGCACCAGACACCACCGTGTATGTGCTCAAGGCCAGCAACATCAGCGACACGAGCAGGTCAATTCCGGCGACGTACACAGTTGACGTGTCCGCCAAGCCTTTGAATGGCGACTGGAAGCTGCGCGTGACGGACACTGCAGCGGGCAACAACGGTGTGTTCAACAGCTGGAGCATCACGTTCTAAGTTTTAATTGATTTGCGCATCTTCTAGGATGCGCGTTGAACCAAACCCCGGCTCCGTGCCGGGGTTTTCATGTCCGGATCGGGAGAAACCAGTGTCATTCAATTTTCCACCTTGCCTGCTGGCGCGCGCGATCGCGTGTTCCCTGCTCGCCATGTCCGCCGGTTCTGCCTTTGCGCAGGACGCGGTGGAGCTTGAAACCGTCGAAGTCACCAGTGCGAAGATTCCGGTGAACCTGCGAGACTCCACCCAGACCACCACCGTCGTCAGTGGCGATGACATGCGCGCACGTGGCGCCACGGACCTGCGCACTGCCTTGTCGTTGGTGGCAGGCGTGGATATCGCACCCGGTGGCGGCGACGGTCCGGCGAGTGCGGTCCCGGCGCTTTGGGGCTTGCGTGAGTTCGATGCGTTCCTGCTGGTCGTGGATGGCGTGCCGTGGGGTGGTGCGTTTTCACCGGCATTGGCGACGCTGAACCTCAACAACGTCGAACGTATCGAAGTAGTCAAGGGTGCTGCGCCCGTGAGTTATGGCGCCACCAGTTTCGTCGGTGTGATCCATGTCCTGCACCGCGCCGCTGGCCAGGGCAGCCCGTCATTGGAAATTGGTGTTGGCAGCCGCGGCAGCGCACGCGCGGCATTTGCGTTGCCGCTCTCCAAGCAAGGCGACCGCTGGCAGCAATCGTTGTTCGTCGACGGCGAGCACGATGGCCTGGCCCAGGATCGCGCCGGCTTCTCGCGTTGGCACGCGTTGTATCGCGGCGCGACGACGTTGGGCAATGGCGACTTTACTTTCGATGTGGACAGCAGCCTGGTGCAACAACACCCTGCCAGTCCTCATCCGCGCGAAGGCTTGACGCTGAGCGACCGGGTGCCGCTTGACGCCAACGACAATCCACGAGGTGCCCGCCAGGATGAGAGCCGCACGCAGGTCGCGCTGGGCTACGTGGTGCCGACAAGCTTCGGCCAGTGGAGCACGCGCCTGGCTTTTGCTGAAGACAATGGCGACATCGTGCGTGGTTTCCTGCGTCCGGATTTTGCCGATGACGGCGTGACGCACAATGCCGACGGCTACCAGCAGCGGCGAACTACCCGCGAGGTGTATTTCGACAGCCACGTCGCCACCAAATTGAGCGATAGCGCCATGTTGGTCTGGGGCGTGGACCACATGCATGGCGATGGCACGCAACGCAGCAACAATTTCGAATATGCGATCCTGCCGGATGGCAGCAACGCGCCGGCGTGGGAAACGCTGCACATCGACGAAAGCACACGCTTGTCGGATCGACGCAACTTCAGCGGCGTGTATGCCGCACTCGATTACGCGATCACAGATGCATGGCGCATCGACGCCGGCCTGCGCTACAACCGCACGCAGGAATCACGCAGCGGCCAGGCCATCGACCTGACGGGTGCCGCGCCAGCACCGGGCGACACCGAGGACCAGGCGCGAACCGATCATCGCTGGACGGGTGCACTCGGCACGAGTTATCGCCTGTGGCAAAACGGTCACGACTACCTGACTGCTTACGCGAATTACCGGAACAGCTTCAAACCGGCGGCGATCGATTTCGGCCCTGAGGCGGAGTCGCAGATCCTGCAGCCAGAGCAGGCGCGCAGCGGCGAGTTCGGTCTGCGCGGCGAGCAGTTCGCCGGCCGTTTGCAGTGGGACGTGTCGGTATTCCAGATGAATTTCAAGAACCTCGTCGTCACCCAGGATGTCGGTGGATTGCCAGGCCTTACAAATGGCGGCAATGAACGATTCAAGGGCGCTGAAGCCGAAGCGCACTGGCGTCTGTCCGACGACTTCAGCGCAGTGGGCACCTGGGCCTGGCATGACGCACGCTTTTCGAACTACGAACAGTTGTTCGACGGCGTCCTGACGCAACTGGACGGCAAGCAGCTCGAACTGTCGCCGCGCCAGGTCGGCAGCCTCGGCCTTCAATACGCGCGCCCTGAAGGCATCCGCGCGTACGTCACCATCGACCATGTCGGCTCGCGCTACCTCGACAAGCGCAACAGGGCGCTCGCCGGCTCGTACCAGACCTTCGATGCCGGGATCGGCTACCGTCATGCGCAATGGGAAGTGCGGCTGGACGGCACCAACCTGGGCGATCGTCGCGATCCGGTGTCCGAAAGCGAGCTGGGCGAGTCTCAGTATTACCGGCTACCAGCGCGGGCGGTCTGGGCGAGCCTGCGCTATGACTTTGATATGAAGTAAGTCTCGTCTTGTTGCCGCGAAGGCCTCTTGCTGTTCGTTGTAGATTCGAAAAATGCTAGAACACATTCGAATTATGCAAACCCGGAGGGCTGCGCACAGGATGTGCGCAGTTTTCCGAGCGAGCCATGGATGGCGAGTCGGAAAATCCCTTTGAGAGTGAATGTGGCGAGTTAGCCCTGTCGGGGAAGCGCCCTTTCTTTTGGTTACTTTTCTTTGGGCGCTATCAAAGAAAAGTGACTCGCCAACGGCGAAAGCGTTTGATCCAAGTCGGCTAACTATTACCCGCGTAACTAGCCATTTCGCTTCTGAAAGATCCGCTCACGCGGGAATGCCCAGCAGAACTAAATCGCCTCGAACCGATTCGCCGCCACGTTCTTGCGCACCTTCGCCGGATCCCAAACGCGTCCGTTCATCGCGATGTAAACCCCGGGCCGCAACGACTGCACGGCGCCCACCGCGGTGCCGACATTGAATTCCGCATCCGAGCCGCGGAATCGTGCCGGATTCAGGGCGCCGGTCAGCACGATGGTCTTGCCGGCAATCCCGGCCAGCACGTGCGCGGTGTCGACCATGGTGTCGGTGCCGTGTGTCACCAGCACGTGTCGCGCCTCCTGCGCGGCGATGGTCGCCCGCAGTAATTCGCGATCGGCGGCGTCGATGTGCAGTGAGTCCTTGCGCAGGATGGGGATTACGCGGAAGCGGAATGCAACGCCGAGTTCCTCGAGGATGCGACCGATCTGCGGTTCGCCGACCTGGTAATCCGACTTGTCGTCGAAATACACCTTGTCGATGGTGCCACCGGTGGTGACGACCAATAACTCGTCCATCGCATGCTGCATGGCGGGCCCTGCAAGTGGGATCAATGAGGTGGGGAATTATAGGACTGCCGCGGCGCTCAACTTTTTTTCGAAAAGCGCGCACGTAACCCGGTCAGGCTCGCCGCCATCACGATCGCCAGCGACAGGCCGATTTCGCACAATGCGAACAAGCGTTCTGGTGGCCGCGTCCACGCCACCATGATGCCGTGGGAAAACCAGAGCAACGCCAGGACGCCGGCCCAGAATGCCGTCCGTGCCGCCCCGCCACGGACCAGCGCGATCGCCAGCAGCAGCGGTGGCAGCGCGAACACCAACAGCGCGGTTCGTTGTCCGTCATGACCAAACCAGCTGGCATACAACGCCACCAGCGCCAGCAATCCGGCGCACAACAAGCGATGCGCAGTGCTCATGCCGCCAACCTCGCGGCAAGCCCGGCGATGCGTCGCCCAAGCGAACGCGCGAGCACGGCTTCCTCATCGCTGGGCTGGCTATCGTCACGATTACCTGCGACATGGCTGGCGCCATACGGCGTGCCGCCGCTACGCGTGGTACTCAACATCGGTTCTGTATACGGAATCCCGGCAATGACGCAACCGTGATGGAGCAGCGGGATCATCATCGACAGCAGCGTCGACTCCTGCCCTCCATGCATGGACGCGGTCGAGGTGAACACGCCCGCAGGCTTGCCCACCAACGTCCCGCTTGCCCACTGTGTGCCCAGGCCGTCGATGAAATGTTTCAATGGCGCGGCCATGTTGCCGAACCGCGTCGGGCTGCCGAGCAGCAGGCCGGCGCATTCCAACAGGTCGATGTCTTCGACATAGGGCGCGCCTTCCTCAGGGACGGGCGGGGTGGAGACTTGCGTCGATGTTGCCACCGGCGGGACCGTCCGCAAGCGCGCCTGCATGTCCGCCACCTCACCGACACCGCGGGCGACCTGGCGCGCCAGCTTCGCCACGGAGCCGCCACGGCTGTAATACAACACCAGAATTTCGGGCATGCCATGCTCCTGTGCGCAGGCAAGAATAGGGCAATGGTGCGCACAACCCAAACCCCAAGCTGGATAGCCGCGTTGACCGTCCGATGCCCACGCGCCATCGGTTACCCTTCCATCAATGGAAGTCCGGCACCCCATCTCATTGTTGCGTGACCACGTCAGCCTGCGCCTGCGTGATCGCGCCCGCGCACATTCATTCCTGGGGTTCGTTGGCAAGCGCTTCCTTGACGACCGCATGTTCGAGTCGGCGGGCGCATTATCGTTCACCACCGTGTTCGCGCTGGTGCCGCTGTCGATGGTGGTGTTCGGCGTGCTGTCGGCGTTCCCGGTGTTCAAGGACTGGAGCAACCAGCTCAGCGACTATATTTTCTCCAACTTCGTGCCCAGCGCAGCGCGTTCGGTGGAAACCTACCTGCGCCAGTTTTCGGCCAATACCGGCAAGCTCACCACGGCGGGCATCATTGCGTTGGTGGTGTCGCTGCTGATCACGCTCACCAGTGTTGAGGCCACGTTCAATCGCATCTGGCGTGTCAAGACGGCGCGTCCCAAGCTCAGCCGCTTCCTGGTCTACTGGACCGTGCTGACGCTTGGCGCGCTGGTCGCGGCGACGAGCCTGGCACTGTCGACGCGACTGTTCGCGCTGGCCGTGTTCGCGACCGGGCCGGGTCGCGTGCTGGAGGCCGTCATGTTGCGGCTGGCGCCGATGACCATCGAACTGTTTGCGTTCGCCGCGATCTTCCGCGTGGTGCCGCATCGTACCGTCAAGTGGCGCCACGCGTTTCTCGGTGCGCTGTTGTCCGTGGTGCTGTTTGAGCTGGTGAAGTGGGGGATCAGCCTCTACCTGGGCAGCTTTGGTTCGTACCAGAAGATCTATGGGCCGCTGGCGTTCGTGCCGGTGTTCCTGCTGTGGATATTCTTTGGGTGGGTGTCGATATTGTTTGGTGCCTCATCAGCGGCATCGTTCGCGGCATTCCGGTATCAGCCCGTTGCGATTCGCTTGCCGGAGGGATACGAGCTGTATGGCTTGCTACGCATGCTTGGGCGCTTCAACGAGCACCGGCAGCAGGGGCATGGCCTGCACAGCGAGCAGATCCAGCGGTTGGAGCCCATGCTCACGGACGAACTCGTGCAGGAAATGCTCGGGCAACTCTGCCAGATTGGGCTGCTCACCCGCGCCGAGTCAGGTGAATGGTTGCTGGCGCGCGACCTTGACGACCTGACCATGGCCGACCTGTATGAAGCCTGCCAATTGCGGATCCCGATCGCCGAAGCACTACTGCCTTTCCGGGATGATGCGTTGGGAATGGCGGCGCTGGCCGAAGTCGACCAGTTGCGCCTGCCATTGCGCGACCTGCTCAAGCGCCGCGTCTCCACCATCTACGATGCCGTGCCCAAGGAGCCGTCGCCATGAATCGTTGGATCGTCCCGACAAAGATGCTGCTGTGCTGCACGTTGCTGCTGGTGGGTGCCTGCAAACGGCAGGCCACCGACGCGCAAAGCACGGTGCAATCCACCCCGTCAGTCCGTGCCGTCGCCAGCAAGCCTGCAGTCGTGGAAGCCCACTCTTCCGCGCTGCCTGCTCTCAAGGTCAAGACCGTCGACGGCGTGCCATATGACCTTGCAGCGCATCGCGGCAAATGGGTGGTGGTGAACTTCTGGGCCACCTGGTGCGGTCCGTGCCAGAAGGAAATGCCGGAGTTGTCTGCACTGGATGCAATGCGCGAGCACATCGAAGTCATTGGTCTCGCCTACGAGGACATCACGCTGGCGGACATGAAAGCCTTTTTGCAAAAGCATCCGGTGGTGTATCCGGTCGCGATCATCGACACGTATTCGCCGCCGGCGGATTTCGCCACGCCGCGCGGATTGCCGATGACCTACCTGATCGCGCCCGATGGCAAGGTCGCCAAACAATTCCTTGGGCCGGTCACCGCAAAGGACATCGATGCGGCGGTTGCCGCTGCGGGCGGCCCGAAAGCCAGCTAGCGCTGGCGTGCTTGGGACGGGATCGGATCAACCAGGATACGAAGCGATCGGTTTCAGCGCGCCGTAGCGTTCTTTCTGCACCTTGCCAGGCAGCGGCGCGAACTCGATGTCGCTTTCCGGCACATGCGTGTCTGGCAGGCGCTTAAGCAGGTCGTGAATGAGTGACAAACGGCCGCGCTTCTGGTCGTTGTAGTCGACCAGTGTCCACGGTGCGACATCGGTGTGGGTCGCCTTGAGCATGGCTTCGCGTGCGCGGGTGTAATCGCTGTAATGGTGCCGTGCCTGGATGTCGATGGGCGACAACTTCCAGCGTTTCAGCGGATCGACCAGTCGCTCGGCAAAGCGCTCCTCCTGTTGCGCCTGGTCGCAGCACAACCAGTACTTGAACAACACGACGCCATCGTCGACCAGCAGTTTTTCGAACAGGGGCGCCTCGCGCAGGAACGCGCTGACCTGCGCGTCGCTGGCGAAACCCATCACCTTTTCGACGCCCGCGCGGTTGTACCAGCTGCGATCGAACAACGTGATCTCACCGGCAGCAGGCAGGTACGCGGTGTAACGCTGGAAGTCCCACTGCGTCTTCTCGCGATCAGTCGGCGCAGGCAGCGCTGCCACCCGGCATTGCCGTGGGTTGAGGTGCTCGCGAATCGCATCGATCGTGCCGCCCTTGCCGGCGGTGTCGCGGCCTTCGATCACGATCACCAGCCGTTGCCCGGTGGCCTGCACCCAGCGCGCCATGGCGACCAGCTCCAGCTGCATGGGTTCGATGAGCGATTCATAGTCCTTGCGCTTTAGTTTTTTCATGCGACAACTCACTCCCGGAGACGTGGACGCAATGTAGCGAGGTTGCAGGGGCGGGTCTGGGCATCCAGTTGCAGCCGGATGATGCGCTCCCATGCCGTGCGGCACGCGGATGTCGAGCCAGGCAACGCAAACACGAAGGTCCCATTGGCCAGCCCGGCGAATGCGCGCGACTGCAATGAGGATGTCCCGATTTCCTCGAAGGAAATCGCACGGAACAGCTCGCCGAATCCCGGCATGGCCTTGTCCAGCAGGGGCAGCAATGCCTCCGGGGTGGAATCGCGCCCGGTGAAACCCGTGCCGCCGGTGACCAGGATGCCGTCGACGCTCGCATCAGCAATCCACTGCGACACGACAGCGCGCAACCTGTAGCGATCGTCAGGAAGCAGGGCGCGTTCGTGCAGGCGATGTCCTGCGTCGGCAAGTGCGCCGATGAGGTAATCGCCCGAACTGTCGTCGGCAAGCGTGCGTGAATCCGACACGGTCAGCACGCACAGGCGCAGGGGTGTGAAGTTGCCCGATATCGTCATGTCTGGAGTGTAGGGCGGGTTTCAACCCGCCGCATCGGTCATGGACGACGACAGGGCCAGCGAATACCACTGGCTTGCATCCTCGCTCCAGCCGGCGGCGCGGTACAGCGCACGCGCCGGGGCGTTGTCGCGTGAGGTTTCCAGCTGGATGCCGGCCGCGCCGTCGTCGCGCGCGAATCGCGTTGCGGCATCAAGCAAGGCGCGCGCCACGCCATCGCGGCGCCCGTCTTCGCGCACGAACAAGTCATTCAGCGTCCACAGGCGCGCCGTGCGAACCGAGGAGAGCGTCGCATACAGCTGGGTAAAGCCGATGCCAACGCCATCCCGCTCGGCGAGTAGCACCACGGAGTCCCCACGCTGCAGGCGTGCGCGCAACCAGTCATGTGCGCGCTGAAGGTCCGCAGGCTGCAAGTAGAACTGGCGGTACGCGTCGAAGAGCGGCGCGAGGGTGTCCAGGTCGTCGAGCGCTGCACGTCGGATGATCGTCGTCATGTGTTCTGTCTCGTCATTCCCGGGGTGGCAGCAATCCAGTGTCGTTGGGACATCGCGACTTACACGTCTTCGGCCAGCCGTGCCAGCGCATCGGCCTGGTGCTCGCGCGTCAGGCGTTCGATCAATGCATCGAGGTTGCCCTGCAGCACGTTCGGCAAGTCGTACAGCGTCAGGCCTTCCACGCGATGGTCGGTAATGCGGCCTTGCGGATAGTTGTATGTGCGAATGCGCTGGCTGCGGTCGCCACTGCCGACCTGCAGCTTGCGATCCTGCGCCTGTGCGGCTTCGCGTTTGGCGGTTTCCGCTTCGATCAGCATTGCCTTGAGCCGCTTCATCGCCTTGTCGCGATTGGCATGTTGGCTGCGCTCGGTCTGCGACTCGACCACGACACCGCTGGGCATGTGGGTGATGCGAATGGCGGATTCTGTCTTGTTGACGTGCTGGCCGCCTGCGCCGGAGGACCGGAACGTGTCGACCTTCAGGTCGGCCGGATTGATCTCGATCGCGATGTCGCTGCTGTCCTCGGCGATGATCGCGACCGTGGCCGCCGAGGTGTGGATGCGGCCTTGCGATTCGGTGTCTGGCACGCGCTGTACGCGGTGGGTGCCGGATTCGAATTTCAAGCGCGAATACGCACCGCGGCCCTCGACGCGCGCGACGATCTCCTTGTAGCCGCCATGTTCACCGGTGCTGGACGACTCCACCTCGACATTCCAGCCCTGGCGTTCGGCGTAGCGGGCATACATGCGATACAGGTCGCCGGCGAAAATCGCGGCTTCGTCGCCTCCGGTGCCGGCACGAACTTCCAGGTAAAGGTTGCCTTCGTCGCGCGCATCCCTGGAGACCAGGTGTGCCATCAGGTCGGCGTCGAGTTGCTGCAGGCGTGCGTTCGCCGATGCGATTTCCTCTTCGGCCAGTTCTCGCATTTCCGCATCGCCGCGCATGGCTTCGGCGGACTCCAGGTCGCGTCGCGCCCGTGCCTGTGCCGCAAGTCCGACGGCAACCGGTTCCAATTGCGAAAATTCGCGCGATAACGCGCGGAAGCGCTCGTTGTCGGCGACGACGCCGCGATCGGAGAGCAACCGTTCGAGCTCCTCGCGGCGCTCCAGCAGGGCTTCGAGTTTGCGACGCAGGCTGGGGAGCATGGAAAGGCCGGAAGGAGGGAAGTCGGTATGCGGAGGAAGCCATCAGCATGACGCAAGGACCGCGTCACTAATCTTCGCCGCGTTCCGACAATGTTGTGTCTCCCATTTCCTTTCCTGCATTTCCAGGCTCGCCGGGGAACAATTTTTCCGTGGCGCGTGCAAGGTCGGAATCGCCCGTCAACGCGGCTTCGCGCAGCGCCATCGTCGGTGCGTGCAGCAGGCGGTTGGTCAAGGTATGCGCCAGGAAGTCGAGCACGGCGTGCGGGTCCTGCCCGCTGGCCAATTGCTGGCGTGCCTTCGCCAGCGCTTCACTGCGCGCCGTTTCACCATGCGCGCGCAGGCGTTTCAGCGGCGCCGTTCGCGTGCTGGCGGCGAGCGTTTCCACGAAGCGCGACACCTGCAGTTCGACGATGGCCTCAGCAGCATCTGCGGCTTCGCGACGGCTGCGTCGATTGTCCTCGACCGCGCGTTCAAGGTCGTCGACCGTGTACAAAAACACGTCCTTGAGCGTGGCGACATCGGCAGCGATGTCGCGCGGCACGGCCAGGTCCAGAAGCAACATCGGACGATGGCGGCGCTGGGCGAGGGCGGCGGCGACCTGCGCGCGCTGCAACACAGGCTCGCGGCTGGCGGTGGCGCAGAAGACCATGTCGACGTCGCCCAGGTGGCGATCGATTTCCGCCAACGGCAGCGCCATGCCGCCGTGCCGGCTGGCCAGTTCCTGCGCGTGGGCCAGCGTGCGATTGGCGATCAGCAGGCGTTTGACCCGCGCCTGTACCAGGTGGCGCGCGACCAGTTCGATGGTTTCCCCGGCGCCCACCAGCAGCACGGACGAATCCTCGGGCCGTGCGAACGAGCTTTGCGCCAGTCGCACAGCGGCCGACGCGACGGACACGGGATTGACTCCGATGCGGGTATCGGTGCGCGCGCGTTTGGCGGTGACGAACGCTTGCTGGAACAACCGGTCCAGCCGTCCCCCCAGAGTGCCGGCAGCGCGCGCCGCCGCCCAGGCAAGTTTGACCTGGCCGAGGATCTGCGGTTCGCCCAGCACCAGCGAATCCAGCCCCGTCGCCACGCGGAACAGATGGCGCACCGCGGCCGCGTCGTGATGCCGATACAGGTAGCCGTGCAGGTCGATGCCGCCGTCCGGGTGCCGTGCCAGCCATTCTGCAAGCGAGCGACCTTCGTCATCGGCCACCGCATACAGTTCAGTACGATTGCACGTTGAGAGCACGGCAACTTCGGTGACCGCTGTCAGCGCGTGCAGGGACGCCAGTGCCGCTGGCAATGCGTGATCGGCAAAGGCCACCCGTTCGCGCAGGCTGACCGGCGCGGTCTGGTGGTTGATGCCGAGTGCGAGCAATGTCATCGGTGGCGACGGAGTCTTCAGGCGCGTGCGCTAAGCTTCTGACGCAATGGGCCCCCATTTTACGGCCCGGTTGCATTCGATGCCTGTCCAACTGCGTTCATTGTCGTTTTCGTGGCCTTTCAGCATGCGACTGGCCTGTGTGTCGCTGCTGTGCGCCCTCACATGTACGCCAGTACTGGCGGATGGGCGCGCCCCACGAGCTGATGGCGTGCTGAGCTCCACCCTGGCCGGCGAGTTCGCGCTTCAGGCGGGCAAACTGGACGATGCCGCGCGCTGGTACCTGGAGGCAGCCCGCAGCGCCGAGGGTGATGCGGGCCTGGCCGAACGCGCCACGCGGCTCGCCCTGCTGGCCAATGATGACGCAGGTGCAGCCTCGGCCATCGCGCTGTGGCGGCAGCGCGCGCCCCAGGCGCTGCCCCTGCACGCTGCAGAGGCCACGTTGTCGCTGCGGCACCATGACGCCGCCGCGGCGCTGGGCCAGCTGGAGGCGTTGCTGCGCGGGAAGGACCCCAACGGCTGGCGCTACGCACTGTCCGCACTGGGTTCGGGTTCGAAGGACCCGCAACTGACATCGCAACTTCTCTCTCAACTGGTCGACGCCAAGGCAATCCCCAATTCCCTGCCAGCATGGCTGGCGTTTGGTGGATTGGCGCAGAAGCTCGACCAGCAGGCCTTGGCGGCGCGGTTCGTCGATGAGGTCATCGCACGCTTCCCCGGGGAGCCGCGCGTGGCGTTGTTGCGCGCCAGCCAATTGCGTGTTGCAGGCCGAACGGATGAAGCACGCAAGGTGCTGGCCGGTCTGGACAATGCGACACAAAATAACGCCGACCTCCGTTTGGCCGTCGCCGCTGAATACGACGCGCTGGGCGACTCCGAATCCGCGGCCACCGTGCTCGGGCGCGGTGTCCAGGACAACCAGAGTTTTTCGCTGCGTGCTTCGTTGCTGGCCAAGGCCGAGGACAAGACCGCGTTGCAGCAGTTGTATGCGCAGTTGCTGCGCACCTCCGGCAAACCCGATCCGGACCGGCGCCTGCTGCTCGGCCAGACGGCCGAATTCCTCAAGCGCATGGACGAGGCGCTGGCCTGGTATCGCAGCGTGCCGGCACCACCGCAACGCTGGCAGGCACGGCTACGTGCGACCAACGTGCTGCATGAACTCAAGCGCGGTGCCGCGGCGTATGGGGAGCTGCATGCGTTGCAATCCGATGCTTCCGCCGATGAAGTGGTCCGCCGTGACGCCTACCTGCTGGAAGCCGACCTGCGCCAGAAAGACGGAGACATGCCGGGCGAAATGGACGCCTTCGCTCATGGACTGGCTGCGTTCCCGGACGACACCGGGCTGTTGTATGCGCGTTCGCTGAGCTGGGAGCGTCGCGACGACATCGCGCACGCCGAGGCCGACCTGCGCAAGGTGCTGGTGGCTGAGCCGGACAACGTGGCCGCGCTCAATGCGCTGGGATACACGCTGGCCGATCGCACCACGCGTTACGACGAAGCGCTGCAATTGATCGACCGCGCGCGCGTCGCCGAACCCGACAATCCGGCCATCATCGACAGCTATGGCTGGGTGTTGTATCGACTTGGCCGCACGAAGGAAGCGCTGGTCGAATTGCAGCATGCGTTGCTGCTGCAGAAGGATCCGGAAATCGCCGCACATCTTGGCGAAGTGCTGTGGGTGACCGGCGACAAGGCCGGCGCGCGCAAGGCCTTCGATGAAGCGCGAAAACTTGAGCCCGCGAACCGCTCACTGCAACGCGCGTTGCAGCGGACCGGTGCAGCCGGCGCAGGAGCCGGCGCATGACGCGGTGGAGTGCGAGTGCCATCGCGGTAGCGATGCTGCTGTCGGGATGTGCGACGCAATCCGTGCGCCCGAGCTTGCCGCCCGTCACCACGGCAACCGCCCAGGCACAGCAATCCATGCGCGTGGCAACGCTGGCGACTCACCAGCAATGGGCATTGCAAGGTCGCGTTGGCTTGTCCAACGGTCACAACGGCGGCAGTGGCCGTATCGACTGGCGCCAGGACGGCATGCATTACGACGTGACGCTCAGCGCGCCGATCACCCACCAGAGCTGGCGTTTGAGTGGTGACGCCGGCTCGGCACGTCTCGACGGACTGACCGGTGGCCCGCGGGAAGGCGCCGACGCGGAAAACCTGCTGCGCGATGCCACCGGCTGGGTGATCCCGGTCGCGGCGTTGGCGTCTTGGGTCCGCGGCGCGGCAGCGGCGACATTGCCGACCCCGACGCTGCAGTTCGCACCCGATGGGCATCCATCGCAACTGCAACAGGCGGGCTGGACGATTGATTACAGCGACTTCAGGATGCAGCCCACGCTTGGCATCGAGTTGCCGCATCGCCTCACTGCCAGCCAGGGCGAGGCCAAGGTCAGGCTGATCATTGACCAGTGGCAGGATGGCGCGTCCGCGCCCTGATGCCGGTGGGCCTCATTTTGCTTGCCATTCCGACGAAAGCCGCGATCCCACCCCGGCCATGACAGACAGATCGTCCTGGTCGCACTGGCCGGCTCCGGCCAAGCTCAACCTGTTTCTTCGGATCACCGACCGTCGGGCTGACGGCTATCACCAGCTGCAGACGGTCTTTCGCCTGCTTGGGTGGGGCGACCGGATTCGCCTACGAACGCGAAACGACGGACGGATCCTGCGGCACGGGCCGTCTGCAGCCGGCGTCGACGAAGCGGATGATCTCGCAGTGAGGGCTGCTGAACTTCTGAGAAAATCGGCTAACATCGCAGAAGGTGCAGACATTGGCATTGAAAAGACTATTCCAAGCGGGGCAGGCTTCGGCGGTGGCTCTTCGGATGCCGCAACGGTCCTGGTCGCCTTGAACGCCCTCTGGAATGCGGGGTTGGATCAGCAGCAATTGGCTGACCTGGGCTTGCAGTTGGGGGCCGATGTGCCGGTCTTCATTGGTGGCCGCAATGCCTGGGCTGAAGGGATCGGCGAGCGCCTGAGCCCGATCGAGTTGCCGCCTGCCTGGTATGTGCTGCTTGACCCCGGCGTTCACGTGGCGACGGCCGAACTCTTCCAAGCCCCTGAATTGACGCGGGATGCGACGCCCGCGACAATGGTCGACTTCGTTTCGAGCGCGTCACTGGGCAATGCCTTCGAGCCAGTGGTGCGTCGCCGCGAACCTGCGGTCGAGGCTGCGTTCGAGGCGCTGTCCAGCATCGGCTCGCCGCGCTTGACCGGGTCGGGGAGTGGATGTTTCGTCGAATTCGGTGATCGTGCTGCGGCGCAGGCCGGACTGGCGGCGCTGCCGCCGGGCATGCAGGCGTGGATTGCACCGGGTGCGTCGGGATCACCGCTGCACGATGCGCTGGAAACGTGGCACGGAAGTCATCACGCAAGGACGGGTAACACGTTGATTTAAACCCATGCAGGGGCGTCGCCAAGTGGCCCAAGGCACCAGGTTTTGATCCTGGCATTCGCAGGTTCGAATCCTGCCGCCCCTGCCAGCAACGGGATTCTGGATTTCCAGGCACCAAGAGTCGCTTTACAGAATGTCCAGCCCGTTGTTCAACCGCACGTCCGGAGTCGCCAGTGCAAGACGATCGCAACCTGCTGGTGTTCACCGGCAACGCCAATCGGCCTTTGGCCGAAGCGGTCTGCAAGGAACTCGGGATCCGTCTGGGCAAGGCCCAGGTGGGCCGTTTCTCCGATGGCGAGGTGCAGGTCGAGATCGAGGAAAACGTGCGCCGCCAGGAAGTGTTCGTGATGCAGCCGACGTGCGCACCGAGTGCTGAAAATCTCGTGGAGCTGCTGGTGCTGATCGACGCGCTCAAGCGCGCATCGGTGTCCAACGTGACTGCGGTGGTGCCGTATTTTGGGTATGCGCGACAGGATCGGCGACCGCGTTCGGCACGCGTGCCGATCACGGCAAAGGTGGCGGCGCAGATGTTCTCCACGGTCGGCACCGACCGGGTGCTGACGGTGGACCTGCATGCCGACCAGATCCAGGGATTTTTTGATATCCCGGTCGACAATGTCTACGCGTCGCCGCTGTTGCTCGCCGACATCTGGCGCGCGTACGGGACGGACAACCTGATCGTGGTGTCGCCGGACGTGGGTGGCGTGGTGCGTGCGCGGGCCATTGCCAAGCGCTTGGACGATGCCGACCTCGCCATCATCGACAAGCGCCGCCCGAAAGCCAACGTCTCCACGGTGATGAACATCATCGGCGACGTCAGCGGCAAAATCTGCGTGCTGGTCGACGACATCGTCGATACCGCAGGCACGTTGTGTGCGGCAGCTACCGCGCTCAAGGCGGAAGGCGCGATCAAGGTCGTTGCGTATTGCACGCATCCGGTGCTGTCGGGCATGGCGATCGACAACATCAACCGATCGCAGTTGGACGAGCTGGTGGTGACCGACACGATTCCGTTGTCGGACGCTGCCCGCAATTGCAAAAAAGTCCGCCAGCTCAGCGTTGCCGAACTTTTAGCCGAAACGATCCGCCGCATCGCTTTCGGAGAATCCGTCAGTTCGCTCTATGTCGATTGACCGAGCGTACTGACACCAACACTCACCTGGTCGCGGGTGAGTGAACCCACCGCCGCGAGGCGGTTCATGCAAAAAAGTGAGTAACCAACATGTCAGATCATTCCATCAAGGCCACTGTGCGCACGGACGAGGGGAAGGGTGCGAGCCGCCGCCTGCGTCATGCCGCACAGATCCCGGCCATCGTCTACGGCGGCCACGCCGAACCCAAAAGCATCCAGCTGCAGCACGAGAAGACCTGGGTCGCCAGCCAGAACGAGTGGTTCTACTCGTCGATCCTGTCGCTCGATGTCGACGGCAAAATCGAAAAAGTTTTGCTGCGTGACATGCAGCGCCATCCGTACCGCCAGCAGATCATGCATCTGGATTTCCAGCGCGTGAGCGAGAACGAAGCGATCCGCGTCGCGGTGCCGCTGCACTTCATCAATGTCGAGAATTCGCCCGCCGGCAAGGCGTCGGACGTGGTCGTTACCCACGAGCTCAATGAAGTCCACATCAGCTGCCTGCCCAAGGACCTGCCTGAGTTCCTCGAGCTGGACCTGGGCGCGCTCCAAGTCGGTGACACCATCCACTTGTCGCAGGTCACGCTGCCTGCCGGCGTCGAAGTCCCCGAGCTCAAGCTCGGTGCCGACCATGACGTTGCCGTGGTGGTTGCCCGTCACGCACGCGTGGAGGCCGAACAGGATGCAACCGAAGCCGCCGCCGCCGAGGCTGCGTCTGCCGCATCAGCCGCCGTCAAGGAAGAAGACGAGTCGGGCGAAGGCGACGAGAAGTAATCCCGCAATCCGGCGTGCCCATGCGGGCACGCTGGTGCGGCAAAGTGATGGCCGGTTTGCGCCTCATCGTCGGGCTGGGCAATCCCGGCCTCGAACATGCACGGACCCGGCACAACGCCGGGTTCCGCTTTGTGGACGCGCTTGCCGAAAAAACAGGCGCACGCTTTGGGCTGGATTCCAAACTGTTCGGTGAGATTGCCAAGATCGACATTGCCGGAAATGCACTCTGGCTGCTGAAGCCCGCGACCTTCATGAACCTCAGCGGCAAGTCGGTCACCGCCGCGTTGCGTTACTGGAAGATCGAGCCGCAGGAAACGCTGCTTGCGCACGATGACCTCGACCTTGCTCCGGGCATCGCGCGATTGAAGTTCGATGGCGGCCACGGCGGCCAGAACGGGCTGCGCGACACCATGCAGTTGCTTGGGCATGGACAATTCCATCGCCTGCGCATCGGCATCGGCCACCCCGGGCACAGGGATAAGGTCACGCCTTGGGTGCTTGGCCGCGCATCGGCTGGTGACGACGTGGACATCTCCCGTGCCATCGACGCGGCGATCGCGGTGCTGCCACTGGCGATCACCGGTGATTTCAATGAAGCGATGAAGCGGCTGCACACGCCACAACCCTGACGCCCTCGCGCTGTTTCGAAGGCTCAAACCATTCACGCGCGATCGCGATGCGGCCGTGCAAACGCTGGAGTCAACGCCCCATGGGCATCAAATGCGGCATCGTCGGCTTGCCCAACGTCGGCAAGTCCACACTTTTCAATGCGCTGACCAAGGCTGGCATCGCCGCAGCGAACTTTCCGTTCTGCACGATCGAGCCCAATGTCGGCGTGGTTCCGGTGCCTGATCCGCGGCTGGGCGCACTGTCCGCCATCGTCAAGCCGCAGAAATGCATTCCAACGGCGGTCGAATTCGTCGATATCGCCGGGCTCGTGGCCGGAGCGGCCAGCGGCGAGGGGCTGGGCAACAAGTTCCTGGCCCACATCCGCGAGGTCGACGCGATCACCCACGTGGTGCGCTGCTTCGACAACGATGACGTCATCCACGTCAACAACAAGATCGATCCGCTGGCCGACATCGACACCATCGACACCGAGCTGGCGCTGGCCGACCTGGACTCGGTCGACAAGGCCCTGAACAAGGCCGAGCGTTCCGCCAAGACCGGCGACAAGGAGGCCAAGACCCGCGCCGAGGTCCTTGGGCGCATCAGCACGGGCCTCAATGCCGGCAAGGCTGCGCGCTCACTTGACCTGTCGGATGAGGACAGGGCCGCGGTGCGCGATCTCTTCCTGCTGACCCTCAAACCGGTCATGTATGTGGCCAACGTGCTGGAGGACGGCTTCGAGAACAACCCTCATCTGGACGCCGTCCGCGCACGCGCGGAAGGCGAAGGCGCTGAAGTCGTCCCGGTCTCGGCCGCCATCGAGGAGGAGCTGAGCCAGCTCGAGGACGCCGACCGGGATGCCTTCCTGGCCGATCTAGGCCTCGACGAGCCCGGCCTGAACCGCGTCATCCGGGCCGCTTACAAACTGCTCGGACTGCAGACCTATTTCACTGCGGGGGTGAAGGAGGTGCGCGCCTGGACGGTCAAGGGCGGCTCAACCGCGCCCCAAGCCGCCGCGGTGATCCACACCGACTTCGAGAAAGGGTTCATCCGCGCCGAAACCATTGGTTACGACGACTTCATCAAATACAAAGGCGAGTCAGGCGCCCGCGACGCAGGCCGCTTGCGGCTGGAAGGCAAGGAATACCGCGTTCAGGAAGGGGACGTCCTCCACTTCCGGTTCAACGTCTGATCGCGCTGAGTGGCACACGGCCCCGGTCGGTCTCCAGTACACCAGTGGGTTTTGGGCTTGCAGCGGCTTGGTCCACCGATGGCGGGTTAAAACCCCGCCCTGCGACCTGGGGGTTCATATCGCGTTGACATGCCGCCCTCGGCGCGTCAAAATCACTGGCTGTTTTGACGTTTCAGGCGTAGCACCGGAGGGATACCCAAGCGGCCAACGGGGGCAGACTGTAAATCTGCTGGCTTACGCCTTCGGTGGTTCGAATCCACCTCCCTCCACCAGTTGGAAACCAGGCAACAAAAAGCATTCGAAAGTGTGACCCGGTGCGGGAGTAGTTCAATGGTAGAACATCAGTTTTCCAAACTGATTACGCGGGTTCGATTCCCGCCTTCCGCTCCATTGCTTCCCTACCGCGGTCACTGCAACGCATCGCTCACGTAGCTCAGTCGGTAGAGCACCTCCTTGGTAAGGAGGAGGTCGATGGTTCGATTCCATTCGTGAGCACCAAGCTTCAAGGCAACACGTCCAAAGCAATATGCCAGCTGTAAGCAACATAGTTAAAGCTTCAAAACAAACATTCCGCACCATCACCAGCAAACCGAGACATCGCCATGGCAAAGGGTAAATTCGAGCGCACCAAGCCGCACGTAAACGTGGGGACGATTGGCCACGTGGATCACGGCAAGACGACGCTGACGGCGGCGCTGACGAAGATCGGTGCGGAGCGCTTTGGTGGTGAATTCAAGGCCTACGACCAGATCGACGCGGCGCCCGAAGAGAAGGCGCGCGGGATCAC
>JBBRZH010000009.1:0-76063 GCA_038236935.1 Lysobacterales bacterium
AAGTCCGAAGGCGAGGTGATCGCGTCGGTCGCCGGCAGCTATGGTGCTCCGGCCGAAGTCGCGGCGATCTACCGCGACACGGAAGTCACCGTGCAGACGGCGCTGCGCGCGCCGCCACCGAAGCCTCGCGTGTCGCTCGCAGGTCGGTTTTTCGGCGTCATTGCCGATCCGCGTACCTACGCCGCGTTGTTCTACTGCGTGCTGGCGCTGGCCACCGGAATCTTTTATTTCACCTGGGTCGTCACCGGACTGTCGCTGTCGGCTGGCCTTGCGGTGCTGATCATCGGCGTGCCGTTCGTGATCCTGTATTTCGGATCCGTGCGGGGACTGTCGCTGGTGGAAGGCCGCATCATCGAGGTGATGCTCGGCGAACGCATGCCTCGCCGACCGCTCTACAACGCCCGCGGAAAACCTCTGCTCGAGCGCATCGGCGCGATGTTCACCGACCCGCGCACCTGGTCGACGCAGTTGTACTTCCTGCTGATGCTGCCGCTCGGGATTTTTTACTTCACGTCGATGGTGACAGGGCTGAGCGTGTCGCTGTCACTGATCGCGGCACCGTTCGTGCAGTTCTTCGTCAGCCCGGATGTCATCCATCTCGAAGGCTGGGGACTGTCCGTGCAGCAGCATCCCTCGTTGTGGCCGGTGGTGATGGCGGCTGGTGTCGTGCTGCTGTTCGCGACGCTGCACGTCGCGCGCTTCATCGGGCGGATGCATGGGCAGTTCGCCAAGCACCTGCTGGTGAAGTCGTCGCAGTACGACTGAAGCAGCACCGGTGACTTACGGTGCGGCAGGCGCGCCTTTGCGATAGCGGTCGAACCACGCGAGGATCGCCGCGGCCTTCGCCGCCGATTGCGATGGGCGGTCTGCAAGTCCGTGGTGACTGGCGCCCGGAACCTTGACCAGCATCGTCGGCACACCGCGCAACTGCAGCGCGGTGTAGTACTGCTCGGCCTCGCTGACCGGCGTGCGGTAATCCTGCGAGCCGACGACGACCAGCGTCGGCGTCTTGACGTTGCCCACGAGCGACAGTGGTGACCGCGCCCAATAGCCTTGCGGGTCCTCCCACGGTGGCTTGGCGAACCAGTAAGGCGAGTAGTAGTTGGCGCTGTCGGAGGTGAGGGCGAAGCTCGCCCAGTCGATCACCGGCTTCTGCGTTGCCGCCGCGCGGAATCGGTCGGTTTTTCCAACGATCCAGGCAGTGAGCACGCCGCCTCCGGAGCCGCCGGTGACGAACAGATTGTCGGGATCAACAAAGCCCTTCGCGATGGCCGCGTCGACCGCGCTCATCAGGTCATCGTAGTCACGTCCTGGATACGCCTTGTCGATCTGGTTGGCGAAGTCTTCCCCGTACGAAGTCGATCCGCGTGGATTGGTGTAGAGCACGACATAACCGCCGGCTGCGTATAGCTGGTCGTCGCTGGAAAACTGCGCGCCGTAGGACGCAAACGGGCCGCCGTGGATTTCAAGGATCAGCGGATATTTGTGCGACGGATCAAAGTCGGGCGGCGTCATCAGCCAGGCATCGATCGACCGTGCATCGAAGGCCACGACCGGCAATTTGACGACCTGTGCGAGCGACTTGGAATCCAGCAGGCTATCGTTGAGGTGCGTCAGCTGGCGCACATTGCCGCCGCGCACGAGTGCAATGTCCGAAGGCCGCTGCGTGGTGCCACGCGTGATCGCCAGGCTGCCATCGCGCGCGACGCTGAATTCACCGCCACTGTAAGGGCGATCCAGCCCACTTGCAGTCAGCCCAGTCGCAACCGTGTGGATGCTGCCATCGAGTCCGACTTTCGCGACTTGAGTATCGCCGTGCTCGTCATGGGTGACGTAGATCGAGCGGTCGTCCGCCGACCAGGTGGGTTGTCCGACGTTGCGATCCAGCGATGCAGTGAGCACGCGCGCATGGCTGCCATCGAGATCCATGACCGACAGGTGGTTGTTCTGATACCCAAGGTGCCGATCGTCGAAGCCGAGATACGCGATGTGCTGGCCGTCATGCGACACGACTGGCGATTCGTCCGGACCGTCGCGATGCGTCAGCGTGCGCACGCTGCGGTCGGCGATGGAAACGGCGTGCACGTCGGTGTTCACCGGATGGCGCGCCCAGTCGGGCGACAGGTTCGCACCGAACAGGATCGACTTGCCATCGGGAGTCCACGACAACGGCCCGCTGGCGTTGCGAGTGCCGAACGTCAGTTGCGTTGGTGCCCCACCTTCAGTCGGCACCCAGAAGATCTGGTCGAAGCCGGGTTTGGTGTAGCCGCCGTCGTCTGTTCGGTAAGTAACGGAGTCGATGATCTGCAGCGGGTCGGCCCACTGCGCGCCTTCCGGCTTGGCCGGCGCCTTGCCTAGGGTGGTGGCGTCCTCGGGTACGAACATGGCGTAGGCGATGCGGTTGCCGTCGGGCGACCAGGCGATGTCGCTCGGGGAATCAGGCAGTCCAGTGACGCGGGCAGACACGCCGGTCGTCATCCAGCGGACGAACAGTTGCGGGTGTTCCCCCTCTGCAGTGGACACATACGCGATGCGGTGGCCGTCGCGCGACCAGCGTGGCTGGCTGTGCGAGCCGGGACCGGCGACCAGTGGCGCCTGCGCGCCGCTCGCCACGTCGATCGTCCACAGCGTGCTGCGCGCGCGGTCGCTCATGATGTCGTTGCTGCGACGTACATAGACGATGGTCTTGCCGTCCGGGCTGATCTGCGGATCGGTGGCCACCGACAGGTTGAACAGGTCGCTGCCAGTCAACAGCCGCGACGGTCCGGGAGCCAGTGCAGCGATTGCCTGCGGGGTGAGGACGGCAAGGGCAAGTGACAACACTGCGACGCGATAGCGCATGGCGGGACTCCGATGGAGAGCGGCATCATTCAACGTTTGCGTCGACACGGCAAATGCTGGCCGGGCCGCTATCCGCTATCCAGCGTCGACAGCTTCCTGCACGTGACTGGCGATGAAGTCGCGCACCACCGGATAGACCTCGGTCCGCCAGCGGCGGCCACTGAAGATGCCGTAATGACCGGCGCCTTCGACCGTCATGTGGGCATGGTCGTTTTCAGCGATTCCGCTGCACAAATCATGCGCGGCGCGGGTTTGGCCCTGGCCGGAAATGTCATCAAGCTCGCCTTCGACCGTCAACAGCGCGGTCCCTTTGATCGCCGATGGCGTCACGCGCGCACCGGCAACATCCCATAGGCCGCGTGGCAGCAGGTGTTCCTGGAAGACCACCTTGATCGTGTCGAGGTAGTACTCGGCCGGCATGTCGAGCACGGCGTTGTATTCGTCGTAGAAGCGCCGATGCGAGGCCGCGTCGTCGAGGTCACCCTTGAGCAGGTCCTCATAGAAATCCCAATGCGACTGGAAGTGGCGTTCGGGATTCATCGCCATGAAACCGGCATGCTGCAGGAAGCCCGGGTACACGCTGCGACCACGCCCCGGGAAATTCAGCGGCACGCGATGGATGACGTTCTGCTCGAACCAGGACAACGGTTTCTGCGTGGCGAGGTTGTTCACCGCCGTCGGCGACTGCCGCGTGTCGATCGGCCCACCCATCATGACCAGCGATCGCGGCGTCGGTTCCCCACGCGCGGCCATCAGCGACACCGCCGCCAGCACTGGAACGGTCGACTGGCAGACACTGATCACGTTCAGGTGTTCGACGCCAATCTCGCGCATGAAACGCTGCATCGTGTCGACGTAATCGTCGAGCGTGAACGCTCCGTCGGCGTCGGGCACCATGCGCGCGTCGATCCAGTCGGTGATGTACACCTTGTGGTCGCGCAGCAGCGTGCGCACGGTATCGCGCAGCAATGTGGCGTGGTGGCCCGACAGTGGGGCGACAACCAGGACCGGCGGATCGTCTTTCAGCCCGGCGATGTTGCCGGCGTCGTCGCTATAGCGCTTGAAGCGCAGCAGGCGGCAGAAGGGCGTGCGCAGGATTTCCTTCTGGACGACGGGATAGTCGTTGCCGTCGATCTGGATGGTGTGCAGGTTGAACTCGGGTTTCTCGTAGTCCTTGCCGACGCGATACATCAACTCGTAACCAGCAGCGATGCGCGGCGCTTCGGGGATTGCTGCCAGCCAGCTGCCGGGGGTCGAGAACATCTTGGCGCCCGCTTCGGCAAAGTAGGTATAGGGCGCCATGCCGGCGCGCCAGAATTCATGGAACTGGTACAACCCACTGCCTGCAAACAAGAGCGATCTCCCAGACACTGTCACGGCGCAGTGCTGCGGTGCAGCATAGCGCAGCTGCGTGGGGCTGCCGTGCGCAGAGTGTGACGGTCTACCCGCTTCTAACCCCCAGCTTCCAATGCCGTCGCCCCATCGCGCCCGTTCGGCGCCAGCCAGCAATGCGAGCCCAGCGCCATGAAGCCTGCCTTCGCGAATCGCTCGCGATAGAACCGCGCTGGGCGCGACTGGAAATGGTCTTCATCCCCCTCGGCATGGTCTTCGCGGGCGAAGGTTTCCAGGAACGCCACGCCCCCGCACAACTCGGCGAGCCCCGGCAGACCACGATCCAGTTCGCGCGTGGGCAGGTAATGCAGCACGTCGCTGCAGACCAGCAGGTCGACGGGTGGGCAGGGGCGGAGCAGGGCGAAGTCGCCGAAGCGCGCGAAGTGCAAGTTGCGCGCCCGGCCGTAGCGCGCGATGGCGTACTGGCTGCTGTCGAAGCCCAGGTAATGCACCTGCGGGCGCAGCTTGCGCAGTGGCGCGCGCCAAACGCCTTCCCCGCACCCGATATCCAGCACGCTTCGGATCGGCCGTTCCAGGTGATATTCCGCCGTCGCGACCGCGAGTGCGACCTTGCGCGCAAGCCGCTTGGCACCACCGATGCCGCGCCGGCGGTACCACCGGTCGAAATAGTCGCGATCGTATTGTTTGGCGGCCATTTGCTGCTTTCCAGTGGTCATTGCGGGCGTATTCACTGATCTGTGGCGCGGGTGCTGGCATGGTCGCATTCCACCTTGCACCAGAGAAGCGCATGACCGACGAACGCAACATCGCCCACGACAAGAAAGTCGCCGACGACAAACGCGACCAGGGCGCGACCACCTCACCCAACGCTGCGGTGCAGCCGCAGCCGGGCAAGAAACCACCGCAGGTCGATGACGACACCGATCCCTCCAATTCTCGCGCCCGGGAAATGTACAAGCAGGGCGAAGCACCTCGCGACCACGCCCATGAAAGCCGTGACAATCCGCCTGACGATGAGCAGCGCGAAAAGCCCGATGCTCCGCGCCTGGATGCGGAAGAGAGATAGGCAGCTGCGCGCCGCCCTGGTCAATGGCATGCTCGACCTTCGAGCTGCCAGTGGGCCGCTCAGCGTTACTTACAGGATATTTTGATGGCCTATCTGTGGATCAAGACCGCGCATCTGGTCTTCGTGATGGCGTGGATGTCGACTGTGTTCTACCTGCCTCGCATCCTGGTGAACCTGGCCGAAGCAGGCGAAGATTCCGCGGTACAGGCGAGGTTGGTGTTGATGGGGAAGCGGCTTTATCGCTTTGGACATGTCATGTTCGGAGTGATGCTATTGCTCGGTTTGGCCTTGTGGTTGCACTTCGGCATCACCGGAGGCTGGCTGCACGCCAAGCTTCTGCTTGTGACGCTGATGCTGGCGCACTTCATCACTGCCGGGCGCTGGCTGAAAGGCGCGGCTGCTGGACGGCCGTTACCCTCCGCGACGACCTTGCGCTGGTTCAATGAGGTGCCAGTGGTGATCCTGGTCGCGATTGTGTGGCTGGTGCTCGCCAAACCATTTTAAGCTTTCATCACCCTTGAAACCTTTGGCCGGCACTGAAAACAACATCGGAATTCCGCTCGCGCGGGAATGAAAAAGGCCGCTTGGTAGCGGCCTTTTTTTGCAGTACACCAGATCGAGGCTCAGATCCCGGCTACCCGTCGCGCCTCCAGGAACTTGTCACCCCAGTAGCCGCCATCCAGGCTGGAAACCGTGACGTCGCGACCGGTCCGAGGGGCATGCAGGAAGCGGCCTTCGCCGACGTAGATCCCGACATGGCTGACCCGACCGCGATGGCCGAAGAACACCAGATCCCCAGGGGAGAGGCTGGCCCGATCGCTCACCAGTTGACCGCTGCTGGCCATCTCACGCGATACGCGGGGTAATTCGATGCCCAGCGCGCTGCGGAAGACGTAGCCCACCAGGCCGCTGCAATCGAAGCCGTCAGTTCCGGTGCCACCCCAGCGGTAAGGAGTGCCAAGCAGGGCCATCGCGTGCTGCATCAGGTTCTGGATACGGCTGCCGGAAGCAGGCTGCGCGGAGGAGGCTAGTGGTGCCAAGTCCGTCAGGCGGTGGTCATTGCCGGCGAAGGAAATGGAATGTTCCTGCGGCGCCATCAGCGGGGAAGTGGTTGCCCGGTCGTAGGACGAGGCGAGAAGAAGCGGCTGGATCGAGCCGGAGGTCGCGCTGGCGGCCGTCAGGTTCAGGGCCTCGACGATCGGTGTACCAGGCTGGGCGAAGGCGGGCAGGGCGGCGGCGCAAAGCAGCACACAGCCAAACACGCGGGAAATGAACGAGGCGCCGGAAAGCGGGCGACGGTCGAGAGTGTGTGGGCTCTGAGGCCGTTGGGATGTCTTCACGCGGAATTCACTGAGTGACGGTGAGGTGATGGTGCCCCACCTCGTCGCCCAGAGGGTTCAATTTTCGTTAGAGAACCGTGAAGGCAGGCGTGATCCAGTGCTCTTTTTCAGCCTCGCGCCCTGTTCATTTTCCAGGTGGCGCATTCATTTTAATGAAGCACGCGGCGGGCTCCGCTGTAGTGGTCGCGCCACCAGGCACCATCGAGTCGATCCAGCCGGACCAGCCCCCCAGTGCTCGGTGCATGCACGAAACGGCCTTCGCCAACATAGATACCAACATGGCTGACGGCACCATCGCTGCCGAAAAACACCAAATCGGCGGCCGCCAGCTGGTCGGGATGGATTTTCGGCCCCTGCCACGCGGCCAATTCGTGCGCGCTGCGCGGCAGCCGCAGGTCGAGCATGTCGCGATAGACGTAATTGACCAGCCCGCTGCAGTCGAAGCCACCTTCCGGCGTGTTGCCACCGTACCGGTACGGCGTACCCACCAACCCAATCGCGCGCATCAGCACGGCATTGGCCGCTGCCGGATCCGCTGGCGTCACAACCGGCCAGACGCGCGGTGAGAGGGGGGTTGCATGCCGTTGCACGGCGTGCGGCTGCTGGCGAATCGGGGCGTGACCGCAGGAAGCGAGCGCGACACCCAGCAAGATCGCGAACAGGCTGCACGGCCATCGGCGTGGACATGCTGGCGCCGGATTTGCAGAGCCGGGATAATGCGCGACCTTCATCGGCCACATCTTGGCCGACTCTGCGCAGCACGCACAAGCAGCTCCTGGCTGCCTACATTGGATCCTTTCATGAAGATCGAAAAAGACCGTGTCGTCAGGTTCCATTACTCCGTCGCCGAGCAGGGCCAGGACGCGCTGGAAACGTCCCAAGGCAATGAGCCGCTGGCGATCCTGATCGGCCACGGCAACATCATCCCGGGCCTGGAAAACGCCATGCTGGGGCATGAGGCCGGCGACAAATTCAGCGAGGATGTCTCCGCAGCCGATGCTTACGGCGAAAAGCGCGAGGGCCTCACCCAGCGCGTGCCCAAGAAGCACTTCAACGGCCAGCGCCTGGAGCCGGGAATGCAGGTGATCCTCAACACCAACTTCGGCCAGCGCGCCGTCACCATCCAGAAGGTCGGCATGAGCGTGGTCGATGTCGACCTCAACCACCCCATGGCGGGGCAGGACCTGCATTTCGAAATCGAAATCGTCGAAGTGCGCGAAGCGACGGCCGAGGAGCTGGAGCACAAACATGTGCATGGCGATGGCGGCCATCACCACTAGCCCGCATCGGCCAGTCGTACGCGATAGCAAGTCATTACACCCATGCCTGAGCCTGACGACGTCCTGATTGTTGGCGGCGGCGTCATCGGATTGGCGTGCGGTCTTGCGTTGCAGCACGCCGGACGTCAGGTTCGCGTGCTGGATACCGGAATTGCAGGTTGCGGCAGCTCGCATGGCAATTGCGGCACGATCACGCCGAGCCACGCGATGCCGTTGCCCGCACCGGGCACCATTGGTCGGGCGCTACGCTGGATGCTGGACCCCGGCGCGCCGCTTTACATCAAGCCGCGCTTCGATCCGGTGCTGACGGCATGGCTGTTGCGGTTTGCCTCTCGCTGCAACCGCCGCGACTGGCTGGAAGCGGCTGTTGGCAAGGCCGCGATCCTCAAGGCCTCGCGTGAGGCATTGCCGGAATGGATCGCACGCCATCGGCTGGATTGCGAATTCGTGGCGGCCGGCACCGATCATGTATTCCGCACGCTGGAGGCCATGGCGGCATTCGACGAGGATCTCCAGGCGCTCGCGGAATTGGGGATTGCCAGTGAACACATCGATGGCGCGCAGTACGAGCGCGACGAGCCCGCATTGCTCGACGGCGTGGTTGGTGCGGTGCGTTTCCCGGGCGATGCGAGCCTGCGTCCGGATCGCTACGTTGCCGAACTCGCACGCGCACTGCGAGAAGCCGGGGGAGAAATCATCGAGCACTGCGAAGTACACGGCGTTCGCGTCGAAGGCAATACGATGCGCGTCGACACTGCGCCGGGGGAATACCGCGCGCGTGACGTCCTCCTCGCGGCCGGGGCGTGGTCGCCTCAGCTGGCGCATGCGTTGTCGCCGATGCTCTCGGTGTTACGCAAGGTGATGCAGCCGGGCAAAGGGTATTCGATCACCTATGACCGCCCTGCACTTGTACCGCGACGCGCGCTGGTGTTGCACGAGCGCAGCGTCTGCGTCACCACATGGGAAAACGGCATGCGCCTGGGTAGCACGATGGAATTTTCCGGCTACGACGCAACGCTCAACCGCCGTCGCCTCAATGCGCTCGAGCGCGGTGCAAGCGAATACCTGCACCAGCCAACAGGACCATCGAAAATCGAGGAATGGTTCGGCTGGCGACCAATGACATTTGACGACCTGCCAATCATCGGACCCGTGCCCGGACAACCCCATCTATGGCTGGCGACCGGACATGGCATGCTCGGCGTCAGCATGAGCGTCGCCACGGCCCAGTTGGTCGCTGATCTGGTCACCGGTCGCGCCACCCAGATCGATCCCATGCCATATCGCGTGGAGCGTTTTGCATGAGTGACGCCCGACATCCTGAAAATGATTTCGACCTGATCGTCCTGGGCGCAGGGTCGGGTGGGCTGGCGGCGGCATTTCGCGCAGCGTCGCATGGTGCCCGCGTCGCGTTGCTTGCAGAAGGGCCCCTTGGTGGCACCTGCGTCAACGTGGGGTGCGTGCCGAAGAAAGCCATGTGGCTTGCAGCCGATCTTGCCCACAAACTGTCCATGGCACGCGAGCTTGGGTTCGATATCCCGGACGTGCCGCCCGCACTGGACTGGGCCACGTTCATCGCCCATCGCCAGCGATACATCACCAGTATCCATGGCAGCTACCAGCAGCGGCTCGGTGCGTCCAACATCGCACTGCTGCCGGTGCGTGGACGGCTGGTGGCGGCCAACACGGTCGAATGCAGTGATGGCGTACGACTGAGCGCGCAGCACATCCTCATCGCTACTGGCGGGCGTCCTCATCGTCCACACATTCCAGGTGCGGAGCTTGGCATCGATTCCGATGGATTCTTCCATCTTTGCGCCGCCCCGGAACACGTCGCCATCATTGGTGCCGGGTACATCGCCGTCGAACTGGCCGGCGTGTTGCAGGCGTTGGGGAGCCGCGTCGAGTTGTTTGCGCGGGGACGCCGGCTGCTGACGAGCTTCGACGACGACATCACCGCGCAACTGGTGGAAGACCAGCGCCAGCATGGCATTCATACGCATTTCGATTCCGCGCTGCTGTCGTTGCACCCGGATGCCGAAGGCAAGGTCGTCGTGCGTAATGTCGCGGGGTCCGATAGCAGGCCGTTCGACACCGTGATTTTCGCCACCGGGCGCCAGCCCAACAGCGACGACATCGGCCTGGATGTGGTCAATGTCGAGCGCGACGCCAGCGGGCACGTCATCGTCGACGCCCGGCAACGCACCAATGTCCCAGGCATTCATGCCGTCGGCGACGTGAGTTCGAAAATCGCATTGACGCCGGTGGCCATTGCCGCCGCGCGGCGATTGATGGATCGTTTGTTCGGCGGGCAACCCGACGCGATGCTCGACTACGCCGACATTGCCACCGTGGTGTTTTCGCATCCGCCGATCGGCAAGGTGGGATTGACCGAAGCCCAGGCGCGACTGCAGTCTGGCGATGCCGTGCGCGTGTACCACGCCAACTTCCGCCCGATGCTGCATGCGCTGGCCTCATCCCCGCAGCGCAGTCTGTTCAAGCTGGTATGCGTGGGCGAGGATGAGCGCGTTGTCGGTATCCATCTGCTGGGGGAGGGTGCGGACGAGATCCTGCAGGGATTCGCGGTCGCACTGAAACGCGGGATCTGCAAACGTGATCTCGACGACACCATCGCCATCCACCCGACATCCGCCGAAGAAGTGGTGCTGATGCGATGAGTGCATTGACGCAGGCGCAATCGTTCACCCTGCATCGCGGCTCTGCGCCGTTGTTGATCAGCCTGCCGCACGACAGCAGCAGGATTCCCGATGCGATCGCCGCGCGCATGACCGGCCGCGCACGCACCGCGCCAGATACGGACTGGCACGTCGCACGGTTATATGCCTTCGGGCGCGAGCTGGGTGCATCGATGCTGATTCCGGGATATTCGCGGTATGTCGTGGATCTGAATCGTTCGCCCAACGACGTCTCGCTTTACCCCGGCCAGAACACCACTGGACTGTGCCCCATCGTCCAGTTCAATGGCGAACCGGTCTATCGCGACGGCCAAGAGCCGACGCAGGAGGAAATCACTGCGCGTCTCGGCACGTACTGGTTCCCGTATCACGACGCGCTGGTCGAGGAGCTGCAACGCCTGCGCATGGAACATGGGCGCGTGGTGCTATGGGAAGCACACTCGATCCGTGGCGAATGCCCGTTCCTGTTCGACGGACGCTTGCCGGATTTCAACCTCGGCACGGCGAGCGGCGCGAGCTGCTCGGCGGAAATGCAATCCAGGCTCGAATCAATCCTCGCATCCCAGCGCGACCATGATCACGTCGTCAATGGTCGCTTCAAGGGCGGCTACAACACGCGTCACTACGGCGATCCCGCCAGCAGTATCGACGCCGTGCAGCTTGAAATCAGCCAGCGCAACTACATGGACGAAGATTCATTCGACTATGACGACGAGAAAGCCGCAGGGACGCAGTGGGTGATCCGGCAGCTGCTCGAGGCAACTCTTTAGGTCGCAGTGGTGGGTCAGACCTCAAGCGTCGCAAGATCTCCCTTCAGCTCGAGCCGCGCCGCGTTGATGGTCGAGTAGCGACGCGGCTTGCGCCGTCGCCACGGCCGATGAACCGCGACGTGCAGAATCAGACCTCCAGCGTTGCGAGATCTCCCTTGAGTTCCAGCCAGCTTTTGCGATCACCCGCTCGCTTCTTGGCCAGCAGCATGTCCATCAGCGACCGCGTCGCACTGTCGTCTTCGTTGGTGAGCTGCACCAGGCGACGCGTGTCGGGATGCACGGTGGACTCTCGCAGTTGCTGCGGGTTCATTTCGCCCAACCCCTTGAAGCGGGTGACGTTGACCGCGCCTCGCATTTTTTCGCGTTCGATGCGTTCGAGCAGCAGGCGTTTTTCCTCTTCATCCAACGCATAGAACACCTGCTTGCCGACATCCACGCGAAACAGCGGCGGCATGGCGACAAAGATGTTGCCGGCCATGACCAGTGCCGGGAAATGCATCAGGAACAGCGCTGTCAGCAGCGTCGCTATATGCAACCCGTCCGAATCGGCGTCGGCCAGGATGATCACCTTGCCGTAGCGCAGGCCGGAGATGTCGTCCTTGCCGGGATCGCAACCGATCGCGACCGCCAGGTCATGCACTTCGGTCGATGCCAGCACGCTGCCGGAGGCGACTTCCCATGTGTTGAGGATCTTGCCGCGCAGCGGCAGGATCGCCTGGAACTCCTTGTCGCGTGCCTGGCGCGCGCTGCCGCCGGCGGAGTCGCCTTCGACCAGGAACAGTTCGGTTCGCGACAGATCCTGCGAAATACAATCGGCAAGCTTGCCGGGCAACGCCGGCCCCTGCGTGATCTTTTTGCGCGTGATCTGTTTTTCGGTTTTCAGCCGCACGCTGGCGCGCTCGATCGCCAGTTGCGCGATCTTTTCCCCCATGTCGGTGTGCTGGTTGAGCCACAACGAAAACGCATCGTGCGCCGCGCCTTCGACGAACCCCGCTGCCTGCCGCGATGACAGCCGCTCTTTGGTCTGCCCACTGAACTGCGGGTCGGTCATCTTCACCGACAGCACGAAGGCGACCCGATCCCACACGTCTTCCGGCGCCAGTTTGATGCCGCGTGGCAGCAGGTTGCGGAAGTCGCAGAACTCACGCAGAGCGTCGGTGAAGCCCGTGCGCAAACCGTTGACGTGGGTGCCGTGTTGGGCAGTAGGAATCAAGTTGACATAGCTTTCCTGCACGAGATCGCCGTCGGGAACCCAGGCCACGGCCCAATCCACGATCTCGGTGTTCTTGTTCAACCGGCCGACGAACAATTCCGGCGGAAGCAGTTCGCTGCCAAGCAGCGCACCTTTCAAGTAGTCGCTGAGTCCGTCTTCGTAATGCCACTCTTCGCGCTCGCTACTGGCCTCATCGAACAGGCGCACGGTCAAGCCCGGGCAGAGCACGGCTTTTGCGCGCAACAGGTGCTTCAGCGCCCGCAGGTTGAATTTCGGCGTATCGAAATAGCTTGGCTCAGGCCAGAAGCGCAGGCGCGTACCGGTATTCTTTTTGCCGACGCTGCCCAGGACCTCGAGTTTCGACGTGGGATCGCCGTGCGCGAATGTCATCCGGTATTCATTGCCGTCGCGCTTGATGAACACGTCCACGCGCGAGGACAGCGCATTGACCACGCTGACGCCGACACCATGCAGGCCGCCGGAAAACGTGTAGTTGCGGTTGTTGAATTTTCCACCGGCGTGCAGCCGGGTCAGGATGAGTTCGACGCCCGGGATCTTTTCCTCCGGGTGGATATCGACCGGCATGCCGCGGCCGTCGTCGGACACCTCGCAGGAACCGTCGGCATGCAGTGTCACCTCGATTGTTCCGGCATGCCCGGCAAGCGCTTCGTCGACGGCGTTGTCGACGACTTCCTGCGCCAAGTGGTTTGGCCGGGTGGTGTCGGTATACATGCCGGGCCGGCGCTTGACCGGATCCAGCCCCGAAAGGACTTCAATGTCTGCGGCGTTGTAACGGGAATTCATGCGGGGTCCGGGACAGGGTCAGCCATCATTGTCCAGCATCGGGCTGCTGGCTGGGAAAGGCGCCCACGGACTGCGCGGACAACGCAATCCGGCGGCCTTGGCGCATTGCCATTTACCCAGGTCAGTCGCCCCGCGCCGCGCCAACCGCTAGAATGCGGGTTTCCAGTGGTCCGGCGCCCATGACTCCCCCAAGCACTGCCAAGGCTGGTTCCGCCACCCCGCTGGTTTTTGTCACCGGCGGCGTGGTGTCCTCGCTCGGCAAGGGCATCGCGGCAGCGTCATTGGCTGCCATCCTCGAAGCGCGCGGGCTGCGCGTGACGATGATGAAGCTCGATCCCTACATCAACGTCGATCCGGGGACCATGAGCCCGTTCCAGCATGGTGAGGTCTACGTCACCGATGACGGCGCCGAGACTGATCTTGACCTGGGACATTACGAGCGCTTCCAGCGCACGCGCATGTCGGGTCGGAATTCCATCACCACCGGCAAGATCTACGAGGCCGTCATCCGCAAGGAACGCCGCGGCGATTACCTCGGTGGCACCGTGCAGGTCATCCCGCACATCACCGACGAAATCAAGCGCTGCATCGACGCCGCCACCTCCGGGTTCGACGTGGGCCTGGTGGAGATCGGCGGAACCGTGGGCGATATCGAATCGCTGCCGTTCCTGGAAGCCATCCGCCAGATCCGGACGGAGCGCGGGCCGGATAAGGCCTTGTTCATGCACCTGACACTGGTGCCCTACATCGCGGCGGCCGGTGAGCTGAAGACCAAGCCGACGCAGCACTCGGTGAAGGAGTTGCGCTCGATCGGCATCCAGCCCGACATCCTGTTGTGCCGCAGCGAGCAGCCGCTGCCGGACGGTGAGCGCCGCAAGATCGCGCTGTTCACCAACGTGCCGGAAAAAGCCGTGATTTCGGCGGTCGACCTGGACAACATCTATAAAATCCCGATGTGGTTCCACGAGCAGGGACTCGACCAGATCGTTGTCGACCATCTGCACCTTGCCGCCACCGCCGAAGCCAACCTCTCGGAGTGGGAGGCTGTCGTCGATGCCATGCAGCATCCGGTCGACGAAGTCACGATCGCCGTGGTGGGCAAGTACATCGATCATCAGGATGCCTACAAATCGCTCGCCGAAGCGCTGAAGCACGGCGGTATTCGCCAGCGCACCAAAGTCAATCTGAGGTGGCTGGAATCCCAGGACGTCGAGCGCGAAGGCGGCAACGCGCTCGCCGGTGTCGACGGAATCCTCGTCCCGGGCGGTTTCGGCGACCGTGGCTTCGAAGGCAAGGTGCTGACGGCGCAATATGCGCGCGAGCAGGGCATTCCGTACTTCGGCATCTGTTATGGAATGCAGGCGGCAGTGGTCGATTACGCACGCAACGTGGCGGGACTGGCGGATGCCAACAGCACCGAAAACGATCGTCAAACCGCGCATCCGGTGATCGGATTGATCACCGAATGGCGCACGGCGACCGGGGATGTCGAACGGCGCAACGAGGACAGCGACCTGGGCGGCACCATGCGCTTGGGATTGCAGGACCAACGCATCAAGCCCGGCACGCTGGCGCACAGGATGTATGGGGCGGATGTGGTGGGCGAGCGCCATCGCCATCGCTACGAATTCAACAACCGTTACCGCTCACAGCTCGAGGACGCCGGCTTGGTGATCAGTGCCAAGTCGATGGACGACCTGCTGGTGGAAATGGTCGAACTGCCGCAGTCGCGGCACCCGTGGTTCCTGGCATGCCAGGCGCATCCGGAATTCCTGTCGACACCGCGCGACGGCCATCCGTTGTTCGTCGGGTTCATCCGTGCGGCGCGCGAGCACAAGGCGCAGGCGGGCGGGCGCTTGTTGAAGGAAGCCAGCGCTTGAAACTCTGCGGCTTCGACGTTGGGCTCGACCAACCCTTTTTCCTGATCGCCGGTCCCTGTGTCATCGAGTCGATGCAGTTGCAACTCGATACTGCCGGCACATTGCAGGAGATTACTGGCGAGCTGGGCATTCCCTTCATCTTCAAGTCGAGTTTCGACAAGGCCAATCGCACCTCCGGTGCCAGTTTCCGCGGCCCGGGGCTCGAGGAAGGTTTGAAAGTGCTGGCGGAAGTGAAACGCCAGCTCGGCGTGCCGGTACTCACCGACGTCCACGAATACACGCCGATGGATGAAGTCGCATCGGTCGTCGATGTGCTTCAGACCCCGGCGTTCTTGTGCCGGCAGACCGACTTCATCCAGAAAGTCGCCAGCGCTGGGTGCCCGGTCAACATTAAGAAAGGACAGTTCCTGTCGCCGTGGGAAATGAAGCACGTCACCGACAAGGCCAAGGCCACTGGCAACATGCAGATCATGGCCTGTGAGCGCGGCGTCAGCTTCGGTTACAACAACCTCGTCAGTGACATGCGCTCGCTGAGCGTGATGCGCGAGACCGGCTGTCCGGTCGTATTCGACGCGACGCATTCGGTGCAATTGCCAGGTGGCATGGATGGCAAATCCGGCGGCCAGCGCGAGTTCGTACCGGTGCTGTCGCGCGCGGCGATGGCGGTCGGGATCGCCGGCATCTTCATGGAAACCCATCCAGACCCTGACAAGGCACTTAGCGATGGCCCCAATGCGTGGCCATTGCCGAAGATGCGCGCGTTGCTGGAAACGCTGCTCGAGATCGATCGCGTCACCAAGAAAAACGGCTTTCTGGAAGCCATGATTTGACAGCGCTCGTGGTGAGCTTTTCGAACCATGAGTGATTGAACCTTTCCCATTACGATAAAACCATGACCTCAATCACCAAGATCCACGCCCGCGAAATCCTCGACAGTCGCGGCAATCCAACACTCGAAGCGGACCTGACGCTCAGCGATGGCAGTTTCGGCCGCGCGCTGGTGCCGTCTGGAGCATCGACGGGATCGCGGGAAGCCGTCGAGTTGCGTGATGGCGACAAGACGCGCTATCTCGGCAAAGGCGTACTCAAGGCAGTGGCCAACGTCAACGGACCGATCGCACAGGCACTGCAGGGTTTCGATGGCGACCAGGCGGCACTGGATCACCGCCTCATCGACCTGGATGGCACCGAAAACAAGGGGCGACTGGGCGCCAACGCGTTGTTGGCGGTGTCGCTGGCCAACGCGCACGCTCAAGCCGCGTCGAAAAAGATGCCACTGTGGCAGCACCTTGCCAATGGCCGCACTCCGATGTTGCCGGTGCCGATGATGAACATCATCAACGGCGGCGCGCACGCCGACAACAACGTCGACCTGCAGGAGTTCATGGTGCTGCCAGCCGGCTTCGGTTCGTTTTCCGATGCATTGCGTTGCGGTACCGAAATTTTCCATGCGCTCAAGTCCGTGCTGAAAGGCCGCGGATTGAGTACTGCAGTCGGCGACGAAGGTGGCTTCGCCCCGGACCTGCGCAGCAATGCCGAAGCCCTCGACACGATCCTGGAGGCCATCGGCAAGGCCGGCTACAAGGCGGGCGATGACGTCTTCCTCGGCTTGGACGTGGCCGCCAGCGAATTCCACGAGAACGGAAAATACAACCTGGTTGGCGAGGGCAAGCGGCTGACGTCCGAGCAGTTCGTCGATTTCCTTGCAGGCTGGAGCCGGCAATATCCGATCATCACCATCGAGGACGGAATGGCCGAACAGGATCGCGACGGCTGGAAGTTGCTCACGCAACGGCTGGGGGAGCATGTGCAGCTGGTGGGTGACGACAACTTCGTCACCAATCCGGCGATTTTCCGCGACGGCATCCGCGATGGCATCGCCAATGCGATCCTGATCAAGGTCAATCAGATCGGGACGTTGACCGAAACCCTGCAGACCATCGCGATGGCCGACGCAGCGAACTACGCCGCGGTCATTTCGCATCGCTCCGGGGAAACGGAGGACACGACGATCGCGGACATTGCCGTTGCCACGACAGCGACCCAGATCAAGACCGGCTCGCTGTGCCGCAGCGATCGCGTCGCAAAATACAACCAGTTGCTGCGGATCGAAGAGCAGCTTGGCGTTGCAGCGCCGTACGCAGGTCGCGCGGCCTTCGTCTCGCTCAAGCGCTGACGCGGCCTGCGATGCGTCGATGGGGATTGCTGCTGGTGTCGATGCTCGCGCTGCTGGCGTGGCTGCAGTACAGGCTTTGGTTCGGCAACGGCGGCCAGCACGACGTGGCGGCATTGCAGGCGCAGGTGTCGCAACAGGCGCGCGACAACGTCGGGTTGAAACAGCGCAACGACGCGCTTGCCGCGGAAGTCGAGGACCTCAAGTCCGGCGAAGCGGCCGTCGAGGAGCGTGCCCGCAGCGAGCTGGGCATGATCAAGCCGGGAGAGACGTTCTATCGCGTCGTCGCACCGCAGACGACGCAGTCCGCAACCACTGCACAGCACCAGGCGAAAGTCGACAAGGATGTCGTGCCATGACCTGGGCGGTGGTGCCCTCTGCCGGGTGCGGCGCGCGTCTTGGAGGTGACATCCCCAAGCAATATCTCGACATTGCAGGCGCACCGCTGATCCAGCACACACTGCGTGCATTGACGGCGCATGCGTCGATCGAAGGCGTGGTCGTGGTGCTTGCTGCCAACGATGTCCTCTGGCCCGGCTGGCGCGAATTTTCCGGCAAGCCAATCGTGACCTGCGAAGGCGGCGATGCCCGCTCGGATTCGGTGCTCGCCGGGCTGATTGCGTTGCCCGATCACGTGCGGGCGGATGATTTCGTGCTGGTGCATGATGCCGCGCGACCGAACATCAGCCTGGAGGATCTGGACCAGCTGCTGGAGCGCGGGCGCAACGATCCAGTCGGCGCCATCCTGGCGATCCCCGTGCATGACACGCTCAAGCGTGCCGGCAACGATAGCGGTATCGACGGTACGGTGGCGCGTGAGCGCCTGTGGCGTGCCTTGACGCCACAACTCTTCCGGCGCCTGCAGCTCACGCGCGCGATTGAAGCCGCACGCGATGCGGGTGTTGGCGTGACCGACGAGTCGATGGCGATGGAGCAGCAAGGCCTGCGGCCACTGCTGGTCGAAGGCAGCCAGGACAATCTCAAGATCACCACCATTGCGGATGTGGCGCGGTTCGAATGGTTGCTGGCGCGGCGATGACCGGCATCCGTATTGGACATGGCTTCGACGTGCACGCGTTTGGCGATGGCGACCACCTCATGCTCGGCGGTGTGCGCATTGCGTTCGAGCGCGGCGTGATCGCGCACAGCGATGGCGACGTCGTCATCCACGCCGTGTGCGATGCATTGCTCGGCGCGTTGGCGCTGGGCGACATCGGACGACATTTCCCACCCTCCGATCCCCATTGGGAAAACGCGGACAGTCGCAGGTTCCTGCGCCATTGCAGCGACCTCGCCCGGGAGCGGGGCTGGATGACCGGCAACGTCGACATCACTGTGATCTGCGAGCGCCCGAAGCTCGCCATGCATGTGGATGCGATGCGATCCGTGCTTGCCGCGGAATTGGGAATTGAACGGGACGGCGTCAGTGTCAAGGCCACCACCACGGAGCACTTGGGATTTACCGGCCGGGGAGAAGGCATCGCCGCGCACGCGGTCTGTCTGCTCGTGCGGGCGTGAGGGTGTTCACATGATCCTGGCGCGGGCGCACGGCGCCCCGGTGCTGTCCGCGCAGATACGCGCCACGGCCGAAGATTTCCGCGTGGAGGAGATCGACGCCTTCGAAGCCACCGGCAGTGGTGAGCACCTGTTGCTGACCATCGAGAAACGCGGCATGAATACTGCATTTGCCGCGGCGCATCTTGCACGTTGGGCAGGCATCCCGGAGATGGGCGTCAGTTACGCAGGCATGAAGGACCGCCACGCGGTCACACGCCAGCGTTTCAGCGTGCACCTGCCAAAACGCGTCGCACCGGACCTGGCCGCGCTGGAAAGCGACGAGATGCATGTGCTGAAAAGCGAATGGCATGCGAAGAAACTTCCGCGTGGCGCGCTGGCCGGCAATCGTTTCGAATTGATCCTGCGCGACGTGCACGGTGAAGTCGAAGTCATCGAGAGCCGGTTACATGCCATTGCCGCGCGTGGCGTGCCGAATTATTTCGGCGACCAGCGTTTCGGGCGTGGCGGAGACAACGTCGCCAATGCGCTGGCCATGTTTGGCGGCCGGCGCATGCGTCGCGAGCAACGCACGATGCTGTTGTCGGCGGCGCGTTCGCACCTGTTCAACCAGGTGTTATCGGGCAGGGTGGAGTCGGGTTCCTGGGATCTCGGGCTCGACGGTGAAGTCTGGATGCTGGATGGCAGTCGCAGCGTGTTTGGCCCCGAGCCGTGGAACGATGCATTGGCCGCGCGGCTGGCCGACTTCGACATCCATCCGACGGCGCCGTTGTGGGGCCGGGGACATCCTCGCTCGCAGGACACCGCGTTGGCGCTTGAAACCACGGCGTTGTCCGATCCAAGGTCGCTCACGCTTCGAGCGGGGCTGGAAGCGGAGGGCCTCAAGCAGGAACGGCGTGCCACTCGATTGCGTCCACAGGACTTGCAATGGTCATGGCCGACTGCGGGATGCCTGGCCCTTCAGTTCACGCTGTCGCCCGGGACCTACGCGACCATCGTGCTGGCCGAACTGGGTTCGGTTTTCGACCGTTCGTCGGAAAACAACGTTCGGCACTAGGCGTCGCAATACGGTCGGGTATAAGCGGTATTGACAGTCGGAATTGGCCGGCCGTCCGATCAGGCATCCGGAAAGGAACAACGATCATGAAAACAACCATCGCCGCCAGTTTCTTTGCTCTGTCCGTGCTCGTGACGGGCGGATGCGCGAGCATGCACGAAAAATCCACCGTCGCCGTGGCGCAACCATCTGATGTCGACGACGCCGCCTATGTAGCGCGAATCGAACGAATCGATCGGGCGCGCGGCGTTTCGGTGCATTGGGTGAATCCGCCGCAGAAGCGCGACAGCGGCCTGTAATCCAAGCGGCTCCACCAGCCGTCAACGGTGCTGCGCAAGCAGCACCAATACAGCGCCGTTTCCGCCCTGCGCGGACGGCGCGGAATGAAAAGCCAGCACATCCGTGCGCTGGCGCAGCAGCCGGTCCACGAGGTTCTTGAGGACTGGCACGCCGCTGTCCGAATGCAGTCCCTTTCCGTGCACGATTCTCACGCAGCCAAGGCCGGCATCGCGGGATTCCCGGAGGAAATGCCGGAGCATGGCTTCCGCCTGCAGGGCATCGCTGTGATGCAGATCCACTTCATCCTGTGCGGCGTAGTGTCCGCGACGTAAGCGCTGCAACACGCGTTCTGGCAGATGATCGCGTCGGAAGCTCAACGCATCGCCAGGCTCCAGCACGTCCGCAGCCACCGCTCGTCGGAATTCGTCCAGCGCCTGGGCGTCGTCGCGTGCAGCCATTCGTGGCAATGGACGGGGCTTGGGTTTGGCCGGAGGCGCCGCCGCCGATGGCAGTTCGCGGACAGGTCCGATGGCCGAGCGGAACAACGCCGCGTCGTCCAGCTCGACATTGCTTGGATGGGTTTCGTTCCAATCGCCTCCGGCCTTTTTGACCGAAGGCCGCTTGCGACCTGCATTCATGTCGCAAGCCTAGCGTGACGCGCGTCCGGATCAAACATCCATGCCGGATGTTTCTGGCAAATCGGTTGCGCATCGAAGGACTCTGGATGCATCCGCTATCATGACGGCCACATCTGCCCTGGATCCTGCACGACTTTCATGCGCGTACTCGTGAGCAATGACGACGGTGTCGACGCGCCTGGCATCCGGATCCTTGCCACTGGACTGCGCGAAGCGGGCCATGAGGTGCTGGTGGTGGCGCCTGATCGCGACCGTTCCGGGGCCAGTAATTCCCTTACCCTGGACATGCCCGTCCGCGTCATCCGCCTCGATGCCAGTACATGGCGGGTCTACGGCACCCCCACCGATTGCGTGCATGTCGCGATCACGGGGATGTTGGAGGTGGAACCGGATCTGGTGGTGTCGGGCATCAACAACACCGCCAACCTGGGCGATGACGTCATCTATTCAGGTACCGTCGCGGCTGCGATGGAAGGGCGATTCCTGGGATTGCCGGCGCTGGCATTGTCGCTGGCAAGCGCTGACCACCAGGGGCGCCATTACGACACCGCCGCGCGGGCCGCAGTGGAGATCATCGCGCGCCTGGCGGTCGATCCCTTGCCGGCCGACACCATCCTCAACGTCAATGTGCCGGACGTCGCCTGGAAAGATGTCAAGGGCTTCGCGGTCACGAGACTTGGCAATCGCCACCGCGCCGAGCCGTGTGTCCCGCAGGCCGATCCCCGAGGCCGCACATGGTGGTGGATCGGTGCGGCAGGCGCGGCCCAGGATGCGGGACCCGGCACGGATTTCAACGCGATTGCCGAGGGACGGATTTCGATCACCCCGATCCATGTCGACCTGACCCGCTTCCAGGCACTTGAACAGGTCGCAAGCTGGGTCGGTGGGCTTGCAGCGTCTTTAGGCAGCGACTCGGCGGAGAGTCAGGAGTGACGGCCCGCAGGCTTGTGCAACCTGCATCCGTGGGCGTCGGCATGACGTCGCAGCGCGTGCGTGATCGCCTGATCGAGCGTCTGCGCGGCAATGGCATTGTCGACGAACGCGTGCTCAACGCAATCCGCACCGTGCCGCGCCATCTGTTCGTCGATGAAGCCTTTGCGACGCGCGCATATGAGGACACCGCGCTGCCGATCGGTCACGGGCAGACCATTTCGCAGCCTTGGGTAGTGGCGAAGATGACCGAAGCATTGTTCGCCGACGGCGCCCAGCCCCGGAATGTGCTGGAGATTGGTACGGGTTCCGGCTATCAGGGCGCGATCCTGGCGGCCCTGGGGCTGGAGGTTTTTACCGTGGAGCGCATCGGTGAGTTGTTGCGCACCGCCCGCAAGCGCTTTCGTACGCTCGGATTCAATGTGCGCAGCAAGCACGACGATGGCCGCATCGGCTGGCCCGAAAATGCACCTTATGACGCCATTCTCGTCACTGCCGCCGCCCCGACGCTGGTCGATGCGCTCAGCGTGCAGCTCGCACCTGGCGGCACGCTGGTCGCGCCGGTCGGTGGCAGCACCGGGCAATCGTTGTTGAGATTGCGCAAGGACGCCAATGGTGCGATCGAGCAGGACAATCTCGCGCCCGTGGTGTTCGTGCCGCTGTTATCGGGAATGATCGACCGATGACGTCATGCATTCATGCATACATCAAGGGGCACGTGAAAACATGAAACTGTTTGGCCCCCTTTACGAACGCGCACTGGTCTGGTCGCGCAAGCCACGGGCCCCGGCCTTGCTGGTCATGTTGAGTTTTGCCGAAGCGGTGATTTTCCCCGTCCCCCCGGAAGTCATGCTGGCACCGATGTGCCTGTCGCAGCCGCGGCGCGGGTTCTGGTTTGCGGGGCTCAGTCTTGCCGGCTCGTTGGCAGGCGCTGCGATCGGCTACATGCTCGGACATTATGCTTACCATGCGGTACGGCCACTGCTTGCTTCGATCGGCTGGAACATCGATCCCCTGGTGGCATCGCTGCGCTCGATGATTGTCGAGTCCCCGTGGAAGGCGTTTTGGTGGCTCGTCCTGGCAGGGTTTTCGCCCATCCCTTTGAAATTTTTTACCTGGGCGTCGGGAGTCGTGGGGGTGCCGCTGCTGCCGTTTTTCGCCAGCATGGCGGTCGGTCGCGGCAAGCGAGTGCTGCTGGTGTCCTCCGCCATTTACCTGGGAGGCGAGCGCGCGGAAGCCGCCCTGCGTCGCTACATCGAGCCAGTGGGCTGGGGCGCAATGGCGCTACTCGTTGCGGGCATCGGTTATTTCGTTTGGAAGTCGCACGCTTGACGATCAAGTACACGATGGGTGATGTCGTTTTCGGGATGTTGTTGCTGTCGGCGACCGCATTGCTGGCAAGTTGCGGCACTGCGCGTGTGGTGCACGGACCCGCAAACCGACATGCAGTTGCCGGGCCGGTCCGTATCTCCACGCCGCAATATGGCACCACTGCAACCGTGGAACGCGGAGAAACCCTGTATCACATCGCCACCGGGCACGGAATCAGTGCCCTGGACCTGGCGATGTGGAATGACGTTCCCCCGCCCTACACGATTTACCCCGGGCAGCGCCTGCGCCTGTATCCAGTGGATCATCTCCAACGCCGTGCATCTGTTGCCGTGGCCACGCCGCATCGACCGAATGTTGCGCCAGCCCGGCTGCCATCCGAACCCAGCGTCGCCAGCACGGCGGCGGCGCCCAACATCCCACCGCCATTGAATCCACCAGCTTCAAGTCCATTTGCGTGGACCTGGCCGGCGGACGGCACCCTGGCATCGCGTTATGCGGCCGGCGAACCGACCCGGCAGGGCATTGATATCGCCGGGCAAGCTGGCCAGCCCATTCGTGCCGCTGCCGATGGCATCGTCGTGTATTCCGGATCGGGGCTGGTGGGCTACGGCGAACTGGTCATCGTCAAGCACAACGACGCCTGGCTGTCGGCTTACGGCCACAACCGCGCGCGCATGGTCAACGAGGGCCAGCTCATCAAGGCCGGCCAGCAGATCGCCGAGATGGGCCACAGCGGCGCGGCAAGCAACATGTTGCATTTCGAAATCCGCTACAACGGCAAGCCGCTGGATCCGCTGCTGTACCTGCCAAAGCGGTAACGGGAGTCACGCTTCGCGTGGGGCAATGACGAATCCTGCCACCACCCGCCGGCCTTCGCCCGCGAGCACGCTGTATGTGCGGGCGGCCGCGGAGTTGGTCATCACCTCGATGCCGAGCCCGCGGGTCAGGAAGGCCGCCAGGATCACAGGGGGTGGAAATACCTGGCTCGTCCCGGTGCCGAGCAGGACGAGTTCGGGATGCAGTGCGAAAAATGGCTCCAGTTGCGAGGCCGTCAACGCCGCGGCGTCCACGACCGGCCAGTCCTCGACCAGGGCATCGGGCGCGATGACGAAACTGCTGCGCACGATGCGCTCATTGACCAGCGCATGGTCGCCGTCCGCGCCGCGCAGGTACCAGGTGTAATCAGGGCGTTCCAGATTCAGTTGCATGGCTATTTGATTTTGGCGGTTTGCTGCATGGCTGCAGTTGCTGGGACAACCACGCGTTTCAACCGTCGCTGTCATCATCGGTCGCGGGAATCCGCTGCAACAGCAATTTGTCGATGCGCGGGCCGTCAAGGTCGACGACTTCGATGCGCCAGCCGGCCCAGTCGAAATGTTCGGCCACGTGCGGGATGCGACCAAACCAGGCGATGACCATGCCTGCGGCGGTGTGGTAGTCGTGTTCGTCTTCACCGGGCAACGAGCGGCCACCGAGCAGCTCCTGCATGTCGTCGATGGGCAGCGAGCCGTCGACCAGCAGCGAGCCGTCGCCCCGCGCCACCACCAGCGGATCGGCGTCCGCGCTTTCGCCTGACTGCATGCGTCCCAGGACGGCGCCCATCAGGTCGTTCAAGGTGACCATGCCGGTGACATCGCCGTATTCGTCGACGACCAGCGCGATGGATTGTTGCTCCTCGCGGAAGATTTCCAGCAACTTCAACGCGTGCGTGGATTCGGACACGAATACCGCCGGGCGCAACTTGCGGAAGAGCTCCGGTTGCGTCTGGTCGAGCCGGTCGAGCAGGGTCTTGACCTCCAGCACGCCCAGAACATCGGTGTCGCTGTCGCGATAGACCGGGTATCGCGAATACGGGGTGCGCCGCATGATGGCGAGGTTCTCGTCGAACCCCGCGCCCGCGTCCAGCCATGAAATCCGCGTCCGTGGCGTCATCATGCTGTCCGCGGTGCGATCGCCCAATCGCATGACGCGATGCATCATGTTCCGTTCGTCGGAGTCGATGACGCCGGCCTCGTGGCTTTCGCTCACCAGCAGGCGGATTTCCTCTTCGGTGATGGTCGATTCGTTGCCTTTGTCCAGCCCAAGTACCTGCATCACCGTGCGCGTGCAGAACGACAGCATCAGCACCACGGGCTTGGCGGCCTTGGCGAAAAAATCCATGGGATAGGCGACGACAGCGGCAATCTGTTCCGGCCGCAGAGTGCCGATGCGCTTGGGCACCAGCTCGCCGATCAGCCCGAACAGGAACAGCATCACCAGGAAGCCGGCGGCAAACCCGATCTGGTTGGCGTAATGCGCCAGCAGCGGGATGTCGCGCACCGGCTCTGCGATCTTGGCGCCCAGAGATTCGCCCCCGAAATAGCCGATCATCAGGCTCAGCAGGCTGATCCACAGTTGCACGGCCGACAGGAAGCTTTCCGGCCGCTCGGCCAGGTGCAGGGCCTTGCGCGCGCCGAGGCTGGTTTCGGCCATGTGCTTGAGGCGGCTTTTGCGCGACGTCAGCACCGCCATCTCCGACATGGCGAAGAAGCCGTTGCACAGGATCAGCACCAGGACGATCAGCAGTTGCAGCACGCGGGAAGATCCGGTCGGGTCGGGAAGGCCAGACAGGCCAGTGTGATTGCAGCGAGGTCGACTGGGCGTGCAGGCGCAGCCGGTCGGGTCAGAAAGGGAGAAGGGGCGTCGTCCATAGGTGCGCCGGGGCGCAAACGAATGATAGCAGCGGCATGGCTTGGCGATTCAAAAGCCTGCTGGCGCAGCCCAGCGCAGCGGCGGGTTGGCATGACGCGTTAGCGTGCCGTGTCGGGGCGCGTCATAATTTGGTCGTACGCCCACTCGTTCACGGAAGTCCCTTCGATGTTTTCATTGCAGACCATCTTCGGCCAAGGCAAGCAGTTCTTTGCCTACCTTGACGAGGCGGCCGTCGCCGCCCACGACAGCACCACGGCCTTGCATGCCATGCTGAAGGCGCCCGAGCGCACGCCCGGCCTTGAGGCGTTCAAGCTGGCGCGGCAACGCGAGCGGGTGGCGTTGGACAAGATCAGCCAGGCACTGGTCGACAGCTTCATCACCCCGATGGAGCGCGAGGACATCGAGTCGCTGGCATCGGCGCTGTACAAGATCCCCAAGCAGGTCGAGCGGTTCGCCGACCGCTACTCGCTGGCGCGGCATCGCATTGAGGGTATCGACTTCGCGCCGCGTGCGGCAATGTTGGAGCAGGCGGCTGGCGTGGTGGTCCAGATGGTGCATCAGTTGCGCGACATGGGGCTGGAGCCCATGAAGCAGCTCAACGATCGCCTGCGTGTGCTTGAGGCCGAAGCGGACCGGTTGATCCTGGAGTTGCATCGCGACATCTACTCCGGGCGACTGGATGCCAGCGAGATGTTCCTGCTCAAGGAGTTCTTCGAGATCCTGGAAAAGGCGATCGACCGCTGCCGCGAGGCCGGCGTCGTCGCCTATCAGATCGTGCTGAAGAACAGCTGAGGCGACGACGATGCTGAGTCTCGTCCTGGTCGTGGTCGTGACCGCGTTGGTGTTCGAATTCATCAACGGCTTCCACGACACCGCCAACTCGATCGCGACCGTCGTGGCGACCAAGGTGCTGTCGCCAGGCCATGCGGTGATGCTCGCGGCGGTGATGAACCTGATCGGCGCGTTCTGGGGCACCGCCGTGGCCAAGACGATCGCGTCGGGACTGATCGACACGCATGTCGTCGACGTGACCTCGCAGGTGATCCTGTGCGCGTTGGGCGGGGCGATCATCTGGAATCTGTTCACGTGGTGGCGCGGGCTGCCTTCGTCATCGTCCAATGCCCTGGTTGGTGGGTTGTGCGGCGCGGCAATCGCTGCTGCCCACAACAACTGGCAGGCGCTGGTCTGGTCGCAATCGGTCGGCAAGTGGACGGAAAACAAAGGGTTGTTGTGGAAAGTCTTCCTGCCGATGGTGACGTCGCCTTTGATCGGTTTCATTTTTGGCGCGGCGATCATGGTCGTGCTGTGGGCCATCATTTCAGCCATGGCCAGCGCTGGCGGTCCGCTGGCGCGACTGGCACGGCCGCGCTGGGTGAATGCGTTTTTCAAGAAAGCGCAATTGTTGTCCGCCGCTTACATGGGATTCGCGCACGGCACCAACGATGCGCAGAAAACCATGGGCATCATCGCGCTGGCATTGTTTGGCGCGCAGTCGGCTGGTGCGCTGGACCACCTGCCGCTCTGGCTGGGTTTCCTGCACCCGCACAGCGGCGAGAAAGGCATCGATGGCTGGATCATCGCCTCATGCGCGCTGGTGATGGCTGCAGGTACCGCGGTCGGCGGCTGGCGCATCGTCAAGACCATGGGCCACAAGATGGTCAAGCTGCATCCGATCGACGGCTTCGGTGCGGAAATGGCGTCGGCAACGATCCTCACCACCGCTGCGCATTTCGGCATGCCGGTGTCGACCACGCACAGCATCTCGACCGCGATCATGGGCGTGGGCTTCGCCAAGAACCCGCGCGCGCTGAAACTAACGGTGATCGAGCGGATCGTGTGGGCGTGGATACTCACGATTCCCGCCGCCGGCGGCCTGGCTTACGTGTTGCTCAAGCTGTTCGAACTGCTTGGCTGGGCCTAGAGCAGGTCTCCACCTGCCGACAATGCCCGCTCCATGCGGTCGCCCATGCCGCCGATCTCCAGGATCAGGCGGTCGATTTCCGCCGAGGTCAGCCCGTGGTACGGACGGTTCTCGCAGAGTTGCAGATAGGGCACGCCGTCGAGATCGCCGATCGCCAGGTAGCCGACGCGACTGTCCCAGTTGAACGCCAGTGCGCGCGTGCTGTCGATGCCGGTGGTCGGCGAAATTGCTGTGCTGACACGCAGGTAGGTGCGTGCGTCATCGTCCTCCAGCTCGGACAGGAAGATCGATTGATGGCGCTGGCCGCTATCGAGCGACAGTTCCACGCAGACAACGTAAGGGTCCTGCATGCGCACCCGGAAGTCGCTGCTGGTGAGGTGGCTGCGGATCTGTTCGAAGTTCTGCATCGGCATCGCTGGGTCGGGGGATGACCGCTATGCTAATCCCCTATGGGTGCATTGGACACGAATGCCGCAGGTTACGAGGCAGCAGGCTCTGCGATCGAGCGGATTCAAGCCGTCGTGCGCGCCATTCCCCGTGGGAAGGTGGCCGGCTATGGCGAAGTCGCCCGGCGCGCCGGATTGCCAGGGCGAGCACGACTCGCCGCGCGCATACTCAGCATGAATACCGATACGACGTTGCCATGGCACCGCGTGCTGCGATCCGATGGCCGCATCGCGTTTCCGGCGGGTTCGAAAGGTTTCCGCGAACAGTCCGAACGCCTGCGCAGCGAAGGCGTCAGCATGCGCAACGGCCGCATCCTGATGCCGAAACGCGAGGACAACCTGGATGCGGAAGTCTGGGGACCGTAGACCGCGTCACTGAACATCAACCTGCCCGTTATCATGAGCGCGCGCGGGCATGTCGCCTGCAGCGCACCCAGGACTCCAGATGTTTTCCAACATGCCTCCGGTCACCAAGGCGCTGCTGATTGCCAATGGCCTGGTGTTCCTGCTGCAGCTGTTGCTTGGCGAAGCCACGTTCACTCCGTTCGAACTCTGGCCCCTGGGTGGCGGTGGCGACGTGTACGCAGCGACCGGCACGTTCCTGCCGTGGCAGCTGGTGACGTATGCCTTCCTCCACGATCCCAACAACATCTTCCATCTGCTGTTCAACATGCTGGCGCTGGTGATGTTCGGTTCTCCACTGGAGCACACCTGGGGCAATCGGCGTTTCGCGACGTATTACTTCGTTTGTGTGATTGGCGCCGGGTTTTGCCAACTGGCCGTCACGTCGTGGATCGTGGCGCACGGCGGCGGGGTGGGGGCGACGATCGGCGCGTCAGGAGGCATCTTTGGCCTGCTGTTTGCCTACGGCATGTTGTTTCCGAACCAGCGCGTGATGCTGCTGATCCCGCCGATTCCGATGAAGGCACGCACGCTGGTCTTTGTCTACGGCGCGATCGAACTATTCCTCGGCGTGACCGGAACGCAGCAGGGTGTCGCGCACTTCGCGCACCTGGGCGGGATGCTGTTCGGCTGGATGCTGATTCGCTATTGGCGCGGGCAGCCACCGTTCGGCAGACGCGGGCCACCACGTCCTCGCATCGTGCGCTGACTGGAGCCTGTCGAAGAAACGGGGCGATCATCGCCCCGTTTCTTTCATCTCCGACGCAGGGCCGTCAGCGCCAGATCGAGACCTGCTGGTCGGTTGCGCGCTGCATTGGCGTCCCGGCCTTGCACGAGAACGCCGCACCAAAGCTTGGCAGGTCCGCCAGTGGTCCGTTGGTGCGCCACTGACCCGGAGCATGCACGTCGGTTGCTGCCAGGCGTGTCGCCACATCGGCCGACATCTGTTGCGGCCACAACTTCGCCCATGCCTTGTAGAACGCCTGCTTGCCTGTGATGGCGAGCGCGGGTTGTGACGTCGACAGTGCCTCCCAGGCAAGTTCGACGCCGGCCAGGTCGGCTGCGTCTTCATCGCGCGTCTGGCGGCCATTGACCAACACCCCGGTCAGTCCTGGCCACGGATATGCGCCGTATTGCGTGGCCAGTTGAGCGGTGCGCGTGTCCCATGCCGCCGCATCGGACGGAGTCCACCAGTCGCGCAGGCTGCCGCTGGCGTCCACCATGCGGCCGCTATCGTCGAAGCCGTGCGTGAGTTCGTGTCCGACCAGCGCACCCAATGAACCATATTGGGCTGCGGCGTCCTGCGTCATGTCCAGTACCGGTGCCTGCAGCATCGCTGCCGTCACGATCAGGCGGTTCTGCGCGATGTCGTACGCCAGCGCGGGCTGCTGCGGCAACACATTCCATCGGCGACCGGCGTTGTCGTGGCCGATCCGGCGCATTTCCTCGCGATGCCGCCAAGTGGACGCAATCAGCATGTTGCTGCCAAAACTGCCACGCCCCATGGGCTGCACGGAGTAATCGAGGTCACGCGCGGGCGCGCCGATTTCGATCTTGAGCTTGCCCAGTTTCGCCTTCGCTTCGGACTTGGCGGCAGGGCTCATCCACGTGTTCCGGTCGAGGCCGCGCCCCAGCGCATCACGCACCTGCGTCGTAATTTCCGCTGCGCGCGATTTGTTCGCATCCGGCAGGTAACGGCCGACATATTCGCGGCCGATCATGGGCCCTGCAGCCAGGTTCATCGCATCCAGCACCTGCTGCTGCCGCGACGGCACGGCGGTTTCTCCGCGCAGGACCTGTCCGCGGAAGGCGTAATCGACGTCACGCCAAGGCTTGGACAGGTACGGCGCCATCGCCGCGCCCACCTGATAGCGCAGGTATGTTTTCCATTCCGCGGGCTTCAGGCCGCCGACAAGGGCATCAAGCTGGCTGAACAACTGCGGATTGGCCAGTGATACGCGGGTATCGCTGACACCTTGCACCTTGAGGAAGTCGTCGAGTTGCAGCTGCCTGTACTGCTTGCCCAAGGTCGCGGTGGCAACCTGTGCGTAATTGGTGCGCGGATCGCGCAACGACGACAAGGGACTCGACGCTTGTGCGATCCGGGTTTCCAGATCGAGCACCGCTTGGGTGTCGGCCTGTAGCTGTTCCGGCTTGCTGCCGGTCAGCGCCAGGATCTTCGACACGTAGTCGGTGTAGCGACCGAGCAGGGCACGGGTGTCGGGATCGGTACGCGTGTAGTACGCGGGGTCCGGCAGGCCGAGTCCACCTTGGCCGAAATACCCGATGTGGCGATCCAGGTCCTGCAAGTCCACATCGGCATTGAAGTTGAACAGCACGGGGATCCCGACCTGGTGCAGTGCCGCAATCGCCGGCGATATGTCCTTGCTGCGTCGGATCGCATCCACGCGCGACAGCAGCGGGCCAATCGGGTTGGCCCCATCACGATCGACGGCAGCTTCATCGATGCCGCTGGCCCAGAAATCCCCAAGCAACTTCCCCACGCCCGCTGGCGCCTGCATGTCGGCCGTGAGCAGGTCGATCTGCTGTTGTTGCGCGCGCTGCGCCAGTTGTCCCAATGCAGACTGCATCCCGGACCCCGTGACGGCGTTGGCCTTCAGCCAGTCCGCATTCGCCTGTCCATAAAAATCGCGGCAGGCAAGGGATGCCTCGGGCGTTTTCTTCGACGCGGCTTTATTCTTCCTGGCGGCATTGGCCGCAGGCGCGGCAAGGATGGTGAGCAGGGCCACGCTCAAGATGAGTGGAACGGGTCGCGAAGTCGGCATTGTGGGATCCATCGATGATGATCGAGGAGTGTAACAAGGCCCTGATCGGTGACGCTGAATGCATCTTCCACCAATAAAAAGCCCGGTTTCCCGGGCTTTTTATTCATTCATGCCGCATTACCAGATCACGACCTGCTTGTCGGTACCACGCACCATCGCATCACCTGCCTTGCACGAGAACGCCGTCGCGAATACAGGCAGGTTGGACGGCGCACCGATCGCACGGAAATCCGCCGGTGCGTGCTCGTTACTGTTGACGATGACCTTCATGTAGTCCGGCGTGTAGTTGCTGCGCCATACGGTGGCCCAGTTGATGAAAAAGTGCTGGTCCCGGCTCAGTCCGTCGGTCATCGGGTCGGGCGTGCCGGCCGTGGCGATCTTCATGGCGTCGTAAGCCGTTGCCAAGCCGCCAAGATCGGCGATGTTTTCCCCCAGCGTGAGCTTGCCGTTGACCTTGAGTCCTGGCGCGGCCTCATAAGCGCTGAACTGGTTGACGAGTTTATCGGTGCGCGATGCAAAGCCCTTCGAGTCGGCAGCAGTCCACCAGTTCTCGAAGTTGCCCGTCGGGCCGAAGCGACTGCCTTGGTCGTCATAACCGTGCGTCATTTCGTGCCCGATCACCGCACCGATGCCGCCATAGTTCGCTGCGTCATCCGCCTTGGCATCGAAGAATGGAGGCTGCAGGATCGCCGCCGGGAAGACCACTTCGTTCTGCATGGGGTTGTAGTACGCGTTGACGGTCTGCGGGCTCATGTTCCACTCGCTGCGATCAACCGGCTTGCCGATCTTGCCGATGTCCCATTTGTAGTTGTATCGCGTCGCAGCCAGTACGTTGCCGATGTAACTGTCGCGCGACGTCTGCAACCCACTCCAGTCGCGCCACTTGTCGGGATAGCCGATCTTGGGCGTGAACGCCGCCCACTTCGCCAGTGCCTTGGCTTTGGTCTGCGGGCTCATCCAGTCGAGCTTCTCGATGCGGGCCTTCAGGGCATTGCGCAGGTTCTGCACCAGTGTTTCCATCCGCGCCTTCGATTCGGCGGGAAAGGCGGCCTTGACGTACATCTGGCCCAAGGCTTCCCCGACATTGCCGTCGATCGTCTTGAGCACGCGCTTGCCACGCTCCTTCTGTTCTTTCTGCCCGCGCATGGCCTTGTTGTAGAACGCGTAGTTTTCCTGCACGAAAGGTTCGCTGAGATACGGCGAAGCTTCGTCGACGGTGTGGAAGCGCAGGTAGGATTTCCACGTGGAGACCGGCACGTCGCCGAGCATCCGGTCGACTTGCTTGTGGAACTCAGGTGTTGCCAGCGAAAACATTGCCGGCGTGGGCACACCTTGGGATTCGAAGAATTTCGTCCATGAGAAATTCGGCGTGAGCTTGTCTGCAGCGGCCAGGGTGGTCGGGTTGTAGAAGATCGACACATCGCGCTGCAGTTGCTCGCGGGACTTGGATGCCTTGGCCAGGCGTGTCTCGAATGCGAGCACGCCCTTGGCCTGCGTCGCCGCATCCGCGGTTGGCATGCCCGACAATTCCAGCACCTTGGCGATGTGCGCCTGATAGGCGTCGAGCTTGTCCTTCTTGTCCTTGTCGAAATAATAGCCGCGGTCCGGCAGGCCAAGCCCGCCCTGCGATGCGTAGCCGATGTTCATCGTGGAGTCCTTGAAATCAGGACTCGCACCGAAGCCGAACAATACGTTTTCGCCATTGGCCGCGCTGGTGCGCAGGTACTCGGCAATGCTGGCCTTGTCGCTCAGTGCGTTGATGGCGTCCAGGCGATCGGAAAGCGGAGCGATTCCCTGTGCGTTGATTTTTGACTCATCCATGCCGGTCGCCCAGAAATCGCCGACGAGTTTTGCCACGCCGGTTGCATCAGCATCCGACGCTGCCCTCAGCGCGAGCTGCCGTTGCACTGCGAGGGAGCGTTCATCGAGCATATCGAAAGCACCCCAACTGGAACGATCGCCCGGAATGGCATTGGCTGCCTTCCACTTGCCGTTCACGTACCCGCCGAAGTCGGTACATGCGTTCTTGCTGGTGTCCAGGTCGCCGATCATGAAACGGTTGACCGGTGGGAGTTTGCTTTCATCCAGCGTGAAAACGTCGGCTTCAGGCGCTGGCAACACTGCCGCGACATTTGCCTGGGATGGGTCTTTTGCCTGTTTGAGGCAAGCAGTCAGGGCGAGCGTGGACAGCACTGCGAGGAACAGCACCGCGGGCTTGGGCGTCGATTTTGGCATGAGGTTTCCATGGTGATGTTTGCTGGTCATGCAACAAAAGCCGGAATCCGACCTTCGTCCTAGCCCGGCGTATGGGTCGATATCAACTGCGCGCCACGATGTAGCGCGCAGTCGTCGCATCAGGCTTGCGCAATCACCAGATCACGACACGCTTGTCGTCGGGCCGCACCATTCCATCGCCTGCCTTGCACTGGAATGCCTGGGCAAAAGACGCCTGGTTCGACGGAGCTCCGATCGCACGGAAGTTCGCTGGCGCATGCGGATCGGTGTTCAGGCGCACCTTCAACTCTTCCGGGTTGAAGTTGCGGCGCCACACCGTGGCCCAGTTCAGCCAGAAGCGCTGGTTCTCCGTGTAGCCGTCAATCTTCTCGTCGGGCGATTTGCCGGCATCCGCCAGGGCCTTCTGCAATGCGTCAAAGGCCACGGTGGTGCCGCCCAGGTCGGCGATGTTCTCACCCAGTGTCAGCTGGCCCTTCACCGGCAGATTGTCGATCGAGCGGTAATCGTCGAACTGCTTGACGAGTTTCGCGGTGCGCGCCTCGAAGCCCTTCTTGTCTGCGGCCTGCCACCAGTTGGCGAAGTTGCCCTTGGCATCGAATTGGCTGCCCTGGTCGTCGTAGCCGTGCAGCATTTCGTGGCCGATCACCGCGCCAATGCCACCGTAGTTGAGCGCCGGATCGGCCTTCGGGTCGAAGAACGGGGGCTGCAGGATCGCGGCCGGGAACACCACTTCGTTCTGCTGCGGGTTGTAGTAGGCGTTGACCGTCTGCGGGGTCATGCCCCACTCGGTGCGATCAACGGGTTTTCCCACCTTGCCCATCAGCCAGTCGTAGTTGAACTTGGTAGCCGCCAGGACGTTCTGCACGTATCCGTCGCGCGAAGTCGCCAGGCCATCCCAGCTGCGCCACTTGTCGGGATAGCCGATCTTCGGCATGAAGCTGTCCCATTTCTCGATGGCCTTGGCCCTGGTGTCTGCACCCATCCAGTCGAGTTTTTCCAGCCGCACCTTGAGCGCGTCGCGCAGGTTGCCGACCAGCTTCTCCATCGCCGCCTTGGACTCTGGTGGGAAGTACTGCTTGACATACAGCTGTCCAAGCGCTTCGCCAACTCCGTCTTCGGTCGTGCCAATCACGCGCTTCCAGCGTGGCTTTTGTTCCTTCTGGCCGCGAAGCGTCTTGCCGAAGAAGTCGAACTGCTCATTGGCGAACGTGTCCGACAGGTACGGCGCCATGTCGTCGATGGTGTGCGCACGCAGGTACGCCTGCCACTGCTCGGCCGGGACGTCCTTGACCATCGTGTTGAACTCGGCGAAGAACTTCGGCTGCGACAGCGAGAAGCCGTCGGTCGTCACGCCCTGCGCCTTGAGGAACTCCGACCACGGGAAGTTCGGCGACAACTTGTCGGCGTCGGCGACCTTGACGAAGTGGTATTGGTTGAGGGGATCACGCTGCTCGATCGGCGACAGCGACGCCTTCGCCAGTCGCGTTTCGAATGCCAGCACGTCCTTGGCCTGCTTGTCGGCGTCGGCCGCGGCGATTCCTGCGTTCTGCAGTTGTTTGCTCACGTGGACGACATAGGCGTCGCGAATCTTCTTGTAGCTGTCATCGCCGGCCTTGGAACCATCGCTGAGGTAGTACGCCTTCTCGGGCAGAGCGAGGCCACCCTGGTCGGCATAAGCGATCACTAGCTGGGAATTCTTGAAGTCGGCGTTGGAATAGAAGTTGAAGGCGTCGCCGCGACCGGCGGCGAATTCCTCGCGCAGGAATTGGGCGATGTCGGCTGGAGTCTTCAACAGGGCGATCTTGTCCAGCATCGGCTGGATCGGAGTGACGCCGGCGGTGTTGATCTTTGCCTCGTCCATGCCCGTGGCATAGGTGTCGCCGACCAGTTTCTCCAGGCCGGTCGCGTCAGGCTTGGCGGCAGCGGCTTCGGCGATCTGCTTTCTTGCCGCCAGCGAACGCTCGCCCAACATCTCGAAGCTGCCCCACGTGGTGCGGTCGCTGGGGACGGGATTGGCCGCCAGCCATTTGCTGTTGACGAAGTCGGCGAGGTTGTCGCAGACCTTCTTGCTGGGGTCCAGGTCGGCGACGGAAAACGCGGCAGTGGGCGGCAGTTCGGCAGCCGGAGGAGGCGTGACCGCCGGCGTGGCCGCCACGGTTGGCGTCGCGGGAGCTGCAGCCTGCTGTTGCGGACAGCCAGTCAATACAGCGGTGATGGCAATGGACAACAAAAACGGCTTGCGTACGATCACGTTGAACTCCGGCCCAGCGGGCGGCAAGTGGATGAAATCCGGCAGCTGACGCCGGTGTCGGGTATTCAGGAAGTGAGGCGGTAGCCCGCACGATCACACGCGACTGTAGCTGCCGCAGGCGTTGGTGGCGGGTGTAGAAGGTCATGCCGCCGACGTAATGAAATTTTTACGTAGTCGTCCAAAACCTGCGTGCTACGGTGGCCTTCGGGCAACTGCGCCCAAAGATGTGGGGTCGAACATGCGAGTGACATTCCATGGCGCGGCCGGTGAGGTCACCGGGTCGATGCACGAAGTGGAAGCGGCCGGCAAACGCCTGTTGCTGGATTGCGGGATGATCCAGGGCGACCGCCATGCGGAAACCCGTAACGTCGCCGAATTCCCCTTCGACGTGAGTGCCCTCGATGCACTCGTGATCAGCCACGCCCATATCGACCATATCGGGCGCGTGCCGTTGCTGGTCAAGCGCGGATTCACAGGGCCCATCTACGCGCAGGAAGCGACCGCGGATCTGTTGCCGATCATGCTGCTCGATGCCGCCTCGCTGTCCGAACAGGACGCCAAGCACGCCAACGAGCATCGGCAACTAGGCGAAGCGGACATCCAGCCGCTTTACACGCGGGACGATGTCGATGCGGCGCTGCGGCTGCTCAAGCCACTGCCCTACGACACGCGCAGCACGCTGTTTCCTGGCGTGGACGTGGTTTTCCACGATGCTGGTCACATCCTCGGTTCGGCCATCGTCGAACTGCGCGCGGACGACCGCACGCTCGTGTTTTCGGGCGACCTTGGGCCGAAAGGCACGCCGATCCTGCGCGACCCGGAGACTGTCACGCACGCCGATCTGGTGTTGATGGAATCGACCTACGGCGACCGCAACCACAAGGATCTCGCGGCGACCGTCACCGAACTGCGCGACATTTTCGAATCGGCGTGGCGTGACAAGGGCAACGTGTGCATTCCCGCGTTCGCAGTGGGTCGCAGCCAGGAGCTGCTGTACCTGTTCGCCATGCACTTCGACGACTGGAACCTCTCGCGCTGGCAGATCTTCCTGGACAGCCCGATGGCGGCGAAGGTCTCCGGAGTCTATGCACGGCACAAGGACCTGTTTGATGCCGACGCGCAGCAGGTGTGGAGGCAGCGGCCCGATCCCTTCCACATGCCGAACCTGAAGATGACGCAGACGCGCGATGAATCGATGGCGATCAACAAGATCGAATCGGGCGCGATCATCCTCGCCGGTAGCGGCATGGCCAACGGCGGACGCATCGTGCACCACTTCATGCAGAACATCAGCAAGCCGCAATCGCACATCGTCTTCGTCGGTTACCAGGCCGAAGGCACGCTGGGCCGGCGCCTGGTCAACGGCGCGCCATGGGCGCGGATCCACGGCCGCGATTTCCCCGTCAAAGCCAAGGTGCATACGGTCGGCGGCCTGTCGGCACATGCCGACCAGAGCGGCCTGATGGAATGGTACGGCAGGTTCGAAGGCCATCCACCGCTGGTCCTGGTCCACGGCGAGGACAAGGCGCGCGAGGCGCTGGCGGGTGAGATCGGCAAGCGCGACGGCATCACGGTGCAGCTTGCCCACCCGGGGATGGTGCTCGATGTCTAAGCGAGAGGAGGGCGGAGCCCGGGCGCGCGATTCTCGAGGTTGTCTTGGGCTGCCAGGTCCTGATGACGCGGGGAACCCGATGCGCGGCGCGCCACTCCGGCCCTTCGTCGTGCTGGCCCTGCTGGTTGCGGGTGGACTCACCGTCAGCAGCACGGCTGTAGCACGCGGGAACATCGAGGCGGCGGCATCGCCTGGGCACCCCGAGTTGTCCGTGATCGCCAACGCGGTTTCGCCGCGATCACTGCACGACATCGACGCGGCGCTGGTCGGCTTCGGCACCCGCAGCACGTTGTCGGACACCGGGTCTGATACCCGCGGCATCGGCGCGGCGCGGCGCTGGGTGACGTCGCGATTCCAGGCAATCTCCAAAGACTGCAATGGTTGCCTGCAGATTGTCACGCCGTCGCAGGTCTTCACCGGCAAACGCATGCCGGCGCAAGGCGTCGACGTCATGGATGTCGTCGCGATCCAGCGCGGCACCAGCGACCCGGATCGCGTGATCGTGATCACTGGCCACCTGGATTCGCGCCGCAGCGACGTGCTGGATGCCACCGGCGATGCCCCGGGCGCGAACGACGATGCGTCCGGAGTGTCCGCGCTGATCGAAACCGCGCGCGTTCTCAGCCACTACAAATTTGCCGCGACGCTGGTGTACTCGGCTGACTCGGGGGAGGAGCAGGGGCTGTACGGTGGCCAGGTCATCGCGAAATACGCCGTTGACCACGGCTGGAAAGTCGAGGCTGACCTCAACAACGACATCATCGGCAGCCCGCGTGGCGGTGATGGACAGAGCGACCCGCATTCCGTGCGGATATTCTCCGAAGGCACCAAGAGCAACGAGACGCTGGACCAAGCGAAATTCCGGCGTTACCACGGTGGCGAGGTCGATTCGCCCTCGCGCAATGTCGCCCGGTACATGCAGTCGCTTGCCGATCGCTATCTCCACGGCTTCCATGTGCGAATGGTGTACCGCACCGACCGCTACGGCCGCGGCGGCGACCAGACCGAGTTCCTGGCCCAGGGCTACCCGGCCGTGCGCGTGACCGAGTCGCACGAGGATTACACCCACCAGCACCAGGACATCCGTACCGAGAGCGGCGTGGAATATGGCGACACGATCGCCCACGTGGATTTCGACTACCTGGCCAACGTCACCCGGCTCAACGCCATCACCATGGCCGCGCTCGCCCATGCGCCTGCGCCACCGACCGGTGTCGAGATCAAGGGCGAAGTCGCGTACGACACCACGGTGTCATGGCAAGCCGTCCCTGGCGCGGTCCGATACAACGTCTGGTGGCGTGATACCCCTGCGCCGCAATGGCAGCATGCGCGCGACGCCGGCGCCGCCACCTCGCTCAAGCTTGCCGGCATCAATATCGACGACTTCTACTTCGGAGTTTGCGCCGTCGGTGCGGGCGGCTGGGAGAGCCCGGTCGTGTTTCCCGGGTTCGCCGGGAGCTTCGAGCGTTCGCCGGCGGCTGCCGGTGGCCCGGCTTCAAACTGAACGGGGCCATCGTGGGTAGCGCATTCAGCCGGATTCACGTACAGTCCGCCCGGTTCGCGCACGGCTGATCCGTTTCCTAGGTAAGCCTGCCGCCGGTCGAAGCTCCACGTCGACCAATCGCGGCCTTCTCCCCGCACGCCTTTCGTCGCGCAGACACGGCCCGGAACATCCGGCGCCGTCAATAAATCACTCGCAGCGCGGTTCAAGGAACGCTCCGGGTAATAGCTCGCTCCGCCCTGCCGTGCACTGATCAAAGTTCAGTCACGCAGATCGCGTGCGGGCTCCAGAACGGAGTTCCAAATGACGTCTGATTCCACCACGCTCGAGAGCACGGCTGTCCAGAGCATCGCCGCCGAGAGCAGCGCCCTCGAGAGCTCAGGCTTTGAAAGCCTGGGCCTGTCGCCCGCCTTGCTGCGCGCGCTTGCCGAAAACAACTACACCACCCCCACCGCGATCCAGGTCGAGGCGATTCCGCTCGCAATGGCGGGTCATGACCTGCTCGGCGGCGCACAGACCGGCACGGGGAAGACGGCCGCGTTCGCGTTGCCGCTACTGCAGCGCCTGTCCAAGGAAACCCCGCCGAACGGCTCACGCAAGCCGCGCGCGCTGATCCTGACCCCAACCCGCGAGCTCGCGGTGCAGGTTGCCGAAAGCATCAAGACCTACGGCCGCCACCTGCGCCTGAATGTCACCACCATCTATGGCGGCGCCGGCATGGGCCCGCAGGTTGACCAGTTGCGCCGGGGCACCGACATCCTGGTCGCCACGCCGGGCCGGCTGATCGACCACATGGAGCGTGGCAGTGCCAAGCTCGACGCGATCGAGGTGCTGGTGCTGGACGAAGCTGATCGCATGCTCGACATGGGCTTCCTGCCCGCGATCAAACGCATCCTCAATCGCGTACCGAAAGAGCGCCAGACGCTGCTTTTCTCGGCGACGTTCGAGGAGCAGATCAAGTCGCTCGCGCTGGAGTTCATGCGCAATCCCAAGCAGGTGCAGGTTACGGCGAAGAACACCATCGCCGAGACGATCGTGCACCGCGCGCATCCGGTCGACGGTTCGCGCAAGCGCGACCTGCTGATCGACATCCTCACCAAGCGCCACACCGATCAGGTGCTGATCTTCGGCAAGACCAAGCACGGTTGCAATCGTCTGGCTGAGCAACTTGAAGACGCGGGCCTCAAGGCTGTCGCGATCCACGGCAATAAAAGCCAGGCGCAGCGTCAAAAAGCCTTGCGCGATTTCAAGATGGGCAAGGCGCGGGTGCTTGTTGCGACAGACGTCGCGGCGCGCGGCCTGGACATCCCCAACCTGCCGCTGGTGATCAACCATGACCTGCCGATGGTCGCGGAGGATTACATCCATCGCATTGGCCGCACTGGTCGTGCCGGCGCGGCGGGTGAAGCCCTGTCGCTGGTCTCACCGGAAGAAGGCGGCCTGTTGCGCCAGATCCAGCGCATGTTGAAGGTCGATCTGGTGATGGACGTGGTCGAAGGCTACGCGCCAAGCAAGCCAATCCGCCTGGACACGCCGATCCCGAAGAACGGTGGCGGCCAGCGCGACGGTCAACGTCCCCCGGGTCGTCCGGGACACCGCCCGCACGCAAGGGCTGGTGCACCACGCACCGCCCACGCCGGGCCGAAACAGCGCTCAGGCGGGCAGGGCGCCTATGCGGGACGGCGTGATACGCGCGCCTGATCGTTGATTGCCGCAATGAAAAAAGGCCGGCTTTCGCCGGCCTTTTTTTTGGGTCAACAACACGACTCCAAATTCACCGGGAATAGATCGATCAGCCCGCCTTCTTCGACGCGATCCAGCGATCGATCTTGCCTTCCAGGACGCCGAGGGGCACCGCGCCGTCCTTCAACACTTCGGCGTGGAATTCCCGGACGTCGAACCTGTCGCCCAGCGCCGCCTGCGCCCTCTTCTTGAGCTCCTGGATCTTGAGTTCGCCGATCTTGTATGCGACGGCCTGCGATGGCCAGGCAATGTAGCGTTCGGCCTCGGCAGTGGCGTCGGTTTCCGAAGCCGCGGAGTTGTCGAGCATGTACTTGATCACCTGCTCGCGGGTCCAGCCTTGGCTGTGCAGGCCGGTGTCGGTGACCAGGCGGATTGCGCGCCACAGTTCGTCCTGCAGGCGGCCGAAATAGTCGTACGGGGTTTCATAGACGCCCAGTGCCTTGCCCAGCGACTCGCTGTACAACGCCCAGCCTTCGACATAGGCGGTGTTTCCGCCGAAGCGGCGGAAGGCGGGTACGTCTTTTAGCTCCTGCTGCAGCGAGATCTGGAAATGGTGGCCCGGGATTGCTTCATGAAGGAAGAGGTCTTCGGCCGACCAGGTCTTCCGCGTGGGCAGGTCGAACGTGTTGACGTAGAAGATGCCGGGCCGGCTACCGTCCTCACTGGGGCCTTGGTATTCACCACCCGCGGCGGATTTGGCGCGGAAGGATTCGACCGGGCGGATCTCGAAGCCAGCCTTGGGCACCAGGGAGAATTGCTCGGGGATGCGGAGATTGATTTTTGCTTCCAGGCCTCGGTAATAGCTGAGCAGCTTGTCCTCGCTCTTGAATTCGAATTGCTTGTCGCTGCGCATGAACTTGAAGAAATCCTGCAGGGATCCCTTGAAGCCGGCCTGCTTCATGACCTCGCGGATCTCGGCGTGGATTCGCGCGACCTCACTCAGGCCCAATGCGTGGATCTGCGCCGGGGTCATGTCGGTGGTGGTGGTGGTCCGAACGTCGTAGGCGTACCAGGCGCTGCCATTGGGGAGCTTGTCCATGCCAACGGTGCTGCGGGTGGCGGGCAGGTAGTCGTCTGCGATGAAGTTGCGCAGCTTGCGGAACGAAGGCATGACCTTCTGGCCGATCATGTTGCGATAGGCGGTGGTCAGGCGCGCTTTGTCGGCATCGCTGAAATCCTTGGGCATGCTGCTGATCGGCCCCCAGAACAGGCTGTCCTCAGGCTTGTCCTTGATGATTGCGTCGTACTGTGGAACCACCTTGACCATCAGTGCGCGCGGCTGCACCACGCCGGCTTTCATGCCCTGGCGCATGTCTTCGATGATGCTGTCCACCAGCACCGGCATGCGGTCACCGCGCGCGAGCCAGTTGTCATAATCATGGACCGTCTTGAACGGCTGCGCGCCGGTGCCGCTGCCCAGTTGCGCGGCGAAGGTGGCGATGCTGCCCATCTGGTTCACAGGCAACATCCAGTCGGGGTACTGCTCGCCTTCCAGCGAGTCCTTGGCGTCGCGAACGAAGATCTCGTAACTCAGCAAATCCTGTCCGCCGAGCCCCTCTGGGCCGATCTTCTGTACGCGGTCGAGCCAGCGGCTGGTGAAGTCGTGTGACTGCGCGCGGAATTCCGGCGAATAGAAATCCGGCATCTGATCGTTGTAGCGGTTGTCGCCCTGGAAAGTCGCCTGCACTGGATTGAACTTGAGGTTTTCTTCCCAGTACTGTTTGTAGAGCTGGTCGAGTTGTTGCGCCTTGCTGGCGGTCACTTGCGGGGCCACAGGCACGGACATGGTGCTGGTGGTGGAACAGCCGCCGATCGCAACGGCGATGGCAACGACGAGGAGTAAATTGGGGCGGACGATCATCGCGGGCTCCGGCTTCGGGAAAGGCATCCGCGCCAGCGTGCCGTGCCTTGTCGCGCCCGGCATGGGCCGAAAGTCCCGGGAGCCCAGTCAAATTCGTGGCTGCGTCATCAATCAGCCGGGGCGATCAGCCGGCGGCGGCGTGCTCGCGAAGTTCATGCGCACGATCGTGACCCAGGTATCGATGGATACCGGCGCGTGCCAGGTACAGCAACGGGATCAATGCGACTGCCGCGGCCATCTTGTAGATATAGTTGAGCGTACCGACGGCCAGGAACAACGACGTCGCCCAGTGCTGCGGGCCCAGCACGAAAGCGATGTACAGCACCACGAAGCTGTCGACCAGTTGCGACACCGCCGTTGAACCCGTTGCACGCAGCCAGGCATGGCGATCGCCGGTGGCGCGGCGGATGCGATGGAACACGCTGACATCGATGAACTGTCCAAGCATGAACGCGATCAGCGAGCCCCAGATCGTCCACAGACCCTGTCCGAAGACGGCAGCGAACGCAGCCTGGTAATCCGGTACGCCCTGGTTCTGGACGACCGTGACCCACCACGAGGCGGGGGCGAGGTGGATCGCAATGAACGCAAACGCGAAGCCGTAGACGATCAAGCCCGCGGCAAGCCAACTGATGAACTGCACGCCGCGCCGTCCGTAATATTCATTGACGGTGTCCGTCATGATGAACACGATCGGCCACAACAACGTACCGGCGGTGAAATTCAGCGAGCCGGACTGTCCGAACAGGTTCCATTGCAGCGCGGCGATCCCGAGCGTGTCCTCCAGGGCGAAGATCTTGACGCCGATGAATTCCGCCAGCACCGCGTTGACGCAGAAAAAAGCCGCCATCGCGATGAACAATCGCGTCGAGCGGTCCTGCAATGGTTGCGAATCCACGCCTACGCATCCGCCAACGGGGTGCGCCGTGAAAACGGAATGCTGTCCGGGGCGACCGCGCCGCCGGAAATGATGAAACCCATCGCCTGGTCAACGCTCCAGTTGGTGGGCGTGAGTTGGTCGACCGGCACGATCTCCAGATAGCCGCTGGTCGGGTTCGGCGTGGTCGGTACGTAAACGGCCGCGAGCTCGCGCCCGGTGCCCTGTTCGCGCAGGATGCGGGTTACAAAGCCCACAGATTTCATGCCCGCGTGCGGGAAGTCGATCAGCACCACGCGCTGCGTGCCATCAGGCTGTGTCTGCAGGATGTCGAGCAGTTTGCGTGCGCTGCCATAGATCGTGCTGGCCAACGGAATGCGCGCGATCAGCACTTCGAACCAGCGCAGCATGCGTTGCCCGATCACGCGCCGCGCCATCAAGCCCGACAGCAGGATGACCGCAATGGTCGCCACCAATGCCAGCGCGGTCTGCACCCATGCTTCGTCCAGCCAGTGCAGGGGCGGGTTGCCCATGGCGAGGTCGTGCAGCAGCGGCCCGATCAACGGGCGGCTGGCGTCGGACAGCAACACGAACACGAACTTCACCACGACCCAGGTCAGCCAGATCGGCAGCAGGGTCAGCAGGCCAGTCAGGAAGGTTTTTTGCAGGCGATGGCGTGGATGTGGCTGGGGCGGAACGGATGTTTGCATGCGGGGATTGTAGGGTGGGCCCAGCCCCACCGTCCGGTTGGCGAATCATTGGCAGGCTTGACCCCCGAAGATCGGGTCGTGATTGCTGCCTGCGCGGGAGTAACGATAGGTCAGCGATCGCGTACCAGCCGGAAACCGACGTCGTCATAGCCGCGAGTTGCATCCAGCGGCCTGGTGCCTGATGTGCCACGCCAACTTTGTCCCGTGCTCAGTCGCTGGCGACAATTTCCGGCACATTCGCCGAGCCATTCGGACACCGGTTTGGCACCGCCGCGACCTGGCAATGCCCGCGCTTCGCTGGCATCGGGCAGGCGATAACGATGGCCGGTGCGCTGGCCCAGCCAACGCGCGTACGCGTCGGCGTCGCTGAACGACACGCAGACCACGGCATGCTGCGGCGACTGCGGATACCCGGGGGATTGCCAGGATCGTGGCGCCAGGATCCGTAGCAGTGACGCGCGTTCGCGGCACAACGATGGAGGGCGGTGGGTGGCACTGGCGAATTGCGTGTAGTCGCCGCGACTGACATCCCGCGGCGACACCGCGATCAACCTGTCTCCCACGCGCATCAGCTGCATGCCATCGCCGGCCAAGGTAGCGCCTGCCTGCGGAATACGCTCTGCCTGTGCGGTGAGCGTGGCGATCATGGCAGCGTCCAGCCCCAGCGCACGTGCGCTCTCGACGGCGCGCATTGCTGCCGGACGATCAAGCTTCGTGGAGGCCTGGTCAATGCGGGAAGTGATGGCCTTTGCGACGCGTGCACGCACACGCGTCATCGCGGCGTTGTCCTGCTGTTGTGTCTGAGCTGCGAGCTGCGAGGCGTGTTGAAGGTAGTCGACCGCCCGACGGTCGTCGCCTGCGCGAAGCCGACGCTCGGCTTCGTCGCCGAGCGCATCGAACAAGGCAGTCGTCACCGCCGCAAGCCGAGGATGCGTGGGATCGGCTTTCCATGCGGCCAGCACGCTGTCGTACGCATTGCCGCCCGCAGGTGCGGTGAGGTTGTGCGCGTGCAATTGCTGCTCGGCGGCGGCGACCAGGCCTTCGGCGGACAAGCCGGGCAACGGACGCAACATCGCGTTGCCCTGGTCGCCGATCACGGCGACACCCGGCGTTGCTCCGGGCACGGGCAATCCACTGGCGCCCGGCACGGCGGCCGGGCGGAAGAAACTGGCCGGGCCGGACTCCCCTTGGCGCAGCGCCAGGCCGGTGGTGGCGGCGGCAATCAGCACCACCGCAACCCACGCGGCTTTCGGCCAGCGCCGAATGGTGGCGAGCCCGCGGCGCGAGCGCGTCATCGCCAGTGTGATCGGTTGTCCGCTACGCCGCGGCACGCGATCCAGTGCTTCACGCATCTGCTGCGCATTGCGGAAACGCATCGATGGGGATTTCGCCAGCGCCTTGTGGAAAAAGCGCTGCCAGTGGCGCAGGTGGCGGGGTAATTTCGGGATCGGATCCTGCGCGTGCATCACCGCCATCGACAAGGCATCCCCGGCCATGAATGGCAAGCGGCCGGTCAGCATTTCCCAGGCGAGGACGCCGACGCTGTAGAGATCGGCGCGTGCGTCGACCTCCTCGCCACGCGCCTGCTCGGGCGCCATGTAGGCCGTGCTGCCGACGGCCATGCCTGCGGTGGTGACCCGCGGGCCGAAGCGGCGCAAGGCAATGCCGAAGTCGGCGAGCAGTGGGCGCTCGGCCTCATCGAAGAGCACGTTCTCGGCCTTGACGTCACGATGCACGACGCCGCGCGCGTGCGCGTAATCGAGCGCGGCCAGCAGTGCATCCAGGACGTGTCGCACGCGCGCCGGACCGATGTCGTCGTCGAACGTGCGTTGCCCCAGGTGCCCGTGCGACAGGAACGGCATCGCGTAATAGGGCAAGCCATCCCGGGTTCGACCGATCTCGAAGATGCCCACGATGTGCGGATGTTCGAGGCGCGCGATCGTGCGCGCCTCGTTCTCGAAGCGGCGTCGGCTCACCTCATCCGCCAGCGCCTCGGGCAGCATCACCTTGATGGCGACTTCGCGTTCCAGCGACACCTGCTCGCCCAGGTAGACCGTCGACATCCCGCCGTTGCCGAGCACGCGTGTCAGCCGGTAGCCGGCAATCTCCGGCATCTCATCCCCGGGTGCTGGATTGCTGGATTCCTGATTGGTCGATGGGTTGGACATGCGGCCCCCGGTGCAACCGCGAGCATACGCCGCCGCCCGTCATGCCCGCCTACACGAGCAGCAGCGAGGCCATCCTGCGGCGGTAACGTCCCACCAGGTCCTCGTCTTCGATGACGCGGAAGGCGTCCAGCAGCGCCAGGCGAGGCAGGCCATTTTCAAATGACCGGTCGCGGCGGAGCATTTCCAGGAACTGTTCCAGCCCGGCTTCGGCATCGCCGGTGACGACGGCATGCGCCCCCAATAGATGGCGCGCACGCAGGTCGTCGGGATTTGCAGCGATCGCCGCCTCAAGCACGTGCGGCGGCGGTGCGTCCTGCAACAGCGCGGCAAAACCGAGCCGGGCCCGCGCCTTCACCGCGCGATCGTCGGTGGAAAGATTGGCAGGCAGGGCATCGAGCAGTTGCTCGGCTTCATGCGCGTGCCCGAGAGCGAGCAATGCCAGTGCCAGGTCCAGCTTCAGGCTGGCTTGTTCGGGCTCCAGCTCCACAGCCTTGCGCAGGCGCAGAAGTTCGGTGTGCGGATCGGCGGGAGTGGGAGCTTCTTCCGGGGCCGCAGGTTCCTCGACCACCGCGAGTGGTTCGATGCCGTGGTGGGTGAGGAATTCGCGCAGCTGGCCTTCCGGCAATGCGCCCGGGAAGCCGTCAACCAGTTGGCCGTCCTTGACCAGCATCACGGTCGGGATCGAGCGGACCTGGAATGCCGCGGCCAGTTGCTGCTCCTTGTCGACATCGACCTTCGCCAGCAGGAACGCACCGTTGTAATCGGCGGCGAGTTTTTCCAGGATCGGTCCGAGCGTCTTGCAGGGGCCGCACCATGGTGCCCAGAAGTCGACCAGGACCGGCACCTGCAGGGATTTCTGCAGGACTTCGGTTTCGAAGCTCTCGGTAGTGGCATCGAACACAGCCTGTTGACTCGAGGCGGCAGGTTCAGCGGGTAGGAATGTCGACATCGCAAGGCCCGGGTTGGAATGCTGTGGACGTGGAGCCGGTTGTGCTGCAGGACAAGGCTTCCACCGGTCCATCATTGCGGAACGCTAACACCGCAGGCCCGCAAGACGTCATGAAGTCCGGTCAGGGCGACCGGTCAGCCGTGGCGTAACTTCATCGCCAGGATGAGCACGGACAATCCAAGCGTGACCAGGTTGGACACGATGATGGGCCACGAGTGCAGTACGACACCGTACCCCAGCCAGAACGCGACGCCGACGGTAAACGTCGCGTACATGGGTAGCGAAATGCTGCGGGTGTCCTTGCTGCGGATTGCCTGCACGGCTTGGGGCACGAAGGACAGGGTGGTCAAGGTCGCGGCAATATCGCCCAGCCATTCTCCGGTCATGGGGACGCTGGTTGTGCAATCTCAGTCGCTGCGGGCATGGATGCCGTCGACCCTGCCTGTTGCGCTTTGTAGACGACGCCGCCCTTCATCACGAAATCGACCTGCTTCATCAACGCGATGTCCGACAGCGGATTGCCCGGAACGGCGACGATGTCGGCGTATTTGCCGGCCTGGACGCTGCCGACATCCTTGTCCATCCGCAGCAGCTTGGCTGCACTCCTTGTCGCCGCCTGCAGCGCGAACGCCGGCGGCATGCCGGCCTGCACCATCAGTTCGATCTCGTGCGCATTCTCGCCATGCGGATACACGCCCGCATCGGTGCCGAAGGCGATCGGGACTCCCGCGCGATAGGCCTTGCCGGCGGTGGCCATGATCCTGGGGCCGACCTGCAACGCCTTCGCGGCAACCTGCCCGGGGTAGTAGCCGGGAATCTTGGCCATCTTTGCGGCGTGATCACCAGCAATGATCGTGGGCACATACCAGGTGCCGTGCTGTTTCATCAATGTCATGTCGGCATCGTCCATGAAGGTGCCGTGCTCGATGGAATCTACACCGGCGATCACGGCGCGCCGGATCGCCTCGGCGCCGTGCGCGTGCGCGGCGACGGGAAAACCGTAATCGTGCGCGGCGGCGACCACGGCCTGCAGTTCGGCCATGGTCATCTGAGCGTTGTCCGCGCTGCTGCTCTCGTCCAGCACGCCGCCCGATGGCATGATCTTGATCAGGTCGACGCCGTCCTTGTAGTGCTGGCGGACCGCCTTGTAGGCATCGTCCGGGCTGTTGATGATGCCTTGCGCCGGGCCCGGATCGCCGGCCAGGTCGGCGCGATAGCCGTCGCTGCCGTCGGCATGGCCGCCCGTGGAGCCGATCGCACGGCCGGCGGTGAGGATCCTCGGGCCATCGATGAGCCCGGCCTTGATCGCATTGCGCAATGCAATCGTCTCGTTGTTGCCGTCGCCCAGGTTGCGCACGGTGGTAAAGCCCGCCAGCAGGGTGCGACGTGCATAGACCGTGCCGCGGATCGCGTAGTCGCTCGGGTTGAGCCGGAACTGGTCGGAATAGGTGGTCGCACTGAACTGATCTGTCAGATGCACATGGCTGTCGATCAGGCCGGGCAGGCACGTCGCGCCACCCAGTTCGATGGCATTCGCGCCGGCGGGGATTGCGGCACGCCCGGACTGCACGGATTCGATCCGTTCGCCACGGACGGTGATGCTGGTTTCACCGAGCAGGTGGCCAGTGGCCGAATCAAACAGGTGCCCGCAATGCAGCACGCTGGCCCCCACTGGCGAGGGCATGTCGGTTGCCGCGCATGCTGCAGCGGGGAGCAGGCAGGCGAGGGCGGATGCAAACGTCGGGCGAAGGATGGACGGGAAAACATGCATCGCAGGAGTCTCGATTGGTATTCGTCAAGGATTTCGGCGACGCCCACGTCGCTCGATCGGCTGGCATCCAATCCTAACCTGCGCGGTCGCGCGTCCCGCATGGCGGCCGATGCTGCGCTGCGGTAGGCTTCAATATCCTCCTTTCTGCGCCCACGCCGTGTCCAACGAGTCTGCTGCCCACGACGGTTCGGCCTATGCACCTGCGACGGTCGAATCCGCCGCCCGCCGGTTCTGGTCCGACACGCGCGCGTTCGAGGTCACGGAAGACGACTCCAGACCCAAGTTCTACTGTCTGTCGATGCTCCCGTATCCCTCCGGTGCGTTGCACATGGGCCACGTGCGCAACTACACCATCGGCGACGTCATCAGCCGCTACCAGCGGATGATCGGCAAGAACGTGCTGCAGCCAATGGCATGGGACGCGTTCGGCCTGCCAGCGGAAAATGCCGCGATCAAGAACAACACCGCGCCGGCGAAATGGACCTACGCCAACATCGAGCACATGCGCGCCCAGCTCAAGACGATGGGGTATGCGATCGACTGGAGCCGCGAGTTCGCCACATGCCGTCCCGGGTACTACGTGCACGAGCAGCGCATGTTCGTGCGGCTGATGAAAAAAGGACTCGCATACCGGAAGAATTCCGTCGTCAACTGGGATCCGGTCGACCAGACCGTGCTTGCCAACGAACAGGTGATCGACGGCCGTGGCTGGCGGTCGGGCGCCATCGTCGAAAAGCGCGAAATCCCGCAATGGTTCCTGCGCATCACCGATTACGCGCAGCAACTGCTCGATGGCCTGGACACGCTGGATGGCTGGCCGGAGTCGGTCAAGACCATGCAGCGCAACTGGATCGGCCGCAGCGAAGGGCTCGAATTCGCATTCGACATCGAAGGCAGCGATGAGAAGCTGCGAGTGTTCACCACGCGCCCGGACACATTGATGGGCGTGAGCTTCCTCAGCATCGCCGCCGAGCATCCACTGGCATTGCATGCGGCCCAGGCTGACCCGGAGCTCGCGGCATTCATCGACGAATTGAAACAAGGTGGCATCTCCGAAGCCGAGCTGGATACCCAGGCCAAGCGCGGCCGGGACACCGGACTGCGTGCGGTCCATCCCATCAGCGGCGAACTGCTGCCGGTGTTCGTCGCGAACTTCGTGCTGATGAATTACGGAACTGGCGCGGTGATGGCGGTGCCGGGCCACGACCAGCGGGACTGGGAATTCGCGCAGGCCTATCAGCTGCCGATCCGGATGGTGATCGTGCCGCCGGACGTGCGCGATGCGCTCGAGCAGATCGGAAAACGTGTCGATGCGCACGATGACGCGATGAGCAGCGCGCTCGGCGAAAGCGCTGCGATTGGCGTTTACGACACCGGCGCGGCGGTGCAGGTGGTGCGCGAGTTCGAGCATCGCGTCGCCGGGGTGGGCGCGTACACCGAGCGCGGCATCCTGGTGAATTCCGGCGAGCTGGATGGCATGGACTACCAGCAGGCGTTCGACGCGATCGCTGCGCGCTTCGAGCGCGATGGCCGTGGCCAGCGTCGGGTGAACTATCGCCTCCGCGATTGGGGTGTCAGTCGCCAGCGCTATTGGGGCTGCCCGATCCCGGTCATCTATTGCGGATCGTGCGGGGCGGTGCCGGTGCCTGAGGACCAGTTGCCGGTGGTGTTGCCGGAAGACGTGCAGTTCATGGGCACCGGCTCACCGATCAAGGCCGACCCCGAGTGGCGCAAAACGACGTGCCCTCAGTGTGGTGGTGCAGCAGAACGCGAGACCGATACCTTCGACACCTTCATGGAGTCGAGCTGGTATTACGCACGCTATACATCGCCCGGTGCAGCCGGAATGGTCGACGCACGCGCCAACTACTGGTTGCCCGTGGACCAGTACATTGGCGGAATCGAGCACGCGATCCTGCACCTGCTGTATTTCCGTTTTTTCCACAAGCTTCTGCGTGATGAAGGCCTGGTGCACAGCGACGAGCCGGTCCGCAACCTGCTGACGCAGGGCATGGTGATCGCAGAGACGTTTTATCGCGCCAATGCCGATGGCTCAAAGGAATGGATCAATCCTGCCGACGTCGAGATCGAGCGCGATACCCGAGGGCATGGGGTCGGCGCGACGCTGAAGGCAGATGGCAAGCCGGTCAGCATCGGCGGCATCGAGAAGATGTCGAAGTCCAAGAACAACGGCGTCGATCCGCAATCGATGGTGGACAAGTTCGGCGCGGACACGGTGCGCCTGTTTTCGATGTTCGCCGCGCCACCAGAACAATCACTGGAGTGGAACGAGGCCGGTGTGGAAGGCATGGCGCGGTTCCTCCGGCGGTTCTGGCGCGAGGTCACCACGCACGTCGGCCAGCCGGATCATCCCGCGCTTGATATCGAGACATTGACGCCTGCTCAAAAAACGTTACGCCGACAGCTGCACGAAACCATCCGCAAGGTCGGCGACGATTACGGTCGCCGACATAGCTTCAATACCGCGATCGCCTCGCTCATGGAGCTGCTCAATCACGTCTCGAAATTCGATGACATGAGCGATCAGGGGCGTGCGATCCGGCATGACGTGCTCGAAACGATGGTGTTGCTGCTCAACCCGGTGACGCCACACGTCAGCCACGCGTTGTGGCAGGCGTTGGGGCATGCCGAAACGCTGATCGAGGACGTTCCCTTCCCGCAGGTCGACACCTCGGCGCTGGTGCGTGATGCATTGACCCTGGCGGTGCAGGTCAATGGCAAGTTGCGCGCCACGATCCAGGTCACCCCTGGAACACCGCGCGACGAAATTGAAACTGCTGCGCTGGCTGAACCCCACGTCGTGAGATTCCTGGAAGGCCTTACGATCCGGAAAGTCATCGTCGTGCCGGGCAAGATCGTCAACATCGTCGCAGCCTGAACGTCCAAGCTTGCCCGCCCAACCGACCTCCGCCAGACTGTCCCCATGACCAACGCCCCCGCCCTGCTTAAAACATTCGTGGCCAACATGCTCCTGGCGAAGGCTGCGGTGCGCCTCTCGTTTCTCGTGCTGGTGGCCCTGGTCTTGGCCGCCTGCGGCTTCCATCTGCGCAACGCATTGGCATTGCCCAGCGATCTTGGGCCGGTGCGCGTCAGTTCCCAGGATCCATACAGCCCACTCGCGCAGTCGTTGTCACAGGCGCTGACCCGTGCTGGGGCGACTCCGGCCACGGATGGCGCCACCGATGCGGCGACCCTGCAGATCGTGTCCGAGCGCTGGGCCAATTCGCCATTGTCGGTGGACCAGGCTGGACGTGCGCAGGAATACTCACTCCGTTACGCCGTGATTTTTCGCCTGCGCCGCGCCGATGACACCGACCTTGTGCCGCAGCAGGTGATCGAACTGTCGCGCGACTACATTTCGGTACCCACCAATTCGTCGGGTACCGAGGGCGAGCAGGAAATCCTGGGCCGCGAATTGCGCCGCGACATGGTCGCGTCGATCCTGCTGCGCATCGATGCCGCTTCCCGAGCGCCTGAACACCACGCGGCGGTGGAACCAGCCTCGACATCGCCAGATTCGTCCGTACCAGCGCCGCCTACCCCCTGACATGGAACTCAAGCCGGACCGGCTCGCCGCGCATCTTGCGAGCGGACCGTTGCGTCCTGCGTGGCTGGTCGCCGGGCCTGAAGCACTGCTCGTGCTTGAAGCGGCCGACGCAGTGCGTGCGGCGGCGCGCGAGCAGGGGATCGTCGAGCGCGAAGTGTTCGATGCCGAAGGCAACCGTGAGCCTGACTGGGATGCGCTGGACGCCAGTTTTCGCGCCCCAAGCCTGTTCGCCAGCCGGCGTTTGATCGAACTGCGCCTGCCGACCGGCAAACCCGGTGTCGAGGGGGCCAAGGTCATCGCCGGTTTCTGTGCCGATCCGCCGCCGGATGTCTGCCTGCTGGTCACCGGCGGCGACTGGAGCATGAAACATGGCGGCAAATGGAGTGAGGCGATTGGCCGCGCCGGCGTCGTCGTCATCGCATGGGCGGTCAAGCCCCACGAGCTGGTGGACTGGATCGATCGCCGGTTGCGCAGTCGTGGTTTGCGCGCCGATGGCGACGCCGTGGCGCGACTGGCCGAGCGTGTCGAAGGCAACCTGCTTGCCGCCGCGCAGGAGATCGACAAGCTGGCTCTGTTGACGGATGGAAGCACACTGGATGCGACGCGAATGGATGCACTCGTCGCCGACGCAGCGCGGTTCGATGTGTTCCGCCTGCTTGATGCTGCATTGAATGGCCAGGGCGCGCAGGTCGCGCGCATGCTTGCCGGACTTCGTGCCGAAGGTGGCGTGGTGCCGGCGTTGCTGGGCATGGTGGTGATGGAGCTACAGCGTGCCGCGGCGCTGGCGCGGGTGCAGGCTCGTGGTGGCAACCTGCCTGCGGAGTTCAAGGCGCAACGCATCTGGGAGTCCAAGCAGGCCGCGTATCGGCGCGCATTGCCGCGACATCCGCCGGCGCGCTGGGAACAGTTCGTGGTGGCCGCAGGGCACGTCGACCGCATCGCAAAGGGGCGCGCGCCCGGCGATGCATGGATCGCATTGGAGCGTTTGTTGCTGGCGGTTGCGGACAGCAAGGCACAGGTCCTGCTGGCATCATGAGCGACGCTGTAAAGCTGCACGTTTTTTACGGCGGGACGTTCGATCCTGTCCATAACGGCCATCTGGCGATCGCATGCGCGGCGCGCGATGCGCTCGGCGTGGACATCACCTTCCTGCCTGCCGCCGACCCCCCGCATCGGCCGGCGCCGGGTGCCAGTGCCGTCGACCGCACTGCGATGTTGCAGCTGGCGATCGCCAACGTGCCTGGATTGCGCCTGGATCTTCGAGAAATCGAGCAGCACGCACGCGACAGCAACCTTCGCTCGTGGAGTGTCGATACCTTGCGGGCACTGCGCGTCGAGTTGGGCTCGGATGCATCCATCGCGTGGCTGCTTGGGGCCGACAGTTTCACCGGCCTGCCTGGCTGGAAATGTTGGCGGGACTTATTCCAGTTGACGCATTTCGTCGTCGCCGAACGGATGGGAAGCGCGCTCGACGAGGCAATTGCTCCTGAACTTGCGCAGATGCTGGACAGACGCTGGGTCGACGACGTGGCCGCGTTGCACGCAGCGCCGGCTGGGCTGGTGTTTCGCCTGCGCCAGCCGCTGCAGGCGCATTCAGCGACTGATCTCAGGGCTCGGATCCAGGCAGGCAACCCCTGGCGGCACCTGGTGCCAACGACAGTCGCCGATTACATCGGTGCCAGGAACCTGTACGGCAGCGCCCATACGGCACCCTTCGGGACGTAATCCGCTGGCCGCCCGGTATAATTTTCCTTAACGCCATCAAAGTCGATACAGCACTTGAGCACCCAAGCCCACGTCATCAAGACCCAACTTCCCAACCCGCCGCCGCCGCTGGAACTGCTGTTGCAGACCGTGCTCGACGCAGCCGACGAACTGAAAGCCCGTGATGTCGTCGAGATCGATGTCCGGGGCAAGAGCAGCGTCACCGACTTCATGGTGGTCGCCTCCGGCACCTCGACACGCCACGTCAAATCCATCGCCGACGAAGTCGTCCGCTTCGCCAAGAAGCTCGACGTGCAGCCGCTGGGCGTGGAGGGAGAACGCGAAGCCGAATGGGTGCTGGTCGACCTGGGCGATGTTGTCGTCCACGTCATGCTGCCGCGCGTGCGTGAGTTCTACGCGCTGGAGCGGCTCTGGACTGTCGGTGACGAGCCACCGGAAGGCGTGGACGAATACGGCGCGCTGCTGGATGTCGAGCGGCGTTGATGGGTCGCCGAATCTGAAAAGGCGCCGCCGGGACGTCGGTCGCCTTTGATGAAGGCGCGCCTGATCGCCGTCGGCGAACACGCTCCGGCGTGGGTCGCGCAGGGATTCGTTGAATACCAGAAGCGCCTGTCTCACTGGTTGCCGCTGGAACTGATCGAAATCGAACCTGGCCTGCGCGGCAAGCATCGCGACACCGTGCGCGCCACCGCGGACGAAGGTGCACGCGTGCTGGCCGCATTGCCAAAACAGGTGCACGTGGTCGCGCTCGATGGCCACGGCAAGGCATGGACATCCGAACAACTCGCCAAGCGCCTGGAACACTGGCGCGGATTGGGGCGCGACCTGGCATTGCTGGTCGGTGGCCCGGAAGGGCACTCGCCCGAAGTCCTCTCGCGCGCGGATGAAACCTGGTCGCTGGGGCCATTGACGCTGCCGCACATGCTGGTGCGGCTGCTGGTAGCAGAACAGTTGTATCGGGCCGCCGCGCTCTTGGCAAACCATCCTTACCATCGAGCATGAGCCCGGCGATCGTGGTAACTGGATGTGTAATGGCGTTCGTCAATCATACGATCGACAGCGAGTGATCCTGGGTAGCCACGGGCAAGGCCAAAGGCCCCACCCGTCCCCACTTGGCCGGATGACGCCTCGCTTGGCTGGCCTGCGTGCTGTCAACCATCGAGATTGAATGCGATCGGCACAAGTCCGATCGCCTGCACGGCATGCCCATTCTTCATCGCTGGACGGAAACGCCAACTCACCAGCACCTGCCTGCGTGCGGCGATATCGAGCCGGCGATCACCGCTGCTGCGCTGGATGTCGACCTGCAATGGGCGTCCATCGACATCAACCAGCACCTGCAGCAATACGGTTCCCTGCACACCATCGCGCAATGCATCGCGGGGATACGCTGGAGCCGGGGCATCGGCATATTCCAGACGCACACCCGGCAGCGGTGCGGTGTCCGCACCGTTTTGCAGCGATGTGTCGTTTGACGTATCGACCAGGTGATCGATCGGTTGCGGGTCGTGATCCACGATCGCCGTCTGGGCGGACGAATGTTCCATTGGCGGGCTGACGGCCGGTCGTTGCAGGGTGACTGCGTGTGCCCGCGGCTTCACCTTGACGACAGGCACATGGATCGGCGGGACGGGCGTGACTGGCACGCGATGGATCCACCGCAGGGAAGGAGTCAAGTCCGGCAAGGCCACAGGCGGTGGCGCGCTCATCGGCACCAGCAACAGCATCAGCATCGCGGCGTTGAGCGTGATGGCGGCCGCCATCCCCGCGATGCGTTTGGTATCCGGGTGCAAGGGATTTGCGAAGGTGTTCCCGGCGATGCTATGCGACGCGGAGCCGATTGCATGGGCCATGACCATTCTCCTCAAGTCTGCCGCGAGCTGGGCAGCGCGCCTGGCAAGCGTGGAAACGCGCCGGCGGCGAGGATGGGGTTGAGCGGGTTTTCCCAAACAGGCCGCACTGCCAATATCTACCGTACGCAGTGGTACGCAAAGAGATTGCGATGGAAGTTTGGTATTGGGCGATGGGCGGAGGCTGTGTCGCAGCCTTGACAGTCAACGCATGGAGCCATGGGCGATGCGTTGCTCATCAATCCAGCGGGCGCAGGAATGACGAACATGGGATGGAAAACCGTCAGCCTTTTTTCGCAGGATCCGGCTGCGCATCTGCATCGTGCTTGACTTCGCTCGACTGCGAATCCCGCTGCGAAGGCGCCGCAGGTTGTTGCGCCTCACGACGATCGCTCGGCTGGTTCTCGGCATAGCCGGGATTTTTTCCGTGGCGGGGGTCGGCGTTGGAGGTTGGCTTCCCTGGACCGGACATGCTCAGCGCCCCAGTTCGAACACGACATCAAGGCTGACGCCCAGCGTGGTTTCACCGGGCGCGACCGTCGTCTCAACCCGATCCATGCTCTTGGCCATCGCCATCATCGGCACGGGGCCCGGCGGGCGGAAGCCACCACCTTCGCTGATGCTCACGATACGCCGCACCCGCAGCCCAAGTGACTTGGCATACATCGCGGCCCGCGCCTGGGCCTTGTCCAGCGCGCCGCGACGAGCTTCATCGTAGGCCGGTTCTGGCTGGTCGACTTCGAAGCTGGGTCCGTTGAGCTGGTTGGCGCCGCTGGCGACCAGCGCATCAAGCACCTTGCCGAGCTTCGCCAGGTCACGCACCTTCAGGTTGACCGTATTGGTTGCCTGATAGCCAGTGATCGTCGGGTTCTGGTTTTCGACGTACTTGTATTGCGGGTTGAGGCTGATGCCACTGGTCTGGATATCGCGCTCGGCGATACCGGCAGCCTTGATCGCGCCCATCACCTTGTCCATCTGCACCGCGTTGGCGCGCATCGCGGCATTTGCGTCAAGCGCCTGGGAGACCACGCCGGAGGAGATCGTCGCCACGTCCGGGATGCGCCTGGCTTCGGCCTGGGCCGAGATCGACAACAGCGTGCCATCGCTTGATATCCCCATCGGCGATGCAACCGCAGGCGCGGTCTGGGCGGATGCGGTAACGGCGAATGCACTCAACGACAGCGCCGTGGCGATCAACAGTGGGCGCAATACGGATTTTCCGGGCAGGGTCATGAAACCTCCAATGTTCTGGAACGGCATATCGAATGTGAACAGGGTCAATGCCTGCTGGTGAACGAACCGTGAGCCATAGCGGGGTCGGAGGGCTTGCGCCGCGTACAGCACGCAGCCGGTCAGGAGCCAGAGGGTATTCTTCTTGGATGTTGTATCTCGCATCGCAATCGCCGCGCCGGCGCGAATTGCTGGCCCGGTTGGGGCTGGCATTCGGCGTGCTTGACATTGCGATCTGCGAACAGCGCCAACCGGGCGAGCCTCCTGTCGACTACGTTCGTCGCGTGGCGCGGGAAAAAACCGGTGCCGGGCTGCTGGATGTGGTCGCGGTACCGGACGCACTGGTGCTGGGCGCCGATACAGAAGTCGTGCTCGATGACGAGGTCTTCGGCAAGCCGGCCAATGCCGCCGACGCCGCCGCGATGCTGCGACGCCTGTCAGGCCGCACGCACAGCGTGATCTCGGCGGTGTCGTTGATCTCGGCCGGGCGCGAAGCACAGGCGGTGTCGCAATCTGAGGTGACCTTCGCGGAGCTGGACGACGTCCTGGTTGCTGCGTATGTCGACAGCGGCGAATGGGATGGCAAGGCCGGCGGATATGCCATCCAGGGCGCAGCCCAGGCATTCATCACGCACCTGTCGGGCAGCTATTCAGGCGTGATGGGTTTGCCGCTGCATGAAGCCGCGCGATTGCTGCGGGAATTGGGTGCATTGGCATGACCGAGGAAATCCTGATCAACGTCACCCCGCGCGAAACCCGCGTCGCGGTGGTCGAGAACGGCATGCTGCAGGAGTTGCATATCGAGCGTGGCTGGAGCCGCGGAGTGGTGGGCAACATCTACAAGGGTCGCGTGCAACGTGTGATGCCCGGCATGCAGGCGGCATTCGTCGAAATTGGCCTGGATCGCGCGGCCTTCCTGCACGCCAACGACATCCAGCGCCCGGCGCCGGCGCGTACTATCGATGGCGAGGAGACTCCAGCGCCCGCCACCCCGGCCCTTGTGCCGCCGATCACCGAGCTGCTGCACGAAGGCGGGGAGATCGTCGTGCAGGTCGTCAAGGATCCGATCGGCAGCAAGGGCGCGCGTCTGACCACGCAACTGAGCATCCCCTCGCGCTACCTGGTGCTGCTCCCTCAGTTGCGCGTGGTCGGCGTCTCGGCGCGCATCGAGGACGAAGGCGAACGCGCCCGGCTGAAATCGCTGGTGACGGAACTGGCAGCGCAGCTTGGCAATGCCGGCAATGCCGGCAATGTCGCGCCGGGATATATCGTGCGCACCAATGCCGAAGGCCAGCCATCCGAAGCACTGGCCGAAGACATCGCCTACCTGGCGCGCGCATGGGCCCTGATCAGGCAGCAGATGACTGAGGCGCGCATCGGCGGCTGCCTCTATGAAGACCTGAACCTGCCGATGCGCGCGGTGCGCGACCTCATGCGCCGCGACGTGGAAAAGGTCAAGGTCGATTCGCGCGACACATGCGAACGCCTGCGCAGCTTCGCGGCCCAGTACATGCCTGCGTTGGGCAATTCCGACGATGCGGGGCTGGCCGGGAAAATCGAGCATTACACCGGTGCCCGTCCGATCTTCGATCTCTACGGCGTCGACGACGAGATCCAGCGCGCGCTGGAAAAGCAGGTTCCGCTGAAATCCGGCGGCTACCTGGTCATCGACCAGACCGAAGCGATGACCACGGTCGACGTCAACACCGGCTCGTTCCTGGGCCAGCGGAATCTCGAGGAGACGGTCTACCGCACCAACCTGGAGGCCGCGCAGTCGGTCGCGCGGCAACTGAGGCTGCGCAACCTGGGCGGCATCATCATCATCGACTTCATCGACATGCACGACGCCGAGCATCGGCGCCAGGTGTTGCGCACGCTGGAAAAATCACTGGCACATGATCGCGCCAAAACCACGGTCTACGATTTCTCGCCGTTGGGCCTTGTCGAGATGACGCGCAAGCGCACGATCGAAAGCCTCGAGCGCCAACTGTGCGAGCCGTGCCATGAATGCGGTGGTCGCGGCATGCTCAAGACCACCGAAACCGTGACCTACGAAATCTTCCGGGAAATCACCCGCGCCGTTCGCCAGTTCGAGGCCGCTAGGTTGCTGGTGATCGCATCGCCAAGGGTCGTTGCGCGCATCACCGACGAGGAATCCATTGCGGTTGCCGAGCTCGAGGAGTTTCTTGGCAAGTCGATCCGTTTCCAGGCCGATACGCAATACCAGCAGGAACAGTTCGATGTCGTGCTGCTGTAAAGCCTGGTCCGGTGCTCCTGGTTGCACTCCCCAGCGCGTGCGGGCATCCGCGTGACCACGCCCCTGCGACGGCGCTTGCGAATCGCGCGCCGCGGCGCCTGGTACGTGGTGGCGATCGGACTGGTGTTGATGGCGCTGGTCTCCGGCGTGGTCAGCCAGTTGTTGCCGCTGGCCGAGCGGAATCCCGACCACGTCGCGGCGTGGTTGAGCGCGCGTGCGGGGCGGCCGGTCAGTTTTGACAAGCTTGAAACGCAGTGGACGCGACGGGGTCCCTTGTTGCGCCTGGACGGCATGCGCGTGGGCGTCGGCCGGCAGTCCGTGCTGATCGGCGACGCCGAGATGTTGGTCTCGCAATACGCAGGTTTGCTGCCGGGCCGATCCTTCACTGAACTGCGCATACGAGGACTGGACCTGACGCTCGAACAGGCACTTGATGGCCGCTGGCATGTGCGGGGTTTGCCCGGACAGACGCAAACCGGCGGCGACCCATTCGATGTGTTCCAGGGCTTGGGAGAGTTGCAGGTGATCGGCGCGAAGCTCGCCATCGTTGCGCCGGGTCTTGCGATCGACACACGCGTGCCGCGAGTGGATGCGCGCCTACGCGTGGATGAAGAGCGCGTCCGCATCGGTGCACTTGTGTGGGCGAAACAAGGGCAGGCACCGGTGGAAGCCGTTGGCGATTTCGACCGCGCGCGCGGCGATGGCCGCCTGTATGTGGCCGCGATGCACGCCGACCTGTCGGCATGGTCGACGCTGTTGCACGCTGCCGGAGTGACGTTGGAAGGCGGTCGTGGGCGGGCACAGGCATGGGCCGAATTGCGCGCGCATCGCATCGTGACGGTCACCCTGGATGCCAACATGGATCACTTGCTCCTGCGCGGCGCATCGGTGCCGATGGCATCTTCCATGGCAACGAAGGGACAACCGCTGACAAGCGCGACAAAACGACCAGCATCGGTGGCCAGGAGCATGTTTACGCACCTGCAGGCACGTGCGCGCTGGACTGTGGTGCCCGGCGGATGGCGCATCGATGCCCCGACATTGCGCATCGACAATGGCGGCCAAGCGCAGATGCTCGACGGACTGATCGTGGCCGGCGGACGCAGATATGGCGTGTTGGCCGATCACATCGATGCCGCACCGTTGTTCTCGATGCTGGCACTCAGCGATCGCGTGCCGCCTGGCTTGCGCCGCTGGCTGCTGGCGACGCATCCACGGGCGACGCTGCGCAAGGTCATGATTTCCGGTGTTGTTGCGGGGCCCATGCGCGCCAGTGGCATCGTCGAGGGGTTCGGATTCCAGGCCACTGGCTCTGCGCCAGGGATCAGCGATGTTGCCGGTGAACTGGATGGCGACGACCGCGGATTCGATTTCAATTTCAGTTCCACGCATCCTGTTCGGGTCGATTGGCCACGCGGCTTCGGCGTGCTCCATGTGGCATCCCTGCAAGGTCATCTTGCCGGATGGCGCGAGGACGATGGCTGGCACATGGGCACGCCGCGATTGCGCATGAAGGATGGCGATGTCGCAGCGAACTTGCGGGGCGGATTGTGGTTCAAGGCGGATGGCAGCAGTCCCCGCATGGATGTCGCCGTGCAACTCGATGACATGCCCCTGACATCGGCGAAGCGGTTCTGGGTCCATTCGCTGATGGCGCCGGCGACGGTGCAATGGTTGGATCGCACGCTCGTCGCGGGGTGGCTGCGTGATGGGCGCGTGCTGATTTCCGGCGACCTGGATGACTGGCCGTTCGCAGCGGTGAGTCCGCGCGATGTACTCCAGGCAGCAACGAGCAACAACACGATCGCCACCGGCACGACAGGGATTTTCAAGGGGACGGCGCACATCGGTAACGCGGTGTTGAAGTTCGACCCGGGATGGCCGCCGATCGATCATGTCGACGCCGATATCGACTTTCTCGACAGCGGGTTCACGGTCGGCGGCAAGGGGGTACTGGCTGGCGTAGGCATCCGCCGCTTCGATGCGGGCATCGCGAATTTCGCCAGGTCCACCGTGGTGGTGCGCGCACAAGGCGGTGGTGACGCGGGGCAATTGCTGGAACTCTTGAAACAAAGCCCGCTGCACAAAAGCGATGGCGAAACCCTTGACAACCTCCAGGCCAGCGGCTTGGCCGCAGTGGATTTCCATCTTGAGCTGCCGCTGCACGAGGGCGGAGGCGCCAGCCACCTGGGTGGCACGGTCACGCTGGCTGGCGCGACCCTCGCCGAAAAACGCTGGAACCTGGATTTCAACGATGTCCGTGGCCGCGCGGATTATGGCAACGGTGGTTTCGTCGCCGACAAGCTTGCCGTCGTGCACGCTGGCATGCCAGGCGTCCTGTCGCTGCGTGTCGGCACGTATGTGCATGATCCCCGGCAGGCCTTCGAAGGCGATCTCGATGCCAGCCTGACGGCAGAAAACCTGCTGCAGCGTTCGCCGCAACTGGAGTGGTTGAAACCCTACCTGGCAGGTCGGTCGACCTGGACGGTGGCCGTCGCAATCCCGAAGGGCACCAATGTCGCCACTGCCATGCCCACGCACCTGCAGTTGCGATCCAACCTGGTCGGCACGGCGCTGAACCTGCCGATGCCACTGAACAAAGCCGCGTTGATGGCATTGCCGACAACGATCGACACGGCATTGCCAATGGGCAGCGGCGAAACCCGCATCGCATTGGGCAACCTGCTGGGACTGCGTGCACGTAGCGACGACCGGAACACCGGGGTGAGGATCGTGGTGGGCAATAGCAATGTCGCCGATCCTCCGCCGACAGCCGGGTTGATTGCCGCTGGCCATGCGACGACGCTGGATGCACTGGGCTGGATCGCGTTGATCAAGGCCGCATTCGTTAAACCAGCAAACGGCGCCAGCGGTAAAAATACTGGCAGCGTTGCGATGCCGCTGCGCGGCGTCGACCTGATGGCTGATCGGTTGCTGTTGTTGAACAGTGCCTTCGCCAACACGCGCGTGCAGGTGACACCGGTGGCGGGCGCCACCGTCGCACAGCTGTCCGGAGATGCGCTGGCCGGTGTGGTGCGCATCCCGGATGCCGATGGGGCGGCCATTGCGGGCCAATTCCAGCGAGTGCATTGGCGCACTGCGCCAACGAATGCCCCACCGGGTGCCACGAATACCGCGAACGCCAATCCCGCCAACAGCATCAATCCCGTCAGCATCCCGCCGCTGGCATTGGATGTCGCTGACCTGCGTTTCAACGATGCCAATCTGGGCAGCGCACGCCTGCGCACGCGTCGCATCGCCGACGGCCTGCATGTCGACCAGTTGCAGTCGCAATCGCCCATGCAACAGATCACGATCACCGGCGATTGGACGGGGCACGCGAACACCGCCCGCACGCGACTTGCCGTCGCTTTGAACAGCGGCGACTTTGGCGCGCTGCTGGATGGGTTTGGCTACGTCGGGCAGCTGGCCGGTGGTCACGGGAAGGCGACCTTCAATGCGACGTGGCCGGGAGATCCGTCTGGGTTTCGCATGGATGCAATGACAGGCACGCTGACGCTTGCCGCACGTAATGGCCAGCTGGTCACGCTTGATCCGGGCGCAGGCCGTGTCCTTGGATTACTGAGCCTGGCGCAGTTGCCACGACGACTGAGTCTTGATTTCCACGATTTCTTCTCGAAGGGATTTGCGTTCAACAGCATCGATGGCGACATTCATATCGGTGCCGGATTGGCACGCAGCGACAATCTGGTGATCGATGGGCCCGCCGCCGAGATCCGGGTCAAGGGAGCGGCCAACCTGATGGCGCAGCAATTCGACCAGACAGTCGAAGTGCTGCCCAAGGCAGGCAACCTGCTGACCGCCGTCGGCGCGATCGCTGGCGGCCCCATCGGTGCCGCGATTGGCGCGGCGGCGAATGCCGTGCTGAAGAAACCATTGGGAAGGATGGCCGCGAAAACCTATCGTGTGACCGGGCCCTGGAAGCAACCCAAGGTCGAGACCATCAGTCGTGAACAGTCGCGCATCAACGCAACGCCGTCTCCGCCCAGTGGTTGATTGGGCGGGTTCGCGCCTGCATGTAGAGAGATCGTCATTCACGCGTTGGCAGGATGACGTACGGAACATCGCAAACCTTTTCCCGGATATCCCATGACCCAATCGCTTGCCCTTGCCGAATCCCGCCTTCTGTTGCCCGCAGGACTCGATGCCAACCAGCTGGACTCGACCTTCGGCACGCTGCTGGGGCCCGGAATCGATTTCGGCGATCTGTATTTCCAGCATTCGCGGCGCGAAAGCTGGACGGTGGAGGACGGCATCGTCAAGGACGGTGCGCATTCGATCGAGCAGGGCGTCGGCGTGCGCGCGATCTCAGGGGAGAAGACCGGCTTTGCGTATTCCGACGACATCAACACGCAGGCATTGGTCACGGCATCCAAATCCGCGCGCGCCATCGCGCGCGACGGCGCCGCACACAGCCCGCGCACGCTGGTTCGTGGGCAGGGCCGCGAGCTGTACGCCGGCGTGGACCCGATCGATGCCATCGGCAACGAGGAAAAAGTCGAAGCGTTGCGCAAGCTCGACAAACTGTTGCGCGCGAGCGATCCGCGCGTGCAGCAGGTGATGGTCGGGTTGTCTGGCGGCGTCGACACGGTGCTGGTCGCGCGAAGCGACGGCGTGCTGGCTGGTGACGTGCGGCCACTGGTGCGGCTCAACGTGCAGGTCATCGTCGAGCAGAATGGTCGCCGCGAAAGCGGATTTGCCGGTGGCGGCGGGCGTTATTCGTATGCGGATCTGTTTTCAGGCGGAAAACCCGAAGCCTGGGCGCGCGAAGCACTGCGCATGGCACTGGTGAACCTCGAAGCCGTCGACGCACCCGCCGGGGTGATGCAGGTCGTGCTGGGCAACGGCTGGCCCGGCGTGCTGCTGCACGAGGCCGTGGGGCACGGACTGGAAGGTGATTTCAACCGCAAGGGGACCAGCACCTACGCCGGCCGCATGGGCCAGCGAGTGGCGTCCCCGGGCGTGACGATTGTTGATGACGGCACCCTCGAGGGCCGGCGTGGCTCGCTCAATATCGATGATGAAGGCACGCCGACGAGCTGCACGACGCTGATCGAGGATGGCGTCCTGGTCGGTTACATGCAGGACACGCTCAATGCGCGCCTGATGGGCATGCAGCCGACTGGGAATGGCCGCCGCGAATCGTTCACGCACCTTCCGATGCCACGCATGACCAACACCTACATGCGCGCCGGGACGCACGATCCCGAAGAGATGATCCGCTCGGTGAAACGCGGGTTGTATGCGGTCAACTTCGGTGGAGGCCAGGTGGACATCACCAGCGGGAAGTACGTGTTCTCCGCAACCGAGGCGTATCTGATCGAAGACGGGAAAGTCACCGCACCCGTGAAGGGCGCCACGTTGATCGGCAACGGTCCGGAAACGATGCAGCGCGTGCGGATGATCGGCCACGACCTGGCGCTGGACGAAGGCGTCGGCGTCTGCGGCAAGGATGGACAATCCGTGCCAGTGGGCGTCGGTCAGCCGTCGTTGTTGGTCGACGGGATTACGGTCGGCGGCACGCAGGCAGGCTGATCAACCATGCGTGTTTTCTTCACCGCCAGGTTCGTTCTGGATGGATGTGTCGGCCTGCGACAGCACGTCACGCAGCTCGCGGAACAACTCCCGCGATGCGTGCGGCGGCTTGTTGCGATTGCGTTCGTCGATCGCGTTGCGCGCCAGTTGCCGAAGATGCTGGCGATCGGCCGCCGGACATTCGAGCAACAAATCGGACAACGCATTGTCCCCGTCGGCCAGCAGGCGGTCGCGCCAGCCTTCCACGCGATGCAGCAGCGCGGTTTCACGGCGACCTGCTTCGCCGCCGGCATCCAGCGCATCACGGATCGCATCCAGCGTGGCGTCGTCTTCGCGCCGCATCTGCTTGGCGAGAAACGCCAATTGACGTTTGTGCGCGACGTGCGAGGGGATGCGCTGCGTCTCCACGATGTGCGGCAACAGGTCGTCGGGGATCGGCAGCTTCGCGAGTTGCGCCGCGCTCAACCCCACCAGCTGCTGGCCCAGCGCCAGCACATCCAGCGCCGCGCGCCGCTGTTCGCTGCGGCTGGGGCCGAGGAATTCCCCGCTATCGTCATCGCGTCCGCGCATCGTTCATCCATCGCGTCATCAGTGCAGAGACCAAGGATAAGCCATTGAACGTAGTCACTTCGTCATCCATTCCCACAGCCGCAGCCGACTCCAGCATGGGGCGGCTCGATCATCTGGCCGGGATCGCGCAGCAGCTTCTCGACCGCTGCCGCGCGCAAGGCGCCAGCCAGGCCGAGGTCAGCTGCAGCGAGGAACACGGACTCAACGTCAACGTGCGGATGGGTGCGGTGGAAACGGTGGAATCGACCAGCGATCGCGGCATTGCCGTCACTGTCTATTTCGGCCAGCGCAAGGGCAGTGCCAGTACGGGGGACCTGCGCCAGGAAAGCCTCGATGCGACGGTCGAGCAGGCGTGCGCGATCGCGCGCTTCACCGAGGACGATGACGCCGCCGGACTGGCCGATGCCGAGTTGATGGCGCAGCTGCCGGAGCATGGCCGGTTCCCCGATTTCGACGCGTGGCATCTGTGGGCGCTGGAAGCCGACCGCGCGATCGACCTGGCGCTGGGGTGTGAGAGTGCAGGGCGCGACAGCGATCCGCGGATCGAGAATTCCGATGGCGCATCGGTCGGCACCAGCGCCTCGCTGAGCGTGTATGCCAACTCGCACGGCTTCGTCGGGCGCGAACATGGCACCCAGCATTCGATTGGATGTGCGTTGATTGCAGGTCGCGGCGAGGGCATGCAGCGTGATGGCTGGTACACGACAGCGCTAGCGGCCGAAGACCTGGAGCCGGCCAATGCGGTCGGCCGTCGCGCCGCCGAACGCGCCGCATCGCGCCTGCAGCCGCGTTCGCTGGCGACCGGTGAAATGCCGGTGCTGTTTTCCGCGGAAATCGCGCGTTCGTTGATCGGCCACCTGCTGGCTGCGGTGTCCGGCGGTGCGTTGTATCGCAAGGCGAGCTTCCTGCTCGACAGTGCCGGCACGCAGCTGTTCCCGGACTGGTTCGCGATCGACGAGTTGCCATTCCTGCAGCGCGGATTCCGCTCGGCCGCCTACGACAGCGAAGGCGTCGCGACTCGCGAATCACCGCTGGTGGCGGGCGGCGTGCTGCAGCGCTACGTGCTTGGCAGCTATTCGGCACGCAAGCTCGGATTGCAGACGACCGCCAATGCCGGCGGCGTACACAACCTGCAGGTCGCCGCCAATGCCGGCGACTTCGATGCGATGGTGCAGGGCATGGGTCGCGGGCTGCTGGTCACCGAGCTGATGGGGCAGGGCATCAATCCGGTCACCGGCGATTACTCCCGCGGCGCGGCGGGATTCTGGATCGAGGACGGCAAGCCTGCGTATGCGGTCGATGGCATCACGGTCGCCGGAAACCTCAGGTCGATGTTCCGCGCGATCGAGGCCGTCGGCAGCGATATCGACCCGCGCTCGCACATCCGCACCGGCTCGATTCTTGTCGGCAGGATGACCGTCGCCGGTACCGTTTGACGTTGGGTCTGAAGTTGACGTCGTCAGGCCGCGATGGTTGGATGGACGGCGAGCGTTGACCAATCACACGCCATCACCCATGGGGAGCAACATGAGCGATACCCAAGATTCGATGATCCCGCCGCCGGTGTCCGCCGGCCTCGCATCGCAGGAGGACAGGACGCTTGCGATGTTGACGCACCTGTCCGGAATCATCCTGTGTTTCATCATCCCCCTGGTCGTCTGGCTGACCCAGAAGGACAAGCCGGACCGGGCGTGGCTCAATGAACAGGCCAAGGAAGCGTTGAACTTCCAGATCACCATGTTCATCGTTTACGTGGCCTGCAAGGTCCTGATCCTTTTGATCATCGGCATCTTCCTGTTGCCGATCGCATGGATCCTCAACCTGATCTTCTGCATCATCGCCGCGCTCAAGGTCTACGAGGGAGTGTCGTATCGCTTTCCCTTTGCATTGCGCCTGATCAAATAACGACTCCGGGTTGACGCGCATGGTGCTGCGCGTCAACCCGGAGCGCTCCGAAGCGTTAGGACTGACGGGTCCTGACGTTCCGGAGCGATGCGATGAGGGATGCGATGAGAGCCAGCCAAGGAGCGTCGGCTGCCAATCGGTTCGGCTTGGGTGCCAAGCCCGGCGAACTGGCGCACGCCAGCAGTGATCCGCGTGGCTGGCTGCATCAGCAGTTGCGGGCGGCGCCCCTGCCGGCCGTGTTTGCAGGATTGCCTGACAGCCGCGACATCCTGCAGCGCGAGTACGACTACAAGCAGGCCAGACGCGCCGACAAGAAAGCCGGAACCGGCCAACCTGCACCAGATGATTTGCCGGTCGCCGGCAATGGCGCCGGCGATGCTGACACCCCAAGACCGAGACGGCGCGAACGTCGTGCGGCGCAGGGCGACGGCGCGGTCATGCAGACGCCAGACATGCCCACGAAGGATATGCGGCGTGATTCCCGATCCGCCGGCGGCGAAGATCCCGAATTCAGGATGCAGCGCCGGCAACTCGCACGTAGCGCTTTGGACGACATCGATGCGCGCTACCGCTGGGCGACGAGTACCGACGCATCCTTTGTTGAACGCCTGACGCGGTTCTGGTCGAACCATTTCGCCGTTTCGGTCGACAAGGGCCCGGCGCGCCTGTACGCCGCGCCGATGGAACGTGAAGCCATCCGTCCGCATGTGCTGGGCAACTTCAACGATCTCCTGCTGGCGGTCGAAACCCATCCGGCCATGCTGCGCTACCTGGACAACGTCGCCTCGGTGGGCGCCGACTCGACATTCGCCACGCGCGCGGCGAGGCGAATGGAACGAATGGCAGCCCAAGGCAACGCTGCGCCCAAGCGCAAACTCGGGTTGAACGAGAATCTCGCGCGCGAAATCATGGAGTTGCATACGCTCGGTGTCGACGGCGGCTACAAGCAGGCCGATGTGGTCGAATTCGCGCGCGCGATCACCGGGTGGGGCACGCTGATGCCGCGAGATCGCGAGCGCGGCGGCGGCAACGATTCCACCGCCGTCGACAAGACCGGTTTCGTGTTCCGCGGTGTCGCGCATGAGCCCGGCGAGCGCGTGGTGCTTGGCAAACGCTATGTGCAGGAGGGCCAGGCGCAAGGGCAGGCGATCCTGCGGGATCTCGCGCTGCATCCGTCCACGGCACGACACCTGAGCCTGAAACTGGCGCGGCACTTTGTCGCCGACGATCCACCCCCGGCACTGGTGGAGCGCATGTCGCAAGCGTACCTCGGCAGTCGTGGGGATCTCACCGATGTCTACAAGACGCTGATCGACAGCCCGGAAGCGTGGTCGCCGACGGCGCGCAAGTTCAAGACCCCGGACGATTTCGTGGTCTCGGCGATGCGCGCCGGGGGTATCGCCTTCGACCGCGATCCACGCGTGTTGACGCAACTGCTCGAACATCTGGGCCAACCGGTGTTCAATCCGCGCTCACCCGCCGGCTATGCCGACACTGCCGCCGACTGGATGGCGGGCGATGGCTTGTGGAAGCGCATCCAGGCGGCTGAAGCATTGGCCGACCGCGTCGCCGTCGCGCAGCAGGATCCACTTGCTGCCGCGCAGGCGTCGCTCGGTGCGGAACCGGTCACCGGCGACTTCGCCGCCGGGCTGCGGCGCGCGGGATCGCCGCGTGAGGGCCTGGCGCTACTGTTTGCCAGCCCTGCATTCCAATGGAGGACATGAGCATGCCATCGCCGGATAGATTTGATCCGAGCCGCCGCCGCTTTGTCACCGCGCTCGGTGCCACCTCGTTGTTGACGTTGTGGCCGGGGATCAATCGCGCGGCGACTGGAAGCGACACGCGTTTTTTGCTGGTGCTGTTGCGAGGTGGCCTTGATGGCCTGCACCTGCTGCCAGCGATCGGCGATCCGGCCTATGCCAGCGCCCGCGGAGCATTGGCGATCCACGATGGGTTGTCGCTCGATGGCCATTTCGCCCTGCATCCGCAACTGGCATTCGCACACGAGCTTTATGCGCAGAAGCAATTGCTGCCGCTGGTCGCCATCGCGCCGCCCTACCGGCAACGCTCGCATTTCGATGCGCAGGACTGCCTGGAAAATGGCACGGCCACGCCAGACGGAGCGAAGACTGGATGGCTGGGTCGAAGCGTCGCGTCGATGCCCGGGGTTGACGGCCTTGCGGTGGCGTCGGTGATGCCGTTGTCGATGCGCGGCGCACCGCGTGCGCAAACGTGGTCGCCACCGCTGTCGCAATCGGTTGACAGCGTGCTGCTGCAACAGCTGCAGGTCTTGTATGCCGCCGATCCGCACCTGGCGCCCGTGTTTGCCGGCGCGATGGGTGAATCGCATGACGACATGGCAGGGGGGCAAACTGGTGGGCGCGCGGGTGGATTTGGTTTGCCACAAGCCATGCAGGCCGCGGCGACGATGATGTCGGCAAGCGACGGTCCGCGCATCGGATTCGTCGAGGACACCGGCTGGGATACGCATCGCAACCAGGCGCCAGTGCTGGTCAACAAACTGGGGCAACTTGATGCCGGGTTGCGCGCGGCACATGACGGATTCGGCCCGCTGTGGTCGCGCACCGTCGTTGTGGTCGTGACCGAATTCGGCCGCACTGTCGCGGTCAATGGCACTGGCGGCACCGATCACGGCACGGGCGGGGCGGCGTTGCTGGCTGGGGGCGCGGTGCGCGGTGGGCGTGTGATCGGCGATTGGCCGGGCCTGTCGCCGTCGTCACTCAACGAGGGGCGCGACCTGCGCGCGACCACAGACAGCCGCGCGTTGTTCAAGGGCGTACTGGCATGGCACCTGCAACTCGCCGATGGCGCGCTGGAGGCTCGGGTATTCCCCGGCAGCGGAAACGTTCGCGCGCTTGATGGGTTGGTCAATGGTTAGAAATGATCGGGGTGGAGAGGAGAGCGCGCCGCCCAATGCACGCCAAAAGAAGATCAGTATTTTCGCCGCACGGTTGCATGCCGTCATTCAGCCCCCATCATCGTTCCATGACGGCACCACGTCGACGGGAGCCGGCCATGGAACAGATTTCGCAACGCGCCACCGGCAACAGCGGCCTGGCCATCATGTCGCCCACGCTCAGTGAGCGTCACTGGGCGGCGACCGCGCACGTCGCTGCGCTGGTGCTCGCTGCGTTGACGCCGTGGGTGGCTGGGGCCGCCGGCGTTGCCGGCGCGGGCGCGGTGTACCTGCTCAAGCGCGACCAGTCCGACTTTGTCGCCCAGCACGCGCGTGAGGCGATCAACTTCAACCTCAGCATGTTCCTTTATGCATGCATCGCTGCAGCCGTCGCGGTGGCGCTGGTCGGGGCGACGATCCTGACACTGGGCATCGGCCTGATCCTGACGCTGCCCGCCGGCATCCTGCTGGCGTTGGCGGCCGCGGCCATCGCGATCCTGTGGCTGGTGTGCAGCGTGGTCGCGGCGATCAAGGCTTGGAACGGTGAACGCTATCGTTATCCGTTCACGATCCGGTTGCTTCGATAACATCACTCTGTTGACCTGGCCCGGGCAAGCCGAAGCGCACCCGGGCTGCGGCTGCCACGACGCTGGCTCATCACTCCCGCTGCGTGTATTGCTCCACCCCCGCAAAGCCGCGGCGGTCGATCCGATCCAGCCGGTCACCCAGCGGTGGATGCGTTTTGTACAACTGCGCCAGGCGTGCCGAGGCGTTGCCCAGCGAGGTCATTTTCTGCAGCACGGCATACAACGCCAACGGGTTGTAGCCTGCGCGCGCGAGGTAGATCTCGGCGGCGGCATCGGCGCGGAATTCCGCGTCGCGATCCAGGCTGGTCAGCATCACCGCTGCGCCATGCCTGCGCACATACTCCTTGGCCAGGCTGCCCGCCAACCCGCCTCCCACATTGACCTGCGAGGCAATCGCGTCTTCGCTGGCCGAGGTGATCTCCTGTTTGCGGATCACGTTGTAGTGGTCGCGCTGCACGATATGGCTGATCTCGTGGCCGAGCACGCCGGCGACTTCGGCATCGTTGGCCAGCAACTCGTACATGCCGCGCGTCATCAGCACGTAGCCGCCGGGGGCCGCGAATGCATTGATCTCGGGTGAGTCGATGATGCCGAACGTCCACGGCAACTGCGGGCGGGAGGAATGCGACGCGACCCAGCGCCCGATCCGGTTGACCCGGCGTTGCGCTTCGTCGTCCGGCCACAACTTCGCCGCGCCCAGGATACGCCCGGCGATTTCCGGCCCGAGCGCGAGTTCTTCGGCGGACTGTTCTTCTTCGGATTTGCCGACGGCACTGTCGGCCACGCCCAGCGCCGAGTCTCCGACGCTACTGATGCCAAATCCCGACAACAGCCCACGCGCGATGGCGAGGCCACCACGTTTTTGGGCCTGTGTCGCCGCGTTGCCGGCTTTGACCGGTTGTGCTTCCGCGGCGTATGGCACGCGGGTATCGCCCAGGTGTTGTGCGTGAGCGTGGGCTGCGGCGGCCTCCGGCGATAACCGGTAGCCGTCAAGCCGCGCCAGTTGTGCTGAATCGAAACCGGCGGACTTCAGGTTGCTTTCATCGAGCCCGCGGACGCCCGCGGTTTCCGTGACGCGGCCCTTGCCGGCCTTGCCGGTGAACAAGGCGTGCATGTTGGCGTCTGCGTCCTCCTTGCCTGCGTAGGCCATGCGCACATCGGTGACGCGCACGAAGCCCGGGTTGCCTGCGGGAAGCGCCAGCTGGAACCACAACCCCTGCTGCCCGGAAATCCTGACTGGCGCATTCATGCCCAGGTGCGCAATCGTCGGAGCAGTGAAGGCCGGTGCACTGTGTACGTCGACAGACGGTTTGTGCACGATCGCCGAGACTCCAGTCGACACGCCCGCTGCCAGCGCCATGGTCGCGACCGCGCACGCGATCGGGAAGCCCCACAAACTTACTTTGACGGTGACGCGCATGCCGGTTCTCCCATTTGGTGATGCAGAAGTGGCTCGACTTCTCTTTCAGTAAACGTATTTTCGGCCCGCAGCGGCCACTCTTCCGTCGATATCAGCACGCGTCCAAGCACTTCACGAAGGCGCAGGCGCTCCCCGCGGTCGGAATCGTCGCGGTCATCATCAATTTCAGCGGCAACCATGCACACCTTCACGATGCCGCCATCATCGAGCGGATCGTTGTCGTCGTAGGTATTGAACTGCGCGTGGATTGCGTCGAGATCGTGTTGCGCGCGTTGTCGCGCGCCCGACTCGTCGGGCCCTTTCCACACCAGCACCATCAGGTCGTCGAGGTCTTCGTGCAACCAGCTCTTGCGCTCGACCACACCTTCGAGCATCACGGCATCGCAACCGGCGTACATGAACCTCCGCAGCCGCCGTCGATATTCGCGCCGCCTCTTTGAAGCGGCCGCCGCATCCAGGGATGGATACGGGACGAAGCGCAATCTCCCCAGCACCAGCCAACGATCGACGGTCGCATCGTATTCAGGCAGGAAATCGGCATTGCCGACCGCGCGACCGCGCTGCACCCCCGCATACATGCGGCACAGACCAAAACACAAGCTGAGGAATCCGATGCTGGCGAAAATATCGAAGAACACACCGAAAAACGTCAATCCGGAAAATGCGAGCAACAGCAGCACGAGATTGGTCGCCACAAATACCGAGTCGATATCGTTCGCCGGTTCGCCGCGAAAGAACGCAAAGCTCGCCAGCAGCACCAGCAACGCGGCAAGCACGTATTTCACCCACGTCGGCGGCATCCAGATGGCGCTGTGGTTGATCAGCGCTTCGGTGGCTTCGGCGTGGATGTAGACCCCTGGCATGCGCCCGTCCACGGGCGTCGGCTTGGCATCGTTGAGGCCCGACGCGTTGTACCCCACCAGAACCACGCGTCTGGTCAGCGGGGGTAGGGGCTCCTTCGCATCGCGGCAGATGCGCCTGCCTTCGATCACGTCCGCGGCGCTGATCGATGGCAGTGGCGAATGTTCGCGCCAATTCACGCGCACAGACGCTGGATAGGACCCGGCAGGTTGTCCACTGGCGAAGCTCGCCAACTTTAGTGGCAAGGATGGCAGCGCCCAGTCCCCCACGGTCTCGCGCAGTGCGACGTCACGGATGACACCGTCGCCGCTGCGGTCGACATTCAGCACCGCGCTATGCGCCGCCATGGCCTTGCCGCGCGGCAGCAGCAAGGCGATGTTGGGGCCGGGTTTGCGTGCACCTGGCCCGATCGCAAACGCTCCGGGGGCCTGCGCCACCCGGATTGCCCCGGGTTGAGTGTCGTAATCCTCCACCAGGCGGGAAGATCCGAAGATGAAGCGGCCGTTCCCCCCCTCGGCCATGGCTTCCAGGGTCGCATCACCCACGGGATCCTGCGTCGACGCATCGCTGAACAGCACGTCATATCCCACTGCCAGCGCGCCAGCGCGATCCAGCTGGTCCAGCAGGTCGGCGTGGCGCTGCCGGCTCCACGGCCAGCCACCTTCCCCGCGATTGCGGAAATACTCGATCGAGCAATCGTCGATCTCCACCACCACCACGCGACCCGACGGCTTCGGCTCGACCGGCCGCCATTGGACCACCTGGTCGAAGATCGAATTCTCGGCCGAATCCAGCGCACGTGAATGCGTCCAGTCATACCCCAGCCAGAGCACCGCGCCGATCGCGAGTAGCGGGTAGAACGCGAACTTCAGGCGGATGGCGATCCGTGAGGCCGGTCGCTTGTATGAACGCTCGAGTCGCGTCCAGAAATCAACAAATGCACGGCCTGACGACGCCATCACGGCATCGGCCCAGGACGTCACCGCAGTAATCGGTTTGCGCGGCAATTTGCCCCCACCAGCGGCTTGGCCGCGTGTGGCAAGACTACGACGAAAGCGCGACGGGGAATGGGTCAGCGTGTGCGATTGATCGCTTTCCGCCCCAGTTCGACCAGCGCATCGGCCCGGCCGCCAAACGGAAGCAGCGCGTCGTGCATGGTGTCCGCCAGCTCCAGCAGACGCTCGCGTGAGGCGGCGATGCCGATCAACGCCGGGAACGTCGCCTTGGCCTGCGCCGAATCCTTGCCTGCCGTCTTGCCCAGGGTGACGCTGTCGCTCTCCACGTCCAGCAGGTCATCGCGGATCTGGAAGGCGAGTCCCAGTGCATCGGCGAAGACATCCAGTCGCGCGCGGGTGTCTGCATCGACCTGTGCCGCGATGGCCCCAAGTCGAACCGATGCGCGCAGCAAGGCGCCTGTCTTGAGGGAGTGCAGGCGCTGCAATGCGTCCAGGTCGTCAGCGCTCTTCCTGCTGCCGGTCGCGTCCAGGTCCAGTGCCTGGCCACCGCACATCCCGCGGGCGCCTGCTGCGATGGCCAGTTCGAGCAGCATCGCCACGCGGATTTCCGCAGGCGACTCCGCGCTGGCCAGCAACTCGAATGCCAGCGACTGCAATGCATCGCCCGCCAGTATCGCCGTGCCTTCGTCGAACGCGACATGCACCGTCGGTTGACCGCGACGCAGTGCGTCATCGTCCATCGAGGGCAGGTCGTCGTGCACCAGCGAGTAGGCGTGGATCAATTCGACGGCGCCAGCCGGGGCATCGAGCGCGCGCTCGTCCGCGCCGAATGCGATTCCGGTGGCATACACCAGCAGTGGACGCATGCGTTTGCCGCTGGCCAAGGCGGCGTGGCGCATGGCGGCATGCAGGCGCCGGGGCGATGCGTCTGCCAAGGGCAATACAGCATCGAGCGTGGCCTCCACGCGGGCGCGCCATCGGGCGGCCTGCGATGCTGCCACGTGCGGATCAAACATCCGATGGCGCGGGCGGATTCCCGTTCGCCACGGAAGGGAACGGTTCCGCACCAGCCGGATTGTCGGGATCGCTCAGCAGGCGCACGCGCAACTCTGCCTGCTCCAGCGCGCCCTGGCAGCGACGATAGAGGGCGACCCCGCGCTCGTAGGCGGCAAGCGATTCTTCCAGGCTCATTTCGCCGTGCTCCATCTTCTCGACCAGCAATTCGAGCTGGTCGAGGGATGCCTCGAAATCAGCGACCGGGGAAGTTTCGCTAGGGGTTTTTCGCGCCATGACGGAATTGTGCGGGGAAAACGGGGCAGAGTAAATTTTGCCGCGAAGGGCCGGTCCGGGCGAACGCTGGCCCGTTTCCCCGCTAATCGTTGCCCGCCACGACCTGCAGGCGTGCGTTGTGCGTGCGCAGCCAGGTGTCGAACCTGCTCGAATACACCACGTCACCGGCAGCAAGCAGTTCGCCATCGGGTGTGGATAACAGTGGCAGTCGTTCGCGTTGCCACGGGGGCACGCCGAGGTCCTGCAGAACCTGCTTGAGCGCGTGCGAATGCGAACGGCC
>JBBRZH010000010.1:0-75577 GCA_038236935.1 Lysobacterales bacterium
GTTCCAGAAGCAAATCGAGGCGCTGAATCAACGCGCCGCAGCCGTGAGGCCGCGCGGTCGGCCAAGGGCGATGGGTAAATGAACCTGACCCCTTTTTGCTCGCCTTTTTTTTATGGGTAAATGAACCTGACCCCTTTTTCGCGTGCGTGATCCCCGCCGATACGGACTATGTTCTCGACGCGACCGCGCCCTGCGAAGTGTTGGCGGTGGAGCTGTAGAAGATCGTTGGTCAGCGGTAACCGGTCCGCTGCGCCATTCAATCCCAGTCTCGTAGGGTGGGCTCAAGCCCACCATCGCAATTCATGCCCCACTCCACCCCATACACGCCATCAGCCACCCATCGACGAAACGACGAATACGGCCAGTCAATCACGCGTGACACGTGGCCGTGCTTGACCGGATTGAAGTGGATGTAATCCACATGCCGTCGCAGGTCGTGATCGTCGCGGATGAGGTGCTCCCAATACCGGCGTTGCCAGATGCCACGCTCGCGTCGGGCGATGCGTTGGAGGCTACGCCTTTCATCCCGGGGAAGGCACCGCGAGAACCCCGATTTGATCTGCGCCCATCGGTTGGCATTGTCTGCGTCGCCGGCAGGCAAACGTCATACGCAATGCAGGTGGTCCGGCAGGACCACGATGGCGATCACATCGAACGGACGCACCACCTGCGTCGCTCGGAACGCCGCACGCAAGTCGGCGATGTGATCAACCAGCAACCGCCGACGCCGCTCCAGCAGGTTGACCGTGAAGAAGTAGGTGCCACCCGGCACCTTGGCGCGAAGGTAATTCGACATCACGCAAGACTGGCGCGCGCCAGCACCATCCGACATCAGCAACCACCGCACCGCCGCATAGGGAAAGCACAAACCACCCGCGCCAATTCAAGAATCACCGCCAAACCCACAAGGTGGGCCAGGGCCCACCCGACAAATCAATCGTGCCCGTAGGGCGGGCTCAAGCCCGCCTTCCGCGCGTTGACGGCGCCACCTGCGGCTTGGGTGCCATGGACTTTACGACTGATCGAAATACTCCGCCCATCACGGCAAATACAAACCAGGCAAACACCAAGAACAAGCTCACCTGTAGAACCACCTTAAGAAGTGCAACTTGAAGCGCTGACCGATGACCAAAACCGTCGCGATCGTCCGCTTTGCCACCCAACTCTAGCGGTTGCAACACGTAGTCACTTGCAGCCGCGCTAGTCGTTGCAGTCGCCATAGGTTCCGGAACCGGGCCGATCATCGCCCGCAGCTCCTCGCCATCGATCAGCTGGACATGGCCCTGCCGAGTCGCTGCCTCAATCGCGGCCTTGGAAAACTCCCCACTGCTGACAAGGATTGCACCGGTCGCACCTTGGTTCACCATGATGCCGAGCAGCTCATGCACCGCGTTGTGCGTGACCTTCATCGCGTTCCAGTGCTTGCATTGCACAAGGATGTATTCACTTTCCGTGCGCAACTTTAGGTCGATGCCACCGTCGAATCTGGCGCGCGTCGCGCCAGTGCCGACCTCCTCGACCTGATATCCCTGGCCCCGATAGTAATTGGCAAGCAACGATTCCAGTTGCTCCCAACCCACTCGGCTCAATGCGTCATTGCGACGCTGGCTCACGCGCTTCAGTCCGTACATTCCGTCCCCACGGAAGTTGATGTGTCGATCCTAGCAACAGAAGGTGGGCCAAGGCCCACGCTACAAATCAATCGTGCCTCAGTAGGGCGGGCTCAAGCCCGCCTTACGCGGGTTACAAATCATTCGTGGCCGTAGGGCGGGCTCAAGCCCGCCTTACGCGGGTTGTCTAAGCTTATCGAGCAACTCACCTTTGGCATTACGCCATTCCATCCAGCCGTTCGCTGAGCGCCCCATCAACACATGCGCAGCGGAACTAGGAGACGAGAAAATATGATCACGCTGGAACACCATTCGGTCGCCTTCCTGCTTGATGACACCTTGGGCTCTATACCTCCCTCGCACTTTGGCACCTGGCCCCGCCGCATAAGACGGCACCATGGCTGCACGACCATATGACCCCTTCAGGACAACGAAACCCTCGTCCGTGTAGTAACCACGCCCGTCACTCTCCGAGCCATTACAGAAGTACATCACCAGATCTTCTTTCGAACCCGCCGACTTTGCGACTACGGGTTCAAAGACCGGATGTCCCAGAGTTGCGGTCAGCACTCCGATGGTTTCATGGATCTCTTGGCAGTCGGCTTCGAGAGGTGCTGGCGTGTACGGCCGCCCACCCGCGTTACCGTTCTCCAACCCATAACGCCCGCTATCTCCCGCAACCTTGATTGATAGCCATTCGAGATAGCTTGCATGAGTATTCGTGAGGCTATTTGTTAATGAGACGACTACGAGCGCTCGACTCCAGAAGTCCTTACTTTGATTGTGCTGGGCAATCCGCACACCCACCGCGCCGCTTTGCCCGATGTAAACCACCGGCGCACCACTGTCTTCTTTCTCGCCCACAAGAAAGTACAAGCCAACCTGGCTGGCTTCTGGCATGGCACAGAAAGAAGACACCAAGCTCCTCGGCACTTCAATCACCCGCACGATACGTGTTGTGATCTCAGCGACGCGGATACCCTGGGGCTGCCCGCTTGGAAGGAAAATCTGGATCGTCTTAGGCAAAATCGATTGCACACGAGCCCCTAGTCTTTAGCAATTACTCGGACACCATTGTTGTTCCGATCAAGAAAAAATGTACCTGACCCCTTTTGTGGCAATCCTAGCAACAGGAGCTGGGCCTGAGCCCATCCTACAAATCAAATGCGAGTTAGGTAAGGCGGGCTCTAGCCCGCCTTACGCATTTTTTTCGTCATCTCCTAACGACACTTTCAGCCCTGACATCAACTAGAAATTCAGCCAAGTGCGACCGCAACCCAAGCGCCTCTATCGATCTGTCGAAACGCCACTTCCATACAATCTCGCCAAATAACCTGTATGCGAGCTGCGGAACAAACCAGAATCCCAAAAGCGCGACAACAATCGCGACGATCTTTTTCCAGACACCTAAATCGGGGCTTAGGTCATATGTAAACCAAACTGCGGTCAGATATAGAATCACCAGGAATCCGGCAACTAGCTTCTTGCTATTAGCAGCGGTAGAAATTGCTCGTTGCATTCGGCTATCGATGTCGTCAAGCGCCTCTATCGCACTCTGGGAAAGCTGCCTTCTGGCCTCCTCCAACGCGCGATTGCTTTCATTTGCAATCCTTTCCCTTTCAGCCACTAGAGCCTGCGCGCCAATTCGCTCGGCCAAAAGGTTGGTTTCATGTTCCAGCGCCGCACCTCTTTGCGCTTCGACTAGCGCTGAAATCTCAGCCTGATGAATTTCAGCTAGCTCAGCTTCTCGACGCTCTGCCTTTTCAAGCAACTCGCCCGCAACGCTTTCGCGAACCTCTTGAAGAATCGCGTCGACATTGTTGGTTGTGACTGCAGACGGGAAACCAAGTGTCGCGTGGACTAAACATCGTTGGGCTCGATTATCAAGCAATAGCGCAGAGAACATCTCTGCTTTCTCCGAATCGATCTCCGTGAGGTATTGCCTCACTTTACTAATGATGTCGTTCTTTGGATTCATGACATGCGAGCAATTGGCAATTAACTTTTGCCTTGTGATCGCACCGACATTCCCACCAACTACAAACCAAAGGTAGCCGGCAAGCGTTCTGTCCATTACTGCTGGTGGCACTTCGTCACTTTCAATGTATTTCTTAAAAACTAGGTGCGATCTCGAATGGCTCGCCACAGCGGGATTTCTGGTAACCAACAGGCTACCCGCTTCAGCTATCGAGCGGGTCTTTCGACCAGATCGCATTCTCATAATGGACGCGATGGACGCTGCGTCTCTTATTCTCCGCTCAAGACCAATATGAAGCGGGCCTACGTTATTCCTTAGGGATTCTTCAGTCTCCTCGGATAGACGCTGCAAGCCCGCTTCCGTTCGAAGTTCGTCAGCGTCTAAGACTGTTATATGAAGATCATGGACCTTCTCCTCAAGAGCGTCTAAGACACTTCGCGCATAAGCGGCCTGACTAGAGTCCAAGCGAATCCTTGACCCCAATGGACCAAACGGCTCCTCTCCGCGCGCCATAGCATCGAGTGGGCCATGGATCGTGCCCCGCATTTCTTCAAGCGTATGGGAGAAAACTGCCATACGAACATGTGCTCGCTCCATCAAATCGAAGAGAGAAGTAGCAAATTCCTTTAACTCAATAGAGCTTAAGTCAAGCCGATCAAGAAGCAGAGGTGCATCAATGAACACAGAGAGATCATCGAGTGAACTCGTCCCTCCAGGGGTCTGAAGGGTGAGGATCACTTCAGCAATTAATGCGCCTGAAGCAATCTTGACGAGCAATTCGGCCGACGCGCCACCCTTGTCCATTGATCTAAGTGCAAATTCGGCGCAGAGGACATCTAGCGCGGACTCAAGATCAACAGGATCTTCAGGTTCTTCGGGCTTCTTCAATACGAGCTTGTTACCTACGTAATAATTTTTGACTTTTCGTTCCATCGCACCCAAAAACTGGGGCGAGGTTAACCGCGCCAATAATCCTGATTTCAGGACTTCAGCTTCTTGCTCAAGCGCCAATGGGGCAAGTGATCGATTCGCGAATACAACGAAATTATTCAGAACGCTTTCAATTGATTTTTCATCAATTCCTGGCTCAGGAATTTTTACCGCGGACACTTTGTAAACACGCGATTCTTTGTCTTCAAGGTAGAGCAACTTGGCTTCAGCCAACCGCTCTACCAGCCCTTCAGCAACTAAAGGACTCATAGGAATCCCATACCGCGTGGAAACGTCTTCTGCAAACACCTTCGCATCAAAGTTCCGCCCAAACTTCCCTACCAACAACGGCGCAAATAGTGGAAGCAATCCGGAAACTATGTCGCCTGTTTTTATGTACGCCTCTTCAACGAACGCAAATGCAATGAGCGCGTGACTCGATAAAACACTTCTGTCCTCTTGACTTGTCATTAAGCTCCCCGTCCGTAAGTGCTTGCTGATTAATTTTTGTATTCGCTGATTGAGCTACATATTCCGCCGATACTCCCCACCCACCTCATACAACGCATGACTGATCTGCCCCAAGCTGTGCGTCTTCACCGCCTCCATCAGACTCGCGAACACATTCCGCCGTTCCCGCGCCGTTGCCTGTAGCGGTTTGAGTCCATCGCTCGCATAGCCATTGCGATTGCGCTCGAAGCCCGCGACGTTCTCGATCTGCTGCCCCTTCTCGCCTTCCGTGCTGCGGATCAGTTCGATCTCGGTGACGATGTCGCCGGCGTGCTCCTTCGGCAGGAAGGTGTTGACGCCGACCAGCGGCAGGCTGCCGTCGTGCTTCTTGTGCTCGTAGTACATCGACTCTTCCTGGATCTTGCCGCGCTGGTACATGGTGTCCATCGCGCCGAGCACGCCGCCGCGCTCGCTGATCGCTTCGAACTCCTTGTAGACGGCTTCCTCGACGATGTCGGTGAGCTTGTCGACGATGAAGCTGCCCTGCCAGGGATTCTCGTTGAAGTTGAGCCCCAGCTCCTTGTTGATGATCATCTGGATGGCGACGGCGCGGCGCACGCTTTCTTCCGTCGGCGTGGTGATGGCCTCGTCGTAGGCGTTGGTGTGCAGGCTGTTGCAGTTGTCGAACAACGCGTACAGCGCCTGCAGCGTGGTGCGGATGTCGTTGAACTGGATCTCCTGCGCGTGCAGTGAGCGGCCGCTGGTCTGGATGTGGTACTTCATCATCTGGCTGCGCGCGTCGGCGCCGTAGCGCTCGCGCATGGCGCGCGCCCAGATGCGGCGGGCGACGCGGCCGATGACGGTGTATTCCGGGTCCATGCCGTTGCTGAAGAAGAACGACAGGTTGGGCGCGAAGTCGTCGATGCGCATGCCGCGCGCGAGGTAGTACTCGACGATGGTGAAGCCGTTGCTGAGGGTGAAGGCGAGCTGGCTGATCGGGTTGGCCCCGGCCTCGGCGATGTGATACCCGGAGATGCTGACCGAGTAGAAGTTGCGGACCTTGTGGTCGACGAAGTACTGCTGGATGTCGCCCATCATCCGCAGCGCGAACTCCGTGCTGAAGATGCAGGTGTTCTGCGCCTGGTCCTCCTTGAGGATGTCGGCCTGCACGGTGCCGCGCACGGTGGACAGCGTGAAGGCCTTGATGCGCGCGTAAGTCTCGGCATCGACGACCTGGTCGCCGGTGACGCCGAGCAGGCCGAGGCCCAGTCCGTCATTCGTTGGCGGGAGCATGCCGCCGTATTGGGGACGCTCGCGGCCTTCGAACATCTTCTCGATCTTGTTGTGCGCTTTGTCCCAGCGTGACTGGTCTTCGCGCAGGTATTTCTCGATCTGCTGGTCGATGGCGGTGTTCATGAACATCGCCAGGATCATCGGCGCGGGGCCGTTGATGGTCATCGACACGGACGTGGTCGGCGCGCACAGGTCGAAGCCGGAGTACAGCTTTTTCATGTCGTCGAGCGTGGGAATGTTGACGCCGGAGTTGCCGATCTTGCCGTAGATGTCCGGGCGGATCGCCGGGTCTTCGCCGTACAGGGTGACGCTGTCGAACGCGGTCGACAGGCGCGCGGCCGGCTGGCCGACGCTGAGGTAATGGAAGCGGCGGTTGGTGCGCTCCGGCGTGCCTTCGCCGGCGAACATGCGGATCGGGTCCTCACCGGTGCGGCGGTACGGATACACGCCGCCGGTGTACGGGTAGTAGCCCGGCAGGTTTTCCTTCTGCAGGAACACCAGCAACTCGCCCCACGACTTGTAGGTGGGCGCGGCGATCTTGGGGATCTTCTGGTGGCTCAATGACTCGCGGTAGTTCTCGACGCGGATCTTCTTGCCGCGGACTTCGTATTCGGTGACCTCGTCAGTGATCGACTTGAGGCGCGCGGGCCAGTCGCGGAGGAGTTTCAGGCCTTCGGCGGAAAGCGACTGGATAGCGTCGTTGTAGCGTTGGCGCAGGGTGGTCAGAGTGCGATCAACCCGTAGGGCGGGTTTCAACCCGCCTTCCGCAACCGCGACTTCCTCGCCATCGGCTTGGCGGGTTGAAACCCGCCCTACGAGATCATCGGATGCGAACAGGTCCAGCGCCTTCGGCAACTTGCCGTCATCGAGGTCGCGCAGCGACTGCCAGTAACTCTGCGCGCGGTCGGCCACTTCGGCCTGCGATTCGATCTTCGAATTGATCGCCCTGCCCTGTTCGGCGATCTCGGCGAGGTAGCGCACACGCGCACCGGGGATCAGCACGGTGGCGCGCGGTTCCTTGAGGCTGGTGTCGAGGTGCGGGTTCCACTTGGCTTCGGGCAACGCGAGCTTCTCGCGCAGCAGGCGGCACAAGTTGTCGAACATCCAGCTGATGCCGGGATCGTTGAACTGCGAGGCGATCGTCGGATAGACCGGAACGTCCTCGTCCTTCATCTGGAAGGCGACGCGGTTGCGCTTCCACTGCTTGCGCACGTCGCGCAGGGCGTCTTCGGCGCCGCGCTTGTCGAACTTGTTGAGCACGACCAGCTCGGAGTAATCGAGCATGTCGATCTTCTCGAGCTGGCTCGGCGCGCCGAAGTCGCTGGTCATGACGTACATCGGGAAGTCGACGAGGTCGACGATCTCCGAATCGGACTGGCCGATGCCGGCGGTCTCGACGATGACCAGGTCGTAGCCGAGCGACTTGAGGAAGGCGATGCAGTCGCGCAGCACGATATTCGTCGCGGCGTGCTGGCGGCGCGTCGCCATCGAGCGCATGTAGACGCGCTCGCTACGCAGCGAGTTCATGCGGATGCGGTCGCCGAGCAGCGCGCCGCCGGTGCGGCGACGGGTCGGGTCGACCGAGATCACGGCGATGCGCATCTCGGGGAAACTGGCGAGGAAGCGGTTGAGCAGTTCGTCGGTGACCGACGACTTGCCGGCGCCGCCGGTGCCGGTGATGCCGACCACGGGCGTCTTGCCGCCGGCCAGTTGCCATTGCTTGCGCAGGTGGACGAGTTGCGATTCGTCGAGCGCGCCTTCCTCGATCGCCGAGAGCATGCGGCCGATCGCGATCTCGGAGGAGAAAAAGGGGTCAGAGTCATTTTTCGGTCGAAGAGAATGACCAGACGAAACGTCACGGTCGAAAACATGACTCTGACCCCTTTTTCTTTGCTCGCGCCCTTCGCCCGCGCGACGCACCACGTCCTCGATCATCGCCACCAGCCCCATGTGCATGCCGTCGTTGGGGTGGTAGATGCGCTCGACGCCGTAGTCCTGCAGTTCGCGGATTTCTTCCGGCGTGATGGTGCCGCCGCCGCCGCCGAACACCTTGATGTGGCCGGCGTTGCGCTCGCGCAGCATGTCGATCATGTACTTGAAGTATTCGACGTGGCCGCCCTGGTAGCTGGACAGGGCGATGCCGTCGGCGTCTTCCTGCAGGGCGGCGCGGACGACGTCCTCGACGCTGCGGTTGTGGCCCAGGTGCACCACTTCCACGCCCTGCGCCTGGATCAGCCGCCGCATGATGTTGATCGCCGCGTCGTGGCCGTCGAACAGGCTGGCGGCGGTGACGAAGCGCAATGGGGACGCGGTGTCCGGGGATGCGGTCGGCTGGACGGAAGACAGGTGCTGGGCAGGCGTGCTCATGGGCAATTGCGGTCGGAAACAGGCGATTCCCGATTGTAGCGCGGGGCCTTCACGCACCCTGTCTGCACCCGGACCGGAGGCTGGCATCGACGCAATCACGGGCCTGCCCAGCCCGATTCCTTTAGACTATTGCCCCTGCGGCCCGGCGCGAAGCGCCCTTCGCGCCGCGGATTTTGACCCTCTCAAACACTTACCCACACATTGCTGGCGTCTTTCGCAATGCGCGAAACGGTAGCCCGCGCTGGAGCAACGTTGATGATCTTTGACACCCTGGACACCTTCGGCCACGAGCAGGTCGTGTTCTGCCACAACAAGGACGCGGGCCTGAAGGCGATTATCGCCATCCACAACACCGTGCTGGGCCCGGGCCTGGGCGGCCTGCGGATGTATCCGTACAAGACCGAGGCCGACGCGCTCAACGACGTGCTGCGCCTGAGCCGCGGCATGACGTACAAGAACGCGGTGGCCGGCCTGAACATCGGCGGCGCCAAGGGCGTGATCATTGGCGATCCGGACACCGACAAGTCCGAGGCGCTGTTCCGCGCGTTCGGCAAGTTCGTCGATTCGCTGGGTGGGCGTTACATCACCGCCGAGGACGTCGGCATCGACGTCAACGACATGGAATACGTCTACCGCGAGACCGAGTACGTCACCGGCGTGCACCAGGTGCATGGCGGCTCGGGCGATCCGTCGCCGTTCACCGCCTACGGCACGATGCAGGGCCTGATGGCGACGCTGAACAAGAAGTTTGGCGATGAGGAAGTCGGCAAATATTCCTATGCCGTGCAGGGCCTGGGACACGTCGGCATGGAGTTCGTGAAGCTGTTGCGCGAGCGCGGCGCGAAAATCTTCGTGACGGACAAGGCGAAGGCGCTGGTCGAGAAAGCGGTCAACGAATACGGCGCGGAAGCCGTCGGCCTGGACGATATCTACGACGTGGCGGCCGATGTGTATTCGCCTTGCGCGATGGGCGGCACGGTCAACGAGCAAACGTTGCCACGACTGAAGGCCAAGATCATCTGCGGCGCGGCCAACAACCAGCTGGCGAACAATGCGATCGGCGATGAAGTCGAGAAGCGCGGGATCCTGTATGCGCCCGATTACGCGGTGAATGCCGGCGGCGTGATGAACGTGTCGCTGGAGATCGACGGCTACAACCGCGAGCGCGCGATGCGCATGATGCGCACGATTTATCACAACCTCGGCCGCATCTATGAGATCTCCGAGCGCGACAGCATCCCGACCTACAAGGCGGCCGACCGCCTGGCGGAAGAGCGCATTTCGGCGATCGGCAAGTTGAAGCTGCCGATGGGGCGCACTGCGCCGCGTTTCCTGGGCAGGATGCGCGGTCACTGAAAAGAGTGAAAACGACGGGGCCGTGTGCCCCGTCGTGCTATGGAAAACATGTCAACCGGAGCAACGATGCGCGCTTTTCCGCTGGGTGAGGAGATCGATGCACTACGCGACGCGGTGCGGCGTTTTGCCGATGCCGAAATCGCGCCACGTGCGGAAAAGATCGACCACGACAACGTGTTTCCACAAGACCTGTGGATCAAGCTCGGCGAAATGGGGCTGCTCGGACTGACCGTGTCGGAAGAACATGGCGGCAGCGCGATGGGGTATCTCGCTCACACCGTGGCGATGGAAGAAATTTCCCGCGCATCGGGTTCAGTTGGCTTGTCGTACGGCGCGCACTCCAACCTGTGCGTCAACAACCTCTATGCCAACGGCAACGAGGCGCAACGCGCGAAATACCTGCCGAAACTCTGCAGCGGGGAGCATGTCGGAGCACTGGCGATGAGCGAGCCGGGTGCCGGGTCCGACGTCGTCGGATCGATGACGTGCCGTGCGGAGCTTCGCGATGGCGTCTGGATTGGCAACGGCAACAAGATGTGGATCACGAATGGCCCGGAAGCCGACGTGCTGATCGTGTACATGCGCACCGCGGGTAAGGACGCGGGCAGCAAGTGCATGACCGCCTTCCTCGTCGAGAAAGGCATGAAGGGATTCTCGACGGCGCAGAAGCTCGACAAGCTCGGCATGCGTGGCTCCAATACCTGCGAGCTGGTGTTCGTGGATTGCGAAATCCCCGCTGAAAACGTGCTGGGGGACGTCAACAATGGCGTCAAGGTTTTGATGTCCGGCCTGAATACCGAGCGACTGGTGTTGAGTGGTGGCCCGATCGGCCTGATGCAGGCGGCGCTCGACCTCACCCTGCCCTACGTGCGCGAACGCAAGCAGTTCGACCAGGCGATCGGCACTTTCGGCTTGATGCAGGGCAAGATCGCGGACATGTACACGGCGCTGCAATCGGCGCGTGCGTTCGCCTATCAAGTCGCGCGCGACTACGACTCGGGACACAAATCACGCGTCGATGCAGCGGCCTGCCTGTTGCACGCATCCGATGCTGCCGTTCAAGTCACGCTGGAGGCGATCCAGTCGCTTGGGGGCAACGGTTACATCAACGACTACGCAACCGGACGACTGCTGCGCGACGCGAAGCTGTATGCGATCGGTGCCGGCACCAATGAAATCCGCAGGATGCTGATCGGGCGGGAGTTGTTCGACGGCCGGGACTAGCGCTCTAGCAAGCGTATAGCTGCCAGCCCCGAACCCATGAAGCTCATTCCTCGGTCAGCCGGTCGGGTTGGCGGGCGGCGGCGCGTTGCGGTCAGCAGGCAGTTGAGTACCATCCGGCGCTGTTTGCCGCACTGCAGCAAACAGCGCCATAATCGGGGAATCCCGGCCCCTGCGCCGGCCTCTGTGACGTCCCGGAGTTCTCATGTCCCTTCCCGCCTCCCCTTCTGATGTCGTCATCGTCGGTGCCAAGCGCACGGCGATCGGGTCGTTCCTCGGGCAATTTACCGGCGTGCCGACGCCAACGCTGGGGGCGGCCGCGATTGGCGCGGCGATCGCGCAGGCTGGCATCGCGCCCGACCAGGTCGATGAGTTGATCATGGGTTGCGTACTTCCCGCCGGACTTGGCCAGGCCCCGGCCCGGCAGGCGGCCATTGGCGCGGGAGTACCTACCTCGACCCCTTGCACCACCATCAACAAGGTGTGCGGCTCCGGCATGAAGGCCGTGATGCTGGGCCACGATCTGATCAAGGCCGGGACCGCGACCGTGGTCGTTGCAGGTGGCATGGAGTCCATGACCAATGCGCCGCACCTGCTGAACGGTTCACGCACTGGCATCCGCTATGGAACTGCCGATTTCATCGACCACATGGCCCATGACGGTTTGACCAATCCCTACGATGGCCAGGCGATGGGCGTATTCGGCGACATGGCGTGTTCGAAGTATTCCTACGACCGTGCGGCCCTCGATGCCTTCTCAGCGGAGAGCGTCAAGCGCGCCTTGTCCGCCCAGACGTCTGGCGCATTCGACGCAGAAATCGCTCCCGTCACGGTAAAGGGCCGCAAGGGCGAGACCGTCGTCGACAAGGACGAGGAGCCGGGGAGGATTGACCTGGCGAAGTTCGCCGGGATGCGCGCGGCATTCGGCAAGGATGGGGTGCTGACGGCGGCATCCTCCTCGAAGATTTCCGACGGCGCGGCAGCGACGGTCCTGATGTCGGCCGGTGAAGCCGCGCGCCGCGGACTGCAGCCTTTGGCACGCATCGTTGCGCATGCTGGCCATGCGCAGGCACCCGAATGGTTTACCACCGCGCCGATCAAGGCGATTGAAAAAGTGCTGGAAAAGGCCGGCTGGAGCGTCGCAGACGTTGACCTGTTCGAAATCAACGAGGCGTTCGCGTGCGTCGCCATGGCGCCAATGACTGACCTGGGAGTACCGCATGAAAAGCTCAACGTCAACGGTGGTGCTGTTGCGCTGGGACACCCGATCGGTGCCAGCGGCGCACGCTTGCTGGTGACGTTGTTGCACGCCATGAAGGCCCGTGGAAGCAAGCGCGGGATTGCTTCACTGTGCATCGGCGGGGGGGAGGCAACGGCAATCGCGGTTGAACTGCTGTAGAACGTTAAGACCCGCTTAACCAAAAAAACACAGGTTACCGCTTGACAGGCTCAGTGAGCTTGTCATCATGGTATCGGCGCGCAGTTGCGCGTTGCCTACTTTTAACGACGAGGAATACCAATCATGACGACCAACAAGGCGCTGCTCGCCCTGGCTATGGGCCTGGCCCTGGCCGCGTGCACCAACAAGCAGCAGGCTGCCGATTCGGCCGCCGACGCCAACGCCGATGCCGCCACCGCGCAGCAGGCTGCTGACAACACCGCCGCCACTGGCGACACCGCCGCCGCCACCGCTGCGCAGTCTTCGGCTGATGCCGCTGCCTCCGCTGCCAATGCCGCCGACACCTCGGCGAACGCCGCCGGCGCCGCCGGTAGCATGGCTGGTGCTGACCAGGCTGCCGACGCTGCTGGTAATGCAGCCGACGCTGCTGACCAGGCCAAGGACGCTGCGGTTGATGCAGCCAAGTCGGCTGACGCCAAGATGGGCACCGATGCTGCAGACACCACCAAGCCGGCCGTCAAGAAGTAATTGACAGCTATTGCGTTGCGATATCGTTGACTGATATCGAGCTTCAAAGGAAAAGCCGTCGGTTCGCCGGCGGCTTTTTTCTTGCAGGACCTGTCGTCATAGATTCGTGTCAGGGTCGATCCATTGGTACTGTGGCATCGCGTGAACCGACCCGCACTGGTTGAAATTCGCCGACATCTACCGGCGAAAGCCGTAAACGCAGCGCACACAGGCGTTGCCTGACCATCCACATTCCATCAGACAACCCTCCGGAGAACCATCATGAAGACCCATCTTTGCATCCTCCTGGCCGCCAGCGTCCTCGCTTTGTCGGCCTGCCACAACGACACCCCGGAAGCCCAGCAGCAGGCTGCCGAAGCTTCTGCCGCCGCCGCCAATGCAGGCGATGCCGCCGCCAATGCCGTGCAGGCAACGGGCGAGGCCGCCAAGCAGGGCGTTGACGCCGCTGCCGCTTCGACCGGTGAAGCCGTGGGTGAAGTTGCCGCCAATACCAAGCAAGCTGCTGATCAAGCTGCCGCCGCCGCCGACCAGGCTGCCGCGACCGCCGCCGCCGCCACTGCAGATGCCGCGCAGCATGCCGCCAACGGCGCGCAGAACGTTGCCAACAAGGCTGACGCCGCTGCAGAGCAGGCCAAGCAGGAAGCGAAAAAGTAATTCGACTCCAAACGTTTTTCGCAATATTGGAGACCCGCTTCGGCGGGTCTTCTCTTTTCAGGGCGGAATTCCTCGGAAGGCGAAATTACCCATCGAGGATGCATTTGAGTCCGCGCTCTGGGCGGTGATGCGCGACGCTTTGCCGAACCGCTATATCCTTGCGCTTTCGACGCCCGGTTCAACTGCATGCCCGCCATCCAGTCGCAGCTCGATCCCCGCTCCCCAGAGTTCCTGGAGAACGTCGCCTATCACGGTTCCCTGGTTGGCGATCTCGACCAGCGCCTGGCGCGCGCGGCCGAAGGCGGTGGTGACAAGGCACGCGACAAACATACCGAGCGCGGCAAACTGCTGGTGCGCGACCGCATCACGGCGTTGCTTGACCCCGGATCGCCGTTCCTGGAATTTTCGCCGCTGGCCGCAGAAGGCATGTACGACAACGCCGCGCCAGGTGCGGGCATCGTCACCGGTATCGGCCGCGTGCAGGGGCAGGAAGTCGTCGTCGTCGCCAACGACGCCACCGTCAAGGGCGGCACATATTTCCCGATGACGGTCAAGAAACACCTGCGCGCGCAGGACATCGCGCGTGAGAACCTGCTCCCCTGCATTTACCTGGTCGATTCGGGCGGGGCATTCCTGCCCTTGCAGGATGAAGTCTTTCCGGATCGCGAACATTTCGGTCGCATTTTCTACAACCAGGCACGGATGAGCGCGGACAACATTCCGCAGATCGCCATCGTGATGGGCTCGTGCACCGCCGGCGGCGCCTACGTTCCGGCGATGTCGGACGAATCGATCATCGTCAAGGAACAGGGCACGATTTTCCTCGGTGGACCACCACTGGTGAAGGCGGCGACTGGCGAAGTCGTCGACGCGGAATCACTCGGCGGTGCCGACGTGCACACCTCGATATCGGGTGTGGCCGATCACTTGGCCCAAGACGATCGCGACGCGCTGGAGATCGCCCGGAATCTTGTCGCCAATCTCAATCGGCGCAAACACCTGCCGGTCACGACGCAACCCACGCGCGAACCGTTGTTCGCCAGCGACGAGCTGTATGGCATCGTGCCGAAGGACACCCGTCGCCCGTTCGACATCCGCGAGGTCATCGCGCGCATCGTCGATGGCAGCGATTTCCAGGAGTTCAAGGCCCGCTACGGCAAGACGCTGGTGTGCGGGTTCGCGCACCTGCATGGTTATCCGGTGGGAATCATCGCCAACAACGGCATCCTGTTTTCGGAAAGCGCACTCAAGGGCGCGCACTTCATCGAGCTGTGCGACCAGCGCGGCATCCCGCTGGTGTTCCTGCAGAACATCACCGGCTTCATGGTCGGGCGCAAATATGAGAACGCGGGCATCGCCAAGGATGGCGCGAAGATGGTGACGGCCGTTGCCTGCGCGTCCGTGCCGAAATTCACCGTCGTCATTGGCGGAAGCTTTGGCGCGGGCAACTATGCCATGTGCGGCCGCGCCTACGGTGGGCGCTTCCTGTGGATGTGGCCCAATGCGCGGATCAGTGTCATGGGCGGCGAACAGGCGGCGGGCGTCCTGGCGACGGTCAAGCGCGACGGCATCGAATCGCGCGGTGGGCAGTGGAGCGACGAGGACGAAGCCGCGTTCAAGGCGCCCCTGCGTGAGCAGTACGAATCGCAGGGAAACCCCTACTACGCGACCGCGCGGTTGTGGGACGACGGCATCATCGATCCAGCCGACACCCGCCGCGTACTGGGGCTGGGGCTGTCGGCGGCGATGAACGCCCCCATCGAGCGATCACGGTTCGGCGTATTCCGCATGTAACTGGCCCGATGCGGCGATGCATGGAATTGCAGGGCTGGTCACAGTACCGCCGTATCGGGCGCGTGATAGGCTCGGAAGTCCAGGGGCTCATCGACATCAGATTCCATCTGAACCATCCAGAGGGACTTGCACCATGGCGATCTTCAACCAGCAAAGCACGGCCAAGAAAGATACGGCTGCATTCACGCCCGATCCTCCGACGTTCCGTGAAATCCCGGCCTCCGCATCACCGGAGTCCACCGCGGCAACGCAGCAACCCCGCCGCGCGAGCGAATCGCAGGCCAGGGAATCCCTGATCGCTTCCGACCTCACCATCGAAGGCAAGATCGAAGGCACCGGCCACGTCCGCATTGCCGGCCGCTTCAAGGGCGACGTGAACGTCCAGGGCGACCTGACCATCGAAGCCGGCGCCAAGCTGACCGGCGGCGTGCGCGCCAAACGCGTGATCATCGCCGGCGAGCTCGAAGGCAACATCGAAGGCGCGCAGCGGGTCGAACTGCTTGAAGGCGGCGTGCTGATCGGCGACGTCAAGGCGGGCGCACTGACCGTGGCTGCCGGATCACGCATGCGCGGCCAGGCCGACTTCGGCTGGGACGACAAGGCAAAGCCGGTCAACGTCAATACGTCGAACGGTGTCGCCGCGAACTCGAACGCTCCAAATGGCAGCGCATCGGTCACCGGCATGGAATCGCGCGCCGCGTCATGAGCAGCGTGCGCCCGGGTGTCGCGGGCGCGACCCGCGTCTGCCCCCATTGCAAGGCCACCATCCTGGAAAGCGCAAGTGTGTGTCCCGCTTGCCGGGGCCACCTGCGCTACGACGAGGCTGCGCTGGAACGCGAAAAAACCCGCATTTCGCCACTCACTGTAGAAGGCACGCTGTCGCCACCGCAAGGCGACATGGCGTTCGAATATTCGATGGTGCTGTCGATCCGTAACGAACGCGGCGAGGAAACCACCCGCCAGGTGATCGGCGTGGGCGCACTGTACGCCGATGAACAGCGCACCTTTACCCTGCAGGTCGAGATGACCGAGGCCGCGGGCTCGAAGGCCAAGCGACGCCATTGAGCGGGCAAGGCGCTACGCGTCCAGCCCGATGCACGCAGCGGCTATCATTCGTCAGGTTTCCAGGGCGACGGCTGTTGATGACCCAGACTTCGATGGACAGGAATCGATGAACGATTCCCTGCAGCTGCACCGTGATGGACCCGTCGCCCGACTGCGTCTTAACCGGCCCGAGTTGCACAACGCATTCGACGCGACCCTGATCGCGACGTTGACGTCCTCCCTGCAAGCTTTGGCGGAGGACACGAGCGTTCGCGCCGTCGTGCTGGAAGGGGCAGGCGCTTCGTTTTCGGCAGGCGCCGATCTCCATTGGATGCGCGGCATGGCCGCAGCCAGCGAAGCAGTGAATCGAGACGATGCTCTTGCCCTCGCCCGCCTGATGCGCGTGCTGGACACGCTGCCAAAACCCACCATCGCCCGCGTCCATGGCGCGGCGTTCGGTGGCGGCGTGGGGTTGATTGCATGCTGCGACATCGCGATTGGTGCTTCGACCGCCAGATTTGGATTGACTGAAAGCAAGCTCGGCCTGTTGCCTGCGGTGATATCGCCCTATGTGATTGCCGCCATCGGCGCGCGCCAGGCGCGACGGTGGTTCGCAACGGCGGAGCTGTTCGACGCTGCCGAAGCACGACGCATCGGGCTGCTGCATCAGGTGGTTGAAGCCGATCAACTCGGGGCTGCCGTCCAGCAACAGATCGAACTGTTGCTCAAGGCTGGCCCGGTCGCTGTTGGAATGGCAAAGACGCTGGTACGCACAATCGCGAACGATGGCGACGCAGGGATGATCGACGCTGCCAACGCCGATTTGATCGCCAGGCTGCGCGTCTCTGCTGAAGGCCAGGAAGGTCTGTCCGCTTTTCTGGACAAACGCAAACCCGCCTGGTGCCGGCAATGATCAATCTCGTCGGTTTCAGAAACCTTTGTCGACCAGTGGTTGATTTCGATGTTTGAGAAAATCCTGATCGCCAACCGCGGTGAAATCGCCTGCCGTGTGATTCGCACGGCGCGCAAGCTCGGCATTCGCACCGTTGCTGTCTATTCGGAGGCCGACGCCGACGCGCAACACGTGCGGCAAGCCGACGAGGCGTATCCGATCGGCGGGCCGCGTCCGCAGGATTCCTACCTGCGCGGCGATGCAATCATTGAAGTCGCACGAGAATCCGGCGCCCAGGCGATCCATCCGGGTTACGGATTCCTGAGCGAGAACGCCGATTTCGCCGACGCGGTTGAAGCCGCAGGCCTGGTGTTCATCGGTCCCAATGCCGCATCGATGCGCAAAATGGGCAGCAAGGCCGGTGCGAAAGACCTGATGCATGCCGCTGGCGTGCCGGTAGTCCCGGGGTACACCGGTGAAGACCAGTCGCCGCAGGTGCTGGCGCGCGAAGCGGCGCGGATCGGATTCCCGCTGATGATCAAGGCCGCCCACGGCGGCGGTGGCAAGGGCATGCGCATCGTGCGCAGCCTCGAGGACTTCCTGCCGAATCTCGAAAGTTGCCAGCGCGAAGCCGCCAACGCGTTTGGTCGCGAGCGCGTGCTGCTGGAACGTTACATCGAGCAACCGCGGCATATCGAATTCCAGATCTTCGGCGACTCGCGGGGCAACGTCATCCATCTCAACGAGCGCGAATGCTCCGCGCAACGCCGCTACCAGAAAGTGCTGGAAGAATCCCCATCGCCATTCCTGACACCGGAACTCCGCGCAGCCATGGGCGCAGCCGCGGTGCAGGCGGGACATGCGATCGATTACGCCAATGCCGGGACGGTCGAATTCATCGTCGCGCCAGATGGCACGTTCTATTTCATGGAAATCAACACGCGCCTGCAAGTCGAGCATCCCGTCACCGAGTTGGTCACCGGCCTGGACCTTGTCGAATGGCAATTGCGCGTCGCCTCCGGCGAGTCGTTGCCCCTGGCGCAAGCTGATGTACAGCAGCATGGCCATGCCATTGAAGTGCGGTTGTATGCGGAGGATCCCGAAGCGGGGTTCCTGCCCGGATCAGGCAAGCTCGTGCGTCTTCAGTTGCCATCCGCGGACGCGCATGTGCGCTTGGATTCCGGCGTGATCGAAGGCGACACCGTCAGTATTTTCTACGATCCGATGATTGCAAAACTGGTCGTCCATGATGACGATCGCCCCAGCGCCCTCGCCCGCCTGCGCGATGCGCTGGCGCAATGCGACATCGAAGGCCCCAAATCTAACATCGGATTCCTCGAGCGCCTCGCCCGCCATCCGCGCGTGGTCGACGGCACCATCGATACCGGGTACCTGGATCGCCATCTCGAAGAATTCCTGCCACGTCCACAGCTCGACGACGCATTGCTTCTGGCTGCCGCGACGGCGCGCTTGTTGTGGCAGGAAGCCAGCGCCCGCGAACGCGCAATCGCGTCCCCAGATGTCACCTCGCCTTGGGCGATCACCGACGGCTGGCGGCTGGGTCATGCTGGCAAACGCGTCATTGCCCTCCAGCATCGCGATCAGCGCATCGAATTCAGCGCCAGCGGCAGCAACGGCGACTACCGGATCGGGCGCGATGGACAGATCACCCACGTCACCGGCGCATGCTTGCAGGGATCGGTGCTAAGTGCGCGTTTCGATTCCGTCGCACGACGTGTCACGGCGCAGGTCGATGAGGCGCGCGTGCTCGTGCACGATGGCATCCATCGCCTGCAGCTGGCAATCGTGCCTGTCTATCAGCGCCACGCCAGCGCGCAGGGTAGCGACGAGCGTCGCTTGCAGGCGCCAATGCCCGGCCGTGTGGTGCTGGTCAAGGTGCAGCCGGGCGACCAGGTCATCGCAGGACAGGAGGTGCTGGTGATCGAGGCGATGAAGATGGAGCTGGGATTGAAAGCCCCGCGCGATGGTGTCATCGCCGAAGTGCGCGCCGCTGCCGGTGATTTCGTCGAGGCCGACGCCGTGCTGGTCACGCTGGATCCTTGACATGACGCTTCCCACCCGCGTGCGTATTGTCGAGGTCGGCCCCCGTGACGGCCTGCAGAACGAGCCCGTGGTGATTTCCACGGCCGACAAGATCGCGCTGGTCGATCGCCTGTCGGCGACAGGATTGCAAAGCATCGAAGCCACCAGTTTCGTCAGTCCGAAATGGGTGCCGCAATTGGCCGATGCCGCCGAGGTGTTCTCCGGCATCCAGCAGCGTGTCGGTGTGTCGTATCCGGTCCTGGTTCCCAACCTGCAGGGCTACGAGCGCGCGCGCGCTGTGGGCGCGACCGAAGTCGCCGTGTTCACCGCGGCATCGGAGGCTTTCAACCGCCGCAACATCAACGCGACGATCGATGAATCCATCGAACGATTCATGCCTGTGCTGGAACGCGCACAAGCCGATGGCGTACGCGTGCGCGGCTACGTTTCCACGGTGCTTGGTTGTCCTTACCAGGGCGCAGTGCCCCTCGCCGATGTCGTGCGCGTGGCGCAACGCTTGCATGCGCTGGGATGCTACGAGATCTCGCTGGGCGACACGATCGGGATCGGCACGCCAGGCAAGGCACGCGAGATGTTGCGGGCGACGGCCGATGCCGTGCCGATGTCGGCGCTGGCGGTGCATTTCCACGATACCTATGGGCAAGCCTTGTCCAATATCCTCGCCTGCCTGGAAGAAGGCGTCAGCGTGATCGATGCCGCTGTTTCGGGCGTTGGCGGCTGTCCGTACGCAAAAGGCGCGAGCGGAAATGTCGCCACCGAGGATGTCGTTTACATGCTGCAGGGATTGGGCATCGACACCGGCATCGATCTGTCGTCGTTGGCGGCGACAGGCCGCTGGCTGGCTACCTTGCTCGGACGCGAAAGCGGCAGCAAGGTCGGCCGGGCGCTGGCGGCGACATGAATGCCGGGCCGACCCCGCAGCCGGTGCAGGCGCAGCCCGACACTGACGTTGCACGCGCACTGGCGACACTGCGTGCGGCCTGCGCCGATCCGACACTCGCACCAGCCACACGCGCGTTGCTACTCAGTGCTTGCAACACATTGCATAGCGCGACGGTTGCCGCCGAGGAGGCTTGCCAGGACGCCACTCGCGACAGCGCTTTGTTCGACCGCGTGCAGGTGCTGGCGCACGTGGGTGGTTGGGAGTGGGACGCGGGTCGCCATCGGCTGCATCTCACGGAAGAATCCTTGCGCATCCTTGGCAGTCATGCCATGCCGACTTCGATGGACACCATGCTCGAATGCCTGGTCGCGTCCGATCAGTGCCGCCTGCGAGCGGCCATCGACAATGCCCTCACACACGGCAGCGCGTTCACTCTCGAGCTGCAGGGCAAGCGCAGCGACGGCCATCGGTTCTGGATGCGCGCCATCGGCGAACCCGACGGTCAAGCCTCGCAACGCATCACCGGCACCATGCAGGAAATTACCCGGCGAAAGCAGGCTGAAGAGACCTTGCGCGTCCAGGCGCGCACCGACGCGCTGACCGGGCTGCTCAACCGCGACGTGATACTGCGCGAGCTCGCTGATCGGCTGGATGATCCGACCCTGTCGAGCGTGGCCGTCCTGTACATCGACCTGGATCGCTTCAAGGTCGTCAACGATGTACTCGGCCATGGCGCCGGCGACGAACTGCTTGTCAGCGCCGCGCGGCGAATCAGCGATGCGGTCGGAACCGAAGGATTGATTGCCCGTTTCGGGGGCGACGAGTTCCTGGTGCTGTGTGGTTTCGGCGACGATTCGATGCGCCCGCAATGCATCGCCCAGCGTGTCCTGGAGACTTTCTCCGACAGTTTCCATTTTGAGCATGAGGAGTTCACGATCACCGCCAGCATCGGCATTGCACGCGCACCCGAGCATGGCGAAACCCCGAAGCTGCTGATCCAGAATGCCGACGCGGCGATGTACGACAGCAAACGCCGCATGCGCAACGGTTGGCAGGCCTATACGCCAGCGCTGGCGAAACTGCAGCACGAGCGGTTGCGCATTGAAACGCACTTGCGACGCGCCGCCGAAAACAATGAATTCCATCTTGTCTATCAGCCGCAGGTCGACCTGCGCCACGGCGGCATCGTGGCCTGCGAAGCGTTGATCCGCTGGGAAAACCAGCATCTGGGCGAGATGCGCCCGGATCATTTCATTGGCCATGCGGAGGTGACCGGCGACATCGTGCGGATCGGCACATGGGTGCTTCGCGAAGCGTGTCGCCAGGTATGTGCATGGCGCGAATCCGGGCTCGGCATCGTCCGCGTCGCGGTCAACGTGTCGTATCGGCAGTTCCTTGGCGATGACCTTGCCGACGTCGTGGGCGGCGTGCTGCAGGAATTCGGCTTGCCGGGCACGGCGTTGGAACTTGAATTCACCGAACGGGTTTTGATCGAGGATGCCCCTGACACCGTCAAGGCATTCGCCGACCTGCGTGCCCTGGGGGTGATGCTCACCATCGACGATTTTGGTGAAGGCTACAGCGGGCTCAATTACCTCAGGCGCCTGCCCATCCATGGGCTCAAGCTGAGCCAGTTGTTCGTCAATGGCGTGCCCGGCAACAAATCGGATATCGCGGTCTGCCAGGCGGTGGCCGGCATTGCCCGCAGCCTGGGGCTTGGGCTTGTCGCCGAAGGCATCGAATGCCAGGCACAGCGGCAGTTCCTGCTTGAACTGGGTGTACCAATCGGACAGGGATTCCTGTTTGCACCGGGATTGCACGCAGATGAGTTCGCGCGTCGCCTGGACCAGCCAGTTGCACTGGCAAGCCTTTGACCAGACCTATTGCAATGGCAATGCACATCCGTCCGATCCAGGCACGCGACGACGCCATCATGGCGTCGATCATCCGCACCGTCATGCCGGAATTCGGCGCGGTTGGCAGTGGATTTGCGATCAACGATCCCGAAGTCGACTGGCTGAGCCGCGCCTATGCGCAACCACGCTGCGCATATTTCGTGGTCGAAAAAAACGAAGCGGAGATCGATCGCATCGTCGTCGGTGGCGCCGGTGTCGCGCCACTGGTCGGCGGCGATGACGACACCTGCGAGCTTCGCAAGATGTACTTCTTGCCTGAAGCCCGGGGCGCGGGCGCGGGCGCGGCGATGATGGCCCAGTGCCTGGCCACGGCGCGCACGCTCGGGTTCCGCCAGTGTTACCTGGAAACACTGGGCGGCATGGATGCGGCGATGAAACTCTACGAACGCAGCGGTTTTGCCCGTATCTCCGACCCGATGGGCGACACCGGGCACGGCGGCTGCAATGCCTTCTACCTGAGGCCGCTGTGACCAGGGGCGGGATCCGCACGCTGCAATATCGGATGTAGGTGATGAGGGATGACAGCGGGTTTCGCCAACCCTGATGCCGTGACATCTCGCCCTTCCGCATCTTCGTCACCGTTGCGGTAGCGGGTCCAGACGCGTCCTACGTTAAAATCGTGTTTTCGCCACCTGCAGGACTCCCACATGCAACCCAATTCCGTCCGCGCCGTCGTCACCGGCGGTGTCTCCGGCCTCGGTCTGGCTGTCGCGCAACATCTGGTCGCCCAAGGTGGCAAGGTCGCGTTGTTCGACGTCAACGATGACAAGGGCGCGGCTGCCGTGGCCGAGCTCGGTGCAGCCAATGCACGGTACATCCGCACGGATGTCACCGATGAAACCGCCGTCGCCACCAATATCGCGGCGGCAAAGGCATTTCTTGGAGGCCTGAACGCCGCCATCAATTGTGCCGGCATCCTCGGCACGGCCCGCGTGGTCGGCAAGGAGGGCGCGATGCCGCTGGAGAATTTCACCGGCACGGTCAAGGTCAACCTGATCGGCAGCTTCAACGTCGCCAAGGCCGCGGCCGAGGTGATGCAGCACAACGAGGCCAATGCAGATGGCGAACGCGGCGTCATCGTCAACACCGCTTCCGTGGCCGCCTACGAAGGGCAGATCGGGCAGGCAGCGTATGCGGCGTCCAAAGGCGGCGTCGTCGGCATGACCCTGCCGATGGCACGCGAGCTGGCGCGCTCCGGCATCCGCGTCATGACCGTCGCGCCCGGAATATTCTGGACGCCGATGGTCGATGGCATGCCCGAAGCCGTCCAGCAGTCGTTGGCGGCGTCCATTCCGTTTCCCTCGCGACTGGGCAAACCGGAGGAATTCGCCAGCCTCGTCGCGTACATCCTGGGCAACGTCTATCTCAACGGTGAAACCATCCGGATCGACGGCGCGACCCGCCTGACGCCCAAGTGATCCATCGCACATGAAAGAAAGCTGGCTGCAGCGACGCTGGCCCGCGATACGCGCCAAGGGGCGGGTCCACTTCGTACTGATGCGCGGCGTGCTGTTGTGGGGCGGATTGATGACAGCGGCGGTGTACGCGATGCTGCTGGCATCTTCAAGAACACAGCTGTTGCACTTGGGTGCCGTATTTCCGCTGGTGCCGTTGCTCTGCCTACCCGCCGGCGCGTTCTGGGGCCTGTTGAGCTGGCACTGGAACGACTATCTCTACAAAAAACTCGGATTCGACAAGCAATGAAAGCCTACGACATCAAGAAAGGCAACGTGGTCGAGCATAACGGCAACGTCTACCAGATCCGCGACATCGAGCGCAGCTCGCCTCAGGGCCGTGGAGGCAACGTCAAGTTCCGCTTCACCATGTATTCGGTGCCGGGCGGCAACAAATTCGACCTCAGCCTCGGCGGCGACGACGACTTGAAAGACGTCGAACTCACCCGCAGGCAGGCGACGTTTTCCTACAAGGATGGCGATGCATTCGTGTTCCTCGACGACGAGGATTACACACCCTACACGCTGGAGGCTGACGTCGTTGGCGATGCGGCGGGTTACATCGTCGACGAACTCACCGACTGTTATGTGCAGATCATCGACGACGTGCCGGTCGCGCTGCAGCTGCCCGCCAGCGTCATCATCGAAGTCGTCGAAACGCCGCCGGAACTCAAGGGCGGGACTGCAACCAAGCGGCCAAAACCCGCGCGCTTGTCGACGGGCCTGGAAATCCAGGTGCCCGAATACATCGGCAATGGCGAACGGGTCTGGGTGAACACGGTCACCGGCGAGTTTGCCGGCCGCGCGGATTGATGACTCGCGATGCTGCACTGCGCCATTTCTTGACGATGCTGATTCGTGGTGCCGGGCATCCTCCGGCGCTTGTGCGTTCCGCGGGCGCCCGGTAAGGTCGGCGGCGGACCGGCTCGTGCGTTGCCCACGCCGCGCCACAATCAAAAGGGGAACTCAATGTCGAGTGTTCGCAACACAGGGTTTCTGGCCCGCATCCTGGCCCGCAAAAGCGTCGAGCAGGTACAGCGGGAGACTGAAACCAGCCAGCTCAAGCGGACGCTTGGGCCGTGGAACCTGGTGTTCCTCGGCATCGGCTGCATCATCGGCGCCGGCATCTTCGTCCGGACCGGCAATGCCGCGGCGCTCCACGCCGGCCCGGCGGTATTGCTGTCGTTCCTGGTGGCAGGCGTGGTCTGCGCGCTCGCCGGCCTGTGTTACGCCGAGCTGTCCTCGACGCTGCCGGTATCCGGTTCCGCGTACACCTACAGCTACACGACGATTGGCGAGTTCGCCGCATGGATCATGGGCGCGCTGTTGCTGCTCGAATACGGGCTGGCTGCTTCGGTGGTTGCAGTCGGGTGGTCGGGCTATGTCGTCAGTCTGCTGGGTGACTACGGCTTCGTCATTCCCGCACAACTGACGGCCCCCTACGGCCATCCCGTGATGCAGGGAGTCGGTGACGCGATGAGCCCCCTGCTGGATGCGAACGGAGCCCCCGTGGTGGCCCTGTTCAACCTGCCGGCATTTCTGATCTGCATGGCGCTCGCCGCGTTGCTGGTCGTCGGCGTATCGGAAAGCGCGCGGGTCAACAACATCATCGTGGCCATCAAGATGACGGTGATCCTCGCCTTCATCGCGATCGTTGGCTGGTTCGTCATCGAACACTTCCAGACATTGAAGGCCAACTGGGACCCGTTCATTCCTCCGGCCACCGGCGTGAAGGGTGAATTCGGCTGGGGTGGCGTGTTCCGGGCCGCCTCGATCGTGTTCTTTGCCTACATCGGCTTCGAAGCCGTTTCGACTGCGGGCCAGGAAGCCAAGGACCCGAAAAAAGACATGCCGATCGGCATCATCGGCTCGCTGGTGATCTGCACGGTTCTCTACATCCTCGTGTCGATCGTGATGACACTGGTCGTCAACTACAAGATGCTGGACGTGCCCGACCCGGTCGCGGTCGCGGTCGACGCACTCGGCCCGCAATGGGGCTGGTTCGCGAAGACGGTCAAGGCCGGTGCGATTGTCGGGCTGACCTCGGTCATCCTGGTATTGATGTACGGGCAGACCCGTATTTTCTACACGATGGCGCGCGACGGGTTGCTGCCGCGAGTGTTCTCGACGATCCATCCGAAGTTCAGGACTCCGTGGGTGAATACCATCCTGGTGGGGCTGCTCACGGCGGTAGCGGCTGCATTCTTCGACATCAATACGCTGGGCGACATGACCTCGGTCGGCACGCTCGCCGCCTTCGCCATCGTCTGCCTGTCGGTGATCTGGTTGCGCAGGACCCATCCGGAAATTCCCCGCGGGTTCCGGGTGCCCCTGTATCCGGTGATCCCCGCATTTGGCATCGTGGCCTGCCTGGCATTGATCCTGACCGTCGAGAACCGTGTGCTGATCTTCTTTGGCTGGTACACGCTCGGCGCGGTTGTGCTGTACTTCCTTTACGGAATGCACAACTCGCAACTGCATAAAGGCCTGGAGCCGCTGGGCGGTCCTGATCTTCCTGAATACAAGGAAGACGCTGCCAATTGAGGCCTCCGACCTGATGATGAAAACCCGGCTTCGGCCGGGTTTTTCTTTTGCGTCGATTGCGACGGCGATTCGCTAAACTTCCACCATGAGCATGGAACTGCCCAACGACACTTTGCCCTACGACAGCAGTCGCCTGCGCGCTGCAGCCCGCGATCTGGTCACCAATGTGCGCGAGTTGTCGATCGCCGGCTGGACGCCCGCGACCAGCAGCAATTTTTCGTGTCGACTCGACGATCGCCACGCCGCGATTACGGTCTCTGGCCTGGACAAGGGGCGGCTGACCGAGGCCGACATCATGGTCGTCGATTTCGACGGCAATGCCGTTGGCAGCGAACATCGGCCTTCGGCTGAAACGCTGCTGCACGTCCAGTTGTACAAGCGCTTCCCCGAAATCGGATGCGTGCTGCACACACACTCGGTAGTACAGACCGTGGCCTCGCGCCTCTACGCTGGCGCTGGCCACGTGCAGCTGGAAGGGTATGAACTGCTGAAGGCGTTTTCCGGCAACACCACGCATGAAGCCCAGGTCAATCTCCCTGTACTGCCCAATGCGCAGGACATGCACACGCTGGCCGCACAGGTGGATGCACTGCTCGACCAACAATCCATGTGGGGCTATTTGATTGATGGCCACGGCCTGTACGCCTGGGGCAGCGACATGGCAGAGGCACGACGCCACCTGGACGCATTCGAATTCCTTCTCAAGTGCGAACTTGAATTCCGGAAGCTGCAATGAGCCGCCTGCGGATTTTTGACGAAGCGCATCCGGACCTCCCGCTGCTTGCGAAATCCGACCATGCGGAAATGGCGTTGGAGTTGGCGCACATCGGCGTGGGCTTCGAACAATGGCAGGCGGCGCAGCCGATCACCGCAGGCGCGTCCCCGGAGGTCGTCATGGCCGCCTATCGGGCGGATATCGACCGCCTGGTCGCTACCCGGGGTTTCCGCAGCGTCGATGTCGTCAGCATCGCGCCGGATCATCCCGATCGGGAGGCGATGCGCAGCAAGTTCCTGGACGAACACTTCCACAAGGAAGACGAAGTCCGGTTTTTCGTCGCCGGCTCGGGCTTGTTCACCCTGCACGTGGGCGGCAAGGTTTACGAAATCCTGTGCGAACAGGGCGACCTCATCTCCGTGCCGGATTCCACCCAGCACTGGTTCGACATGGGCCCGGAGCCGAGTTTCGTGGCCATTCGCTTTTTCACCGAGCCTGAGGGTTGGGTTGGCCATTTCACGGGAACGGATATCGCGAAAAATTTCCCGCGGCATGAAAAAAACCAGGCGGGTTGATCAACCAGCACGGCAATGACGAGTCAGAAAAACATGCCAGCTCCTGCTACTTCAGTAAAAACCATCCTCACTGATATTGAAGGGACGACCAGCAGCATCGCGTTCGTCAAGGATGTGTTGTTCCCCTATGCGCGGCGCGAATTGCCCCGTTTCGTGCGCGAGCACGGCGATGCCCCGGAGGTCCGTCGTTGGCTCGATGCCGTCGCAACTCAATCCGGTGGAATCTGCACCGATGATGTCATCGTCGAAACATTGCAGGGCTGGATCGACCAGGACCGCAAGCACACCGCACTCAAGGCGCTGCAGGGCATGATGTGGCGCGATGGATACGCACGCGGCGACTTTCTTGGTCACGTCTATCCCGATGCCGCCACCACACTGCATCGCTGGCATGAGTCAGGTCATCGCCTGGCGGTGTTCTCCTCGGGGTCGGTCGACGCTCAGAAGTTACTGTTCGGTCATTCGCAGGCTGGCGATCTCGCCAGGCTCTTCTCGGCATTTTTCGACACCCGCGTGGGCCCCAAGCGCGAAGCCGAAAGCTATCGACAGATCGCCGAAGCCATGCAGCACCAGCCCGGCGAGATCATGTTCCTGTCGGACGTGGTCGAGGAGCTTGATGCCGCGCGCGACGCTGGGATGCACACGGTGCTGGTGGATCGCCGGGAGGATTATCCGCAGCCGCGCCACGAGCCGGCAGCCAACGGTCATGCGCGTGTGGAGTCGTTCGAGCAGATTGCCTTCGAGTGAAGGTCAGGCGACCCGCATAGCGACGAAAACGAGCGCGGCTTCGCCACGAACGACCGACTAACGCGCATGCCGCATCGCCAGCACATCGATCGCCGCCGCCGTCGACAAGCCCCTCGCACGCAGCAATACAGCAAGGTGATACAGCAAGTCGGCAGCCTCTCCCAGCAAGGCCTCGTCGTCCTGCACCACTGCTGCCAGCGCAGTCTCGACGCCTTCCTCGCCCACTTTCTGCGCAATTGCACGGACGCCGGCCTCGAACAACCCCGTGCTGTAGCTGCCCGCTGGTCGGTCGCGGTCACGTTGCGCGATGACGCCATCGAGTTGGGCGATGAAACTTGCCGGCGCGTCGGGAAAACAGCTGGCACGGCCCAGATGGCAGGTCGGTCCAGCCGGGTGCGCCTGGATCAACAACGTATCCCCATCGCAGTCCGCTTCGATGCTGACGACATCGAGCCAATGTCCCGACGTTTCACCTTTGGTCCAGCTTTGCTGTCGACTTCGGCTGAAGAACGTCACCCGGCTGCTGGATAGTGTTTTTCCCAATGCAGCGCGATCCATGTAGCCCAGCATCAGCACGCGCAATGTATTCGCGTCCTGCACGATCGCAGGCAACAGGTTGTCCTGCTTGCTCCATGCAAGCGCGTTGATCTGGTCAGGGTGCATCGCGTACCTCGACATGGTGAGCACGCAGGTAACGTTTCAGGGCCGGGATTTCAATGATCCCTGAATGGAACACACTGGCGGCCAGTGCCGCGTCCACATCGGCCTGGGAGAAGACATCAAGGAAATGTGTTGCATCCCCTGCCCCACCGGATGCCACGAGCGGCACTTCGCAGACCGCGCGAACCGCCTGCAACTGCGCCAGGTCGTAACCGTTGCGAACGCCGTCGCTGGCCATGCAGTTCAGCACGATCTCACCGGCACCGCGCTGTTGCGCTTCGATCACCCAATCCAGCGTACGTTTCGCCAATGCCTGCGTGCGATCCGGATCTCCGGCATGGCTACGCACGCGCCACTCACCATCGGGATCGCACAGGCTGTCGACCCCGACCACCACGCATTGCACGCCGAATGCCGCCGCCAATTCACTGATGAGTTGGGGACGTTCCAGCGCCGGCGTGTTGACCGAGATCTTGTCCGCGCCTGCATGCAGGATGGCGCGCGCATCGTCCACCGTGCGGATGCCACCGGCCACGCAGAACGGGATGTCCAGCGCGCGGGCGACACGCTCTACCCATGCGGGGTCGACGCTACGCTGCTGCGGGCTGGCAGAAATGTCATAGAACACGAGCTCGTCGGCGCCCTGGTCGCGGTAACGCAACGCAAGCTCCACGCTGTCGCCCATGTCGATGTGATCGCGGAAGCGCACGCCCTTGACGACACGGCCGTCGCGCACGTCCAGGCAGGCAATGATGCGACGGCTCAGCATGCCAATGCCTGCTCGAGCGTGAATCGAGCTTCCAGCAGCGCCTTGCCAAGCACGATGCCGGCGCATCCCAGTTCACGTACCTGGCGAAGGTCGTCGAGCTCCCTCACTCCGCCGGAGGCCTGCAATTCGACCTGCGGCGCCCATTGCCGCAACAACCGGTACATCGCCAGGTTCGAGCCTGTGAGCGTGCCGTCGCGATCGATGTCGGTGCACAGCAGATGGCGCAGGCCATGGCGATTGTAAAATCGCACGAGATCGCCGAGCGTGCGCCGGCCCGGCCGTGTCCAGCCGTGCGTCGCCGGATACCAGCGTCCCGATGCGTCACAGCGCGCATCCAGCGCCAAGGTCAGTCGATTGCTGCCAAAACGCGTCAGCCAAGACGCCACGAGATTGGGATCGGAAATCGCCAGCGATCCGATCACGACGCGATCGCCGCCGGCTTCGAGAATGCGTTCGACGTCATCCGCTGACCGTACGCCGCCGCCGGTCTGTATGTGCAAACCGGTTTCGCGCTTGATCGCCTGCAGCAACGACAGCAACGCATAGCCACCATCACGAGCGGCGTCCAGGTCAACCAGGTGCACCCATTGCGCGCCTTCAGCGGCATAACACTTCAGCCGCGTCAATGGCGACTGGCTGTAGCGCGTTTCCTGCGCGTAGTCGCCTTGGCGCAGTCGTACGACGCGTCCGTCGCGCACGTCGATGGCGGGATAGACCGTAAACACCACCTGCATTCACCCTGCGAGAAAGTTGGCCAACAGACGAGCGCCGGCTGCTGCCGATCGCTCCGGGTGGAATTGTGCCCCATGGACCATCCCGCGCTGAACAATTGCCGCGAACCGCTCGCCATGGTGGCAACTGGCGATGCAATCCTCCGTGACCGGTGCTGCGTAGCCATGCACGAAATAGGCATGGTCGCCTTCGCTGATGCCGGTGAGCAGCATGGCTGACTCTGACAGTTCGCCCAGGGTGTTCCAGCCCATGTGTGGAACACGCACACCCGCAGCTGGTTGCATGCGCCGCACGTGACCAGGCAGCAGGCCCAGGCACTCGACGTCGCCCTCCTCGGACGACTCGAATAGCAACTGCATGCCCAGGCAGATGCCGAGCAGCGGAATCTGCAATGTCCTCAAAGCACTGTCGAATCCCCGATCGCGCAGCAGGGCCATCGCAGGCGGAGCCGCACCCACGCCCGGCAGGATCACGCGGTCCACGTCCCGCAAACCATCAGGGTCGCGCGCAATGGATGGGGTGACGTCGAAACGTTCAAGTGCATAGCGCACTGAACCAAGGTTGGCGCCGCCTGCGTCGATGATGGCAACGCGGAGCTTGGCACGGCCACCCATGTGCGTTTTATCGCCGCGCACCATCTCACAACATGCCTTTTGTTGTCGGCAGCTCGCTACCCTCGCGCTGGATCGCCTGGCGCAAGGCGCGTGCGACGACCTTGAAACACGCTTCTATCTTGTGGTGGTCGTTCTCGCCTTCCACTTTCAGGTTCAGTGTCAGTCGTGCGCCTTCGCAGAGCGAGCGGAAAAAGTGCGGGACCAGTTCGGTCGATAACTCACCGACGCGCTCACGCGCGAAATGTCCGTCGAACTCAAAGCACGCGCGCCCCGACAGGTCGAGTGCTGCACTGGCCAGCGCCTCGTCCATCGGCAGTGTGAATCCGTAGCGCGCGATGCCTCGCTTGTCACCGAGAGCTTCACGCAGTGCCTGGCCCAGCGCGAGCGCACTGTCCTCGACGGTGTGGTGTTCATCGACATGCAGGTCCCCAGCGCAGCGCAATGTCAGCGCAAATCCACCGTGCTTGCCCAGCTGTTGCAGCATGTGATCGAAGAATCCCAGCCCGGTGGAGACATCTGGCTCGGCAATGCGATCCAGGTCGATGCCGACTGTCACCTGCGTCTCGCGGCTGTTGCGGATAACGGTCGCGGTGCGCGGAACCTCCACCAGCGCGTGTGCGATTGCCGGCCAATCCCACTGCCCACCAAACTGCGGCGTGCGCAGCTGGAACGCGCGGATACCGAGATTCGCGGCAAACAGGGAGTCTGTCTCGCGATCGCCCACCATCGCCGAGCGCGACCAGTCGATATTCCGGTCCTGCACATGGTGCAACACCATGCCGATGCCGGGTTTGCGAGTCGGCAGGTTGTCGGCGGCCAGGCTCGTGTCGATCAGCACTTCGTCGAACACCACGCCCTGGCTGCTGAATACCTGCATCATCAACGCATGCGGACCATCGAAATCCGCCTGCGCAAACTGTTCGCCGCCAAGACCATCCTGATTGGTGATCATCACCAGTCGGTAACCGGCGTCACGCAATCGCAGCAGCGCGGGGATCACTCCGTCCACGAATCGCAGTTTCGCGTAACTGTCGATCTGGAAGTCGTCAGGTTCGGCAATCAGGGTGCCATCTCGATCGACATACAGAACAGGTGCACGCGTCCGGCTCATGCGGCGACTCGCGATTCAAGCACGCCCAGGACGCGTGCATTTTCAGCAGCTGTCCCGACCGTGATCCGCAATGCGTCAGCCAATTGCGGAAGCATGCGCATGTCGCGCACGACGATTCCATCATCCAGTAGCGCCTGGAACGCGGCCGCGGCATCGACAAAGCGAGCAAGGATGAAATTGGTGCTGGAAGGATAGATCCGCTTTATTGCTGGCATGCGTTTCAACGACTGCAGCAACGCGTCGCGCTCCATGCGGGCAGAAGCAACATTGCGCCGGGTTTGGGCAAGCGCGTCTTCAGACAAGGCAAGCATCGCCTGCGCCGCACACGGCACGGGAATTGGATATGGCGCCTGGCACCGGCGCAGGACCGCGATGACGTCCGGATCGGCGATCAGAGTGCCGATGCGTGCGCCCGCCAATGCATGCGCCTTGGACAAGGTGCGCAGTACGGCGAGATTCGGCTGGTGCGCGATCGAGGAGACCAGCGATGGTGCATCCGCGTATTCGATATAGGCCTCGTCAACAACCAGCAATGCGGTGCCTTCGAGCTTCTGGGCAAGCGCCAGCACCTGGGTCACCGTCAATACGCCACCTGCCGGGTTCCCCGGCGAACACAGGAACACCAACCGGGCGCACTGCGTCAAAGCCACATGTGCAACTTCGTCGAGGTTGGCGTGGAAGTCGTCTTCGCCATCTTGCAATGGCACTTCCAGAAGCCGTGCGCCCTGCAGGCGCGCGCACACCGCATACATGCCGAAGACAGGCGGCGTGACCAGCACGGCATCACGCGCGGGAGTGCAGAAAGACCGCACCAGCAAATCGATCGGCTCGTCGCTGCCACGTCCGATCAGCACTTGCTCCTCGGTGCAGTCGTACAACGTCGCAAGCGCGGCACGCAGGCGTTGCGGTTGCGGCTGTGGATAACGGCGCAGGTCTTGGTCGATATCCGACGCATTCGCGTGCGCTGACTCATTCGCATTGAGCCATGTGTGGCCATTGGCGACTTCGCTCCGCGCGGATCGATAACCAGCGAAATCGCGCAGGTCCTCTCGCAACAGGCTGGACACCAGGCTCATGCGGCCTCCATCCGGATGCCGACAGCGCGTGCGTGCGCATCCAGGCCTTCGGCTTGTGCGAGCGTCATCGCGGTCATGCCGATTGCAGCCAGTCCTGCACGCTCCACTGCCTGCACGCTGATTGAATTCTGGAAGCTAGCCACGCTCAATCCACTGATCGCCCGTGCTGCGCCACCGGTGGGAAGCACATGATTGGTACCGCTGCAATAATCGCCGAGTGCTTCCGGAGCCCAGTCGCCCAGGAACACGGATCCTGCCGCCTGCACCTTGTCCAGCCACCATCGGGGCTCGCGCAACGCGAGGATCAGATGTTCGGGGGCGTAGGCGTTGCTGATGGCGAAGGCCTCATCGAGTGTCTCCACACAGATCGCAACCGAAGCGGACAACGCCTGGCATGCAATCGTTGCGCGAGGAAGATGTTGCAGTTGCACCTGCAATTGATGTTCGACGGCATCCAGCATCGCATCGTGGTCCGACAACAGCACGACCTGCGAATCAGGGCCATGTTCGGCCTGGGACAACAGGTCAGCGGCAACGAAGCTCGGGTTGGCACCGGCATCGGCGATTACCAGGACTTCCGATGGCCCCGCCGGCATGTCGATCGCGGCGCCATCCTGGTGCATCGACACCTGCCGTTTGGCTTCGGTCACAAAGGCATTGCCCGGCCCAAACAATTTATCGCAGGACGGAACGCTATGCGTGCCGAACGCCATCGCCGCAATGGCCTGGGCGCCACCGATCTTGAAGACACGCGAAATTCCGCATTGTTGCGCTGCGTACAACACCGCAGGGTCCGCGCTGCCATCCCGGCGCGGCGGCGTACACAACACCACCTCGCGACACCCGGCCAGGCGCGCGGGCACGCCGAGCATCAAGGCGGTGGACGGCAGAGGCGCGCTGCCGGCAGGCACGTACAGGCCAACCCGCGCGATCCCGCGCAGGATGCGTTCGCAGCGCACGCCATCGGCAGTGTCCACCACGTACGGCTGCATCATGCCCGCATAGTGGTAGCGCTCGATCCGCGATGCCGCATCGCCAATCGCGGCTTTCAATTCTGCGGGAACAGCTTCCGACGCAGCCGCGAATTCGTCATCGGACACCAGAAACTCATCCTGTGAGACACCATCGAAGCGCAGGGCAAACTCGTGCAAGGCAGCATCTCCGCGTGAGCAGACGGCATCGATGATGGATGCAACTGCCGCACTGACCTGCGCACCCGTCCGTTGCGCGGGGCGTTGCATGGCCGTGCGGCGTGCATCAGCGTCAAGTTGCGACCACTGCAAACGTGCCCATGTGAATTCGTTCATGCCAGCATCCGTTCAACCGGCAACACCAGCAGGCCATTCGCGCCCGCGCGCTTGAGATCTTCGAGCCGCTGCCACGTCACGGCGCCATGGCAGATCGCCTGCAACGCCAAACGCTCGCTGCCATCGATGGTCGTCACGGTCGGGGCTTCTGCGTCGGGCAGCAGTTTCAACAATTCCGCCACGGCATCGCGGCTGGCCTGGAACAGCAGCAACTTGCTGTCCTTCAGGCGCAGAACGCCATCCATGCGTCGCAGCAGGAGAGAGGCGAGTTCGGCGCGTTCATCATCGAATGACGCGATAGGCCCCGCCAGCACCGCTTCGCTGGCCAGTAGTGTTTCGACAGGCTTCAACTGGTTGGCGGTCAGCGTCGCGCCGCTGGACACCAGGTCGCAGATGGCATCGGCCTTGCCCAGGCGCGGCGCGATTTCAACAGACCCCGACAGCGTCATCACTTCCGCGTCGATCTTGTTCATCGCGAGCCATTCGCCCACTAAAGCCGGATAACTGGTCGCGACGCGTCGGCCCCGCAGCTGCTCCGCGCCCTGCCAATCCCAAGCGTCTGGTACGGCGAGCATGAGCCGGCATGCACCGAAGCCCAACGCACGCCATTCCCGATAGGCCGGCCGCGCTTCACGCGACGCACGTTCCGCTGCCTGCTCACGCAGCACGTTTCGGCCGACGATTCCCAGGTCACAGACGCCATCGGCGATGAGCCCGGGGATGTCATCGTCGCGCACCAGCAGCAGGTCGACTGGCAAGGATTCCCCGTAGCAGAACAGGCGATCGCGACTCTCGCGCCAACTCAGACCGCAGGAGGCAAGCAATGCCCGTGCAGGCTCGCTGAGTCGGCCATTCTTCTGGATGGCGATGCGCAGTCGATCTCGCGCCGCCGGCGTGGCAGTCGGTCCCATTGCCAAATCCCTCAATGCGCGGCGGGTTGACGGCGCAATCGGCGCACGGCAGCGTCATATCCACCTGATCCGCGCTCCAGGGTACGTGCCACGCGGCCAATCGTGGTCACGCTGACGAGCGTACGCTCGTGGATCTGGCGATAGGGCACGCCCTGGATCAGCAATGGCACGACCTTCCACCGGTCGCACATCGATTCGAGCTCTGCTGGCGTGCACAGGTCTTCCAGGAACGCGCGCACGTCGCCAGGTTGCGTCAACGCCGCCAGCACGCGGGCCAGCATGTCGAGATTGGCTTCGACATCGGGCTCAGGCAGTGGCTGGGGGCGCTGTTTCATTGTCGTCTTGATGTATCAATGTATTAACGTGTTAATACATTATCCGCATGGATTCCAGCTGTCAAGCGCGTGCCACGCTCATTCAGGTTTTGTTTCTTGAAGCACCGCTGGAATTCTCGCCTATGCCCTTCAATACACCTGAGCCACGCTGCGCGATGCGGCCAGGACGACCCCACTGACCACCAGGTCGATCGCCGTAGCCACCTCGCCATCCAGCGCGCGGTCACGGTCCAGGAAGGCAATCCGTTCACGGATCGCAGCGTGCGCAGCGGCCACCGCCCTTCCCGGATGGAAGGCCTCGGCGTTGGCCAGTTCAGTCCGCAGGCCTTCAACCTCGGCAAGAAATCCGGCGCGGTCGCTTTCCGACATTACCCCACCATCGATCTTTGCGGAAAACGTCCCCGCATCACTACGCCTGGCGAGTTGGCGTGCGGAATGGATCATGTCGCGACGCAGATCAAGTGCCTGCGCCGCGGTGTACAACTCCAGCGCCAGCACCTTGCCGAGGTCGTCGGTCATCGCCAGCACGTGTCGTGCTTCGTTGGCGCCCATCGAGACATGATCCTCCGCATTGGCGCTGGTCGGGATCGAATAGACCGATGCCGGCATCGCGCGACTGGCCAGGTCATTGACGATCGCGGCCGCGGTGTACTGCACGATCATGTAGCCCGACTCCGTGCCGTCTTCATTGCCGATCAGGAATGGCGGCAGCCCGTCATTGGTCGCCGGATCCACGAGCTTGTTGAGCCGACGCTCGGAAATCGAAGCGAGCACTGGAATCGCCGCCTTGACGTAACTCATCGCCAGTGCGAGCGGCATGCCGTGGAAGTGGCCAGCGGAAATCACCTGTTGCTCGACGAATTGGCTTTTGGCAGTTGCAGCCGGGGCGTCGGGAAATACGATGGGATTGTCCGTCACCGAATTCAGTTCGATGTCCATCACCCGCTTGGCCTGCTCAACCGCATCACGCACCGCGCCATGCACCTGCGGTGCACACCGCAGCGAATAACTGTCCTGCGGCTGGTGTTTCTTGCCGCCACGGAACGGACGAAAGCGCTGGTAGAACCTGTCACGCCCATGCCGTGCCCCGAACGGCACCCACTCCCAGCCGATATCGAAGCAAGGTTGTTCGTCCAGCGGCACATCCGTCCAGCTATGCGGTTGCCACTGCCGGAATTTCGGGACGAGATGGTAGGCAATGTCGGCGAACGTCGAGCCATCCAGCATCGCGCGCAGGTTTGCCGCGGACTGGAGCTGTCCTGGATGTGGGCGCAATGCATGCACTTCGGGTGCAAGCGCACCCAGCCGTCCCGCAAACGCATCGATGGTCATAGCCGCGGCAAGATCGGCGGTATCCAGCAGTTCATCGAGTTTATGCAGCGCCAGCACGCCTGTCGCCAGCATCTGCGCGGTGCCATTGTTCAGCGCAAGGCCTTCCTTGTACGACAAGGACACAGGTTGCAATCCGGCGCGCTGCAGCGCCTGCGCGCCAGGCAGTCGTTCACCGGCAAACCATGCTTCGCCACCACCGAGCAGCACGATCGCAAGATGCGACAAAGGCGCCAGATCCCCGGATGCACCGACCGATCCAAGCTGCGGTACGACTGGCACGATTCCGGCATTGAGCATCGCGGTGAGTGCCTGCAACGTCTGTACGCGAATGCCGGAATGTCCACGCAGCAGGGTATTGATGCGGATGCACAACATCGCGCGCACCACGTCCGAGGCGAACGGCTCGCCCACGCATACCGCATGGGTCACGATGAGGTTGTGTTGCAATTCGACGTGCAGCGAGCGGCCTGGCGTCGCCACATCGACCTGAACATCGCGCATCGCATGTCCGCCGAGCAGTTTGTCGGCATTGCTGCCAAACCCGGTTGACACGCCGTAGATGGGTTCTTCGCGACGCACCTGTTCTGCCAGGAAGTCCGCGGCGTGCGCGACGGCTTTCAATGCCTCCGCATCCAACTCCACGGACGCTCCATGCGCGACTTCAACCAGCTGCGCACGCGTCAATGTCTTCCCATCAAGGCGGATGCTGGTCATCGCATTGATGCCCCATGAGAAGGTGCGGACTGTGCGCGCAGTTGTTCCTTCTCCACCTGGAGGGATTTCGCCAGTTCTTCTTCAGCGACCTCGAACTGCTCGCCACGTCGCAGATCCCGGATGGCCACCAATCCGCGCGCAGCTTCGTCTTCGCCCCGAATCACCACGAAGCGGATGCCTGCGCGATCGGCGTACTGCAACTGCCGCGCCAGCTTTCGGGGTTCCAGTTGCGTTTCGACATTCAGGCCAGCGGCACGCAGGCGCTGCGACAGCGCCAATGCGTGGTCCAGGTCGGCATCGTCCAGCAACGCGACGAGCACATCGACGCTGCTGTCCGCCGCAGAGATGATGCCTGCATCGCGCAACTGGAAGAACAGCCGCGTCAAGCCGATCGAAATACCGACGCCGGGCAACCTTGATTTCGTGTAATGGCTGGCAAGATCGTCGTAACGGCCACCCGAGCAGATGGATCCAATCTGCGGGTAATCGTTCAATGTGGTCTCGTAGACGACACCGGTGTAGTAGTCCAGTCCCCGAGCGATCGACAGGTTGATCGCGTAGCGCGCTTCTGAAACGCCCATCGCGCGCAGGCGCTGCAATATTTCGCGCAATTCGTCCCGACCCTGTTCGAACAGTTCCGTGCCGCTGCCAAGCGCGTCGAGTTTTGCCAACGCGTCGGCATGGCCACTGGAACGCACCCGTGCGAATCCCATCAAGCGGTCGATGGCATCGTCGCCTAGCTCGAAACCTTCGCCAGCCAGTGTTGTACGCACCGCGGGTTCACCGCGCTTGTCCAGCTTGTCCAGCTCGCGCAGCACGCCTGCCTGCTGAAGGCCTTCGCCAATACCGAGGCCTTCGAAGTACCCCCGCAGCAATTTCCGGTGATTGAGCTGGATCGTGAAATCACCGATCGCCAGCCGCTCGAACACCGCGCTGATGACAGCGGGAATTTCGGCATCGAAACGCGTGGACAAACTGTCTTTGCCGATGACATCGATATCGCATTGGTAGAATTCGCGGAACCGTCCGCGCTGCGCGCGCTCGCCTCGATACACGCGCTGCATCTGGTAACGCTTGAACGGGAATGCGAGCTCGTGCTCATGCTCGGCCACATAGCGGGCGAGCGGCACGGTCAGGTCGAAGCGCAACGCCAACTCGGGCATTCCCTCGCCTGATCCACCTTCAGCTGTCTTTCCCAGCGCACCGGTGGACTGCACGAAATACACCTGACGCTCGGTCTCGCCCCCGGATTTCGTCAGCAGGACTTCCGACAGCTCCATCACTGGCGTTTCCACCGGTAGGAAGCCGAAGCGTTCGAAGGTCTGCCGGATCGCATCGAGCATGCCCTGGAACGCGATCTGTTCGCGCGGCAGCAACTCCATGATTCCGGGCGGTGTACGCGGCTTGATCAAGCAGAAACTCCGATGGAACGGGGGCGGCACAGTGTACCGGCTGGACCCTGTCCCACTCACCGGAACCTCACGGGACTTGCCCGCAATGACCTGAAGTCACTAAAATACCGGGCTCACCTGTCGGGGTGTAGCTCAGCCTGGTAGAGCGCTACGTTCGGGACGTAGAAGTCGCAGGTTCAAATCCTGTCTCCCCGACCATCGATCGGGCCGGCCAGCGCGCCGGCTTTTTCATGCCTGACTTTGGGCCTGCTGCTTCACTGCATCGCCTGCAAACGCTGGATCAGCACATCCAGGCATAGATTCCCGGCCCCCCCAGGCGACACCCTTGCGGCAAGACTCGCTTCCGGATCGGCAAGCGTCCAGTGCGCGGGGTCGGCGGCATGGCGGTAAGCCTCGCGGAATGGCATGCCATCGCGGGCCATGCTGATCGCCAGGTCGGTGGCGTACATCGAAGGATCCAGTGCAACGCGCATTGCGTCGGGTTTCCACTGGAGATTGCGCAACAGGTCGGGCAACAGAGCCAGCGCCGACAACCCCTTGCCAAACCCGTGCATCAACGCACCCTTGCTGGTCTGCAGGTCGCGGTGGTAACCGGAGGGCAACGAGAGCAGCTGCTCGATTTCGCAACGCGCAGCCGCGACACTCGCGTAACTCCCGCGCATCAGCTCGATCACATCCGGATTGCGCTTGTTGGGCATGATCGAACTGCCGGTGGTGTATTGCGCCGGCAACGCGATGAAGCCGAATTCGACCGTGGCAAACAGGCTCAAATCCCAAGCCAGCCGGCGCAGGTCGAGCATCGCACTGCCAAGGGCCTCCAGCGCCGCCAGTTCAAACTTCCCGCGCGAGAGCTGCGCATACATCGGCGACACCTGCATCCGGGCGAAGCCAAGCGCTGTCGTTGTGTGGTCCCGATCCAGTGGCAGGTTGACGCCGTAGCCGGCTGCGGTGCCGAGTGGATTGGCGTCGATCCAGTCGTGTGTCTGCGTGGCGCGTTCGGCGTTGTCGATGAAGGCTTCCGCCCAACCCGCCCACCACAGGCCGGTCGATGAAACGACCGCGCGTTGCAGATGGGTGTAGCCCGGCATCGGCAAGGCAGATTCGGCTTCGGCGCGAGCCAGCGCGACCTCGGCAATCTCGCGGCACAACGCCCGCAGGTGCGTGAGCTTGTCCTTCAGCCACAGTCGGGTTGCAACCAATACCTGGTCGTTGCGGCTGCGGCCGGTGTGGATCTTGCGGCCGGCGTCGCCAAGCCGCTCGGTCAGGCGGGCCTCGATCGCCGAATGGCCGTCTTCGTAGCGTTCGTCCAATACGAACGCGCCATCGCGGAAATCACCGGCAAGCGTGTCGAGTTCAAGCAGCAGCGCAGTCAGTTCTTCCTGCGAAAGGATGCCGATGTGTTGCAGCCCCTCGGCGTGGGCGCGACTGGCGGTGATGTCGTGCAGGAAGAATTCGCGGTCCAGGAGCACGTCGTCGCCGGCGAGGAATGCCTGGATTGCCGCGTCTACCGTGACGCCGGGTTTTTGCCAGAGGAGATCGCTCATGTGCCCTGCCCCCCGATTGGAATGCCAGTGAACTCTTTGAAACCGAATGCGAGGTTGAGGGTCTGAAGCGCCTGCGTCGCCGCACCCTTGAGCAGGTTGTCTAGCGTCGCCACGACGACCAGCCGACGTCCATCATCAGCCAAGGTGAAGCCGCCAATCTCGACGTGATGCGCATCGGCGATGTGCTTGACCCACGGCGCCTGTTCGAGAACACGCACAAGCGGTTCGCCTGCATATTTTTCGCGATAGCGCGAAACGATTTCCTCGATGTTGAACCGGCGCGACAGGTGCAGGTTGGCGGTGATCGTCAATCCACGAAAATGTGGCGCGACGTGCGGCATGAACTCGATCGCATGGTCCAGTTGCCGCATCACCTCGCGCTCGTGCACGTGCCCGGCCAGTGCATACGGCATCAGGTTATCGCGCAACTGGACGGGATTGTTCTTGTCCGAAGGCGTGGTGCCGGCGCCGGAATAGCCCGAGACGCCGAAACATTGCACTGGGCCGGACAGCACGTCCGCCATCGGTGCAATCGCCAGTTGCATTGCGGTGGCATAGCAACCGGGATTGCTGATGCGGCGCTGTCCTGTGTATCGGTCGCGGGTAAGTTCCGGCAGGCCGTAGTACCACTCGTCGTCGAACCGATGATCGGCCGAGAGATCGACGACAACGACATCCGCCGCCCCAAAGTGGTCGAACGCGGCAATGCACGCGTCCGCCTTGCCGTTGGGTAGCGCCAGGACCACCGCATCGGCGCCGAATCGTGGCAGGTCTTCGTGCTGCGGTGCGCTGTACTGCAATTCCCCGCGGTATGAATCGATGTGGTCGGCCACACGCTGTCCATCGAGTTCACGGGATGAGACAAATGCGAGGTCGAAACGCGGATGGCGTGCGATCAGCCGGATTAATTCCGCGCCGACATGGCCACGGGCACCGACGATACCAACGGTTCTTGCCATGTCTGTTGCCTCAGCCATGTTCGGCCAATTTCTCAAGCAGGTTGCGTTTCACCGCCGGCCATTCCGAATCGAGGATCGAAAACACCACGGTATCCCGCACGCTGCCGTCGGCGTGGCGCTTGTGGCCACGCAGGACGCCATCCTGCTTCGCACCAAGCCGTGCGATCGCCGTGCGCGACGCGTGGTTGAACCAACTGGTCTCCAGCGCCACGGCAATGCAACCGAGCGTCTGGAATGCATGCCCCAACAGCAGCAGCTTCGCCTCGGTATTCAGGCCCGTACGTTGCGCACGATGCGCATACCAGGTGTACCCGATGCTCAACCGTGGTACTGCCGCGTCCAGATCGTAATACCGCGTGGTGCCGACAATGTCACCTGCGGCATCACGCACCGAAAAGACCAGCGCATTTCCCGCCTCCTGCATCTCCAACGCGGAAGCGATGTACTCCTCGACTGCGTTCGGCATCGGCACGCTGGTATACCAGCAGCGCCACAGCTCGCCATCGGCAGCGGCGGCACGCAAACCCGGGGCATGATCAAATCGCAGCGGCTCCAGGCTGGCGTGCTGGCCACGCAGGATCGCCGGTGCCGCCCAGGCCTGCGACTTCTGATCGTTGCCCATCTTCAATCCTTCAGTGTGGGAATGCGTTTGCGGCAGTGTTCGACTGCCTCGCGGATCTCGTCGAACCTTTCAATGCCATACCAGAAGACGTTCCAGCGCTCGCCTTTGAGGCAACCATCGGCCTCGCTGAAATAGAACTCGTTGACGGCATTGTCCGGACGCGAACGCCAGAACAAGCGCTGCACGTCTGCCCGCATCGCGTGCCAGATGGCGCGTCCTAGCCCCTCGCCCTGTGCATCGTCCGCAACCGCGAACTTGTCGAGATGCGGGACTTCACCACCGTTTTCGAACTCTTCCACGGTCAACACCAACGCGGCACGGTAGTGCTCGGACACATAAATGCGATGGGGCTGCGTGATCTCGAAATACTCCGGTTTGAGCTTGCGGCCGAATGCGGATTCGATCAGCGTCCTGAGCCGATCGAGATCGACCTGGTCCCACGCCGTCGCGCACAGGATCTTCTCGCCGCGCCGCACCAGCGTGCCGGAGCCTCGATGCGTGAACAGCTCCTTGGCCAGCTCATCTGGTCGCGTGATCGATACGGACGATGAGGGTGGCAAGGCCGACAACAAATCGTGGATCTGCTCGATCTTCAGGCGCATTCCTGAATGCAGCCACGGCTGCGCAAGAAGTTCCTCGTATTCGGTACTGAGGTTGATCGAATCGATTACATGCCCGTGACCGTCCAGCAGGCCGCCAGTGCCGGTGAGGAATACGATTTTGTACGGCTGCAGCTTCTTGATCAGTTCGTTTGCGGCCCAGTCCGCGTTGAGGTTGACGATCTGGCCGTCGACGGTCTCGCCCAGCGAGGCGATCACCGGAATCGATCCGAGATTGATCGCGGCATGGATGCCATCGACGTCGACACGGGCGACCACGCCGACCAGCCCGTAACGCTCGCTGTCGAGCAACGTGCACTCGAACACGCCGGACTGGATCGAAGTCGCACGCACGCCCTCGGCTTGCAATGCGTCGACGAGGCGCAGGTTTTCCCGGCGCATCACCCGACGCACCACCGATAGCACGCTGCCGTCGGTATGCCGCAGGTTGTCGACCGTCCGCTTCTCGATGCCCGCTGCCCGCATTTCCTCATCAAGTTGCGGGCCGGCGCCATGCACCACGATCGGGGTCAATCCGATCTGCTGCAGGAACGCCAGCGACGACACCAATGCGTCGAGCTCATCGCGCAGCACCGCGCCGCCAACCTTGACCACGGCGAAACGAGCCGCATCGAGTTGCGAAAACCGCTTGAGGTATTGCTGGATCTCCTTGGCGCTGGCGATGTTCGACAGCAGCCTGATGATGGTCGGGCGCAGGTCGTTTTGCGGCTGGAACGACATGGCGTTCATGCCAGCAGCCGCTCGTAGTGGGCGACGGCAGTGGCCAGTTGCTCCAGAGTGACCCATTCGTCCGCGGCGTGTGCCTGGGCGATATCGCCCGGACCAAACACCAGCGCGGTCATTCCGGCCCGGGAAAACAGGGAGGCCTCGGTCCAGAAATCGACGGCATTGCCGATGGGCAAGCCAAGTTCGTCGGCCAGATCGCGCGCGACCAGCCTGCGCTCCTCTGCCATTGCGACGTCGCCAGCCGGTAATGGCGGTCCACGGAATGTTTCCGCATAGCTTTCGATGTCGTCATGGGCAGCGAATCCGCGGAAGCGCCCGTGCATCTCATCGATGTCCTGCGATGGCAACGGACGGAAGCCGAATCGCACGTCCGCGCTCGGCGCGATCATGTTGGCCTTGATCCCGCCTTCGACCCGCCCGATGTTGAAGCGCAGGCCCGTCAATCCACCGAAGCGCCGATGGGATTCGGAATCGACAAAATCCAGCGCCCGCGTGCCCCAGCGCATGGCCTGATGCAGCGCACTGGCATTGAGTGCGGTCGCGCCCGAGGCGTGGCCGGCCACACCCTGGAATCGCAACTGCACCGAGCTGATGCCGCGATGCGCGAGCACCGCCTCGCATTGGGTTGGCTCGGCCACGATGACGTCCGTGAATCCGTGGTTGGCCGCCAGGAACGCGTCGATGCAACGCGCATCGTTGGCCTCCTCGTCACTGCTGAACAGAAACGCCGCATCGCCTTTCGTCCTCGCCGCAGCCGTGATCAATGCTGCGGCTGCGCCCTTGATGTCGCAGGCGCCCAGACCGATGGCGCGATCATCGGTGACGCGCAACTTCAGTGGATCAGCGGTCCATGCGGGGGAAGCAGGAACCGTATCCAGATGCACGTTGAACACGCGCGCAGGTTGGCCGCGCAACGCAAGCAACGACACGGCGCCGGCACCGTGGTCGACCACCTCGATGTGGAATTCCGGCAACTGCGTGCAGATGTAATCGAAGATACCGCCGCTACCGATCAGGCGCGGTGGATTGCGGGTGTCGAACGACACCAGCGTTTCGAGATGACGGAGTACGTCCGCCAGCATGTCAGTGGCCATCTGGCTTGTTCACCTGCGCCCACAACGTGCTACTCATGCCGAACAGCTTGATGAAGCCCTCGGCTTCCTCCACGCCCCAATCTGCCGACTGCGCATAGGTGGCACCCGCGGAGTTGAGGATGTGCGGGGAGCGCACGGCCACCGCATCGACGCGGCCCCCACGTGTTTCCAGCACCACCTCGCCATTGACCATACGCTGGCTGGAGGCAAGGAATGCCTCGAGGTCGGTCTTGATCGGGTCGTGGAAGAAACCTTCGTAAACCACCTCGACCCACTTGCGTCCAACGTCCGGCTTGAAGCGGTTCTGCTGCTTGCTCAGCACGGCTTCCTCCAGCGCCCGATGCGCCACCAGCAACGCAGTCAAACCAGGCGCTTCGTAGACGATGCGGCCTTTCAGGCCAATGGTGGTATCGCCGGTGTAGAGACCACGCCCGACGCCGTACTGCGCAAACAGCGCGTTGAGCCGGCCCAGCAGCTGCGCGCCAGGCAATGTTTCGCCATCAAGCGCAACCGCTTCGCCTTCGATGAATCGCAGCGTGACCTGCAGCGCCTGCGCCGGCCATTGCTGGCGTGATGCACACCAGCCACGCGCGCCCTCGCCCGGGGCTTCCCAACGATCGATCTCGCCACCGGACATGGTCAGCCCGAGCAGGTTCTCGTTGATCGTGTAGGCCTGCTGCCTGGCGCGCACGGCAAAGCCGCGCGCTTCCAGGTACTGCTGTTCGTAGGCACGGGTCTGCGTGTGTTCCTTCTGGATTTCGCGAACCGGCGCGACGATGCGGTAGTCGCCCGACGACTTCACGGCGAGATCGAAACGCACCTGGTCGTTGCCCATTCCGGTACAACCGTGCGCAATCGCATTGGTACCCAGATCGTGTGCGCGCGCAAGCACCGCGTCGACAATCAGATAGCGATCCGAGACCAGCAGCGGGTATTGGCCCTGATACCCTTCCCCTGCCCACACGAATGGCTTGACGAAGTCAGCCCAGAGCGCTGGGCCACCATCGATGGTGACGTGGCTGGCGACGCCGAGTTCGGCCGCGCGATGTTCGATGCTTGCGCGCTCCTCAGCATCGACACCGCCGGTGTCGGCGAAAACGGTGTGGACGTTCCAGCCGCGCTCCTGCAGCCACGGCACGCAGAAACTGGTGTCCAGGCCGCCGGAAAATGCGAGGACGATATCTTGGGTGGGCTGGTTCATTGAAGGCTCCGTGGTATTCATTGGCGATCCAGCGCCGCCATGATTGCCTTCTGCACATGCAGGCGATTCCCGGCTTCGTCGATGGCAAGGCAACGTGGAGAATCCATCACCGCATCGGTCGCCTTGACGTTGCGGCGCAAGGGCAGGCAATGACTGAAGACGCCGTTGTTGGTGAGGGCCATCTTGGCTTCATCGACGATGAAATGCCTGTACTGGTCGCGTATGGTTTTTTCGTTTTCCCAATGACCGAAATACGGCAGCGCACCCCAACTCTTGGCATACACGATGTCGGCATCCGCGTAGGCTGATTCGATGTCGTGGCTCACCCGCAACGAGCCGCCGCTTTCAATGACGTTCTCCTGCGCCCAATCCATGTAGCGCGGGTCAAGCACATACTCCGGCGTTGGGCACAGCAACGTCACGTCCATGCCCATGCGCGTGGCAATCGTCAACGCCGAGTTCGCGACGGCGGTGTTGAGCGCCTTCGGGTGATAGGTCCAGGTCAGCACGTATTTTTTCCCGCGCAGGTCCGGCGAACCGAAATGCTCCTGCAATGCCATGGCATGTGCGAGTTCCTGGCAGGGATGGGTGATCGTCTCCATGTTGATCACCGGGACCGTCGCGTGCGCGGCAAAACCGCGCAGCACCCGGTCCTGGCGATCGACAGCCCAGTCGACGAACGTCGGGAACGCACGCACGCCAATCATGTCGACATAGCGCGACAGCACCCGGGCCACCTCACAGATGTGTTCCTCCGTGTCGCCGTCCATGACGGTACCCAGATCGAATTCGATCGGCCACGCATCCTTGCCCGGTTGCAGCACGACCGCATGGCCGCCCAGCTGGAATGCCCCGAGTTCGAAACTGGTGCGCGTGCGCAGCGACGGATTGAAGAACACCAGGGCAATCGACCTGCCCTTGAGTTCATCGCCGATACGGTCACGCTTGAATCGCGACGCCCGTATCAGCAGCTCATCGAGTTCGCCGCGCGTCCAATCCTGGGTGTTGAGGAAATTCTTCATGGGTTTGATGTCATGTGTGCCGGCGTGTGGGGTTCGGGGTGCTGATCAAAAAACAAAAAAGCCCAGCACTGGGCTGGGCTTTTTTCGTCGCGATGCGATGACGACGAGCGACTACCCAGAGAGGTTGTGGGCTTCCAGTCGGCGCGCACGCGAGGTCATGCCTGCCGCCATGCGGGCGGGAGTCAGGACATCAGCGTTGGCGTGGGTCTGGTGCATCGGGGGCGGATGGTCGCATGCGGCGGCGCGCAGCGCAAACTAACGATCAGCCGGGGCTACATATGGTGTGACTGAAATCCGCACGCGGACACGGTTGCCGGGGTCCACGGGCAGGCGCGAGCGATATTTCATGCCCTTGTACATGTAGTCGACATCGAACGCGATTGGACGGCGAAATTCCCGGGCAACCGGCACCAGCCGGCAATCACGCGCAATGCTGGAATCCGTGCCTGCTTCATTGTCGCCGGACGAGAGCACTTCCTTGACCTTGCCAACGATGCGCGACAACCCGCTGGCTGGTGGCTTGACAGGGACTGGCCGTCCATCGCACTGCTGCTCCATGCGAGTCGCGCTCAGCACCTGGAACACCGGGTCGACACGCAACACCTGTGCGTAATCGATGCGCACGTTCTCTACCGGGATCACCGTGTCCTGGGCAAATACCGGCGCTGCAGCGAGTATCAGCAGGATGGCTACATTTGGAAGTCTGGAAGGATTCATCGGCCCGGGAAGTGTATGCGCTGAGCTTGCGCAAGGGCTGAATCCCCGCTGTCGTCGGGAACAGCGGCGCATGGAGGCGACCTTCGGCGATCAAAAGCTGTCCTGATCGCGGCGCGCAGCTAGAATTAAGATGATTCCCTATTGCCATCCGTGATGAGCCTGCATCTCTACAACAGCCTGACCCGTCGGCTCGAGCCATTTACTTCACTCGACCCGGCCTGCCCCACGATGTATCTCTGCGGGCCGACGGTCTACAACTATGTGCACATCGGCAACGCACGTGGGCCGGTCGTCTTCGGCGTGCTTGCCGACCTGCTGCGTCGACGGTCTGGTGGGCTGCGTTACGCCCGCAACATCACTGACGTCGATGACAAGATCAACGCGGCGGCTGCCGTGGTCGGTGCTCCGATCTCGGCCATCACCGATCGATTCACGGCAGCCTATCGCCAGGACATGGCAGCGCTTGGCGTGGCAGCGCCCGACCTGGAACCTTCAGCCACCGCGCACATCCCTCAGATCATCATGATGATCGAGCGCCTGGTCGAATCAGGCCACGCGTACGTTGCCGAGGGTCATGTGTTGTTCGCCGTGGCCGGTTTCACTGGTTACGGCAAGCTCTCCCGCCGGGATCCCGACGACATGCTCGCCGGCGCGCGGGTCGAAGTCGCCCCGTACAAGCGCGATCCGGGCGACTTCGTGCTGTGGAAGCCTTCGGAGGGGGGTCTGCCCGGTTGGGATTCCCCTTGGGGTCGGGGCCGTCCCGGTTGGCACATCGAATGCTCGGCCATGGCCGCGGCGCACCTGGGCGAAACGATCGACATCCATGCCGGCGGGGTCGACCTGCAATTCCCGCACCATGAAAACGAAATCGCCCAGAGCGAATGTGCGCACGGTGGCCGGATGTTCGCGCGCTTCTGGCTGCACAACGGCATGCTCAATTTCGGCGGCGCGAAGATGTCGAAGTCCGTGGGCAATATCGAGAAAGTGCACGATCTCGTGCGGACGCATCCGCCGGAAGCCTTGCGCTATGCATTGCTGTCAGCGCACTACCGACAGCCGTTGGAGTGGTCGGACGGGTTGATTGAACAGTCGGTGCGCACTCTTGATCGCCTGTACGGCACGCTGCGGGATCTCGTGGGCATCGAGGCAACACCGGGCATTCCCGCCAGTATCGAAGCCGCACTGGACGATGATCTCAACACTCCGCAGGCGCTGGCCGAAATTTCCCGGATCGCAGGGGATGCGCGCAAGGCGGAAACGTCTGCTGACAGGCAACGATTGAAATCCGAGTTGCTGGGCGCAGGATTTTCGCTCGGCCTGCTGCAACAGGCGCCGGCCGCCTGGTTCGGGCGAGGGGCCTCGGACGATGACGATGCCCGCATCCAGTCATTGATCGACGAACGCACGCTGGCCAAACAGGCTCGAAATTTCGCGCGTTCCGATGTCATCCGCCAGCAGCTGGCGGATGAAGGCGTGCTGCTGGAAGACACGCCACAGGGCGTTCGCTGGAAAAGAGCTTGAACGCTGAAGTCGCCATGTTCCCGCTGGAATCGACCGCTTCCGACGCGCAACGGGCCATCGCCGAAGAGTTCGCATTTTTCAGCGACTGGTCGGAGCGTTATCAATACCTGATCGATCTGGGGCGCAAATTGCCGCTGTTCCCCGATGCGTGGAAAACCGAAGGCAACCGCCTGCATGGGTGCCAGTCGATGGTGTGGATCGTGCCCTCAGGCGATGCCTCGAAACTGGATTTCGCGGCGGTCAGCGATTCGGCGATCGTGTCCGGGCTGGTGTATCTGGCGTTGCGTGTCTATTCGGGCCGCGCTGCGGCTGAAATCCTCGCTACCGAGCCGGATTTCATCGGGGCAAGCGGTTTAGCGAAACACCTGTCGCCCACCCGCAGCAATGGCCTTGCCGCGTTGCTGGGTTTCATCCGCGACACCGCCAGTCAGGCGGCATGAGTTCCCCTGCAGCGATATCGGTCGCGCCACTGCGCAACCGTGGTTTCCTGGTGTTGCTGGCGTATCGCATCCTCGCGATCCTGTCCTACCAGATCGTCGCGGTGACGGTCGGCTGGCATGTCTACGAGCTCACCCACGACCCGTTGGCGCTCGGTCTCGTGGGGCTTGCGGAAGTCATCCCGTATTTCTGCGTGGCGCCATTTGCCGGATATCTCATCGATCACCTGCCGCGACGCAGACTCGGGATGACCGCGTGTGGCGGCTTGGCAATCACCGCGCTGATCCTGGCTGCGATTGCCTCTGGCTGGCTGCCTTCGCATGGCACGCCGTTGATCTACGCCGCGATCGCGTTGACTGGCACGGTGCGCGCGTTCCTGACGCCGATCTACAACGCGTTGTTCGCTCGCGTGCTGCCGCGCGACCAGTTCGCACGTGGATCTGGCCTGGGCAGCGTGGTCTTCCAGTTGGGGCTGGTGATCGGCCCGGCGATCGGCGGCATCCTGGTCGGCTGGTCGGGCAAAACGTCCGCTTATGTCACCGCAGCCGTACTCGCCTTGGCAGCGTCCTCGGCGCTTGCAGTGCTGCGCGTCGAGGAACCTGTCGCGACTGTTTCACGTACGCCTGTGTTCGCCAGCATCCATGAAGGGCTGCGCTTCGTCTTCGGCCACCAGATCCTGCTGGGCGCATTGGCGCTGGACATGTTCTCGGTGTTGTTTGGCGGCGCGGTGGCACTGCTGCCCGCCTTCATCAAGGACATCCTTCATGCCGGCCCGGAAGCGCTGGGGATCCTGCGCGCAGCGCCGGCGGTGGGCGCGGTGCTGGTCGGCGTCTGGCTGTCGCGACGGCCTCCCGAGCGCAATGCCGGCCGGCTGCTGCTGGGCGTGGTGACCGGCTTCGGCATCTGCATCATCGGGTTCGCGCTGTCGCGCCAGTTATGGCTATCGGCGGTGTTGCTGTTCGCCTCGGGCTTGTGCGACGGCGTCTCTGTCGTGATTCGCTCCACGATCCTGCAGCTGGCGACGCCCGACGCCATGCGCGGACGGGTCTCAGCCATCAATGGCATCTTCATCGGGTCATCCAACGAGCTCGGCGCCTTCGAGTCCGGCGTGGCCGCGAAGCTGCTTGGCTTGGTGCCGTCGGTGATTTTCGGTGGCTGCATGACGCTTGGCGTGGTCGGCATCACCGCAAGACTTGCCCCGAAATTGCGCCGGCTGGACTTAAGACAGCTGCACTGACCGCCTGCGAAACCCGAGCGTAGACTGCGGTCAATCCCTTCGGAGATCGCGATGATGGCAACCGAAACCGCTCGCGGACAGCGCATCGTGATCCACTTCGACCCGATGCGCTGCGTGCATTCGCGCAACTGCGTGCTCGGCAATCCGAAGGTGTTCGTGCCGGATGCCGAGGGTGAATGGCTGCATCCCGATGCCGCGCCGGTCGAGGAAGTCGATGCGATCGTGCGCAGCTGCCCATCCGGCGCGCTGACCTTCGAGCGTATCGACGGCGAGAATGAGGATTCGAGGGAGCACGCACCCGAGGTCAACACCGTGCGCGTCCGTGAGAACGGCCCACTGGCCTTCCACGCCGCATGCACCGTCGCCGATCAGCCACAGCCTTACCGGGCCACGCTATGCCGCTGTGGCCTCTCGCAGAACAAGCCCTTCTGCGATAACCGCCACAAGGAAGGCGGTTTCGTCGCCACTGGCGAACCCGCGGAACAACTGTCGGAAGCGCTCGCCGCTCGGGACGGGCCACTTGCGATCGAACCGCAGAAGAATGGGCCACTGAAGGTCTCCGGCAATCTCGAAATGGTCAGCGGCACCGGCCACACGATCAACCGCGTCACCGAAACATGGTTGTGCCGTTGTGGGCAATCGAAAAACAAACCGTATTGCGACAGCTCGCATCGCAAGGTCGGGTTTGAAGCGGAAGGCGCTTGAGTCTGCGATCCAGGCCGGAGTGCGCGACGTCAACACCACACACCCTGAAATAAGCGGCTGCATCAGGCATCAAAGGGAGAAGCATCATGACCACTCATGACAACGAAAAAAACAGACCGGCCCGTTTTTACCTCCTGCCTCCCACGGCACTGTTCGCCACCATGCTTCTGGTCGGCTACGGAACCACCATGGTCGCGGCGCAGGCGCATCGCTCGTCCCGCGAGCAGCCAGTTGCAGGAAAGTCATCTGCGGCCACGTTAGCGGAGGGCAAGCAGATTTTCCGCTTCGACACTTTCGGCGATGAGCAGCTGTGGACAGACAAGCTGCGTCTGAACGAAGTGGTTGAATCGAAAGTCGACCCCACGACCGCGCTGAAAGTCGGCCTGAAGGTCGATGCGGATGCGCTGCCTCCTGGCATCCTCAAGAAGGTGGATCTCAAGAGCCCTGCGACCACCGTCGCGCTGTTGAAGATGAACGCCGTGGTGGGCCTGAAGGCCATCGTCGATTCCGACAACCACATCACGCGGCTCGGCGTCACTTGCGCGCTGTGCCATTCGACGGTCGATGATTCCGTGGCCCCCGGCATCGGGCATCGCAAGGACGGCTGGCCGAACCGGGATCTCAACGTCGGCGCGATCATCGCGTTGTCGCCGGCGATGACCGCGGACAAGAAGGCGGTCTACAACGGCTGGGGTCCAGGCAAGTACGACCCGCGCTTCAATATCGACGGCAAGAACACGCCGCTCGTGATTCCGCCCGCGTATGGCCTGGCCCATGTCAAGAACGAGACCTTTACGGCAGACGCGCCAATTTCATACTGGAATGCGTACGTGGCGGTGACCCAGATGGGCGCCCACGGCAATTTTTCCGATCCGCGACTGGGCATCGACATCAAGCACACGCCCGACCTGGTGACACCGAAACTTCCGGCGCTGCGCGCATACCAGCACAGCCTGGCGGCACCGCTCGCCGCCGCCGGAACCTTCGACGTTGCATCTGCGGCACGGGGCCGCGCAGTGTTCGGGCACGACTGCATGAGCTGTCACGTCGGCACCAGCGGCACCGACAACAATGTCGGGAAATTACATGCGCCTTCCGAGACGGGCATGGATGGTGCCTACGCTGCACGCACCGTCACCAAGGCCTACCGCACCACTCCGCTGCGCGGCTTGCAGCAGCACTCGCCGTATTTCCACGACGGCAGCGCGGCTACGCTGGCCGACGTGGTGACCCATTACAACCAGGTGCGCAAGCTCGACTTGAGCAAGCGGCAGCAAGGCGACCTCGTCGAGTACCTGAAGACGCTGTGAGACGGAGCAGCTCTTCATTTCCCGGCCGCTTTTGATCGAGTGCAGGCGGCCCCCAACAAAAAAAGCCCCGCGATTGCGGGGCTTTTTTTGTCCTCTACAGATCAATCAGTCGCCGATCTGCTTCTGCAGGTGCTCCCAGCGTTCCTGCTCGTCGATGGTGCGTTCTGCGGTGAGGCGGGCTTCCAGGCGCTCCAGGCCGATATCTTCACCCGAATCCACGCTGTAACCGTACTCACCGGAGTCCAGCCGCTTAAGCGTGCTGTCGATCTTGCCGATCAGCTTGCGGTAGCGGTCGCGGGTGCGCAGTTCGAGTGAATTCTCGGTTTCTCGGGTGGCGCGCTCGGCCTCATCGCCGACATCGCGGACTTCATCCTTGAGGTTCTCGATGGTCTGCTTGGATTCCTCGACCAGGTCCGCGCGCCAGGACTGCAGGCGCTGACGGAAATACTCCACCTGCAAGGCCCCCATGTATTCCTCATCCGGACTGGGCTTGTAGCCGGCAGGCAGGATCGGACGGCCGGTGGACTCATCGGTCTTGTAGGGCACGACCTTGACTTTGTCCCTGCGCGGGGCAGCGCTCGGTTTGGCTGCGACGGCAACCGCCACCTTGCCCGCCGGTCGCGGTGCGATGGTGGGCTTGGCCGCGGGCACCGCCGGCTGTGCAGGCTGCTTGGCAACGGGCTTGGGGGCCGGCTTGGGGGTCGGGGTTGCCGGATGGGCCGCCGAATGCTTGGCCGCGGGCTTTTTTGCGACAGCCTGTGCGGGCGCTTTCTTGCTGAGGGTCTTGCCCACCTCCGCCTTGCTGGGCGCTGCCTTGTTTGCCGCCGGTTTGCCCACCGCCTTCGCAACCGGCTTTTTAACCGGTGTTTTTTTGGGTTCAGCCTTCTTGGGCGCATCTTTCTTCGCGACCGGCTTCTTAGCTGCTGGCTTTGGGGCTGCACGGGACCCTGCTACGGGCTTGCTGGTCTTCTTGGCGGCCTTGACGGCCTTTTTTACTGGTTTTTTTGCTGCCACGTGGGGCTGGTCCTTGATCTGATGAAGCGCGCCGCTTGAAGGCGCGGAATGAATTCGGGCGAGATCGCCAACGTCCGGACATCAAACAGGGCGTGGGCGTGATTCCCTTGAGGCGGGAAAGCGCGCTGTTATACCCTGCCCGCCCGACAGCAGCAACATCGCCAGTCTGAAGCGCCGCCGCGTGCACCCCCTGTGATCACTGACCTCCTCATCCTTATCCTGCGTGTCTACAAGCGGTTGCTGAGCCCCCTGCTTGGCTCACGCTGTCGGTTTGAGCCGACCTGCTCGGAGTATGCAATGACCGCCATTGCCCGTTTCGGGGCGGTCAAGGGCGGCTGGCTTGCGCTGCGCAGGATTGGTCGATGCCACCCGCTGCACCCCGGCGGGCACGATCCGGTGCCGTTCTAGCGATTCGCCGTACCCGAGACCCGCGCCACGGCGTCGTGCGGATGCAGGCTTTCGAAGTGCGCCACGCACGCATCGAAGCGTTCAACCCGCGCATCGACGGACAGGACGGCCGCGATACGCCGTGCCGCGTCCTCGCAGAACATCAGGTTGGCTGCGTTGAGTTCGGCGAATGCCTGCTCGTCCTCGCGCTTGACGGCGGTCTGTACCGGGGTGCCGAGCGCCGCCTCGATCACGTCGATCAGTGGCATCACCGGTAATTCATCGAACGCCGGCCGCAATTCGATCCTCACCTCTGCCCGGCTGCGCTGGGCGTGTGGAGTCGCGGCCAGGCCGCGCTCGGAGGCGATCCAGTCGCGCACGACATCGCTCGACAACGGCCGCGTGCCGGCGAAATCCCCGGCAAAACGTTCGGAATTGAGTTGCCGCGACAAAGCTGCCGATGCCGGACAGGTGCTGGAATATTCGACAGCCAACGTCAACGCCAGTCGCAGATGGCCGTCGCGCAGGGTCGCCTCGATGACCACGGGATAGCGTTTCCAGCCCACATGCGCACTGGCCAGTGCGGCCCGTTGCAGCAGGTAGTCGTAACGCACTACCAGGCGCGCGGCGGCCGACAGCCCCTGCTGCGACTCGATGAAGCCCTGCAGGACCCGTCGCAATCCCGCCGGGGTGATCGTCTCGGCCCCAAACGCCTGCTGCAGTTGCAGGTACAAGCGCGACATGTGGATGCCCCGCGCGTCCGGGTCGCGCAGGTCGACCGCAACATCGACCGAGGCGGCGACCTGGATGAATCCTCCAGTGGCGTCGGCAGCGTGCTGCTCGACGGCAATGCGCACGGGCAGCGAAATCCGCTCCATGCCGACCCAGTCCAGCGGCCGCGCGAGCGCTGCGGCGTCGTGGGCGACGTCGGGCATTTGCAATGGCAGCGTGGGGAACGAGGACACGGCAGTGACCGCATAGGGAAGGCAACCATTGTAGCTGCGGTCCAGGAATGCCGCCCTTTCACGCTCACGACACTGTGTTGCGCGTCACTCGTCAATCACGGGCAGCTCGCCATGCGCACCACAATGCCGCCATGCGTGGCAGCGGCTTTGCGAGATCACCGCCGCCTGCAAAACGACGAATGCGTTCATGCAACAGGATCATGAAGATGCGTTGCGGGCGCGCTCCGCAAGCGGCCGGCCAGCGTTGCAGGAGTTCATTCGCCCACGCCCGTGCGCTGGCGTTGCCATCGTTCGTCTTGGCCCTGGCGCGCAGCCGCAGCGGAACCGCCGCGTCTCCGAGCAGCAACAGGCGTTGCGCGAGCATGCCAGCCGTGGGGTCTGATGGCTGGTCCGCGACGCCGATTTGGAACAACGCCTGCGTGACGTCATCGACACCCGCGGCAACCGGCCGCAACGCATCAAACGCCAGGTCAGCATCCTCTGAAGGTTCTCGCGTCGCCAGCAGGACAGGTAACGTCTGCGCCAGTGACGCCCACGGCGCAGGTCGCCTTTGCAGGACGATCCCCAGCGGATGCCGGCGACGTCCCTGCGACCAGCCCTGGAGTTCCTCGGCCCACCAGCCAAGTTTGGCCTGCCCTGGCGTGGGATCGCTGCCTGCCCACGCCGCATCCTGCAACTCCTGCAACAAGGCGAACCACGCGACAGTAACTTCGCGCTGTGCGGGCGCCACGAAGACTTCCACGACGCTCCACTCGGGCCAGCGGGCGCGCCACTTGTCGAGGAAACCGGCCAGCGCGAGCTGGTCGCTCATCGCGGGCGCGGCCACACGGCAGGATCCAGCAGTGCACGCGGCGTGTCGAAGAGGGCATCCCCACCCCATGCCCGGGGATCGTCGCCATCCAGGCGGTAACCCCACAGGGCAACGACCGATGGCATGTGCGCGGCGCTCGCGGCGGCGATGTCGCGCTCGTCATCGCCCACGTAGACGCAACCAGATGCATCCATGCCGAGCAGTTGCGCTGCGTGCAGCAGCGGCAAGGGATCGGGTTTTCGCACCGGCAAGGTGTCGCCGCCGACCAGCACGGCGCAACGGGTCTGCCAGCCAAGACGCGGCAGCAGCTGCTTGGCCAGGTGCTCCGGTTTGTTGGTGACGATGCCCCAACGACAGCCCGAAGTTTCGATCGCGCCAAGCAAGGGTTCGACGCCATCGAACGGTGCGCCGTGCCGGGCGAGTTCGCCTTCGTATACATCCAGGAATTCCGCGATCATCGCCTCACGCGTCGAGGCGTCGAGTTGCGGGAATCCTGCACCGAGCATCGCGCGGGCGCCCCTGGAGACATGAGGTCGCAGTTCCGGCAGCGATATCGCAGGCTCACCTCGACTGGCCCGCATGATATCGATCGTCGCCACGAAATCCGGCGCGCTGTCGAGCAAGGTACCGTCCAGGTCGAACAGGACGAGATCCGGAAACGCGCCGCGATTCAAGGCGCTGGCTTCAAGGCACTGACGAGATAGTTCACGTCCGTGCGCGTCGAGATCCGCGCTGCATTGCGCCATGGCTCATACAACAGTCCGCTGACGTCTTCCAGTTGCAGGCCAGTTGCACGCAACCATGCGCCAAGCTCGGACGGCTTGATGAAATCACGATACTGGTGCGTGCCTTTCGGCAACAGGCGTGCGATGTATTCAGCCCCGACGATCGCCAGCGCGAACGCCGCCGGCGTGCGGTTGAGCGTGGAGACGAACAGGCGCCCGCCGGGCTTGAGCAGCGTCGCGCATGCGGCGACGATCGATGCCGGATCTGGCACGTGCTCCAGCATTTCCATGCAGGTGATCGCGTCGTAACCAGAGGGTTCGCGCGCGGCCAGCGATTCGATCGAAGTCAATCGATAATCCACCTGCAGGTTGGATTCCAGGCCATGCAGCCTGGCGATCTTCAGCAGGTCCGGGGCCAGGTCGATCGCGGTGACGTCCGCGCCGGCATGCGCCATCGCTTCGCTGAGCAGCCCTCCTCCGCAACCGACATCGAGCACCTTCGCGCCCTTCAGCGCGATGCGCTCGGCGACATAACCAAGTCGCGCCGGATTCAGCGCGTGCAACGCCTTCTGCGGGCCCTGCGGATCCCACCAGCGATGTGCAAGCTCGTTGAATTTATCCAGTTCGCCTTGCGTGAAATTATCGTCGCGTACCGCGTTGCCGTATGCCGTGCGACCGTGTGTCGTATTCATGGCGAGACCTTGATGCTGGCAATCCGGCTGCGCCATTGCCTGGCGTTGGCGATCAACGCGTCGGGATCCATGTCGACCAAGACACGCTCACGCAATTTGGGCTGACCCGCGATCCACACATCGTTGACCTGTTGGCGACCACACGCATACACCAATTGCGAGATGACATGATGCAGCGGCTGGGTTTCGACCTGCGCCATGTCGACACAGACGAGGTCGGCCTGCTTTCCCGGCTCGATCGAACCCACCAGGTGTTCGAACCCCAGCGCACGCGCCCCGCCCAACGTTGCGGCATGCAACGTGGTTGCGGCATCCAGTGCGCAGGCATCGGCGGCGACGGCTTTGGCCAGCAGTGCCGCGGTACGCATTTCGCCAAACATGTCCAGGTCATTGTTGCTGGCGGCCCCGTCGGTGCCGATGGCGAGATTGACCTCTGCGCGCTGGAGTTTCGCGGCAGGGCAAAAACCCGATGCCAGCTTGAGGTTGGACTCGGCGCAATGGACGACCGAAACCCCGCGCTCCGCGCAGAGCGCGATTTCCGGGTCGGTCAGCTGGGTCATGTGCACGGCGATCAAACGATCGTTCACCAGGCCCAGCCGGTCCAGTCGCGCCAAGGGCCGTTGCCCATGTTTCTGTTGCGACTCGGCGACTTCCTGCGCGGTTTCGTGCACATGGCAATGCACCGGCAAATCGAGCTGATCCGACAACATCCGCAGGCGCTCGAAATTCGCATCCGACACCGTATACGGTGCGTGCGGCGCGAACGCGGTTGCGATCAGTGGATCCTTGCGCCACTGGTCATGCACTTCGGTGGCGCGATCGAAATATTCGTCGTCGCTGCGCGCCCAGCTCGACGGAAAATCGATGACCGGCAATCCAATCAGCGCGCGGAAGCCATGGCGCTTGTAAGTCGCGGCCTGCACGTCGGGGAAGAAATAATTCTCGTTGCAGCAGGTGGTGCCGCCGCGCAGCATTTCGGCGATCGAGAGTTCAACGCCATCGGCAACGAAGCCTGGCGCGATCAGTTGCGCCTCCAGTGGCCAGATGTGCCCCTGCAGCCATTGCATCAACGGCAGGTCATCGGCAACGCCACGCAACAGCGTCATCGGGTTGTGGACGTGCGCATTGACCAGGCCGGGGATGAGCACGCCATCGGGGCGGGACACCACTTGCGCCGGCGCGAATCGCGTGCGTGCCTCTTCGATCGGCAACACTGCGACGATGACGCCAGCAGTCACCGCAACCGCGTGTTGTCCCAGCACCACTGCGTGCGGGATGACCGGCACCACGAAACCGGCCTCGATCAGCAGATCGCAAGTTTCCATGGCGCCACTCACTGGCTCATTTCACGCGCGAGACGTATTCACCGGAACGCGTATCGACCTTGATGATTTCATCCTGGCCGACAAACAACGGCACACGCACCACCGCACCGGTTTCCAGCGTGGCCGGCTTGCCACCGCCCCCGGAGGTATCCCCACGTACGCCTGGGTCGGTTTCGGTGATCTTCAGCTCGACGAAATTCGGCGGCGTGATCTGGATGGGGGTGCCATTCCACAAGGTCACCACGCACTGCTCCTCACCCTTGAGCCAGTTGGCGGCATCGCCGACCCCGGCCTTGTCGGCCTGCACCTGCTCGAAGGTCTCGGCCTGCATGAAGTGCCAGTGCTCGCCATCGGCATAGAGGAACTGCATGTCGGTATCCACCACGTCGGCGGCTTCGACATTGTCGGTGGCCTTCATCGTCATCTCGACCACGCGGCCGGATTTGATGAAGCGGTATTTGATCCGCGTGAACGCCTGGCCCTTGCCGGGCTTGACGTACTCGGTCTCGGTGATGACGCAGGGCTCGTTGTTGACCAGGATCTTGATCCCGTTCTTGACGTCGTTCAGGCCGTAACTGGCCATGGATGCTCCTCGGGCCGCCCGTGGGCAGCAATGCAGGGGATATAAACTGGGGAACGAATTCCGGCGGCGCCGGAAGCGGCCCGCGGAAAACAGACCATCATGATACCTGCAGCCTCCCCTGCCCGGCAGCCCGCCCATCGCGAATCCCCCGCTCGACAGGCCGACTGGAAACGTCAGTGGCGCGATGCCGTGCGCGACCCACGCGAATTGCTGGCGCTTCTGGGATTGGAGTCGATGGCCGATCGCATCTCCGACGCGGCTGCTGCGCAGTTCCCGCTTCGGGTGCCCCGCGCGTTCGTCGCACGCATGCGCCATGGCGACCCGCACGATCCGCTGCTGCGGCAAGTCCTGCCACTGGATGACGAGGAACGCGTGGTGCAGGGATTCACGCTGGACGCCGTTGGTGACGCCGCCGCAGGCCTGGGTAACGGGGTGTTGCAGAAATACCAGGGGCGCGCGCTGCTGGTCACGACCGGCGCCTGTGCCGTGCATTGCCGCTACTGCTTCCGACGACACTTCCCCTACGAAGAACAGACAGCCGCGCGCGACGGCTGGCAGGGGGCGATCGACGCCATCCGCAACGACGCCAGCATCGATGAGGTCATCCTGTCCGGCGGCGATCCGCTGTCCTTGTCGACTTCCAGGCTTTCGGAACTGACCAGCGCGCTGGCCCCCATCGCCCACATCAGGCGGTTGCGCATCCATACCCGGCTGCCGGTGGTGATGCCCGGTCGGGTGGATCCGGAATTCCTGGCCTGGATGGGTGCGTTGCCCTGGCCGGTGACGGTGGTGATCCATGCCAATCATGCGAACGAATTCGATGCCGATGTGGATTCGTCACTGGCGCGCCTGCGCCAGACGGGGGCGACGTTGCTGAACCAGTCCGTGCTGCTGCGGGGGGTCAACGACTCGGCCGATGCCCTGGTCGCGTTGTCCGAGCGTGCCTACATCGCCGGCGTGCTGCCGTATTACCTGCACCAGCTGGATCGCGTGGCAGGGGCGGCACATTTCGAGGTGGACGATGCGACGGCGCTGTCATTGCACGCCGCCTTGTCGCGACGCCTGTCAGGCTATCTGGTCCCCAGACTGGTGCGGGAGATCGCCGGGGATCCAGGCAAACGTCCGGTGACCCGCCCGGTCGTCCCCGGCGCCTGATCGCTGTCGATGGCGGGTGTTCATTGGACGCGATGACGGCCATCGTGTAGAAACCCGCAAACGGAGAACTGAATGCAACATGCGTCCGACACTGCCTTGCGCCTGATGATCGTCGACGACAGCGTCGAGGATGCCGAGGCGATCGTCAGCGCCATGCGCAATGCCGGTATCGCGGTGCGCCCGCTGCGACCCGCATCCGCCGAAGAGCTGGGCACCATGCTGGGGGCGCAGGTCATCGACCTGGTGCTTGCTGCCCAGCAATCCACTGGCGTACCGCTGGATGATGTGCTGCAACTGGTGAAATCCAGTGGCAAGGACCTCCCGGTCATCGCGCTCGCTGATCGTGTCGATGAAGCAAGCCTGAGCGCTGCCTTCGCCGGCGGCGTGCGCGCTATTGCACTGCGCAACAAGCCGCAGCAACTGCTGGGCACCGTGCGCACGGAGTGGGCGGACCTGGAGGCCAGGCGATCGCTGCGCCGGCTGGAAGCGCAGGTGCGCGAAACCGAGCGGCGCTGCGATGCACTGATTGAATCCTCGCGCGAGCCGATTGCCTATGTGCATGAAGGCATGCACATCCGCGCCAACACGGCTTACCTGGAGATGTTCGGTTACGAATCGTTCGACGACATCGAAGGCATGTCGTTGCTGGACCTGGTGGCCCCACAGCACGTGGAAGGCTTCAAGCAGGTGCTCAAGTCCCTCAGCAAGGGTGACGCCCCACCGCCACGCTATGAGCTGGAAGCGCGCGACATCGACGGCAATGCATTCGCCGCCGTGATGGAATTCACCCCCGCCCTGTACGAAGGCGAGCCTTGCCTGCAGGTGGTGTTCCGCCGGCAGGACGCCGATCCTGAACTGGCGCGCGAAGTCGAGGAATTGCGCCAACGCGACCAGGTCACTGGCCTGCTCAACCGCCCGACCTTCCTGCGTGCGCTGGAAGATGCCGTTGCCAGTGCCGCGCAGAACCGGAGCCAGCATGGATTGCTTCTACTGGAACCCGATCACTATCAGCGCCTGCTGCAGGAAATCGGCCTGGACTCGGCGGACGCCATCCTTGCTGCACTTGCCGAGCGTCTTGGCAGCGTGCTGGATACCAATGCGATCGCGGCACGCTTTGGCGAACACAGCCTTGCCGTGCTGGTGCATGCGGACCACGTCGGCACCCTGGCGCTGGCCGAACGCATCCGCGAAGCATTCGCCTCGCACGTGTTCCAGATCGGCAGTCGCTCCAGTGCGATCACCGCCAGCATCGGCGGTGTCCAGATTGGCGAAAAAATCGCCAGCGTCACCCAGGTCCTTGGCAAGGCCAACCATGGCGTGCAATCGTCGATCGCGGTCGGCGGCAACCGGCTGGAAGTCTTCGACCCCAGCGCAGTGGATCGCGCCGAGGAAGAGCGCATCCAGGCGTGGGTCCTGCGCCTGCGCGAGGCACTGGATCACGATCGCTTCGTGCTCTATTACCAGCCGGTCATCAGCCTGAAAGGCGAGCCCGGGGCGACGTATGAAACCTATATCCGGCTGGATTCGGGCGCAGGGGAAATGGTGCCTCCCCTGAGTTTCCTGCAGATCGCCGAAGAGCATGGCCTGCTGTGGGAAATCGACCGCTGGGTGGTCGGGCACGCCATCGACGTCATCGGTCAACGCGCCCGTGCGGGTCAACCCACCACCCTGCTGGTGAAAATCACCCAGGCCTCGCTGGCCGATGACAGCCTGGCCCGTTATGTCGGGGAGCAGCTGGCCGCCCACGGCGTGGACGGCGAGCACCTGGTCCTGCAGCTGCCTGAAGCCAAGGTCTTCACCAACCTGCGTGCGGCCCAGGAGTTTTCCGCTGCGGTGGGAAAGCACAAATGCCGCGTCGGCCTGGAACAGTTCGGCGTCGGGCTGGATTCGTTCCAGCTGCTGTCGCACTTCGATCCGGCCTTCGTCAAGCTCGATCGCAGCTTCATGGAAGACCTCGCCAAGAACACCGAGAACCAGAAACGTATCCGCGATGTCGCCACCAAGATGCATGGGTTGGGCATCCACAGCATCGCCGAATTCGTGCAGGACGCCGCGAGCATGTCGATCCTGTTCTCCAGCGGGATCGATTACGTGGAAGGCCATTTCCTGGCGCCCGCCGGGCCGGAGATGAATTACGAGTTCGAATGATGTCGTCAAGACATTTCCAGACTGTCATTCCAGCGCGGAATGACAAGAAAGGAAATCACGACTCGCTTTAATTCATCACAATTTGTCGCGCCGGACGTCCATCCAATGGGACATTGCGCAACGCCGCGATACGTTCTTCCAGCGGTGGATGGCTCATCAAAAGGCGGCGCAACCCACCCATGTTGCCGCCGCTGATCCCGAAGGCCGCGATCTGCTTCGGCAACGCACTCTGGCCGTGATTCTCCGCCAACCGCTCCAGCGCGGCGATCATCCTGTTGCGCCCGGCCAACCTGGCGCCACCGGCGTCCGCGCGGAATTCGCGATGGCGGGAAAACCACATCACGATCACGCTTGCGAACAAGCCAAACACCATTTCCAGCACGAACACCACTGCGTAATAGCCGATCCCGCCACCCGTGTTGTCGCGCCCACCGCCAAGGTAACCGTCGACCACGCGCCCAACCACGCGTGCCAGCACGATGACGAAGGTGTTGAGCACGCCCTGCAGCAACGCCATCGTCACCATGTCGCCGTTGGCCACATGGCTGATTTCGTGCCCGATCACCGCCTCGGCCTCATCACGGTCAAGCGCGCGCAGCAGCCCGGTCGACACGGCGACCAGTGCATGGTTTCGATTGGCGCCGGTTGCGAAGGCATTGATATCCGGCGCATCGTAGATCGCGACTTCGGGAATGCCGATGCCCGCCGATGTTGCCAGTCGCTGGACCGTCTCCTGCAGCCAGCGCTCGGTGTCGTTGCGCGGGGTGACGATGACCTGCGCCCCGGTCGCGCGCTTGGCCACCCACTTGGACATCAGCAATGAGATGAACGAGCCGCCAAAACCAAACAATCCCGCCATCACCAGCAGTCCGCCGAAATTGGCGGAATTGACGTGGAACAGCGACATCACCACGCTGACCAGCGCCAGCACGGCCAGGTTGGTGGCCACGAACAATCCGATACGCTTCAACATGTGGCAGTTTCCGTTGACTGGGTTTGCGGCGTCGCGCATCGCGCGGGCATGTGGTTCAACGTGCGGCAGGAGCATACTGAATTCAAGTGCCACGCCATGATGTCGCCGGCGATGTTGCCGTGTATCGAGGACGGTTCGCGCCTTCGCCGACTGGACCCTTGCATGCAGGTTCGTTGCTGGCGGCGTTTGGCAGCTGGCTGCTCGCCCGCCAGGCCGCCGGCCAGTGGCTTGTGCGCATCGAGGATCTTGACCCGCCGCGCGAAACCATCGGTGCAGTCGAACGGCAATTGCGCACGTTGGCGGCATCCGGACTGGAATCCGACGGCCCGGTCCTCAAGCAAAGCCAGCGCGATGCGTATTATCAAACTGCGCTGGAGCGGCTGCTGGACACTGGCAAGGCATTTGCCTGCCACTGCAGCCGCACGACGATTGCAGAGGACTCGGGCGTCCATCGGCAGTGCACGCCCCATGCCCACCGCAGCGATCCCGCGATCCGGTTTCGAGTCCGACCCGGCAGCACGGTGACGTTCGACGACCGCCTGCGTGGACGCATCACCCAGGACGTCAGCGCCGCAGTCGGCGATTTCGTCCTGCGACGCGCCGATGGCCTGTGGGCATACCAGTTGGCGGTCGTGGTCGACGATGCCGCGCAGGGCATCACTGAAGTCGCGCGCGGCGCGGACCTGCTTGGATCGACCGGGCGGCAAATCCTGCTGCAGCGGGCATTGGGAGTGTCCACTCCCCGGTATGCCCACCTGCCATTGGTGGTCGATGATCGCGGCAGGAAACTGTCGAAGTCCCTGCAGTCCGCACGGGTGGATGACGGCAATCCGATGCCTGCATTGCGCGCGGCCTGGCAGGCGCTCGGTCAGCCGGCCTTGGCATTGGCCGATGCCGCATCGGTCGCCGAGTTGATCGCGATCGCGCCACTGCGGTTCAATCCGGATCTGATCCCGCACCAGGATCCGAGACCAGCGGGCAACGAAGGCGTAACCGGCTCCGGATAGATTGTCCCGATGCAGGCATGCTGGCGACAGCCGGACACGCTACATTGATCAAGTAGAGCCGCCGACTGCGGCCCATCGGAAGGAGTCGACATGAACGTACGTGTTGCATTGGTCACCGGGGGAACTGGCGGCATCGGGACCTCCATCTGCAAGCGGCTGGCCGATGCCGGCCACAAGGTCGCCACCAACTATCGCGACGAGGAGCGGGGCCGTGCGTGGCAGCAGAAGATGCAGGCCCACGGCTACGACATCACGCTGGCAAAAGGCGACGTGTCTACTCCGGAAGATGGCGAAGCAATGGTGCGCGAGGTCGAGCGGCAGATCGGGCCGGTCGACATCCTGGTCAACAATGCCGGCATCACCCGCGATACCACCTTCCACAAGATGCGACCCGAGCAATGGAGCGAGGTCATCAACACCAACCTCAACTCCGTCTACAACGTGACGCGCCCGGTGATCGAAGGCATGCGCAACCGCAAGTGGGGCCGCGTCATCCAGATCAGTTCGATCAACGGGCAGAAAGGCCAGTATGGGCAGGCCAATTACGCGGCAGCGAAAGCCGGCATGCACGGCTTCACGATCTCGCTCGCGCAGGAAAACGCGAAGTTCGGCATCACCGTCAACACGGTGTCTCCCGGGTATATCGGCACCGACATGGTAATGGCGGTACCGGAGGAAGTCCGCAACAAGATCGTGGCGCAGATCCCGACCGGGCGCCTGGGCTCACCGGAGGAAATCGCTTACGCGGTGGCGTTTTTCATCCCCGACGAAGCCAGTTGGATCACCGGTGCGAACCTGTCCGCAAATGGTGGCCAGTACATGGGTTGGTGACATCGGAAAACCGCGCTGTCATTGGATAGTCGTGAGTATTCCGGCACGCGGTGGCGCGTCGAATTGGATCGCAGGCGATGCAGTGGCGATGCGGTTACTTTTCTCTCGACACTTGCAGGGAAAGTGACTCGACAACGGCAAAGGCGCTTCACACGGGTTTAAGAGCGGAAGTCATTGATTCCCACTTTAACGGGAGTCACCAGGAAACGCGCCGCACCTGAAACACCCATGACTTGTGCCGCTTGACACGCCGGGTTGCAACGTGTGCTGCGCTGCGCCATGCTCGGGTTTCCACCGGGGAGCTCGCCGCATGGCCGTACGCGTCATCAAGAAATATCCAAACCGGCGTCTCTACGACACCGAGATTTCCAGCTACATCACCATCGAGGACGTGCGGCAGCTGATCATCGAAGGCGAGGCTTTCGAGGTCCGCGATGCCAAGAGCGGCGAAGACCTGACCCGGCAGGTGCTGTTGCAGATCATCGCCGAGCACGAGCAGGATGGCGAGCCGATGTTGTCCACGCAACTGCTCAGCCAGATCATCCGCTTCTACGGTGACTCATTGCAGGGGTACATGGGCAGCTACCTTGAGCGCTCGATGCAGACCTTCATGGATCAGCAGCAGCAATTTCGCCAACAGGTGGGTAGCCTCCTGGGACAGACGCCCTGGACGATGATCAATCAACTCACCGAACGCAACATGGAAGTCTGGAAGGATTTCCAGCAGAACCTGATGGGCGGGATGGGCCAGGCAAGCACGCCTCCGCGCGAGAAGGACACCGGCAAGACCCGCAGCTGACTTTCGACAGGCTCAAATACGCTCAAGATCAGCTGTCGACACGCTCGCTAGGTTAGCCAGAAATTTTTAGGCTTTTAGCAGGTTGCGCAGTGCCCAGTCACGGCGCACCGGTCGCCGTCCCTGAGTCCTTGCAGAAGCGCGCGCGATAGGCCATCGCCTTGGGCATCAACGCCTGCAGATTCTGGATCCTGGTGCCCGGGTTGGGATGGGTCGATGCGAATTCTGGCTGGCCACTACCGCCGCTGGATTCGGTCATGCGCTGCCATAGCGGGATCGCTTCCTGCGGGTTGTAGCAGGCGGCCGCGGCCAGCATCAAGCCCATTTCATCGGCCTGTGTTTCCTGCTTGCGCGCATACGGCAACGCGCGACCGTAGCCATAGACTGCCATCACCGCTTGCATCTGCTGCTGGTCCATTCCACTGGCGGCGCCGGCCATCTGCCCGATCTGCGCCAGCTTCTGCTCGGTCATCCGTTGGGCGCCGTGACGCAGCAACGCGTGGGACATTTCATGACCCAGCACGATGGCCATCGCATCGGAGTTCTGCGCGACCGGAATCAAGCCGGTGTAAACCGCGATCTTCCCCCCGGGCAAGCAGAACGCGTTGACCTGATCGGACTTGAGCACATTGACGTCCCAGTCGAAGGCTTTTTCGACATGCGGGGCCTGCAAACCGTGTTCGCTGGCGAGCGCGTCTTCGACTTCGGGAATTTTTGCGATCAGGCGCTGGGCCACCTCGCTCACCTGTCGCGCCTCCTGGGAATTTCGATCCAGTGGTTGTTCCTTGGTCAGGATTTCCTGGTAGGCCTGCAGTCCGAGGGCTTTCTCGTCCTGGGTGGAGATGTTCTTGTCGATCACGACCTTCTGGCCGGTGAGCGCGTCGGTACTGCGATTCGAAAGCCAGTAATACCCGCCGTAAATCGCGAACAACACCAGGATCCAGATGTGCAGCCCACCAAACCTACGTCCGCCGCCACTACCAATTGGATTCATACTCATGTGCGTTGTCCTTTTGCTGGGTTCTAAAGCTGCCGCACGACCCGGAATCCCGTCCGTGCATTGGTGGTATCGGCGCCGACCGGTGCACGCCATGCCGACCGCGTCTGCGATGGCGCACTCGCCCAGCTGCCTCCGCGCACCACGCGCATCTGGCATCCCGGGTTTAACCAGCTTGCACCATTGTCCGGCGCGCGCCGGTAGCCATCGTGCCAGCAATCCCCTACCCACTCGCTGACATTGCCCGCCAGGTCGTGAAGACCATATGCATTGGCGTCGAAGTGCCCTACCGGCGCCGGTCCCCAGAAACCATCGCCATAGCCGCGGAATGCGTCGCTCCAGTGTCGCCCACCTGGTGATACATCCCGGCTGCCAGTGAGATTGCCCGCGCCTGCCGGGGGCGCACCGCCCCCCCAGGGAAAGGTCGCGGCGTGACCGGCACGCAGCGCGTACTCGAATTCGGCCTCGCTCGGTAGTCGATAACGCTGACCACTTTGCCTGCTCAGCCAGTCCGCATAAGCCTCGGCATCGCTTGCGCTGACATGCGCGACGGGTAGGTCGTCACCAGCGCGGACTCCGTCGTAGGTGGACTGCCAATCGATCCCGTTGCGGCGCACGAAGTTGCCGCTGCGTTCTTCGTAGACCATCGAATAGCCACGTCGCGTCGCAGTCGGCCGATACCCACTGGACTGCACGAACTCACGGAATTGATCGACCGTGATTTCCGTGCGCGCCATGGCAAAGCCGCGATCGAAACGCACGTAATGCGCGGGTTTTTCATCGTCGCTGTCATCCTCGCCGTCTTTTGCGCCCATGCGGAATCCACCGTGGGGCACCACCAGCAATGTCGGGCCGCGGGCGCCGAGCTTGAGTCCATCGGTGAAACTCTGGCCCGGCCGGAACAGGCCGTAATGCGCTGCAAGCTCGATGCGTTGCTGCAATTCCGCGGCCACCGGGTCGCCCGGCGCGGCAATGCGCAGGATCTCGGCAAGCTTGCCGCGCGCAAACGCAATCCCGGTACGTTGCAGCAATGCGCGCATGCCTTCATCGTGCAGTTGCTCGATGCGCGCGCTGCGCATGACCGCCATCCGCGTGCGCGCATCGGCCACGGTGGTCGTGCTGCCAGGTCGCACGCGCGCCGCCATCGCGATCCAGCGGTCCGCCGCGATGAAATCCCCGCGCAGGCCGGCGGCTTCCGCACGCCGGAGCATTCCGCTTTCGACCGCCGCCAAGCCCTGCAATGCGCGCGCTTGATGGGGTTTGAGATGCAAGACCGATCTCAGTGTCGCCAATGCGCCGCCGCCGGAATCCCCCAGGCGTCCGGCGCTGATCTCTTCTTCCGCCTGGCGGTTGAGATCCCAAAGCTGGTCGGCCCGATCCACTTGCCGCAGGTAATCCTGCACCGCCTTGTCAGTGGGCGCAGTCGTGCGCGCCACCGCGGCGATCTGGTGGGCATTGCGCAGCGCCGCGATATCGTCATCGGCGGCATCCAGGGCGGTCGCGCCCATCGCCAGCAGCGCGGTCATCGCCCGCTGCAGCCCCGCCTGCGCGACGGTGTCGTCTGGCGCCTGTTTGAGTAGCTCCATGTAAATCGGGATTGCCGAGTCGCCATCGGCATACACCTTCCCGGCGGCCAACGCCGCGGCGGCGCGTTTGTTTGCGACGGGGAAACGATCCACCGGCGCTCCCACGGCAGCATCTTTTGGGGCTGTCGGCTCGACCGGCAATGTCACGCTTGGTGCCTGCCAGGTCAGCGTTCTGGCCATGCGATCGTCACCGCTCACGGTCACGCGACCCGTGGGTGCGTCGGAGCTGCGCGACACCGGAGCGTTTGCATCGCGAGAACAGGACACCAGTGCACACACGACGAGCGCCCAGGCCAACAGCAAGGCCATCGCCGGGATCGACGTCGCCACTCTGCCGGTATTGGCGGTTCGCGGTATGCGCAATGTGATCTCCGCCCGCCTTGCCGATGACGAATACGGCAACTTAGGCCATTGTCGCCGCCTGCGGCAACTACGCGCGGGTTTGACAACGCCGCCGCCGCCGATAGGCTCGGCCCTTTCCCAGCCTCAGGACTTGTGGATGCAATGGATCAGTGACCCCGCCGAACTCACCGCCCGCCTTGCCAATGCCCCGACACGCATCGGGCTTGATACCGAATTCGTCCGCGAGCGCACATGGTGGCCGCAACTGGCCCTGGTGCAACTGGCGATCGAGCACGGATCATCGGCAGCGACAGCGTCGGAGACGGCGGCTTCAAAAATGGATGTCCTGCTGATCGATCCGCTCGTGCCCGGCATGACCGCTGCGCTGGCCCCGATCCTGGTCAATCCCGACGTGCTGAAGATCATGCACAGCGCCAGCGAGGACCTGGTTGCGTTGAAGCACGCCTGCAACGTCGTGCCGACGCCATTGTTCGACACCCAGACCGCCGCGGCCCTCGCCGGCATCGGCGCTGGCGTTGGCTACCAGCGGCTGGTGCAGGAATCCTTCGGCGTGGCGCTGGAGAAAGGCGAGACGCGATCGGACTGGCTGCGCCGTCCCTTGTCGCCCTCCCAGCTGGAGTATGCCGCCGACGATGTGCGGCACCTGTTCGCGCTGCACGACACGCTCGACACGCAACTGGGCACACTCGCTCGGCAGGCGTGGCTGCAGGAGGACTGCGCGCGCATGGTCAGCAATGCCCAACGTGATGAGCTGGAACGCTGGCCCCACCTGTCACTGCGCACGGCGCAATTCCTAGACCTTGACGCGCAGCATCGCCTGTTGCGGCTGCTGCGCTGGCGCGACGCCTACGCGCGCGACAACGACCGTCCACGCACATGGATCATGGACAACGAGCTGGCCGCCACGCTGGCGCGCCTCCCGCCCACTGACCCGCCCGCATTGCAGGCGCGCCTGGACACCACGCCAAAGGCGCCACGAAAGCTGGCAAATGCGATCTGGCACGCATTGAACACGCCATTGATCGACGAAGCCGACGCGCCGCCTGCGCGCAGTGACGATCGCGACAAGCAGGCATTGCGCAAACTGCAGGAAGCCGTCGCCACCCGCAGCGCGGAACTCGGCTTGCCCGACGGCGTGCTCGCCTCGCGACGTTGGCTGCAACCCCTGCTGGATGGTGACGGCTGGCCAGCCCCGCTGTCCGGCTGGCGTCGTGACCAGCTGGAGCCAACGCTGGGCCCGTTGCTGCCTGCTGCTGGCGGCAGCATTGACCCGTCCGTATAATCCGGCACTCGATTGGGGCGGTAGCTCAGCTGGGAGAGCGCCACGTTCGCATCGTGGAGGTCAGGGGTTCGATCCCCCTCCGCTCCACCAATCGGTTGTCACGTACGCCAAAATCGGGCCGGGATCCTCGATCAACATCGGGATTTCGGCCTTTTTTTATTCCCGACGGCTGGGCCGGATTGCGTAACAGAAGCAGCACCACTCGTCGTTAACTCCAACGCTCAATACGCAGGCGACTGGTGCCAGCGCCACGCGGTTTCGATGATCTTGCCAAGGTCGGTGTAGACCGGCGCCCAACCCAACTCGCGGCGCGCCTTGGGACCTTGCACGTGATCATGACTGAAAGTAGGTTCGGTACCACATCACAAAGTTCCCCACACCCTCCTCCACCGAAACCGCCGGTTGGTAATCCACGTTGCCGATCAGCGCCGACACATCCGCCTCGGTGTCCGGCACGTCGCCCGCCTGTAGCGGCAACATCTGCATGATGGCCTTCTTGCCAAGTGACTGCTCGAGCACTTCAACATAGCGCAGCAGTTCCACCGGCTGCTGGTTACCAATGTTGTAGATGCGGTACGGCGCCACGCCGCTGGTGGCAGGATCCGGCGCATGGCCATCCCAGTCCGGGTCTTTGCCCGGCACTTTGTCCAGGATGCGGATCACGCCTTCCACGATGTCATCGACGTAGGTAAAGCTACGCTTGTGCTTGCCATGGTTGAACACCTTGATGGGCTCGCCGGCCAGGATGGCCTTGGTGAACAGGAACAGCGCCATGTCCGGGCGGCCCCACGGGCCGTACACGGTGAAGAAGCGCAGGCCGGTGCACGGGATGCCGTAAAGATGCGCGTAACTGTGCGCCATCATCTCGTTGGCTTTCTTGCTGGCGGCGTACAGCGTCAACGGGTGTTCGGTGGGCTGGTGTTCGGAGAACGGCATCGCCAGGTCAGCGCCGTAGACCGAACTGGTCGAGGCAAATACGAGATGTTCGACGCCGTGGTGGCGGCAGCCTTCGAGGATGTGCAGGAAGCCGACCACGTTGCTGTCGATATAGACGTGCGGATTCTCCGCCGCGTAACGCACGCCGGCCTGTGCGGCGAGGTTGATCACCCGCTGCGGCTTGTGTTGGGCGAAAGCGGCTTCGACCGCGGCGCGATCGGCCAGATCGGCCTGGATGTGGATGTAGTTGGGATGGTCCATGAAGCGCGCGAGGCGCGCCCGTTTCAGGTTGACGTCGTAGTAATCGCTGAGGTTGTCGAAGCCGATGACCTGGTCGCCGCGCTCGAGCAGGCGCAGGGCAACGTGGGAACCGATGAAGCCGGCAGTGCCGGTGACCAACACGTTCATTACCATTTCCTGTGAGGAACAGTGCGACTGATCTCGCTCGGGCGATCGAATTCTGCACTCATCCGTTCGCGTTCGGAACTGTTGCCAGCTGGACGCGTTAGAGACGCCCGTCGACGGCATCACGCGACAACAAATACTTGACGTCGTACAACACCGAGCCGGGTTTGCCGTATGCGCGGATGCCTTCGACACCAAGATCGCGGAACTGGTTGTGGCCGACGGCGATGATGATGGCGTCGTAGGCGCCGGGCTGCACTTGGGCGATCGGCGTGATGCCGTATTCGTGCTGGGCTTCGGCGGCATCGACCCACGGATCATGCACATCGACCTGCGCGTTGTAGCCCTTGAGCGACTGCACGATGTCCACCACGCGGGTATTGCGCAGGTCCGGGCAGTTTTCCTTGAAGGCCAGGCCGAGGATCAAGACGCGCGCCTGCACCGGGTTGATGCCCTTGCGCACCATCAGGCGGATCACTTCGCCCGCCACGTACGCACCCATGCCATCGTTGGTGCGGCGCCCGGCGAGGATCATGTCCGGGTAGTGGCCGACCTGCTGCGCTTTGTGGGTGAGGTAGTACGGATCCACGCTGATGCAATGGCCGCCGACCAGGCCGGGGCGGAATGGCAGGAAGTTCCACTTGGTGCCGGCAGCTTCGAGCACTTCGAGGGTATCGATGCCGAGCTTGTTGAACAGGATGGCGAGGTCGTTGACCAGCGCGATGTTGAGGTCGCGCTGGGTGTTTTCGATCACCTTGGCGGCTTCGGCCACCTTGATGCAGCTGGCCTTGTGGGTGCCGGCCGTGATGATGCTGGCGTAGAGCGCATCGACGAAGTCGGCGGTGTCTGGCGTGGAGCCCGAGGTGACCTTGAGGATATTGGTGACACGGTGCAGCTTGTCGCCGGGATTGATGCGCTCGGGGCTGTAGCCTGCAAAAAAATCCTGGTTGAACCTGAGGCCGGAGACGCGCTCCAGGATCGGCACGCAGATTTCTTCGGTACAGCCGGGGTAGACGGTGGACTCGTAGACGACGATGTCGCCCTGCTTGAGCACCTTGCCCAATGCCTCGCTGGCCTTGATCAAGGGAGTGAGGTCGGGGCGCTTGGCATCGTCGATGGGGGTGGGGACAGTGACGATGAAGACGTTGCACGCGGCGATGTCGTCCAGCGCGCTGGTGAAGCGCAGGCGCGCTGCTGCGGCGAGCTCCTCGCCGTCGACTTCAAGCGTGCTGTCGCGCCCCGCGCGCAACTGCGCGATGCGATCGGTGTTGGTGTCGAAACCGACGGTGTCGTACTGCTTGCCGAATTCAACGGCCAGCGGCAAACCGACGTAGCCCAGGCCGACGATGGCCAGGCGGGTGTTATCCAGGGAGCGCATCGGTGCGACGTTTCCTTGAAGTGGGCGTAGGCGGTGCGAGCAGCGTGCTGACAGCCAGGGTGCGCAGCGGGTAGTTGGCAAGCGAGTGTGCCAGAGGAATGGCGGCGGAAAGCGCTCGGCCAGGAAGCGACCAGAAGCCCCTTTCCGCAAACCAGCGAAATCGTGTCCAGGCTTGCGACATGTACTGGGTCGCGTTCAGGTACTGAAGCTGCAACATCCTCGCCGCCAGAAGGTCGACTGGGCTCCCTCGGTATTCGGGTCAACAAGACGCCACTGCCACGGAAGCGTCGTCAGAAAAAGGGAACAGCTCAAAAACGCTGCGTCCAGGATGCGGTGGCGTCATCGATCTGCTGGTAGGCCCGCTCGAACGCGGGCCGCTTCTGCCCGTAAGGATCCGCAATTTCCGCATCTGACTGCCAGCGTCCCAACAGGAAGGTTTTCCCGCGGGCGTGGGGAGCCATGGCATGCACGGCCGACACATGCCGCTTTTCCATGGCCAGCACGAGGTCAGCTGAGCGGATCTGGGCTTGCGTGATTTGGCGGGCCACATGCGATGCCCCGGTCGCGCCGTGCTCGACCAGAACCGACTGCGCAACCGGATCGATGGGACTGCCCAGCACCGCGGCCAATCCCGCCGACTCGACGATGGTCGCAACGCCATCCAGCCGTTGGCGCAGCAGGAATTCCGCAGTGGGGCTGCGGCAGATGTTGCCCACGCACACGATGAGGACGCGTTCGATCATTGCGGGAGTCTATCCATCGCTCGCAAATGACGCATCCGCATGGGGGCAGGCACCGCCTGCCAAGGCAACCGGTCAGGGAAAGTGATGCAGCGGCGTTGGGAAGCTTCGCCATTCATGCGAAAATCACCGACATGGCCCCGTAGCTCAGCTGGATAGAGCGGTCCCCTCCTAAGGGACAGGTCGTGCGTTCGAATCGCGCCGGGGCCACCAGCAGGAGGCGAAGACAGGTCGCCCAGTCGTGCGCCACAGCCCGCCCACCTCGTGCGGACTTTCCAAATCCCAGGAGCAGTTTCCCGATGATCCACCCCGTCCTTACCGCGCTCGACTTGAGCGGCAACGAATCCGGCACGTATCTGGGCCAGGACCAATGGTCCACGACGTCTGATGCCGGACTACTGGAGCCGGTCAATCCCAGCGATGGCAGCGTGCTGGCACGCGTGCAGGCCTCATCGCAGGACGACTACGACACGATCGTCGAGCGCGCGCAGGCCGCATTCAAGGTCTGGCGCACGACTCCCGCGCCGCGCCGCGGCGAAGCCGTGCGGCTGTGCGCCGAAGCGCTGCGCACGCACAAGGACGCGCTGGGGTCGCTGGTCGCGCTGGAAATGGGCAAGAGCAAGCCCGAGGGCGATGGCGAAGTGCAGGAAATGATCGACATCGGCGAGTTCGCCGTGGGGCTGTCGCGCCAGCTTTACGGCTTGACCATGCACTCCGAGCGTCCCGGCCATCGCATGTACGAGCAATGGCAGCCACTGGGCATCGTCGGAATTATTTCCGCATTCAATTTCCCGGTCGCGGTGTGGGCATGGAATGCCTTTGTCGCCGCCGTGTGTGGCGACATCTCGATCTGGAAGCCGTCGCCGAAGACACCGTTGTCGGCGATCGCGTCAATGAAGATCTGCAACGCCGCGCTGCGCAAGGGCGGCTTCCCCGACATCTTCTTCCTGTTCAACGATGCCGGCAGCGAGCTTGCGCAGACGCTGGTCGAAGACCGGCGTGTCCACCTGATCAGCTTCACCGGCTCCACCAAGGTCGGCCGCATGGTCGGCGAACGCGTGGCGCAACGCATGGGACGCTCGCTGCTGGAACTGGGCGGCAACAACGCGATCATCGTGGATGAGACCGCGGACATGAAGCTGGCGATCCCGGCCATCGTGTTCGGCGCCGTCGGCACCGCGGGACAGCGCTGCACGACGACGCGCCGGTTGTTCGTGCAGGAAAAAATCTACGACGACGTGCTCGCCAAGCTCGTCACCGCGTATGCTCAGTTGGGGAAAAAGATCGGCGACCCGACCGATCCCGCCAACCTGATGGGGCCGCTCAACAGCCACGATGCCGTCGAGGCCTTCCTCGATGCCGTCGCCAAGGCGCA
>JBBRZH010000011.1:0-72846 GCA_038236935.1 Lysobacterales bacterium
AGGGGGTAGCTTTCCTCGTTAATCCAGCTGCAAAAACTCAGACGCCAACGACGACGTCTTCGCTCTCGCCGCTTAAGGCGTAAGCCCTGAACCCACTTGTGCCTGTACTCGTGGATGTAGGGTCATCATTACAGGATCGATTTCGGTGGCGACCCGTCAACCGATATTTAACCTAAAGCGGGTGTGTCCTGCGGTGTGCTTTGCACGCCGTGTTGCCGCAGGACGAGATCTAACGGCGAGCTAAGCATGTAGTGCTGGGCATGGAGTACCTTCGGACGGGGGTTCGATTCCCCCCACCTCCACCAATCGAAGAAGACGGGCCGCGAAAGCGGCCCTTCTTTTAAATGCGCAGTTTTTAGGGTCAGGTGCATACCGCAGCGCATGCGGATTCCGTTACCCGGCAATCGTCCTGACCCACGCCACGTAAGCGTCCATCCACCCCTGCACGAACTTGCGGCTGTCCGGGCCGATCTCGCCCACGGCGTCGATCAGTCCGTCCTTCATCTGGATGAAAGCCTCAGGCTGCCCGAGCGTTGGCACGTCGAGGTAGGCAAGGATATTGCGAAGATGCTGCTGTGCCATCGCAGTGCCGACGGCGCCGACAGACACGCCGATGACACCGCAAGGTTTCCTGGCCCAGGAATTCTGGCCATAGGGGCGTGACGCGTGATCGATGGCATTTTTCAGCACGCCCGGGATCGAGCGGTTGTATTCGGGGGTCACGAACAACAACCCCTGCGCGGCGGACACCTCACGCTTCAGCCGCTGAGCCTGCTCCGATGGATTTGCGTCGTCATCCTGGTTGTAAAGCGGAAGGTCACCGATCTGGAGCATGTGAAAGCTGAACTCGGCCGGCGCCAGCTTCACCAGAGCCTCGGCGAACTTCCGGTTGAAAGATTCCTTGCGAAGGCTGCCGACGAAGACGGCGATCTTGTACTGGGCCATGGAAGCTTTCCCGAGTGGATGAAGGTGCCACAGTCTCAGGCAGGATTTCCTAGCGGGGCGTGAGCGCCGGTGCCGCGCGGGCGGGAAGCCTGGCCATCGCCAACATCAAGGTCGTGGCTGCGGCGGCGGCCCCCGATCCTTGCCCGCGATATCCCTGGCGACCACAACGTCGACCTGATGGTCGCCATCGATGCTGCGCAGGCTGATCCATGGTGTCTGCACCACGACGCCGTCCATGACGATGCTGGGCGCACCGCGATGTGAATCCGATTGCGTGATGTTGATCCGGTAAAGCGCATCTCCGTGACGGTATTTCACCTTGTACTCGGGCCAGTGCGCAGGAATGCACGGGGTCAACCAGAGTTGTTCGCCACGGCGCTGCACGCCGAGCAGCGATTCGACGATCAACCGGTACATCCAGCCTGCCGAACCCGTGTACCAGGTCCAGCCACCACGACCGATGTGCGGGGCGACGGCGTACACGTCGGCAGCCACGACGTATGGCTCCACCTTGTAGGTGTCGATGGCCTCGGCGCTGTTGCCATGGCGCAACGGATTGATCATGCGCATCAGACCCCACGCACGCTCACGATCACCCAGCTGGGCGAACGCCATCGTCGCCCAGATCGCGGCATGTGTGTATTGGCCACCATTCTCGCGAACGCCAGGAACATAGCCGGCGATGTAACCCGGATCATGCGTCGCCACGCCGTCGACAGTGCGTTCCTGAGGATTGAATGGCGGATCGAGCAGCTGCACAAGCCCTGCTTCCGGGCGTACCAGCCGCGCGTGCAATTCTTCCATTGCCTGCCGCGCCCGTTCCGGATCGGCAGCCGACGACAACACCGACCAGCTCTGCGCGATCGAATCGATCTTGCATGCTTCGGATTCGGTGGAGCCCAGCGGGGTGCCGTCGTCGTACCATGCACGTCGATACCATTGACCATCCCATGCGTGGACTTCTAGGCTCTGTCGCAGTGCCTCGGCAAATTCCACGCAGGCATCCGCGAATGCGGTGTCGTCCCGGCCCCGCGCAACCGTACTGAAACGATTCAATACGTCATGCAGGAAGAAGCCCAGCCACACGCTTTCGCCACGCCCCTGTTCGCCCACCCGGTTCATGCCGTCGTTCCAGTCACCGGTTCCAATCAGCGGCAGGCCGCGTTCTCCAACCAGGTCCATGCCGCGTTGCAGTGCGCGCAGGCAATGCTGGTACAGCGTTTGCCGAAATCCAGAACGCGTCGGCAGGTCGTAATACGATTCTTCACCGGGACCGACCGGACGCCCTTCAATGTATTCAATCTGCTCATCCAGTACGCGTGCATCGCCGATCACCTCGATGTATCGACTGACTGCCAATGGCAACCACAGGTAATCGTCCGAACAACGCGTGCGCACGCCCCGATCCTGCGGCGGATGCCACCAGTGCTGCACATCTCCTTCAGGAAACTGATGCGCCGCGCTCATCAGAAGATGCGCACGCAGGCGTTGTGGATCGGCATGCACCATCGCCATGGCATCCTGCAGCTGGTCGCGGAAACCGAACGCCCCGCCCGACTGGTAATAGCCGCTGCGTGCGAAATAGCGACACGCGATCGTCTGGTACATCAACCAGCCATTGGCGATCAAATCCAGCTCGGGTTCGGGTGTCTGCACCTGCACGGCACCCAGGGCGCGAATCCAGTGGATGCGGGCCTCATCCAGCGTGTCGTACGCCGGCGCACTGCCGCGCATGCGACGCGCCAACACCAGCGTCTGCTGCAGGTCCGTGCCGCTTCCCAGCCGGAAGATGACCTCGGTCTCCTCGCCAGGGTCCAACGACACCGGCACCTGGATGGCGGCACAAGGATCCAGGCCTGCGCCCAGCCTTCCGGAGAGTTGCTCGCGCGCCAGTGCGGCGGGCGAATGCAGGTTGCCATTGCGCCCCAGGAATTCGGCACGGTCGCCGGTATGCGTGATCCGCCCCGAAGGAGCTGGTGTATCGGCATGGAAGAATGCCGCGCGGGCGCTGAACTCCGTGCTGTAGGGATTCCGGGCGGAAATCGCCCCGCTCTCGGCGTCGATCTCCGTGATGACATGCATCTGCGTGTGTCCATGCAGATCGCCCAGGATCCATTCGACATATCCGGTCGCGGATATTCGGCGCGTGCGCGTGCCGATGTTGCGCAACTTCAGCACGGTGAATTTCACCGGCTGATCCAGCGCCACGTAGACCCACAACTCGCTGGCAATACCGTCTTCGACATGTTCGTACACGCTGTAGCCAAAGCCGTGACGTGTCAGATACTCGCCTTCCCCGCGGCATGGCAATGCCGTGGGGGACCAGACACGGCCAGTGTCTTCGTCGCGAAGATAGAACGCTTCCCCTGCGCTGTCGCTGACAGGGTCGTTATGCCAGGGTGTCAAGCGAAACTCATGCGCGTTTGCAGCCCACGTGTAACCCGGTGTGCTGTCGCTGACCACGCAACCGAATTCGGGATTCGCCAATACGTTCGCCCACGGCGCCGGTGTGGTCTGGCCGGCTCGCAGGCTGATCAGGTATTCGCGACCATCCGAGGAAAATGCGCCGATGCCGTTATCGAGCATGCGTCCAGTGGGAGCATGGTCAAACGGCCACTGATCAGCGTCGATGGCATGTTTCTCGTGCGCGGCAGGCTTGGGCAATGCGAGCATTTCATGTTGCACGGGCGCGGGCTGCAGCAGCGGCATGGCGACGTCGACTGGCTGCCTCCGGGTGACCTGCTCTGCGAGGTCACCGCGAAGATCGCTGATGATGATGCGCGCGACCGACTGCACAAGGATGCGGTCCTCGTGAGGGATCTGCTGGCCCATGCGCACGAAGATACCTCCGGGGCGATCGATCGCATTGGCCTCCACCCCAACGGCGACAAGTCCCATGATCTGGTCCTGCAGTTGCTGGCGATACCCGGCCTGGTCTTCGTTCCAGATGACCAGGTCAACAACGAGGCCTTTCAGTCGCCAATACACATGGGCCTGCACCATCTGCCGCACGAGATCCATGTTCTCCACGTCATGGATCTGCAGCAGCACCACTGGATGATCGCCTGATATTGCCTGGGCCCACAGCCCGGACTGACCGCGACGGTTCTGCAGCAGCACGGTGGGCTCGGCGCGCAAGGCGTGGTGTGCATAGATGACCAGCCCGGCAAGCCGTTCGTATAGCTGCGCATCGGCCTGCGAGGCGTTGATCTGACGGCGCACGACCTGGTTGTGGGTCCATGCAAGATCGAAGACGCGGTCAGCGAGCCTGCGATCGCGGTATTTGTCGATCAGCGCGTTGCACGCTCCACGAGTTTCCCCGACGCCAGTGACCATATCGATGGTGGCGGTCTGTTCCGGCCCCAGCGTGATGCGGCAACGAATCGCCACGACGGCATCAAGCACGGACCCTTGCGTGTTGGACAGGACGTCATGCCGCAACGCATCCGGGGTTCGCGCAGTACGGCCTCGCCCAATAAAGCGCGCACGATCGGTTTCGTAGGAAATACTGTCGATATCCGCATCGTGGACCGCCAGCAGGTGCAGCATCCATTCGGAAGACTCTTCCTGCGAACGCGGCCGGCGCGTACACAGGATCGCCTGTTTGGCCGGCACCAGTTCGCTCTGCACGAACAGGTTGCTGAAGGCGGGATGCAGTTCGTCGGCAATCGCCGGCGCCAGGACGACTTCGGCATAAGTGGTGATCTCGATCGTGCGCGGCGCCCGCGTTCGATTGGTGATGTGCAGGCGGCGCAGCTCGATGTCGTCTTCGGGCGACACGGCGATTTCGACATGCGTTTCGAATCCGTGGCTGCGTCCGCGGAATTCAGCCTTTGCGTCAGAGAAAATCGCCTCGTATCCGTCGACCTGGACGCAGGTGGGCTGATAGGACGTCGACCAGAACTCGCCGCTATCGACATCACGCAGGTAACAGAAACTCCCCCAATGGTCACGGGTGGCGTCCTCGCGCCAGCGCGTCACCGACATGTTACGCAAACGACTATAACCACCGCCCGCGTTGCTCAGCATCACGTGGTACCGGCCGTTTGACAACATCTGCACGGCCGGACGCGGGCTGTCGGCATCGCGGAAAATCCGCAACCTGGTTTCGGTTGCGTGCGAGGCGGTGGCAGCTGCCGCGACTTCACCAGCATGTGGGTGGAAGACGCCGGTACGGGGAATCCGCTCCTGCAGCAGCAGCATGGTTGCCTGGAACTCGGGATCGGCTCCGAAACGGCGCTGCATCGGCTGGTCGCGCAACAGATACAACAGTGACAACAACCCCATTCCCTGGTGATGCGCCATGAACGATCTCACAATCGCACGCTGTTGCCCGCGCGGCACCCGTGCCGGGGTGTAGTCGATCGCCTCATAGTGGCCAAAACGACCGGTAACGCCTTCGGCGCTCATGCGTTGAAGATTCTGGCATGCGGCTTCGGGCGCGACCATCAACGCCATCATGCTGGCATAGGGGGCAATCACCAGATCCTGCGCAAGCCCACGTTTCAAGCCGAGCCCGGGCACTCCGAATGCGCGATATTGATAGTTCATCCGCGCATCAACGGTGTTGTAACCGCTCTCGGAAATGCCCCAAGGCACATCGCGCTGGCGTCCGTATTCGATCTGCCGCTCGACCGATCTGCGTGCACTCTGCTGCAGTAACGTGCCTTCATAACTTGGCATCACCAGCTGAGGCATCAGGTATTCAAACATCGACCCGCTCCACGAGAGCAGCGTCGGATCGCCATCGACATCGGTGAGCAACCGTCCCAGCGCAAACCAGCTTTCCTGCGGTAGTTGGTTCTGCGCAATGGCGACGAAATTGCACAGCCGCGCTTCCGAGGCCAACAGGTCGTAGTAGCCGGTATCCAACCTTCGCTCGTCGACGTTATAGCCAATCGATAACAGGTGGCGAGCGCGGTCGTACAGGAATCGATAATCCATCTGCGCGCATTGGCCGGCAACATGCGCCAGGCGCTCGAGCTCCAGAATCCGGGCGCGTGCGGCATCTCGCGTGACCACCGGCATGGACTCATCTGCACAGAGATCGCGCAGCGTCGTGGAGGTCGGTACATTGGAATCCGGCTGCGAGAATCCCTGCAACTCGTGCTGCCAGGCATGGCATTGCCGCAGAAGCGCGTCGCTCCAGCGAGAAGACTCGGTGTCCGATGGCGCGGCATCACGGATGCCTTGGGCCATGTCACCTAGCGATTCCAGCATCGTGATGGCTTCGGCGAGTGTCGACGGTGCCTGCCTGCTTGCCGCGGTGAGCGTCCGAGCAAATGGTGCAAGGTCGTCGACCTTGGTTGCTGCATCCACCTTGAGGCAATCGCGCAGTACACCCAACGTGTCGCCAAGACCGGCATACACGCTTTCGGATACCAATGGGCTCTCGCAAATTCCAAGCAGCCCCTGCCGCAACGTCAACAGATGTCCGGCAAGATTTCCGCTGTCTACCGTCGACACATACTTCGGCATCAGCGGCGCCAATGTGAGCGTGTCGTACCAGTTGTAGAAATGGCCCCTGAAACGCGGCAATGACTCAAGCGTTCGAAGTGTATCCGCGGTGCGTGTCATGACCACGCCAATTGGCGAGTAACCGAAGTCAAACGCCGAAAGATTCGCCAGCAAGGCCAAGCCGATGTTCGTCGGTGAGGTGCGGTGCGCGACCACATGGGCCGGGTGTTCCTGCACGTTGTCGGGCGGTAGCCAATGCTCTTCGGCGGTGACGTAGGTTTCGAAGAATGCCCAGATGCGACGGGACAATTTCCCCAGGTAATCCAGTTGCGATATGGAGAGCTCAGCACGCCTGCGCTCACGAGCACGGCCCAGCCACCACATCAATACTGGCGCCAGCAGCCACAAGGCGAGGATGGGGGTCGCCACGGGCAAGGCGTGCGGCTGTAATCGCCAGACGGCATACGACAGCACGATCGCCAACAGTGGCGAGAACCACATAAGGCGTAGCGACGCCACCACGCCATTGCCGATGCTGCGTTCGACCTCACTGGACGGAGTCCATTGCAGGAGGTGTCGACGCGATGCCATCGTGCGCCACAGCGTGCGCGTGATGGCGTCGAGGCTGTAGAACGCCTCGAACGGCAAGCTCGCGATTGCCATGGGCACCGGTGCGAAGCTCCGCAGCGCGCCCAGAGCTGCCTCCTGCAGGTGTGTTTCCAACGGCATGTCATGCGGCTTGCGGACGAAATTCATGAGGCTCGCGACGAATGGAGGTGCCAGCGGGATCGCCAGCAGCCACATCGTCCAGCGCAGCGGGTGCGTGGCCAGCAGCCAGCCAAGCACGAGCAGGGTCACGATGGCCGCCGACACCAGGCTGCGACGCAGGTTATCCAGCAGTTTCGCGCGCGACAGGAGCGATAAAGGGTTGCGCTCACGCGCACCACCCATCGTCGGCACGCGTGGAAACAACCACGGCATCAGTTGCCAGTCGCCACGGATCCAACGGTGCCGCCGCTTGACATCGGCGGCGTAACTGCCTGGATATTCCTCGTAGAGCTGCACATCGCTGACGACGCCTGCGCGGGCATAGCAGCCTTCGAGAAGGTCATGGCTGAGAATGCGGTTTTCGGGAAATCGTGCGTCCATGGCGAGTTCGAACGCATCGACGTCATAGATCCCTTTGCCCACGAACGAACCTTCGCCGAACAGATCCTGGTAGACGTTCGAGACAGTGCGCGTGTAAGGATCGATGCCCGGTTCGCTGCCGAAAATGCGGGCATACCAGGTGCGTCGTTGGGCACTCATGCTGGTGCCGACCTGCGGCTGCAGGATGCCGTAACCCCGCACCACGATGTTCTTGTCCGCGTCGAATCGTGCCTGGTTGAGCGGATGCGCCAGCGTGCCGACCAGCTCGCGCGCCGCATCCCGAGGCAGGCGGGTGTCGGTGTCAAGGGTAATGACGTAACGGATATCCGTGCCCAGTGTCATGGGGTCGCCAGCAATGCGCACGAACGCATCGCGCCCATGTCCACGCAGCAACGCATTGAGCGCAGCCAGCTTGCCTCGTTTGCGTTCGTAACCCATCCAGCGCCGTTCGCGTGGATTCCAGACGCGCGGGCGATGCAGGAGGAAGAACACATCGTGTTCTTCATTGGCATAACGCGTATTGAGCCTGTCGATTTCTGCCTGGGCGGCCTTCAATGCCTCCGCATCACCGGGTAGCGTCTGTGTATCGGCATCCATGAAATCGCTTAGCAATGCAAATTGCAGGTGCCGGTCGCGATTGGCCAGGAAACGCACTTCCAGGGCCTCCGCGAGATGTTCGGCCTGCGCGGGAGTGGCGAACATCGTCGGCACCACGACAAGCGTACGCGCGTTAACGGGGATGCCGTCGGTAAAATCGAGCCGTGGCAACGCGCGGGGCGTCAACAGCAACGTTGCAGCCCAGTTGACCAGGGCAACGGCGAGCTCGCTGAAAGCGATCACGCACAATACCGCGACCAGCCAAACAAGGCCGCGTGCATCCAGGGCAGCGTCAGCATCCTCCACCAGCACCTGAGTGAACAGCGCCACGATCGCCGCCATCGGCGCTGCATAAGTCAGCAGTGGCGCAATGCGCGCGGTGCGTCGCATCGACGCTACCAGGCTGTAGCGAAGTGGCAGCATCGACACAAGCTGCTGCCGGCCCTGGTCGATGAGGTAATAGCCGACATGCGATGCGATTGCATCGGCGCCGGCGGACTGGGCGTGTGCCTCAGCCATCGCCAGCACTTTGGCAGCAACGTCGGGTTCAGGCATTTTTGCGCGACGCGCAAGATCCTCGATCACGTGGCGATAGCGGTCGCGCGTGGCGAAATCCATGGACGCGTAGGTGCCATGCGGGTCGCAGCGCAGGATCTGCTCGATGGTGCTGGTGTCCTCGACGAAGTCGCGCCAGTCCAACATCGTCAGGAACCGCAGCGATCCAATGCTGTTGCCGATCGACACCTGGTCAGCGGCCTGCTGCTGGTTTTCTGCTTGGACCATGCGCTCGATATTCTGCTTGCCTTCGGCCAGCCATTGCTCGACCCACGTCAGCGGCAAAGCCAGCGCTGCACTCTGTCCTTGCAACCGCCGTGTCAGTTCGGCGACAAAGGAACTGCTCGCCGGCGGTTGAGAACGCGCCATGTCGGCGATCGTCAGCACCAGGCTCTTGGGATCGCGTTCGACGATGTCCGTCAGGCGGTCTGCCCACTCCTTGGCCAAGTCGCGATCACGCAGGTCGATGATCACGCGGGCGCAAACACGGCGCAGGTTTTCGATCAGTGCCAGCCGCAGCATGATCGGGATCGCCCACAGTTCACCCAGCCGCAATGGCGCCACGGTCTGGTAGGCGATGATGAACCGGCTCAGGCTGTCCTCGTCCACGCGGCCGTCGCTGTGCGCGATGGCGTTGAGCGCCAGGTCATAGACGCGGGGCAAACCCATCGACGGACTACTGGCCAGGCGCGGCAACTCCCGGCTGTACCCCTTGGGCAAGTGCCGCCGCGCGATGCGCACCTGCTCCTCGATCATGTAGATGTTGTCGAGCAGCCATTCGCCTGCCGGCGTCAACGCGCGTTCCTGCCCGGCTGCATCGCTCAACCGCGCGCAGGCCTGGTTGATGACATCCTCGTTGTCGCTCAAGCGATGCAGCAGCAGGTCGTTGGGCCGCACTTCCCCCACGCGATGCGCCCGTGCCAACGTCTTGCCGTGACGCTCCATGCGCTCTGCGCTGAACAACTCCGCCCGCAATGGCGGCTCGGTGTCAAGCGATTCACGTTCGACCGGTCCACGGCGTCGGCGCAAGTTGGCCCGTATTGTTGCCAGGGTTCGCAACAAGCGCAGCTTCATGCCCTGACTGCCGGCGTTGGTTTTCCCGCACGCGGGGGATGGCTGAAGTCTATGGAAATATTCACCCGTGAATCATCGCATCGCAGCGAGGATTTGCGAACCGACCCCCACCTCATGCAGCGCGATTGGGTGCGTGCACCGGGGTTGTCGAGCCCAGTTCAATGCTGACGAGGTGTTCCTGCCCATCGTCCTGCATCCGGACCAGGCAGGGAGACGTCGCCAACGCGGCGCCATCGAGCCACGCGGCATGAATACCGCGCTGCACGCCTGCCGGGTTGCGAACTTCGATCACGTATGAGGATTTGCCGTGCCGGTAGCGGATCGTGAACGCAGGCCAGTGGCCGGGAATGCACGGATCCATCAGCAGTTCTGCACCTTGAAGGCGAAAGCCCAGCATCGCCTCCAGCCCGGCCCGATAGAGCCAGGCCGCCGAACCGGTGTACCAGGTCCAGCCCCCACGACCGACGTGCGGATCGACCGAATACACATCCGCGCACGCCACATAGGGTTCGACCTTGTAACGTTCCAGCGCCTGGCTGGTGTCCGCATGCCGAAGCGGATTGATGAGCTCGAACAACGCTCCGGCCTTGTCGCCTTGACCCTGCATCGCATGGGCGAAGATCGACCATATCGCCCCATGCGTGTACTGGCCACCATTTTCGCGAACACCAGGCGGATAGGCAGCGATGTATCCAGGGTCTTGTACAGGATGATCGAACGGCGGGGTGAACAGCAGCGCTACCCCATCATCCTTGCGGATGAGGTGCGCCTCCACTGCCTGCATTGCTTGCTCGGCATGCGCCGCGTCGTTGGCGCCCGCGATGACGCTCCAGGACTGGGCGATGGTGTCGATCTTGCACTGCGCACTCTCGTTTGATCCCAACGGCGTGCCATCGTCGTAATAGCCGCGACGATACCAGGCCCCATCCCACCCCGCATCTTCAAGCGCGCAGCGCACACTTGCCGCCGTGTCGCGCCAACGCTTCATGCGTGCAGCGTCCCCACGCGATTGCGCATGCGGCAGCAACGCCTCGATCGTCGCGACCAGGAACCAACCAAGCCAACTGCTTTCGCCCCGACCCTGTTCCCCGACGCGGTTCATTCCATCATTCCAGTCGCCGCTGCCGACCAATGGCAGGCCATGCGCGCCGAGCTGCAGGCTGACATCGATCGCGCGTGCGCAGTGTTCGTACAGCGTGGCGGATTCGCCCGAAACATCCGGGCGAAAATACGAATCCAGCTGTCCCGGCTTGAGCTCCTCGCCCTGCAAAAACGGCACGCGCACTTCCAGCACGTCGGCATCCCCACTGACCGTCAGGTAATGACACGCGACATAGGGTAACCACAACCGATCGTCGGTCATCCGCGTTCGAATGCCCGCGCCGGACGGTGGCAGCCACCAATGCTGCACGTCGCCTTCCGTGAACTGCCGGGACGCCGCCAACAGGATATGTTCGCGCGCCAGGTCCGGCCTTGCCACGCACAACGCCATGACATCCTGCAACTGATCGCGATACCCGAATGCGCCGCTGGCCTGGTAGAACGCCGTCCGCCCCCAGAGGCGGCAGGACGTGACCTGATACAACAGCCAGTGATTGAGCAGCATGTCGAATGCACGATCGGGCGTTTGCACCTGGAGAACGTCAAGCAGCTCACTCCACATTTGCATGGATGCGTCCAACGTCGCATCGACGTCCAGCTGACGATATTTCGCGATCAGTGCCTGCGCCGACGCCGTATCTGCGCCTTCCCCGAGCAGCGCCACGACGTCCGCCTGCGCCCCGGGCGCGAGTGTGATCCGGGTCTGCAATGCGCCACATGGATCCATCGCACTGCCCACGGAACCGGACAATGGCGCGCTCGATTGCAGGGCAGCGGGTGCAGAAGTAGCCCCGTGCCGACCGATGAATTCCGTACGGTCGCCGGTGGTGGAGTCCTGCGCTCCGCAAAGGTCGAAGAATCCGACGCGTTGGCCGAAGTCCTCCCGCCAGGCATTGCGCGCCAGGATTGCGCCGCTGTCGTCGCGCTCCGTCACCACATACGGGGCGGTGTCGGCTCCATTGGCACCGAGTTGCCATTGCACGTACGCGGTGATCGACAGATGTCGCTCGATTTGCGAATGGTTTCGCAGGCGCATGCGCGAGATCTTGAGCGTGTCGTTGACCGGGACAAATTGGAGAAGCTCGGTTTCGATGTCATGAATCCGATGTTCGAAGCGGCTGAAGCCCTTGCCATGATGGGCGATGTAATCCCCGCAGTCGCGGATCGGCAGCGCGGTTGGCGTCCACAATGCGCCGCAGCCTTCATCGCGCACATAGAAGGCTTCGACTGGCGCATCACTGACTGGATCATTGCGCCACGGAGTCAGTGTGTTTTTCTGGCTGTTACCAGACCATGTATAGCCGCTACCCGATGCCGTAGCGATGAATCCGAATTGCGGGTTGGCAATCACATTGGTCCAAGGCATCGGCGTTGACATCCCATCCCGCAGGATGGTGACGAAGGTGCGACCGTCCTGGCTGAAACCGCCGATCCCGTTGTCGAATTGCAGGGCCGGCCGCTGTAGCGACCCTGTTTTATCGTTGACCACTTCTTCCGGCACTGCGGATTCCGTCGCGCCTTGCCTGCGCATCGGTGCGTCAAGCTGTTCGGCAAGGCTTCCATTCAAATCTGTCACAACAACCCGGGCCGCGGTGAGCAGTGCGGCGCATGTCGAGACATCAACGCCTTGATTGCGCACGACGAATACCGCAGGTTTGCCGTCGCCGATCGGCAAGTAGGGCTTCGCCAATTGCTGCAGCCTCGACTGCAACACGTCACCGCCCGCTCCGTCGACAAGGTTGAGGATGACCAGATCGAACTGCAGGCCGCGCCCGGAAAGGTAGGCATGGGACTTCAGCAAGTCTTCCACCAAAGCCAGTCCGGCTTCCCGGGAAATACGTGCAAGTGCGATGGGATGATCACCGGAAATCCCGCCGGCCCACAGGCTGGGTGCGCCGCCGATGCCTTCAAGGATCGTTGCCGTGGACGATCGGAGTGGGGATGCGGCCAGGTACAACAGCGCCGAGGCCAGTTGCTGGAAGGTTTGCGCCTGTGCCGCATCGATATCCAGTGCCTGCAATCGTGTCCTGGCATCGTACTGGGCCACGCGACCAGCAGTGTCGAATGCCTCCGGCGCACGGCACTGCCGTGCCAATTTCAACACGGCCTCGCGTGACTCGGCAACGACGGTCCAGAAGCCAAGCGTGACTGATTGTCCTGACGCGACATGCACGCTGCGGCGCAGGGCGAAGACCGGATCCAGGACGGTGCCCACCGTTCCGCTTAACGGCTCGGGGGTCTCAAGCGCAGTACAGCTTCGAAGGCTGCGATCCCGGCCAATAAATCGCGCGCGATCGGTGTCCCATTGCAGCGCGCCGACACAGTCAACCTCCTCCACCGTCAGCAGGTGCGCTGCCCAGCAAGACGTCTCATCGGAAGCACGAAGGCGACGCATGGCCAGCAGGCTCTGCGTATCCGTATCGAAGGCGGTGTGCACGAACAATTTGGAAAACGCGGGATGCGCAGCATCTCCCCCGGCACCTGCAAGCACCAGTTCCGCGTACGAGGTGGCTTCAATATCCACGTCATCCGGGCCTCGGTTATGCAGGGTCAGCCTGCGAACCTCTCCTGCCGCCGCAGGCAGCACAAGAACATCCATGGTCGCGGATATCGCACCTCGACGAGCAAGGTAACGTGCGCTGGCTTCGGAAAAAACAGCATGCTCATGATCGGCGGCATCAGGCAGTGGCTGCGCTGTCGCCGACCATGCGGTTCCGTCGGCTCCCCGCAACATCACATAGTTGCCATCAGCATCGCAGGTCGGATCTGCGCGCCAGCGTGTGATGGCCAGGCCGCGCCATTGGCTATAGCCCGCACCAGCGTCCGTGAGCATCAATGCATATTTCTCTCCGGACGGCTTGCTGCTGGAAAGCAGCTGGATACGGATGCTGCGTGACGCGCAAGCGGGTGCGGCGTCGGATGAAACGTCTTTGGATGTCATCAATCAAGCCCCGGTCGATGAACCATCCTGAACTGATCGGTGTTGCGGTTTCGTCAATACCGCGGGGATTTTGCTCGATAGCCGTCCGCACGCGCCCTGCCCTACACTCCGCGCTGGTCTCTTGCTGGACGATTCCCGACCCATGGATGCCGTTGCCGATGCTGCAGTCCCGCCTGGACACCCGGTAAGCGACGAGGATGCTCGGCTGCTCGCCCAGCTGCAGCGCGACGCTTTCGACTATTTCCTGCAACACGTCGACCCGCAATCCGGGCTGGTCGCCGATACCTCCCGCACGGGATCGCCGATCAGCATCGCGGTGGTCGGTTTTGCACTGTCGTGTTATCCGATTGCAGTCGAGCGGGGCTGGATGACGCGCGAAACTGCCTGCGCATTGAGCACGGCGGCGATGCGCTTCTTTCACGACAGCGACCAGAGTGGTGCAGCCGATGCGACCGGCCATCGCGGGTTCTATTTCCATTTCCTGGATCCCACCAGTGGCAAACGCGTGTGGAATTCGGAATTGTCGATGGTCGACACCGCCCTGCTCATCGCTGGCGTGTTGATGGCGGCCGAATATTTCGATCGCCCGGATCCGCTGGAAGCACAACTTCGTACATTGGCCGATGCCTTGTATCGCCGTATCGACTGGCGCTGGGCGCAGAATGGCGGGTACACCATCATGCAGGGGTGGAAGCCTGAGTGTGGGTTCCTGCATTACAGTTGGGACGGTTACAACGAGGCGATCGTGCTGTATGTGCTGGCACTTGGTTCACCGACGTTTCCAATCTTCCCCGAGTGTTACAAGGCGTGGACGAGCACCTACCAGTGGGAAAACATCTACGGCGTGGATGTGCTGTATGCCGGCCCGTTGTTCGTGCATCAGTTCTCGCATGCCTGGATCGATTTCCGCGGACTGCAGGATTCGTACATGGGCGAAAAGAACAGCGATTATTTCGAGAACAGCCAGCGCGCCGTCATGATCCAGCGCGAGTACACACTGATCAATCCTGGAAGCCACGCTGGCTATGGAGTTGATGGCTGGGGACTAAGCGCCGGTGACGGCCCGACGGATGAAGTGATGTCGATCGACAGTGAGCCGCGACGGTTGTTCGGTTACGCGGCCCGGGGTGTGCCCTACGGCCCGGACGATGGCACGCTGTCGCCTTCTGCGGTGCTTGCATGTGTACCCTTCGCTCCAGAGGCGACGTTGCGCTGCATGCGGCATTTTTTGCAGCGCTATCCGGAAATACAATCACTTGGACGCCTGACCAGCGGATTCAATGCTGATCTTTGCGCGGATGGCCGAGCCTGGGTCTCACCCGGACATTACGGGCTCGACCAGGGCATCGTCACGATGATGATCGAGAACCATCGCAGCGGACTGCCTTGGCGGCTCATGCGCGGTTGCCGCTATCTGGTCGATGGATTGCGCAAGGCCGGCTTCAAGGGCGGGTGGTTATGATCAGCGACGTCACGGGTTCCACGAAATCAACGTCTATGGACGACGCCTGCCAGCAGCAATGGCTTTCGAATGTTCGCCCCACCCAGTGGCGACAACCACGGCCCGTAGGGATTTATCAGTTGGTCGTGGTCGGCGCAGGGCCAGCAGGGCTCGCCGCCGCGCATGCCGCGGCCTCACAGGGTCTGCGCACTGCCCTCATCGAGCGCGACATGCTCGGGGGCGACAGCCTCAATGCAGGCTCGGTCTCGTCGAAATCGTTGCTGCGCACCGCACTGGCCTATTCCGACATGCGCCGCGCCGACCGTTACGGCGCATCGGTGCCCGATGACATCTCCGTCGACTTCACGAAAGCACTCGAGCACATGTACCGGCTGCGTGCGCGCATCAGCCGCATCGGGTCGGCCGAGGAGCTGCGCTCGGCTGGCATCGACGTGTTTTTCGGGCAGGCGTGCTTTGCAGGAAGCGACACGATCAATGTCGACGGCGTTCGATTGCAGTTCGAAAAAGCGATCATCGCCACCGGAGCCGAGCCCGATGCACCCAAGATCCCCGGTCTTGAAGAAGCCGGTTACCTGACCAATGAAAGCGTCTTCGGGATGACCGAACTTCCGAAGCGGCTACTGGTAATTGGAGGCGGCCCGCTGGGATGCGAACTGGCGCAAGCGTTTTCCAGCTTTGGTGCGCGCACGATCATTGTCCAGGATATGCCGTTGTTCCTGCCGCGCGAGGAGCGCGACGCGGCGCAAATCCTTTCGGATGCGTTCGCTCGCGACGGCATCGAGGTGCGGTTGAACACCACCGCCGTTGCGGTGCGTTGCAGCAACGGTGAAAAGCTCGTCGACATGGTCAGCGACGACTACCACAGCACCGTCGCCACCGACGTCATCATCGCCGGTACCGGGCGGGTGCCGCGGGTGGAGGGGTTGGATCTGGAGGTCGGCGGAATAGAATTCGACACCATCAACGGCGTCCATGTCGATGATTTCCTGCGTACCAGCAATCCGCGCGTGCACGCGGCCGGCGACGTCTGCATGGAATATCGCTTTGCCCACGTCGCAGTTGCGTCGGCACTGATTGCCGTCGCCAACGCGCTTGATGGCGCGACCCGGCGCGTCAGCGAACTGGTGGTTCCGTGGTGCACGTACACCGACCCGGCGATTGCGCATGTCGGGCTGTACGTGCGGCAGGCACATGCGCTGGACATCCCGGTGCGCACCTTCACCGTGCCGCTGCATACCGTGGATCGATCGATACTCGACGGCCAGGACACAGGTTTCGTCAAGATCCATGTCGCGCAGGCCTCCGACCGCATCCTGGGCGCGACGATCGTGGCGCGCGGGGCTGGCGACATGCTCAATGAAATTACCCTGGCAATGCAGGCCGGGGTTGGCATGAGTGGATTGGCGGATGTGATCCATTGCTATCCCACGCAAGCCGATGCCATCCGCATCGCCGCAAAGGCCTGCATGCGCGAGATGAAATCCTCTGCGTCGTTGTCAACCCCGCCCTAACGGGAGACCGCGCAAGATGAGGGTCTTCTTTCGCCCACACAGGAGTTACCCATGGAGCAGTCATCCATCGCGCTTGGCATGATCGGACTTGGCAAGATGGGTGCCAACATGGCCCAGCGCTTGATTGGCGGCGGGCACCGGGTGGTCGGCTTCGATCCCATGCCTGAGGCACGCAAAAAGCATGAGGACAACGGCGGCGAGTCGGCCGCCACCCTGGATGCCCTGGTGAATCAACTGACCGGCCCACGCATTGTGTGGATGATGGTGCCGGCAGGGAAAATCACCGATTCCACCGTCGATAGCCTGGGCAAGCTGCTGGGCGCCGGCGACACGATCGTGGATGGCGGCAATTCCAACTACAAGGACACGCTACGTCGCTCCGCCGCGCTGGCAGGCAAGCAAATCGCGTACGTGGATTGCGGCACCAGCGGTGGCGTGTGGGGGCTGGCCGAGGGCTACAGCATGATGATCGGCGGCGACGTCGACGTGGTCGAGCGCCTGCGCCCGATCTTCGAGACGTTGGCACCTGGCAAAGACCAGGGCTGGGGCCGCGTCGGTCCCGTCGGTGCCGGGCACTTCACCAAGATGGTCCACAACGGCATCGAGTACGGAATGATGCAGGCCTACGCCGAGGGGTTTTCGATCCTCGGGCACAAGGAAGAATTTGCACTGGACCTACACCAGGTCGCGGAGATCTGGCGCTATGGCAGCGTGGTGCGTTCGTGGTTGCTCGAGCTGACCAGCGACGCGCTTGGCAAGAATCCCAAGCTCGACGGCATTGCACCTTACGTTGACGATTCCGGCGAGGGGCGATGGACAGTTGCCGAGGCGATCGACCTCAACGTACCGGCGCCGATCATCACCCAGGCACTGATCGAACGACTGCGCTCGCGCGACAGCGACTCGTTCTCGGACAAGTTGCTGGCCGCGATGCGCAACGAATTCGGCGGGCATGCGATCAAGAAGGAATGAGCACGGCGGGAACAGGTTGATCACGATTTATCCTGGGCATCCAGCAACAGTCGCATGACGATAGCGAATCTTGCGCATGTCGCGACATGGGTGGTCGCCATCCTCGCGATATCGGGTGTGATCATCAGGCCATGGCGGGTGTCGGAAGCGGTCTGGGCAGTCTGCGGTGGGTGCGTGTTGGTTGTTTTCGGGCTGCTGCCTTGGCATGAAGCCGCAACAGCAGTCGGGAAAGGACTCAACGTCTATCTTTTCCTGGCAGGCATGATGTTGTTGTCCGAACTTGCCCGTCGTGAAGGCCTGTTCGATTTCATTGCGGCCTATGCCGTTGTCCGATCGCAGGGATCAGCATCACGGTTGTTCATGCTCGCCTACGCGATCGGGACGATGATCACGGTGTTCATGTCCAACGACGCCACCGCCGTGGTCCTGACGCCTGCGGTGTATGCAGCAGCAAAGAAAGCCAACGCAAATCCTTTACCCTATCTTTTCGTCTGCGCGTTCCTCTCCAATGCGGCGAGTTTCGTGTTGCCAATCTCTAACCCGGCCAATCTGGTCATCTTCGGCGCTTAAATGCCGCCCCTGACACAATGGTTGCGGCAGTTTGCAGTTCCATCCGTGCTTTCGATTGTCGCGACCTTCGCCGTGCACCGGTTCCTGCAACGCGATGCCTTGACCCAGCCCATCAGCGCCAACATCGCGTTGCCGAAGCTCTCGCACGCTGGCGCGACTACCGGCTACGGCATCATCGGCGTTGCAATTGCGTTGCTGGTCGCGTCGTGGCGCGCAGTACCGTTGGGGTGGCCGACGCTGTTGGTCACCGTACTGGTCGCCGTCGTCGTGTGGATAGGCAAACGCGAATCGCCTTGGGCCACGCTCAAGAATGTGTCGTGGCCGGTGCTGGCCCTGGTGGCTGGATTGTTCGTGCTGGTACAAGGGCTGATCCATACCGGCGTGGTCCAGATGCTTTCCGACTGGCTGCATCACTCCGCCACGACTTCAGCCACTCGCACCGCATGGGCCGCTGGCACCGGCATCGCGCTGGCGTGCAATCTCGTCAACAACCTGCCCATGGGGCTGATCGCCAGCTCAATCGTCACCACGGCGCAACCCGACACGATGATCCAAAGTGCGATCACGATCGGCATCGACCTCGGCCCCAACCTGTCCGTCACCGGATCGCTTGCGACCATTTTGTGGCTGACCGCCATCCGCCGCGAAGGCGAAGATGTCTCGGCGTGGCAATTCCTGCGTCTCGGCTCGCTGGTGATGCCCTTGTCGTTGCTGCTGGCGTTGGCAGGATTGTTGATCCCGACCATGTATTGAAAGTCGAGCCCTCGTTCCATCCCGAGGGCCGTGGCGAGCTGCCGTGAGATCAACACCCTCTACCAGTCACTTTGCCCGCATGCATCGCTCGTAACGCCCTTCGACGCGTGAGGCATACCAGGCCGTCGACAATTTTCGGGTGAGCTTGGGGCCGTGCAGCGCGATGTCCGGGACGCGTGCGCGGGTCAGTGGGCCCTTTGCTCGCGCTTCCGCGACCGCATAGACGTCGCGATACAGCGCGGAGTCTTCGAATGCGAGGCTTTCACTGCCTTGCAAGTCGCGCCGGACCCCCGAAGCATCCATTGGCAGCGGCGGCTGCAGGCGCCGCAGCACGGCTTCCGTAGCGCCGGGTGCATCGAGTGTTGCACCAGGACGGAGCAGGTCGCCATCCTGGGCCAGAGCGATACCCGATGCCACCGAGACGGCCCGCTGGAATGCCGCATTGCGACTCGCGTACTGGCCCGCATTGAAGTCGGCGAAGCGATACAGCATGCGCGGGTAATGCGCCGGGTAGCCGAGCAAATGCTTCACCCCGAAATACAATCCTCCACGACGGCTGAAGACCTCGTGCCGTATCGAGCCTTCCGGCGGATACGGATAGCCGCGTGAATGTGCTTGGGCAAAGGCGACGCTGACCTGCATTGGGCCTGCTGTGTGGACCGGATTCAGGCCGCCCAGCAGGCGACGCCCCATCGGTACCGCACCGATCATCTGCTCGAACAGATCACTGAGCTCGTGCTCGGTGTGCACGCCTGCAAGATGCTCCGAATAACTACGTCCATCAGGCGCATGGATCGCCAGTGCCGCATCGACCACGAAGCCCGGCACGTGCAGCTGGGCAGCACGCCGGTCGATCTCCGCGCGGGCGATCTGCGGCAAGTTCACCACTGGCGGATCGGCGCGGAACGAGGATTCCTGCTCGATCACAGCGATCGCCGCGCAGATGTTGGAAGCGTTCGGGTCGATGTCCTGCGTGTCGAACGCGGCGTAGAGATCGTTCGCCCAGTCTGCGCGATCCGGAATGCCCGCCGGGATATGTCGCGAAATATCCGCGCGCACGTCGGCCGCCGTGCGCTGGGGCGGCTGGGAACAGCCGACAAGCGACAGCGCGAGCAACGCGCCTGCAGCGCAGGTGGTCCAGCGGGAGGAAGTCAGTGGGTGCATGCGAACTGGAACTTGGGGCAGTGCAGCCTACCCAGGACACGCCCCCGTTGTCGCCCAAAGGCGGGATGCCCGTTACCTATCCGTTCGGCCTGGAAATCAATCAACTTTACGCAGAGCCGCGCCTTTGTGGGCTGCGATGTGGTCGGTCTTGTCGCTCTTGATTTCGTATTGCGGATCATCCGCGCTTGCCCGGTGGGTGTGGCCTTTGTAATCGAAATCGCGGGCGTGGATCTTGATGATCCTGCCGCTGACGTGGCCGGCTTCGGAATTCCAGCCGACGTGGTCACCCACCTTGAATGTCGTGGACATGCTGTGAGGCTCCGTGTTCCGTGTTTGCCTGATTTCAGCGCAACAGCGCCTTCGCCCGGGCGCAGACGTTGTCGACGGTGAACCCATATTCGCGCAGCACCGTATCGCCGGGCGCAGAAGCGCCGAAGCGGTCGATCCCGAGTACGTCGCCGCCATCGCCAACGTAACGATGCCAGCCTTGTGTACTCCCCGCTTCCACTGCCAATCGCGCGCGCACCGCGTGCGGCAGCACTTCATCGCGATAGGCCTGCGGCTGCGCGTCGAACAAGTCCCAACTCGGCATCGACACTACGCGAACCGCGATCCCGTCGTCCTCGAGTTTCTGCGCGGCAGCGACCACCAGGCCAACTTCTGAGCCGCTGGCGATCAGGATCAACTGGGGCTTGCCGTCCTTTGCCTCTGCGAGGACGTACGCGCCCTGGCGCACGCCGTCAGCGGACGCGTAGCGCGTGCGGTCCAGCGTCGGCATGCTTTGCCTGCTCAGCGCGAACACCATCGGGCGATCACGCGATTCCAGCGCAACGCGCCATGCAACGGCGGTTTCGTTGGCATCACCAGGACGCAGCACGGTCAATCCAGGGATTGCGCGAAGGCCCGCCAGTTGCTCGACCGGTTCGTGGGTCGGACCGTCCTCGCCCACCGCAATGCTGTCGTGGGTGAACACATGGATGACATGCAGCTTCATCAATGCCGCCAGGCGGATTGGAGGACGCATGTAGTCGGAGAAAATCAGGAACGTCGAACCAAACGGAATGAAACCCCCGTGCGCGGCCAGACCGTTCGCGATTGATCCCATTGCGTGCTCGCGCACGCCGAAATGCAGGTTGCGACCCGTGTAACTCCAGCCACCGCCGTCGGAACCCTGCTGGTCTTCGCCAGGTGTCGGTAGTGGATTGAAATCCCCAAGCCCTTTCAGCGCGGTCTTGGTCGACGGATCAAGGTCTGCCGAGCCGCCGGTCAGCGTGGGCAACTTCGGCGCGATCGCATTCATGACCTTGCCCCCGGCCTCGCGCGTGGCCATGCCCTTGGCGTCTGTGGGAAACACAGGAATATCGGCATCCCATCCGGGCGGCAACTCGCCGCGCAGGCTGCGTTGCAACTCCGCCGCGAGTTCGGGAAATGCCTGGGTGTACGCAGCCATGCGTTCATCCCATTCTCTTTCCTGACTGGTACCACTGTCGATCGCTTCATGCATGCGCTTGAGCGCGGCATCAGGCACCAGGAATGGTGGCTCGACCGGCCAACCCAGGTTCTCCTTGGTCTTGCGCACATCTTCGACGCCAAGCGGGGAACCGTGGGCCTTGAAGCTGTCCTGCTCAGGCGAACCGAAGCCGATCAACGTGTTCACGAGGATCAACGACGGTCGCGCCGTTTCCGTACGCGCCTGCGCGAGCGCGGCACCGATGGCATCGACATCGTTGCCGTCGGCAACGTGCACCGTGTGCCAGCCATAAGCCTCGAAACGCGCCGCGCGATCCTCCGTGAACGTGATCGGCGTGCCAGCGGCAAGCGTCACATGGTTGTCGTCGTACAGCACCGTCAACTTGCCTAGCTTGAGGTGCCCGGCCAGCGACGCCGCTTCCGAAGTGACGCCTTCCATCAGGTCGCCGTCGCTGGCGAGTACCCATGTCTGGTGATCGACAATGGCGTGGCCGTCGCGGTTGTAGCGCGCAGCGAGCTGCGCCTCACCGATCGCCATGCCGACGGCGTTGGCAAATCCCTGGCCGAGCGGGCCGGTGGTGACTTCGATGCCGGCCGTATGCCCCCGCTCGGGATGTCCGGGCGTCTTGCTCCCCCACTGACGGAACTGCTTGATGTCGTCCAGCGCCAGGTCATAGCCGGCCATGTACAGCAGGCTGTAGAGCAGCGCCGAGCCATGTCCGGCAGACAACACGAAGCGGTCGCGATCGGCCCACGACGGGTTGCGCGGATTGTGCTTGAGCTGCTGCGTCCACAGCGCATACGCCATCGGTGCGGCGCCGAGCGGCAGGCCAGGGTGGCCGCTGTCGGCTTTCTGGACCATGTCCACCGACAGGAAGCGCAGTGTGTTGATGCATTGCAGGTCGAGAGCGTCACTCATGTCGATGTCCTGATTGTTTGGAGCAGGTTGCTGGAATGTCCAGTCGTCAATGCGCGCCGATTGCGCTGTCGACCACGTTTTGCGCTTCTGCAAGCAACTTTTTCAGGTGAGTCTTGTCGCGGAAACTTTCCGCATAGATCTTGTAGATGTCCTCGGTGCCGGACGGGCGCGCCGCAAACCAGCCATTTGCGGTCGTGACCTTGATGCCGCCGATTGGGGCTTTGTTCCCGGGAGCGTGGTCCATCACATTCGTGATTGGATCTCCGGCAAGTTGCTTGTGCTGCACCTGCTGCGGCGACAACTTTCCGAGCTTGGATTTCTGCGCGGCCGTGGCCGGTGCTTCGACGCGATCGGCGAACATCGTGCCGTGCTGATGCTCAAGTTCACCGTAAAGCTCGCCGGGATCCTTCCCGTGATGGGCTGTGATTTCCGCCGCAAGCAGCGCCGCGACAATGCCATCCTTGTCGGTGGTCCAGACGTTTCCGTCACGGCGCAGGAAAGAGGCACCCGCACTTTCCTCGCCACCGAATCCGAGGGAGCCGTCGAACAAGCCATCGGCAAACCATTTGAAACCCACCGGCACCTCGAACAGCTTGCGTCCCAGTGAGGTCGTCACGCGATCGATCATGCTGGTGCTGACCACGGTCTTGCCAATCGCCGCATCGCCTCGCCATTGTGGACGCTGGCGAAACAGGTGATCGATGGCCACGCTCAGGTAATGGTTGGGCGGAAGCAATCCTGCACTGCGGGTCACGATGCCGTGGCGGTCATGATCGGTATCGCATGCCATGGCGACGTCGTACTTGTCCTTGAGGCCAAGCAGGCGCTGCATCGCATAGGGCGATGACGGATCCATGCGGATCTTGCCGTCCCAGTCCACGGTCATGAAGCGGAAGGTGGGATCGACATCCTCGCTGACGACGTCCAGGTCAATGTTGTAGTGCTCTGCGATCCGCGCCCAGTAATGCACGCCCGCACCACCCAGGGGATCGACGCCCAGCTTGAGCTTGGCGCTGCGAATGAGATCAAAGTCCAATGCCGCGCCAAGATCAGCGACATAGCCTTCGAGAAAATCATGCTCGCCGACGTTCGTACTGCGACGTGCCGCGGCGAAGGTCATGCGCTTGACGCCAGATAGCCTGGTTTCCAGCAGTCGGTTGGCTTCGTCCTGGATCCAGCCGGTGACGTCGGTATCGGCCGGGCCGCCATTGGGCGGGTTGTATTTGAAGCCACCGTTATCGGGTGGGTTGTGCGACGGCGTAATCACGATGCCGTCGGCACAACCACTGCTGCGCCCACGGTTGTAGGCCAGGATGGCATGGGAGACCGCAGGGGTCGGCGTGTACTCGTCGCCCTTGGAGATCAGCACCTGCACGTCGTTGGCGGCGAGGACTTCGAGGGCGGTGGCGAATGCCGGCGCCGACAGCGCATGCGTGTCAAAGCCGATGAACACTGGTCCGTCGATGTGTTTTGACTGCCGATAGCTGCAGATGGCCTGGCTGATCGCCAGCAGGTGGTCTTCATTGAAGCTGCAATCCAATGCACTGCCTCGATGTCCCGATGTGCCAAATGCCACGCGCTGCGCTGCGATCGCGGGATCAGGATGCTCGCTGTAATACGCCGTCACCAACCGTGGCACATCGACCAGCAAGCTGGCTGGCGCCGGCTTCCCGGCGAGCGGACTGATCCGTGTAGCTGGGGCAGCGCTTGAATCATTCATGCGATGGCTCCGCTTGGTTGCGGCTTTGGCGATAGCGCTCGATCAAGGTGTTGGTTGAACTGTCGTGCGCCAATGGAATGTCCTGCGCGGATGCATCGCGCTTGAGCTGGGACGCCACCGTGCCGGCCAGTTGCTTGCCTAATTCCACGCCCCATTGATCGAAGCTGTCGATATTCCAGATCACGCCCTGCACGAACACACTGTGCTCGTACAACGCAACCAGTGCGCCAAGACTGTGCGGGCTGAGTTGCTCCACCAGGATGGTGTGGCTGGGTCGGTTGCCATCGAATGTGCGATGTGCGACCAGCGCATCGGCCGTGCCTTCCTCGCGGACCTGTTTGGTGGTCTTGCCGAAGGCCAGGGCTTCACTCTGCGCAAACAGGTTGGCCATCAACAGGTCGTGTTGCGCATGCAATGGATTCAAAGGCTTGCAGAAACCGATGAAGTCGCATGGCACCAGCCGCGTGCCTTGATGGATCAACTGGTAGAACGAGTGTTGCCCATTGGTGCCAGGCTCTCCCCAGTAGATCGGGCCTGTTTCGTAATCGCAGCGCTGCCCGTCGAGCGTGACATGCTTGCCGTTGCTCTCCATCGTCAACTGCTGCAGGTAAGCCGGAAAGCGCTTGAGATACTGCGCGTATGGCAGCACCGCCACAGTGGTGGCGCCGAGGAAATTGTTGTTCCAGATGGCGATCATGCCCATCAACGCAGGCAAGTTGCGTTCAAGCGGCGCCGTTCGGAAGTGCGTGTCGATCGCATGGAAGCCGGCAAGCATCTCGCGAAAATTGTCCGGCCCGATCGCGATCATCGTCGACAGCCCGATCGCTGAATCCATCGAATAGCGCCCGCCAACCCAGTCCCAGAACCCGAACATGTTGTCTGTATCGATCCCGAACTTTTCCACGCCAGCCGAATTGGTCGACACGGCGACAAAGTGTCGGGCAACGGCACCTTCACCCAATGCGCCCACGCACCAGTCCCTGGCAGCATGTGCATTGGTGAGCGTTTCCAGCGTGGTGAAGGTCTTGGAACCGACGATGAAGAGTGTTTCAGCCGGATCCAGATCGCGTGTTGACTCCACAAAATCGGTCGGATCGACATTGGAGACAAAGCGCATCGTCAGGTCGCGCTGGCTGTAATCGCGCAAGGCTTCATAGGCCATCACCGGGCCCAGGTCGGAACCGCCAATGCCGATGTTGATGACGTTGCGGATGCGCTTGCCAGTGGTGCCGGTCCAACGGCCATCGCGCACCTTGTCGGCAAAGACGCTCATGCGCGCCAGCACTGCCTGCACTTCGGCGACAACATCCACGCCATCCACCATGAGTATTTGGCTGGCGGGTGCCCTGAGTGCGGTATGCAGCACCGCGCGGTTTTCGGTGGCATTGATATGGTCGCCACGGAACATCGCCTCGATGTACTGCGGCAAACCGCATGCGTTGGCAAGTTCCCACAGCAGCTTCAACGTTTCTGCATCTACGCGTTGCTTGGAGTAATCCAGGTAAAGACCGGCTGCTTCAGCGGTCAGGCGTTCACCACGCGCGGGGTCTTCCGCGAATAGATCGCGCAGGTGTTTTTTTCCGGTTGTTGTCGCCAGGCGGGACAACGCATGCCACTGCGATGTTGCAGTCAGTCGCAGCTTGCTTGGGGTGGCATCCTGGATCACTTCGATACCAGCGAATGTGATTTATCGTCGATGCGCTGCATCAGTTCCTGCCAGGACTTGACGAAGGACTGTGCGCCCTCTTCCTGCAATTGCAATGCCAATGCATCGACGTCGATTCCTGCCTTCGCAAATTCCGCCAGCACGTTTTCGCAATCGGCGCCATCGTCCCGCATGACACCTTGAACAACTCCATGATCGGCAAAGGCCTTCAGCGTTTTTTCCGGCACGGTGTCAATGGTGTCGGGCGCGGCGAGCGTGCTGAGGTAAAGCGTATCCGGGGCGCTGGGGTCCTTGACACTGGTACTGGCCCACAACAGGCGTTGCGGCAGCGCACCGGCATCAGCCAGTGCTCTCCAGCGAGACGATGCAAGCAGCTTGCGGTATTCGCGATAAGCGCGCTGGCTGATCGCGATGCCGAGACGATTTCGCAATTGCGGCGGTGCCTTCGCGGCGATGGCCTTGTCCCACCGACTGACGAAGAGCGAGGCAACCGAACCGACGACCGGATCACGGCCGGCCTCGATGCGGCGCTCGATGCCGCGCATGTAGGCATCAGCCGATGCGACGTACTGCTGCATTGAAAACAACAGGGTGACGTTGACCGGGATGCCATTGAAGATCGATTCCTCGATCGCTCCCAGTCCTTCCGGTGTTCCGGGAATCTTGACGAAGAGGTTGTCGCACGCCGCCTGTGCATGGATCTGGGACGCAGCCTGGATGCTTCCGGCCGTGTCGCGCGCCAGCATCGGGGATAATTCCATCGACACCCAGCCGTCGAGGCCATGGGTCGCCTGATGCACGGGCAAGAACAGACCCGCCGCGCGGCGCAGGTCTTCCAACGCCAGCTCGATGAAGAGTGATTCACCCACCAGGCCCGCGTCATGTTTCTCGGCAATTCCGGCGTCGTAGTCGCCGCTGCCACCGATCGCTTCGTCGAAGATGGTCGGGTTGGACGTCAGCCCGGTCAATCCGAATTCACTGATGTATCTCGCCAGCGTCCCGCTATCGAGCAGGCCGCGGGTGATGTTGTCCAGCCAGATGCTCTGGCCGGCATCATGCAGTTGCTGCAGGTTGTGGTTCATGGAATCTCCTTCAAGGTCGCGAGCGATATTGCGGGCGGTTGCAGCTGCTCAAGCGTGAGCGTTTGGAGTTCGGCAATATGATTGAACTGCATGTCGGGTGGTGGCTGCAACGAATCCACGTCCGCTTGGTTGGCGTAGTGCCCCTGGCGAATGAAAATCGTCGTGACCTTCGCGCCCATGGATGATTTGATTGCCGCCAGCACGCGTGGTTTGTCATCGACCGCCACGTAGTGTCCCGCCGGAAATCGCTCCTGCATCGCCTCCAGTCGCAGCTCTTTGTGGAGGTAGACCAGAACCCTGCCCTGTACCTCGTTCCACAAACCCGAGTGCTTGATCTTGCGTGGCTGCAGGACCAGATCCCCATCGGACAGGATGATGGTCAGACCCAGCGTAGACAGATGCGCGAGGGTTTCGCGCACCCCGGGATAGGCATTGCGGGCGAATGGGTATTCGAGCATGAACTGCGCCAGCTCCAGCAAATCCGGATCGCCATCGAAGGTATTGCGCATTTGCTGTAGCGGTGACAGGTAGTCGGCATAGCCACGCTGCGTGCGTAAGGACTCGTACATTTCGCGATAGCTTGCCTGCGCATCAGCTCCCAGCGATTGCGTCAGCTGCGCATCAAGATCAGCGGAAAATCGATCGTTGTCGAGCAGCGTGTTATCGACATCAAGCAGGAAAACGATGCGGGCGCCATTAGTCAGCACGGTGTTGCCGACGCCGGCTTTGGATCGTGCCAGCCTTCGTCTCCGTCGACAATTCGTGCGGCCGATCCAGGCCCCCAAGAACCTGGCTCGTAGCTTTCGACTGGCTCTGGCAGGTCCAGCACGGGATCGACGACTCGCCATGCCGCCTCTACGCTGTCGTCTCTCGTGAACAACGACCCATCACCGCGCAATGCATCACCAAGCAGGCGCTTGTACGGAGGCGTCTCGCTCGCAGGACGATTGCGCGCAACCAGTTCAACATCCTCGCCGCGCATGAGCTCACCGGGTTGCTTGACGCGTGCGCCGGCCGCGATCACTACTTCAGGACCCAGGCGGAAGCGGAAATAATTGGAGTGCGATGCCAACTGTCCCTCGCCTGCGTCTTTGCCGAAGATTTCCATTGGTGGAGATTTCAGGTCGATCATTACCTCTGTCGCCGTCAACGGCAGGTTCTTGCCGGCGCGGATGTAAAAGGGAACGCCGGCCCAACGCCAAGTGTCAATTTCGAGCTTGAGCGCCGCGAAGGTTTCCGTATTCGAATCCGACTTCACTCCCGCCTCGTTTCGATAGCCGCTGAATTGCCCACGCACGATATTCTCTGGATTGAGCGGCCGCATTGCCCGGAACAGGCGCAGTTTTTCCGCCTGGATGGAGCCGATGTCGTCATTGATCGGGGCGTCCATCGCAAGTAACGCAACAACTTGGAGCAGGTGGTTCTGGATGACATCGCGAATCGCGCCAACTTCGTCGTAGAACCCTCCACGTCCTTCAACACCAAAGCTCTCCGCCATCGTGATCTGCACGTTATCGACGTAAGTGCGATTCCAGACGGGTTCCAGAAATGTGTTGGCGAATCGGAAATACATCAGGTTCTGCACCGCTTCCTTACCCAGATAATGATCGATGCGGAAAATCGACTGTTCCGGAAAGACGGCGTGCAGCGCCTTGTTCAACTCCTGCGCCGATGAAAGATCACGTCCGAAGGGTTTTTCGACCACGACGCGTGCATTCTCTGCGCAACCAGACTGCGCTAATCCCTGCACTACCGTCACGAACAAACCAGGTGGGATCGCCAGGTAATGCAAGGGTCGTGAGACGCCGGAAAGTGCCTGTTTCAGGCGATGGAATGTGGCGGAATCGGCGTAATCGCCATCGATATACTGCAATTGCGCACTAAGCTTGGCGAACGCGGCCTCGTCCACGCCGCCGTTGTGCTCAAGACTGTCGCGCACGCGCTGGCGCAATTGCTCGAGCGTCCACCCCGCACGCGCCACGCCAATGACCGGCATGTTCAATTCGCCGTCACGCGCCAGTGCCTGCAAGGCGGGAAAGACTTTCTTGTAGGCCAGGTCTCCCGTGGCTCCAAAAAACACAAGGGCGTCTGATGGTTTGGCGGGCTTGTTCAAAGGCGCTCCTTGCAACGATCGGCGTGGGTTTGCAACCGTCAATTAATACAGCATGCCGGGTTAAGACCGCTTGATGGTCGGCGACTTCCCTACTGACGCATCCAACAAAACGCAGAACGGGCCGCTTGCGCGACCCGCTCGATGCTTCGTGGCATCAACTGCAATGAACGTCATCCATGCATGGGGACGATCGTGATCTCGACCCGACGATTCTGGGCGCGCCCGGCATCGGTGTCGTTGCTCGCGATCGGGCGTGTCTCGCCCGCGCCGACCACGATCATCCGCTGCTGCATGACGCCTTTGCCGTTGAGATACGCCGCCACCGAATTGGCGCGCTGGGTCGATAGTTGCTGGTTGTAGGCATCGGTGCCGACATTGTCGGTATGGCCGGCGACTTCGATCACGGTCTGGTTGTATTGGTTCAAAGTCCCCGCGACATTGTCCAGCACCGGGTAGAACTGTGGTTGCAGGCCACTGCTGTCGAAGGCAAACGTGATGTTTCCGGGCATGTTGAGGGTGATGTTGTCGCCCCTGCGCTCCACGTCGACACCGCTACCTGCCAGGCTGCGACGCAGTGCGGCTTCCTGCCGATCCTGGTACGCACCAATGCCGCCCCCGGCGAGCCCGCCCACCCCGGCGCCAACCAGCGCGCGCTGGCGGCGCTCCACGGCGTCACCACCGCTGAGCAAGCCGGCAACCGCGCCAATCCCTGCTCCAATCAGCGCACCGGTGCGGGTGTGATTGGGATCATTGGGGTCATTGGTTTGCCCCGTGTAGCTGGCGCAACTGCTTAGGAACATCGTGCTGGCCAGCGCGGAAATGAGTGCGGTCGTTGCGAACTTGCCCATGGTGGTCTCCTGGTCTTGCGGGGGTGCGAGACGGGCTGATCGCGTCTCACTTCGTGCGTCAAGGTAGTTATGCCGATGTCATCCGCAGGTGAGGAGGCACAATTGCGGTTCATTTTCCAGCCGGAACATGCCCATGCGAATCACCCGTTCAATGCTGCGGCATGCGTTCACGTGGTGCGGTATGCGTCCAAGGCTGCCTCACGGCCTTTGGCCAAGCCGACAACAGGCTGCCCCGGGTAATCGCCGGCCAGTCGTGCGCGCAGCTGGGGTTGTGTCCACGGCGCGAACCGCGCAGGCAACGGCAGTGCACTGAGCTGCGGCACCCATTTCGCGATGTAGCGACCTTGGGGGTCGAATTTCGTCGATTGCGTCACCGGATTGAAGACACGGAAGTAAGGTGCCGCGTCCGCGCCGGTGCCGGCAACCCACTGCCAACCGAGGGTGTTGCTCGCAAGGTCCGCATCGATCAGCGTGTCCCAGAACCAGCGCGCGCCCCCGCGCCAGTGATAACGCATGTGCTTGGTGAAGTAACTCGCCACGATCATGCGGACCCGGTTGTGCATCCAGCCGGTGTGCCAGAGCTCGCGCATGCCCGCATCAACGATCGGCACGCCCGTCATCCCGCGTTGCCAGGACGTCAGCATGCGCGGATCAACTGCTGCCCATGCAAATTTCTCGAAGCGTGGGTTGAGGTTTTCGTCGATGGTTTTCGGGAAGTGATGCATCAGGTGGTGGGCGAATTCGCGCCAGCCCAGCTCCCTGATGCAGGCATCGATGTCGGTTGTCGTGCCCGCCCCACGCACTGCCTCGAGTACATGCACCACGCGCCACGGCGCGATTTCACCGAAATGCAGATGCGGCGACAGTCGCGACGTGCCTGTGTGGTCGGATCGGTCACGACCCTCGCGATACCCACGCAGCCCACCATCAATGAAGACGTCCAGCGTCTCGTGGGCGCCCGATTCGCCCGGTGTCCAGATCGGCCAGAATCCAGCGTCCCAGGCACGCGCGGGTGCGAGCTTCAGCGCGTCTGGCGCAACACCCTCCGGAGCTGAGTCGATGGCAGAAAAATTCGTCGGCGGATCCGACAATAGCGGCAAATGCCATGACGCCAGCGCGCTACGCCAGAATGGCGTGAACACTCTGTACGGGCCGCCGGCTTTGGTCTGCAGTTGCCAGGGTTCGAACAGCAATGAACCATTGTGGCTTTCCGCACGCAGGCCATCGGCACGAAGCGCGCGCTTGATGCTGGCATCGCGTTGTTCGATGGCCGGTTCATAGCGCCGGTTCCAGAACACAGCCTCAGCGCCGGCGGCCAATGCCAGTGTCCGCAGCGTCGCCAGACTGGGGCCGAAGAAACAGCGCAACTGCGAGCCACGTGCACGCAGATCGGCATCAAGTGCAGCCAGTGAGCGCCCACGCCACGCATCCGAGGCCGCGCCTGGCACCCAATCCCCCTCTTCCTCAGGAGCATGGATGTACACCGGTAGCGGCGCATAGCCTTGGTCAAACGCAGCCTGCAGGGCCGGATTGTCGGCAAGACGCAGATCGCTTCGAAACCAGACAAGTGCAATGCGCATGGGGCAGTATCGCCAGGTGGTGGTGATACCCGGGTCAGTCCTCGACGAAACGCACCCGCCGGGTGATCGAACACACGGGCTCATAGCCGATGGTTCCGGCCGCCGAGGCGATGGTCTCGACGGGCAATCCTTCGCCCCACAACACCACCGGGTCACCGGTCTTCGCATCGGGTTGCGAACGAAGGTCGATCGTCATCAGGTCCATCGATACGCGGCCGATGATATCGGCGCGCGAGCCATTCACCAGCACCGGCGTGCCTGCGGGGACATGGCGCGGATAGCCATCTCCGTAACCGATCGCGGCGACGCCGACGGGCATGTCTTCCGGGCATTGCCACGTGGCCGAATATCCGATGCGCTCCCCTTTTCCGATGCGATTGACGGCAATCAGCCGCGTCGCCAGCGTCATCGCCGGATGCAATCCGAAGTCGGCGCCGCTGGTGCCTTCGACGGCGGATATTCCATACAGCGCGCCGCCCGGCCGCACCCAGTCGCCATGTGTGTCGGGCCAGCCGAGGATCGCTGCGGAATTCGCCAGCGAGCGTGCACCGGGCAGCCCCCTGGTCGCTTCATCGAAGGCACGAAGCTGCTGGCGCGTCTGTGGGTTGGTGAATTCATCGGAACTGGCGAAATGATTCATCAGCACGATGTCATCAGCCACTGCGGGCATGGCGACCAGCCGCGAGTACGCATCGCGCACATGGTCAGGCGCGAAGCCCAACCGGTGCATGCCGGTGTCGAGCTTGAGCCAGCAGCGGATCGGCTCGCCTGGTGGTGCCTGCTCCAGCATCTTGAGCTGGGTGACGTGGTGGACCACGGTCTCGACGTTGAGCCGCTGCAACTGTGGCAGGTCATCGGCTTCGTCGAAGCCGGACAGCAGCACGATCGGTTGCGACAAGCCGGCTGCGCGAAGGCGCTCGGCATCGCTCAGTGCGGCAACACCGAAGGCATCGGCGCCCGAGAGCGCGCGCGCCACGCGCTCCAGGCCATGGCCGTACCCGTCTGCCTTGACGACTGCCATGACTCGGCTGTTTGGTGCGCGAGCACGCACTTGCGAAAGGTTGTGACGCAGCGCATCGGCGTGGATGGTGGCGGAGGTTGGGCGGGCCATGCCGTGATTCTACGGTGCCCTACTCGAAACTCCCCACCGAATCATGTGCCAGGTTGTCGAATCGCGTGTACTCGCCAAAGAATTTCAACTTGAGCGATCCGGTCGGACCATTTCGCTGCTTGCCGATGATGATTTCGGCCAGGCCCTTGTCCGGCGAGTTTTCCTTGTTGTAGTACTCGTCGCGGTAGATGAAGACGATGACGTCGGCGTCCTGCTCGATAGCGCCGGATTCACGCAGGTCGGCCATCACCGGACGCTTGTCGGTGCGGGTCTCCAGCGAGCGGTTGAGCTGCGACAAGGCGAGCACAGGGACGTTGAGCTCCTTGGCCAGCGCCTTCAGGCCGCGCGAGATTTCCGAGATCTCGGTGGCGCGGTTTTCGCTGTTGCCAGGCACTGCCATCAGCTGCAGGTAGTCGATCACGATCAGGCCCAGGTCGTGCTCGCGCTTCAGGCGCCGCGCCTTGGCGCGCAGTACCTCAGGCGACAGCGCAGGAGTGTCGTCGATGAAGATCTTGGACTCGCGCAGCATGCGGATCGCACTGGTAACGCGGCTCCAGTCCTCGTCTTCCAGCTGCCCCGTGCGCAGGCGCGTGGCATTGACGCGGCCGTTAGCGGAGATCAGGCGAAGAGCGAGTTGCGAGGACGACATTTCCATCGAAAAGACCGCGACCGCTTTCTTGGTCTTGATCGCCGCGTACTCGGCCATGTTCAGCGCCAGCGTGGTCTTGCCCATCGCCGGGCGTGCAGCCAGGATGATCAGGTCGGTTGGCTGCAGGCCTGCAGTCATCTCGTCGAATTCGGTGTAGCCGGTCGGCAGGCCAGTGATGCTGCCGCCGTTTGCATGGCGCGTCTGCAGCACATCGAAGGCTTCGATCAGCGCCTTGGTCACTGGCACGAAATCGGTGCGCCCGCGCGCGCCAGCCTCGGCGATCGCGAATACCTGCTGCTCGGCCACGGCAAGGATTTCGCTGCTGTCGCGGCCTTCAGGCTGGAAGCCGTCGTTGACGATGCCGGTTCCGACCTCGATCAACTGTCGCAGCACCGCCTTGTCGCGCACGATCTCCGCGTAGGCGCCGATATTGGCGGCAGACGGGGTGGTGCTTGCCAGTTCAACCAGGTACGCACCGCCGGCGACGTGATCGGCCAGGCCCTGCGACTCAAACCACTCGCCCAAGGTGACCGCATCGTACGGACGGCTCTTTTCGGCCAGTTCGCGAATCGCACGAAAGATCAACTGATGGTCGCGACGATAGAAGTCGGAATCGACCAGCTGGTCGGCCACCCGGTCGTAGGCGTCAGGTGCCAGCATGAGGCCGCCGAGGACGGCCTGTTCGGCCTCCACTGATTGCGGTGGAACGCGCAGTTGCTCGATGCGGTGGTCGGTACGCGCGAACGCGGTGTTATCGGCCCGAAACCCCTGGCGTGCGCTCATCAGCGATGCAACTCCCCCGGATGGACCGTCGACCCGGCCCTGGTACTGCGTGTGAGCAGGCATCGTAGTCGCCTCGCTGGAAAGGTGTTGCAGACAAGTCGTTGGACATGTTGTGCATAACTTTTGCGCGACGGCGTCTCACACGCTGCGAATCGTGGATCCGCACAAAACAAAACGGGCGTCTTTCGACGCCCGTTCATTCAACGCGATTGACTAGACTGTTACGCGGCTTCGGCCTGGACGATCACCTTGACCGGGATCTCGACGTCGGCGTGCAGGTGCACGAGGACTTCGAACTCGCCGATGTGGCGCAACGCGCCCTCGCCCATCACGACTTCCGACTTTTCCACCGCCATGCCGATTTTGGTCAACGCCTCGGCGATGTCGCGCGGACCCACCGATCCGTACAACTTGCCTTCGGTCGATGCGTTGGCGTAAATGGTGACGCTGGCGTCCTGAAGCTTGGTGCGGCGCACTTCGGCTTCACCGAGGTTGGCCTGGGCATTTGCTTCGTAATCGGCGCGTTTGGCCTCGAACTCGGCCAAATTGGCGGCAGTTGCCGGCACGGCCTTGCCCTTGGGTACGAGGAAATTGCGGCCGTAACCCGGCTTCACGTCGACCTTGTCGCCAAGGTTGCCCAGGTTGGTGACTTTCTGCAGAAGAATCAGTTGCATGGATTTTCTCCGTATTCGTTAGCGGCGCAGTGCACCGCAACTGTTGCTGTCCGAATGGACGGTTGAAGTTTTCCCCTTGAGATCAAGGAGAAAACAGGATCAGACGTTGTGGTTGTCCGTGTACGGAATCAACGCCAGGAAGCGTGCGCGCTTGACCGCGGTCGCGAGTTGGCGCTGGTATTTGGACTTGGTGCCGGTGATGCGGCTGGGGACGATCTTGCCGGTCTCGGTGAGGTTCTGGCGGAGGGTGTTGAGATCCTTGTAGTCGATCTCTTTCACGTTCTCGGCGGTGAACTTACAGAACTTGCGGCGGCGGAAGAACTTGGACATGGGTGTGCTCCGGACAGGCAATATTAAGGGCTAGGCGCTCAGGCGGCTTCGGCGTTGTCGTCGGACAGCTCGGCAGTGCCGACCGCGTTTTCGTTCTCGTCGCGACGGCGGCGATCACCACGCTCGGGCTTGTCACCCTTCTCGTCCTTGTTCTTCATGATCAACGACATCTCGGTGTCGGCTTCGTCGCGGCGCATGACCAGGTGGCGCAGGACTGCATCGTTGAAGCGGAATCCTTCGACCAGCTCGTTGATCACGGCCTGGTCGGCTTCCATGTTGAACAACACATAGTGGGCCTTGACCAGGTTGTTGATCGGATATGCGGTCTGGCGACGACCCCAGTCTTCGAGACGATGGATCTTTCCGCCGCCCGCTTCGATCAAGCCCTTGTAGCGCTCGATCATGGCTGGCACCTGCTCGCTCTGGTCCGGATGAACCAGGAACACGACTTCGTAATGACGCATGATGCGTTTCCTCATGGATGAGGCCCGTAATACACGGGCCGGACAGCCCCCCGTCAAAGCGGTGGGGCAAGGTTCCCGCGGCCGGGCCGCAGGAAGCCGGAAAGTATAGCGGGTTCAGAGGGTTAGCGGCAAATCAACGCCCCTCACCCCAGCCAGGGCCTGGCTTGATTCCCCGCCTAAGCCGCCTTCTTCGCCGCGATCCAGGCATCGATGTGTCGCTCGAGCGCGTCCAGTGGCACGGAGCCTGTCTCCAGCACCGCATCGTCGTACTCGCGCAGGTCGAACTTCGGTCCCAGTTCGCGCTTGGCCTTGGCCCGCAGCCCGGAAATCTTCATCTGCCCGATCTTGTAGGCCAGCGCCTGGCCGGGGGTGCCGATGTAACGGTCGATCTCGTTGTCGATGTCCTGGTCGGTCTTGGCGGCGTTGGCCTTGAAGTAGGCAATCGCCTGCGCGCGGCTCCAGCCCATCGAATGCATGCCTGTGTCGACCACCAGCCGCACCGCGCGCCACATCTCATAGGTCAGCTGGCCGAAGTGGTCATAGGGATCGTCGTAGAGACCCATGTCATAGCCCAACTGCTCGGCATACAAGCCCCAGCCTTCGCCATAGGCCACGAAGTAGGCGGTCTTGCGGAACATCGGTGCATCGGGTAGCTCCAGCCCGCGAGCGAACTGGAAGTGGTGCCCGGGGACCGATTCGTGCAGCGTCAGCGGCACCATCTCCCAGGTTGGCCGCACCTCGGGCTTGTACAGGTTGACGTAGTAATAGCCGGGTCGGCTGCCGTCGCTGGCGCCCTGCTGGTAGTAGGCCGTGGTGGTGTCCGGCGCGATGTTGTCGGGGATTGGACGCACGCCGTAAGGCTGGCGCGGGATGATCTTGAAGACTTTCACCAGCTCCGGATCGATGCGCTTGGCCAGCGCGCGATAGTGCTCAAGCAGCGCGTCGGGTGTTTTCTCGAAAAACCGCGGATCACTGCGCAGGTAACTGAAGAACTCGGCCATCGAACCCTTGAAGCCCGTCTGGTCCTTGACGACTTCCATCTCGCCGTGGATGCGGGCGACTTCCTTCAGGCCGATGGCATGGATCTGCGCGGCGGTCAGGTCGGTGGTTGTGTAGTAGCGCGCGAGGAAGTCGTAATACGCCTTGCCATTCGGCAGGTCGGCAGCGGCAATCGAGGTGCGGGCCTTTGGCAGGTACTCGTTATTGAAGTACGTGGCGAGCTGGCGATACGCCGGCACGACCTTGTCACGAATGATGCGCTGCGCATCGGCTTGCAATGCGGGGCGGTCCGAGACCGGGACGCGGCCATCGAACTTCATGAAAGGTCGGTAGAACGGACTCTTGGTCGGGTCGTCGACGATCTGTGCCGCGATCTGCGCGGGCACGCGTTGCATCAACACCTTCGGCGGCATGTAGCCCGTGCGGACGCCTTCGCGCATCAATGCAATCGACTGCTCGACCAGCGTCGGCACCGCGTCCATCCGCTTGAGCCAGTCCCGGTAATCTTTCGTGCTGGCGAAGGGCAGGACTTCCGCCAGGCCATCGGCAGTCTGCACGCCGCCCTGATGGCCGACAGGCTGGAAGTATTCGTGGAATTTCTGGCGTTCGACACTGCGCAGGAGCTCCCATTCGAACGTGTCGTAGTTGAGCCGGTCGGCCGGTGCAAGTGCGGTGCGATCGATGGTGTACAGCTTGGCCAGGGCGGCGCGATCCTCCGCTTCCCGCCTGGCGATCGCAGCCATGCTGTTGTCGCTCCAGCGATCGTTGAAACGCGGATCGCCGTTGGCACTGGCGTTTTCCGGCGATTCGACAAGTCCGCGCTCCCATTCGTCGGCGAACAACTGGTTCAAGGCAGCAGAATTCGAAGTGGTGGCAGGCGTATTGGATTGCGCATGCAGTGGTGCACTGGAGAAGGCGGCGATCACAACCATGGCCAGCACAAGCAGACGGAACATCGGCGCATCTCCCAGGATCGACGCTGGATTCTAACGCCCCTATGCCTGCCGATTCCCACCGATGGCGATCAGCGCAGGCGCGTCGACGACACAGCGGGCTTTGCCGCCCATGCGAGCGGTCGCAGTGAGCATGCCAGGCCAGCGGCGCAGCAGCGGTTTCAGTAGAACCCCGACGCTGGGCTTCATCGCAAGCTGCGACACCACGGACGCGACGCGAATCCGCGAGGCGAAACTGCGGCGCCACTCGGATGCATACGATCGGCCGATCTCCGAGCACTTCTGGGAGTCCCCGGAAAGCAGTTCTGCGCGCCGTGGAATCAACTGTGCGCACAGCATGAAGGCCGACTGGATGGCCATGCTCAACCCCTCGCCCAGTATCGGATGCGCTTCGCCTGCAGCGTTGCCGATGGCGAAAACGTTCCAGGCGGGCGCTGGTGAGCGAATGCCAGGACGAATCGGCCCCGCACCGAGCCACGCATCTTGTTGATGCGCATGATGCAGCGCCTGGCGCACACCCAGGCAGGACGCCTGCAGATACGCCTGGACGGCAGCCGCGGCATTGCCGCCAGATGCGCGGATCGAGTGCAAGGTGTCCCGGCGGATGCAGCAGGCCAGCGTGAGCATGCCGTCGCCAGTCATCGCCATTCCACCGTATCCACCCGGAAACGCGAGCACGGGCAACAGGTCCGCATCAAGTTCGGCACCAGCAAAGTTGCCCTTGAATGCGAACAGATCCGAACTGCGCACGGAGGCCTGTCGTTTTCCGGAGGGATGCGGATAGGCCTCCCATGATCCATGGGCGTCGATCAGGATGGGGGCGGAAAGCTGGACGGATTCACTTGAGTGCAAGGCCTGTACACGACAGGTATGGCGCATGCCATCGCGCTCGCTCGCATGCGTGATCTTGCGAACCGTCCACGGCTGCCAGATCTGCACTCCCAATGCCGCGGCGCGCTGCAGCAGCAGCGTATCCAGGTGTTCACGGCCAAGCGCGCGCGCCCAGGGATGGGCCGCATCGTCAAACCGCGGCAAGTTGGTGATGAACTTTTCATCGCCTGCAAACAGGGCGACCCGACGAAGTGGCGCACCTGCAAGGCGACCGAATGACTCTCCAATCCCAAGCGCGTCGATCAGCGACAGATTGCTCGCGGAAATACATTCACCACACACTTTGCGTCGCGGAAAGCGGCGTTTCTCGATCAAGCCCACCGACCATCCCGCCTGCGCCAACAGGATGGCAGCACTGGAACCGGCCACGCCGGCGCCGATGATGAGAACGTCGAATTCGGTGGTTGGTTTCACTGCGTTGATAGCCTATGCGCGGCAAACAGGTGACTGAACAGTCCGGCTGCGGATTCGCGTATTTCCCAAGCCTCCTCCGGTGCGCAGGCCTGCCGCCAGATCGACGCCAACTCACTGCCGGCGAAGCCCGCATGCACGCTCAGTACCGCGTCGTGGCGAGTGATCGCATTGCAGCCGATCACGCCGAGCAGATGGCTTCCCGCCAGCGCCACGACCGAGCGACGCGGCTCGCAGCACACGAATGCCCGCGCATGCCGTGCAAGTCCACGCAGGAGTTCAGTGAGCGATTCGCCAGCGAAGTGGTGTACGAACAGATTCGCGACCACGATGGTGCCCGCTGGGATTTGAGCCTTGGCGAGCCAGTCGAAGACGTCGACCGCAAGGACATCCACCTGCCATCCGAGCACGCGAATGGCGTCCAGCGTCTCCGTGCTGACACAAGGCTGCCTGTCAACCAGCGTCACATGCATTGCTGGCCAGCGTTCATGGCGCTCACGCGCAAGCCGCAGCATCAGCGTGCCATCGCCAGCGCCAAGTTCCACCAGGTGCCGCGGGATTTTTTCCTGGATGACAGGGTCAAGTGCGCGCAGCAACACCGAGGCATTCCCCATCAGGCGATTGACACGTCGCAGATCGCTACGGGATTTCACCGCATCCGGATGATCAGATGGAAGCTCATCAAGCAACTCCGGTTCGACCCGTCGCGGTAGTTCCGTGCGCATCCACGATGGCATGGTCATGCGACCTCCAGCAGCGCCCCGTGGCTGCTGAACCCAGCGCCAAACGCCGCCATCCACCAATGCCCTGCGGGTGCCTGATCGGCCAGCGCCGCCTGCAGCACGAAGTACACGAAGGCGCTGCTGAGGTTGCCGTACTGCCGCAACATCGCCGCGCTGTAACGCAGGTCATTCTTGCCAAGGCCGAGTTGTTCCTGCAGTGCCAGCAACACGTCGCGACCCCCAGCGTGCAGGATCCAGACATCGATCTGCGACACATCAATGCCCGTGCCCGCCAATACGGTGTCCAGCACCCGATCGGCATGTTCGGCCGCCAGCCTTGGCACCGGCCGCGTCAGGATGTTGCGCAACAGTCCGGCGCGCTGCTCGAAACGCAACGCCTCGCGCTCGGCCGGATTGGTCAGCGATCCCGCCGCCTTCCATTCAACCCGCCGGTGTGACGCGGACGGTTGCGAAGACAACACCGCTGCGCCGGCGCCATCGCCGAACAAACATGCGCTGATCAACACGCCAGGGTCATTGTCCAGGTACATCGCCGCGCTGCTGACTTCCACGCAGACGGACAGCACGTGGTGGCAGGCGCCGGACGCCAGCAACGCATCCGCCATGCGCCAGTTGGGCAAGGCGGCTCCGCAACCCTGGCCGACGAGATCCAGCGCCTGCACATCGGCCCGCAGGCCGAGGCGTTCAATGACATGGCTGGTCAACCCCGGACATAGATAGCCGGTGCAGGTACTGATGATGACGGCATCGATCTGCGTGGCATCCAGCCCGGAATCGATCAGCGCACGCTCTGTCGCCTGCGTGGCAAGCATCGGTGCATTGCGCTCGAAACGGGCGTGCAGCGTATCCGGATCGATCAGGAAGCAATCGTCGAGTGTGTCCAGCGCCAGATGGCGGGTTTCGATCCCGTTGTCACGCTGTAGCACCATCTGGGTGATGGCTCGCGCCCGGAGATCGAGCTTGTCGTACCAGCTCGAGGTCCGGAAGGCCTCCCAGCATTGCGCTTTGGTAAAGACGTTCGATGGAAGTGCGGTGCCCAAGCCACTTAGAAACATGCTGATCCTGATGATAGCCGCTGCCCGCCTGTCCGCAACCGTGCCCAGTCCTTCGTGAGAAGACTGTGCAGGCTTACAGGGTGTTGTTCGTCAGGTACGGCTTGAGCAGGACGTACGGATTCACCGATCCTGCGTCGTGAAACTTTCCCCGCAGCCGCATTCCCCGGCCACATTGGGGTTACGGAACACGAACTGCTCGCTCAGGCCGCTCTTGAGGAAATCAATCTGCGTGCCATCCACCAGCAACAGGCTGTCCTCATCGACCCGGATATGGACGCCGTCCTGTTCAAACACCGTGTCGCCGTCGCGGGCATCGCGCGCCAGGTCGACCGTATAGCCCCAGCCCGAGCACCCGGTGCGCTTGACACCGAAGCGCAGGCCTATGGCCGACGGGGTCTCGGCGAGGTAGCCACGGACGCGTTCCAGTGCTGCGGGAGCCAGGGTAATCATGGCCTGAGTATAGCGGCGCCAGTGAAGCTGCTCCGTTAAACTGTGGGCTCATGGGAAGCATCGCTCAGCAGGGATTCAAGAGATGACAACGGTCAGCGTCGAACACGCGCTCGCGGGCAAGCTGCCGGTCGATGGCGAGGTCACCGTCCGCGGCTGGGTACGCACCCGCCGCGATTCCAAGGCCGGGCTGTCGTTCGTCAATGTCAGTGACGGCTCCTGCTTCGCGGCAATCCAGGTGGTGGTGCCGGCAACCCTTGCCAATTACGAGTCTGAAGTGAAGCGACTCAGCGCCGGTTGTGCGGTCATCGCCACCGGCACGCTGACGCCTTCGCAAGGCCAGGGGCAGAGTTTCGAAATCCAGGCACAGCACATCGAGGTCGTCGGCTGGGTCGATGACCCGGAAACCTACCCGATCCAGCCCAAGGCGCATTCGCTGGAATTCCTGCGTGAAGTTGCCCACCTGCGGCCGCGCACCAACCTGTTCGGCGCCGTCACCCGAATCCGCAACTGCCTGGCCCAGGCGGTGCACCGCTATTTCCACCACGACGGTTTCTGCTGGATCAGCACGCCGATCATCACCACGTCCGATGCCGAAGGTGCCGGGCAGATGTTCCGCGTCTCAACGCTGGACCTGGCCAACCTGCCACGTGGCAAGGATGGCGGGGTCGATTTCTCGAAGGATTTCTTTGGCAAGGAAACCTTCCTGACCGTGTCCGGCCAGCTCAACGTCGAAGCGTATTGCCTTGCGTTGAGCAAGGTGTACACCTTCGGCCCGACGTTTCGCGCCGAGAACAGCAACACCACGCGGCACCTGGCCGAATTCTGGATGATCGAGCCGGAAGTCGCATTCGCAGACCTCGCGGACAACGCCACGCTGGCCGAAGACTTCCTCAAGTACCTGTTCCGCGCGGTGCTGCACGAGCGCGGCGATGATCTTGCCTTCATCGCCGAGCGCGTGCAGAAGGACGCGATCACGCGGCTGGAGGCCTTCGTCAACGCGCCGTTCGAGCGCATCGACTACACCGATGCGATCACGTTGCTGCAGAAATCCGGGCAGAAGTTTGACTTCCCGGTCGAGTGGGGCCTGGACCTGCAGACCGAACACGAGCGCTGGTTGACCGAACAGCACGTCGGCCGGCCAGTCGTCGTCACCAACTACCCCGAGCACATCAAGGCGTTCTACATGCGCCTGAACGACGACGGCAAGACCGTAGCCGCAATGGATGTCCTGGCGCCGGGCATCGGCGAAATCATCGGTGGCAGCCAGCGCGAAGAACGACTGGACGTCCTCGACGCGCGCATGGCGCAATTTGGGCTCGATGGCGACCATTACGGCTGGTATCGCGATTTCCGCCGATACGGAACGGTTCCGCACGCAGGGTTCGGCCTGGGCTTCGAAAGACTCGTCGTCTATGTCTGCGGATTGTCGAACATTCGGGACGCATTGCCTTATCCTCGCGCCCCCGGCCAGGCGGAGTTCTGAATGAGCGCGGATGTCGTCCTGTTTTTTGCGTTGCTCTTCGTCGCCATCGCCATCGCCGGGGCCACTGCGTTTGCGATCTTCTGGCCGTTGACGCTGGTGCATATACGAGATCGCCATCCCGCGATAAAAGCGTTGTTGGGCGATGGTGCATTCCTGAATCCTTCCGCGTTGCGCTGGTTGCTGGCCGGTGGCTATCGCTCGACACCGGATCGTTCGCTCAGCGGTCTTGCCACGCCCGCCCGGATTTCGTTGCTGGTCATCCTGTTCGGGCTGGGATCGGCGAGCTTGTTGTGGCTGGTCTCATTGGTGGTTGCCAGGTGATCGAGACTTCCGATAGTGATCAATGGTGGCTCGCCACGCTCGGCCGCACGATCGTGTGGGCCCGGTTGCGTGTCCGTGATGCCGGTACCGCAGAGGTGTTCGACAGCGATGGCAACACGCTGGCCTACGACAGCGAAGACACCGCACGCGCAGCACTGATGGATGCCGAATTCGTCGCATACGACGGACTGGACACGGGTGATGCAGTTGAACGCGGCTTCGATCTGGATGAAGTGCAGCCGCCACGCGCTGACAGCGATGACGCATTGCGCGTGCGGATGTTCCAGCCGCTCGACAAGCGCGACTGAATCCAGATGTACCTGCCGCGCGCCTTCGCCGAGCCCGATCTGACAGCACTGGATGACCTGATCGCGCGGGACAACTTCATCACCCTGATCACCGTGCACGACGGCGCCCCGGTCACCAGCCATCTTCCAGTGCTGTATCTGCGCGAAGGCCACGACGTCGAACTGCGCGGGCACTGGGCGCGACAGAATCCGCAAAGTCGTCATGCCGGACGCGCGCTTGCGATCGTGCACGGGCCCCATGCGTATGTCTCACCGTCGTGGTATCCCGACAAGGATGAAGCCGCACGCGTACCCACCTGGAATTATGCGATTGCACACCTGAAAGGCGACTTGACTACATTCGAAGACGAAGCTTCACTCGCCGTGATCGTGGATGACCTCAGCCGCCAGCACGAAGCGCGCGCGGGAAGCGATTGGCGCTACGAACATGCCCGCGAGGACATTCGTAGCCAGCTGCGCGGCATCATCGGATTCCGCATGACCGTCGACCACGTCACGCTGAAGTTCAAGCTCAGCCAGAACCATCCACTCGCCAATCGGATTCAAGTCCTCGCGCAGCTGGAACGACAGCCGCGCGAAGCCAGTCGCGACGTTGCATTGTTGATGCGCGAGCGCATGACCGCCGACATGATTGGAGACTGAGATGGACTTGAACCTCATCGGCAAGCACGCCCTGGTGTGTGGCGCCTCCGAGGGCATCGGCCGCGCGACTGCACATGAGCTTGCGCTGCTCGGCGCCGATGTCACCGTGCTGGCGCGGCGCCCGGACGTATTGCAGGACGTGGTCGCCGCCCTGCCCCGCCAAGGTGGGCAGCAGCACGGCTGGATCGCCGCCGATGTCGCGGCGACGGATGCACTGCGCGCCCAGGTCCAGGCACTCGTTGCTGGTAGAGCGCTGCACATCGTGGTCAACAACACGGGCGGCCCCCCCGGAGGACCCGCTTTTTCTGCGGATGTTGCCGGGTACCTGGAGGCCTTCAACAAGCATGTCATCGCCAACCAGACGATCGTGCAGGCGGTGCTTCCCGGTATGCGCGCGGCGCACTGGGGCCGCGTCGTCAACGTGATCTCCACCTCGGTGAAGGAGCCCATCTCGGGTCTGGGCGTGTCCAACACCATTCGCGGCGCGGTCGCCAGCTGGGCCAAGACGCTGTCGCGTGAACTTGCGCCTTTCGGCATCACTGTCAACAACGTGCTGCCCGGCTATACCGAGACCGGGCGGATCGCACAGATCGTCAATGATCGGATGAAGGCGTCCGGGCAAGCCGAAGACGTCATCCTGGACGGCATGCGCAGGACCGTGCCGGCTGGGCGCTTCGCGCAGCCGAGTGAAATCGGTGGCGTCATTGCATTTCTTTGTTCGCCAGCCGCCGCTTACATCAATGGCGTGAGTCTTGCGGTCGATGGCGGACGAATGCAGTCGATCTGAGCCGTCACTCCCCGGTTGCGGGAATGACGGCGCAAAAGCTGACGCTTATTCGCGCAAGCGTTAAGCTTCCCTGATGCGTCTTGCACACTGGATCGACGGCGAACCACGCGAAGCTGCCACCGGTCGCTGGCATCGGGTTTTCGATCCGGCGACGGGACAGTCGTTTGCCGAAGTGGCCGCGGGGAATGCCCAGGACGTCGCATCAGCGGTGGCGGCTGCGCAGGGTGCGTTTCCCGCGTGGTCGGGATTGCCCAATTCCGAACGTTCGCGCTGGCTGGAGAAACTCGCCGACGCGCTTGAGGCGCGGTTGGATGATTTCGCCCATGCCGAGTCGCGTGATGGCGGCAAACCCCTCAAGCTGGCACGCGACATCGAGATCCCGCGCGCCATCAGCAACCTGCGTTTCTTCGCCCATGCCGCGACCCAGTTTTCCAGCGAATCCCATCACGGCCAGGCCGGGCTGAACTACACATTACGACAACCGCTCGGCGTGGTGGGTACGATTTCGCCCTGGAACCTGCCCCTCTACCTGCTCACGTGGAAGTTCGCGCCGGCATTGGCCGCCGGAAACACGGTCGTCGCCAAACCTTCGGAAGTGACGCCGCTGACCGCGACCATGCTGGGTGAACTCGCGGCGCAAATCGGCTTTCCCAAGGGGGTGCTCAACATCGTGCACGGCCTGGGACCCGATGTTGGAGAACCATTGGTCACGCATCCCGCGGTCAAGGCGATCTCGTTCACCGGCAGCACGGCGGTCGGCAAACGCATTGCCTGCCTTGCAGCGCCGGAATTGAAAAAACTATCGTTGGAACTCGGTGGCAAGAACCCGACGCTGGTGTTCGCCGACAGCGACTGGCGCGCGCAACTGGGCACGATCGTGCGCTCGGCCTTCCAGAACAGCGGACAAATCTGCCTGTGCGGGTCCCGCATCCTGGTGGAGCGCAGTATCTATTCCGAATTCCGCGATGTTCTGGTCGAGCATGCCGTTGCGCTGCGGGTCGGCGAGCCCATGGACGGCGACACCGACATGGGACCGCTGGTGTCCCAAGCGCATTTCGACAAGGTTGTCGCCGCGATTGCCCGCGCGAAAGAGGAAGGCGGCCACATCTGGTGTGGCGGGCAGGCGTTGCAGCGTCCCGGCTGGTTCGTGACGCCTACCGTGATCGATGGCCTTGGCCCTGACTGCCTGAGCAATCGCGAGGAAATCTTCGGCCCGGTCGTCACATTGCAGCCCTTCGACACCAATGATGAAGCGCTGACACTGGCGAATGCCGGCGACTATGGCTTGGCGGCATCGATCTGGACCAGCAATCTCCATCGTGCACATCGAATCGCCGCGGACATCCACGCCGGCATCGTCTGGATCAACAGCTGGTTGATGCGCGACCTGCGTACGCCTTTTGGCGGCATGGGACAATCCGGGCTTGGCAGCGAGGGAGGTTTCGAAGCCATGCGCTTCTTCACGGAACCCAAGAACGTAGGGATTTTCCTAGGATGACAGAACTCAGCGAACTACTACGCAGCAACCGCGACTGGGCCGAAGGCGTGCGCCGCGAGGATCCGCGGTTCTTCGAGCGCCTGTCGCAACAACAGGCTCCGAAATACCTGTGGATCGGCTGCTCGGACTCGCGTGTACCCGCCAACCAGATCATGGGACTTGCGCCGGGCGAGGTGTTCGTCCATCGCAACATCGCCAACGTCATGGTGCATACCGACCTGAACTGCATGTCGGTGATCCAGTTCGCGGTCGATGTGCTCAAGGTCGAACACATCCTTGTCGTGGGCCACTATGGTTGTGGCGGCGTGCTCGCTGCCCTCAACGGCACTCGCGTGGGACTTGCAGACAACTGGATCCGTCACGTCGGGGACGTGGCGCAGAAACATGCCTCGCTGCTCGAAGCTGCTGACCACGCGCAGCGCGGCGATCGACTTTGCGAACTCAATGCCATCGAGCAGGTGGAGAATGTCTGCCTGACCACCGTCGTGCGCGACGCATGGACCCGTGGCCAGGCATTGTCTGTACATGGCTGGGTATACAGCCTGCATGATGGCCGCATACGCGAGCTTGGCATGGATGTGGATGCGGCCGAAGGGCTCGAACCGGCTTACCAGAATGCGTTGTCGCGATTACGCAGCAACGGGATACCCGCATGAGTGACGCAATCCATGCTGCTTCCGCGCCCAAAGCGGTCGGTGCATATCCTCATGCGCGGCTCGTCGGCAACATGCTGTTCCTGTCGGGAATCGGGCCGCGGGATCCGAAGACGAATGCCATCCCGGGCAACGAACTATTCGCCGACGGGCGGGTGCGCAGTTACGACATCGAGGCGCAGGTGCGCATGGTGTTCGCCAATGTGCGCACGGTCCTGGAGGCGAGCGATGCGCGCTGGGAGGACCTTGTGGACGTTACCGTCTATCTGACCGACATGTTGCGCGACTTCCGGATCTACAACGCGATCTGGAGCGAGTATTTCCCGGACGCAGCGATGGCGCCCTGCCGTACGACCGTCGGCATTACCGCATTGCCGACGCCGATCGCGATCGAATTGAAGTGCATCGCGATCCTCAAGGAGTAGTCCATGCTGCCCGCCCCGCTGAACCTGCAAGCATGGATCGACGAACACCGGCACCTGCTGAAGCCACCTGTCGGTAACAAGTGCATTTACGACGGTGACTTCATCGTGATGGTGGTCGGTGGGCCGAATGCGCGCACCGACTATCACTGGGACGAAGGCCCGGAATGGTTCTACCAACTCGAAGGCGAGATGGTATTGCGCATCCAGGAAGACGATGCAGTGCGCGACATCCGGATCTGCGCCGGCGAAACCTTCCTCCTGCCACCACGCACGCCGCATTCGCCCCAACGCTGCGCGGACTCCATCGGCCTGGTCGTCGAACGCAAACGCCTGCGACATGAAAAAGATGGCCTGTTGTGGTTCTGCGAGCGTTGCAACGCCAAGCTGTACGAGGAATTTTTCCACCTGCGCGACATCGAAACCGATTTCCCACCGGTGTTCGACCGCTTCTATTCGTCTGCCGACCATCGGGCCTGCAAACAGTGTGGTTACGTCAATCCGGCGCCGTCGAAATACGTGATGCCCGATACCTGAGCCATAGCAAAAGCGCCCTCCGGGTGCTGCTCGGATAAACTGCTGACATGCTCAAGATCGACACCCACGCCCATTACCTGCCTCGCGACTGGCCGGATCTGGCAAGGAAATACGGAGACGAGCGTTTTCCGGTGATCCATCACGGTGACGACGGCCGCCATCGCATTTACAAGGATGGCAAGTTCTTCCGCGAGATCTGGCCCAAGACCTGGGATCCGCAGGTGCGTATCGATGATTACGCAGGTTACGGCGTCCAGGTGCAGGTGATCAGCACGGTCCCGGTCATGTTCAGCTACTGGGCCAAGCCCCATCACGCACTCGAGCTGCACCAGGCGCTTAACGACCACATGGCGCAGACCTGTCGCGAGTATCCACGCCACTATGCAGGGATCGGCACGGTGCCGCTGCAATCCCCGCGACTGGCCGTGCAGGAGCTCGAACGCTGCATGGACCAGCTTGGCCTCCAGGGCGTCCAGATCGGCTCGCACGTCGAAGCCACGCCCGGGAAAAACTGGAATCTGGACGCACCGGAGCTGTTCGAATTCTTCGAAGCCGCCAGCGAGCTGGGTGCGGCCATCCTGGTACATCCCTGGGACATGATGGGCACCGACACCATGCCCAAGTACTGGCTGCCCTGGCTGGTCGGCATGCCGGCCGAGCAATCGCGCGCGGCGTGTTGCCTTGTGTTCGGTGGCGTGCTCGAACGCCTGCCGAAACTCAAGATTTGCCTCGCGCATGGTGGCGGCAGCTTCCCCTACACCATTGGTCGCATCGAGCATGGTTTCAACATGCGCCCCGACCTGGTGGCCACGGACAACTTCCGTAATCCCCGCGACTATCTGTCGAAACTGTATTTTGATTCCTGGGTCGCTGATGATCGCGCGCTGCGTTTCCTGCTCGACACCTGTGGGGTCTCTCAGGTCATGCTCGGCACCGACTATCCCTTCCCGCTCGGCGAGCAGACGCCAGGCGCCGGCATCGCCGCGCTTGGCCTGTCGGACACCGAACAAGCGCGCGTGTACCACGGCACCGCGCTGGAATGGCTCAGCCTCCCAGCCGCACGGTTTCAATGAACATCAGTAAGCCATGACTGATCTATTCAGCGATGAACATGCCCGTGCGCGGGACGCTGGCGATCCGCTGCGCGAATTCCGCGAGTCATTTCATATCCCACTGCATATGGGTGTCCAGCAGGCTTACTTCTGTGGCAACTCACTTGGCCTGCAGCCCAAGGGTGCGCGCGCGATGGTCGAGGAAGTCCTCGACAAGTGGGCGCGCGAAGCGGTCGAAGGCCACTTCCGCGAACCTGCACCATGGATGACGTACCACGAGCTGGTGCGTAACGGGCTCGCCGACATCGTCGGCGCGCAACCGTCCGAAGTCATCGCGATGAATTCGTTGACGGCCAATCTGCATCTGATGATGGTCAGCTTTTACCAACCGACGTCGCAGCGACCGGCCATCCTGATGGAAGCTGGTGCCTTCCCATCGGATCGACACGCGCTGGAGTCGCAGATGCGCTTCCATGGGTTTGATCCGGCGACCGATCTGATCGAACTGCAGCCGGACGAAGCCGACGGCACGATCTCCATGGCCGCCATCGAGCGCGCGATCGCAGAACACGGTCCGCGCCTGGCGTTGGTGTTGTGGCCGGGCGTGCAATACCGCACCGGGCAAGCATTCGATCTTGGAGAAATTGCCCGGCTTGCGCACGCAGCTGGCGCAATTGCCGGCTTCGACCTCGCCCATGCCATCGGCAACGTGCCGTTGCAGCTACACGTCCATGACGCCGATTTTGCGGTCTGGTGCCACTACAAATACATGAATGCAGGACCAGGCGCCGTGGGTGGCTGCTTCGTGCATGAGCGCCACGCACGGACCAGCCGGCCGCGCTTTGCAGGCTGGTGGGGACACGACCCCGACACGCGCTTCCAGATGGGTCCTGCCTTCGTGCCCACGCCAGGGGCTGATGGCTGGCAGCTAAGCAACCCGCCCGTGCTTGCACTGGCACCTCTACGGGCATCCCTCGATCTTTTTGGTCGCGCGGGATTCCATGCGCTTCGGCTCAAATCGCTCGCGTTGACGGGCTATCTGGAGGCCCTGATCGAAGAGCGCCTGGCAAACACGCTTCAGATCGTCACCCCGCGGGATCCGGAACGTCGCGGCGCACAACTGTCTTTGCGCGTTGTCGGGGGGCGCGAGCGGGGGCAGTCGCTCTTCGGGCACCTGTCCGACGCCGGGGTGCTCGGCGATTGGCGTGAGCCGGATGTGATCCGCATTTCGCCTGCACCGCTCTACAACTCCCATGCCGACGTATTGCGCTTTGCGCGTGCAGTGGAGCACTGGCGGGGTGCATTGGCTTGAGTCAGCCGCGGCAAATCACGGTTGTTGGCGCGGGCCTTGCTGGTGCCTTGCTCGCTACCCTGTTGGCTAACCGTGGGTGGAGCGTGGATGTCTTTGAGCGCCGCGGTGATCCACGGGTCGAGGGCTACGCTGGCGGCCGCTCGATCAACCTTGCCTTGGCCGAGCGCGGGCTACACGCACTGCGCAGCGCCGATGTGGCCGACGCCGTGCTCGCCAGATCCGTGATGATGCGCGGACGCATGGTTCATTTCCTGGATGGCGAAGAGCAACTGCAGCGCTACGGCCGTGATGATTCCGAAGTGATCTGGTCGGTGAGCCGCGGTGATCTCAACACCACCCTGATCGATGCCGCCGAAAACGCCGGCGTCCGGCTCCACTTCCACCGCCGGCTCGAACACGTTGACTTCGATGCCAATATTGCGACATTCGTTGGGGAGGGGCGTGCCGATGCGCATACCTTCAGCGCGCTGTTGGGTGCCGATGGCGCGGGCTCCACGCTCAGGGCCCAGATGAGCAGGCACGCCACGCTGGGCGAACACATTGAATCACTGGATCATGGGTACAAGGAGCTGGAAATTCCTCCCTCCGCCGATGGCGGCTTTCCGATGGAACCCAACGCATTGCATATCTGGCCGCGTGGCCGCTACATGTGCATCGCGCTGCCAAACGACGAGCACACGTTCACGGTGACGTTGTTCCTGCCGAATCATTCCGGACACCCGGGCGATCCCAGCTTCGATACCATCGTCGATGGCCAAGCTGCAGGCGCGCTGTTCAGGCGTGACTTTGCTGACGCCCTGCCATTGATGCCAACGCTCGCACACGATTTCGACACGAACCCAACCGGCATGCTATCCACGCTCCATCTCGACCGCTGGCATCTTGGCGGCAAGGCCGTGCTGCTGGGCGACGCCGCACATGCCATGGTGCCTTTCCACGGCCAAGGCATGAATTGCGCCTTTGAGGATTGCGTCGCGCTCGCAACGCATTTGGAATCGGGCGCTGATTTCGACAGTGCATTCACGGCTTTTGAAATCGAACGTCGGCCAAACGCGCTGGCCATCCAGCAGATGGCGCTGGAGAACTATCTCGAAATGCGTGAGCGAGTCGATGATGCAGACTTCCTGTTGCAACGTGAGCTGGAAAGGATGTTGGCCGAGCGCCATCCGCAACGCTTCGTCCCGCGCTATGCAATGGTGACGTTCCGCAGGATTCCGTATGCGACGGCGCTGGAACGGGGCCGCATCCAGCGCGAACTGCTGGTCGAGGCGACCCGGAATCGCGGATCGCTGGATGGGGTCGACTGGTCCTGGGTCGATGGCGAAGTCGAGCGCCGGCTGACTCCGCTGGCCGCCGAGCACTGACCCGGACGTGCAGTCTCAAACTGCGATATCCAACTGCGGCATGCTGACGTAGCCAACCTTGTTCCGAGCCGACATGCCCGCCAGCTTCCTGTTCTACGACCTGGAAACCTTCGGTGCCGATCCGCGCACCTCTCGTATCGCGCAATTTGCCGCCATCCGCACGGATACGGACCTCAACCAGATCGACGAACCGATCAGTTTTTTCGTGAGGCCCGCTGACGACCTGCTGCCCTCTCCGATCGCCACCCTGATCACCGGCATCACGCCACAGCAGGCACTTCGCGATGGCGTCAACGAGGCCGAGGCGTTCACCCGCATCTTCGACGAGATGTCCCGCCCGGGGACCTGTACGCTGGGCTACAACTCGTTGCGGTTTGATGACGAATTCATTCGACATGGCCTGTTCCGCAATTTCTTCGATGCCTACGAACGCGAATGGCGCGGCGGCAACTGTCGCTGGGATCTGCTGGACGTGCTGCGACTTGCACATGCACTTCGCCCGGAAGGTATCCAATGGCCGAAACGCGAAGATGGCGCCACGTCGTTCCGGCTGGAACACCTGGCCACCTCCAACGATGTGCGCGCTGGCGCCGCCCATGAAGCGCTGTCGGACGTGCGCGCGCTGATCGGCATCGCCCGCAAGTTGCGCGCTGCCCAACCAAAATTGTGGGATTACGCGCTGCGCCTGCGCGACAAGCGCCATGCGGCGCAGCTGCTCGATGTGGTGGGCATGACTCCGGTCGTGCACGTATCGCAGCGTTATCCCGCTGCACGGATGTGCGCTGCGGCGGTATTGCCGCTATCGCGGCATCCCCATATCGACAGCCGGGTGATCGTGTTCGACCTCGATGGCGATCCAGACGCATTGCTCGCGCTTGAAGCTGAAGACATCGCGGACCGCCTCTACACACCAACAGCCGACCTGCCGGAAGGCGAAGCCCGGGTTCCGCTGAAGGAAGTCCATCTCAACCGCTGCCCTGCCCTCGTTGCCTGGGACCACCTACGAAATGACGACTTCGCGCGCTTGGGGATCGATCCTGTCGAAGCCGAGCGACGAGCGGCAAAGTTGCGCGCTGCAGGGCCGGCCTTGGCGGAAAAAGTGCGTCGCGTCTACGCAACCCAACGCGCCCAGACAAAACGCGATGTCGACGCCAGTTTGTACGATGGCTTTGTCGGTGACGGTGACAAGCGTCGTTTTACCGAAGTCCGCGGGACGACGCCAGAGATTTTGGGTGCGCGCGACTTTGGGTTCTCCGATCCCCGAATGCCGGAATTGCTGTTCCGGTACCGGGCGCGCAACTGGCCGATGACCTTGACGCACACCGAACGCCAGCGCTGGGATAAGTACCGGCGCCAGCGCCTGCTGGCCGAATCAGGACTTTCCGAATTGAGCCTGGCAGGTTTCCGCGCTGAATTGGCGACGATGCGAGGCTTGCATGCCAATGACGGCATGAAGCTCGCGCTGCTCGACCAGATCGCCGCATGGGGCTGCGAGATCGAACGCAACCTGCAATGACCACGTACTTTACAGACAAGACATTCAAATTCCTGCGCGGCTTGGCACGACGCAACGAGCGCGCCTGGTTCCAGGCGCACAAGGCTGACTACGAATCATCTGTGCGCGCGCCATTCCTGCAATTGCTGCTCGACCTGCAACCGGGGCTGGCCGAAGTGAGCGCTCACTATCGGGCCGATATCAAACCCGTTGGCGGATCGCTGTTCCGGCTTCACCGGGACACCAGGTTTTCCAAGGACAAGACGCCGTACAAACGCTGGCAGGGAGCGCGCCTGTTCCATGCGCGCGGTCGCCAGGTCGAAGCACCCTCGTTTTACCTGCACCTTGAACCTGGTGCGTGCTTCATCGGCGCCGGGTTGTGGCATCCGCAGCCTGTGACGCAACGGATGGTCCGCCAATTCATCTTCGACAATCCCGGCAGCTGGAAGAATGCTGCACATGGGCCCGCCTTCGGTCGTCGTTACGATCTGCAGGCCAGTGAGAAACTGGTGCGGCCACCACGCGGATTCCCATTGGAGTTCGAATTCATCGAAGATCTCAAGCATCGCAATTTTGTCGCCGTGCGAAAGATCGAAGATGCCGTGGTCATCGGCCCAAAACTTCGCCCGACACTGGAAAAAGACCTGCAGGGATTGGCGCCTTTCGTGGATTACCTTTGCGCGGCATTGGACCTGGAGTTTTGAGCCGCTCCTACAATGGGCATCTCATTGTCGATTCGACCGTCATGAAGAAATGGATCGCCCTTCTCATCATCCTGCTGCTGGCGCTAGGCACTTATGTCGCCGCCGGGCCCTATCTGACCGTGCGCGCGATCCGTCGTGCCGTGGTTGCGCAGGACGCCGCGGCATTGGCCAAACAGATCGATTTCCCTGCCTTGCGTTCAAGCCTCAAGGCGCAGTTGGACGACCGCATGGTGCGTAGCGCCGGGACGGATATGCAGGCCAGTCCGCTTGGCGCCTTCGGCTTGACGATCGCCGGCGCACTGGCCGGCACCACCGTCGACACCATGGTGACGCCAACGGGTCTTGGTGCACTCATGCAGGGGCATATTCTCTTCAAGCGATTCAACGATGGCCTGTCGTCGGGTGAACCATCCTCGACCGAGCCATTACATGACGCCTCTTATAACTATGAATCCATCTCGCGTTTTATCGCGACAACGCATGATGAAAATGGTCGTCCGTTTGTCTTTGTGCTGACGCGACATGGCCTGCTATGGCAGCTGTCGGACATCCGGCTGCCGCTCTGAAAGCCGGGCAGATCCCATAGCCTGATCATGCAAGTGATCCAGCAGTGGAAAGCCAAGCCAGAAACCACCAGCTCCGACATCCATCGTCATGTTGGGTGATCGGGTGCTGGCAGCCAGGCTCCAAATCCTCACGAATACCCAAGGGATGCTTGCTGATCAGGCGTTACTCACCCCGTGTGGAACATGTCCTGCCGCGACATGATCGCGTGCCGATGCGATGTTGTGTTCGGAATCGTCGAAGAAAATATCCGCACCGAAAGCTTCAAGGAACGGGCCCTTGGGGCGGCCTCCAAGAAACAAGGCTTCATCAAGGCGAACCCCCCACTCGCGTAATGTGAGGATCACTCGCTTGTGCGCCGGTGCCGAACGCGCGGTCACCAGCGCCGTACGGATCGGCGAGGCATCCCCTGCCGGGAACGCATTCTGCAAACGATGCAACGCGTCCAGAAAACCACGAAATGGCCCCCCCGACAACAGTTCCCGGGCGCGTACGCGTTCGTTCTCCGCAAAAGCAGCCAAACCGCCATCGCGCGAAACGCGTTCGGATTCGTCACCGAAAATCACGGCATCGCCATCAAAGGCGATGCGTAGCTGATCGTCAAGATGCATCGTGGATTGCCTTTGCGCGGCAGGCAGGATGGTCGCGGCAGCGACACCAGCAGCAAGTGCGTTCCTCACGTCCTCGCCATGTGTCGATAGAAACAGATCAGCACCAAAGGGACGGATATACGGATAAGGCGGGGCGCCGTTGCTGAACGCGGCGCGGGTGATGCCCAGGCCATGATGTTCGATGGAGTTGAAGATTCGCAATCCGGTGTCGGAAGAATTACGCGACAACAGGATCACCTCGACGCGCGGCGCATCCGCCGGCGAGTTGTTGTTGAGTGCGAGCAACTTGCGCACCAGCGGGAATGCAATGCCAGGAGCGAGCAATTCATCCTCATGCTCGCGCTGGAAGCTGGCATAAGCATCCAGGCCCTCGTGCTCGAACAACCTGTGGCTGGCCTCAAGATCGAACAGCGCGCGCGATGAGATCGCGACGATCAACGGCTGGGATTCGGATGTCGGCATGGGGGCAGTATCGCGAATGTGGATATCACCGGACGAGATTGGCCAGGTGGCCTGCCAAACAGGCCTGGGGGTTCAAACCACGAACTGTTCGCTCAGGATGCGTTCTTCAAGATTGTGTTCCGGATCGAATAGAAGCGTCACCGTATGCTCCCGCGACTCACGAATGGTGACTTCAACGACATCACGCACCTCGTGTGAGTCAGCAGTGGTGCTGACTGGACGCTTGTAGGGATCCAGCACGCGAAATCGGACTTCCGTCGATGATTTCAACAGCGCACCGCGCCATCGGCGAGGGCGGAACGCAGCAATTGGCGTCAACGCGATCACACTGGACCCCAGCGGCAGGATCGGACCCTGCGCGGAAAAGTTGTAGGCAGTGCTGCCTGCCGGCGTTGCCACCATGACGCCATCGCACACCAACTCCTCCAGGCGCGGCTTTCCATTGAGCTCAATAGCCAGGTGGGCTGCCTGGCGTGTCTGGCGAAGCAGCGACACTTCGTTGTAGGCCAGCGATGCGACGCTCGCACCAGAATCGGTTTGCGCCAGCATTTCCAGGGGGCGCAACACGGCGGGTTCTGCCGCGGCGATGCGTTCGAGCAATCCATCTCCGCCCAGGTTGTCCGGGGGGTAATGGTTCATCAGGAACCCCACGCTGCCGAGCTTCATTCCGTACACCGGTTTGCCCGCATTGCCGTGACGGTGCAGCGTCTGCAGCATGAAGCCATCGCCGCCAAGCGCGACGATGACGTCCGAGTCTTCTGGCCCGTGCAATCCGTGGCGTGCAATCAGTATCGTCAACGCCGCCTGCGCGCCGGCGTCGGGACTGGCGAGGATGGCAATGCGCGGCTGGCTCATCGCAGACTCCGGATCATGCAGCGAGGATAACCCCGACTGGCATTGCACGGCAGCGCTGCAGGCAGGATCAGCGAAGCTGGTCTAGAAACAGTGCGGAGCTCGCCCAGCTGCCCGCGCGGACCGAGCCCTGCCCTGTAAACCCGGTGCGCGGGCGGCCAGCGTGCGGATACGGTTCTGCGGGTCCGGATGGGTGGACAGAAACTGAAACGATCGATTGCCACCTTCCGCTGCAATCATGTGCTGCCACAACGTCACCGCTCGCGCCGGATCGAAGCCAGCCGTCGCCATGTACTGCTGGCCGAGGGCGTCGGCTTCGGATTCCTGCGTGCGTGAATTTGGCAGCAACAGCAACAACTGCGTGCCATCGCCGGCGGCAGTCATCAATCCCTGGACGGTTTGGGCGGAGGCGTGATGCCCGACATACCCACTGAGCAGTCGCAACCCGGTCTGGGCCACCAGCTGCCGGGACACGCGCTCGTTGGTGTGGCGTGCGACCACGTGGCCCATTTCGTGGCCCAACACGGCGGCGAGCTCGTCCTGCGAACGGATCACCTTGAACATGCCGGTGTTGACTCCAACCTTTTCTCCCGGAAGGGCGAATGCATTTGGAGTGTCGTCGACGAAGACGCGCACCTCCCACTGATGGGTCGAATAAGGCTTCGGCAACACCGACCGCAGGGCATTCACCACGCACGCGGCCTCAGCCTGTTGTCGCGGATCGCTCGAAAGTGGTTTCTCTGCCTTCATCTTTGCGAACGTCTGCTCGCCCATCTGGTTGAGCTGGGCATCCGATAGCAGGTGTAGTGGCCGGCGTGCGTCACTGCTGCCGCAAACAAGGACCATGGCAGTCGCAAATACGAACAGGGAGGGGTTGCGCTTCATGAACGTCTCGGCAGTGGACTCGGTAAATCATGATTTACAGAAACCAGATGAACGTCACGCGAAGTGTGTTTTTGGCCCAACCGAAGCGCCGGCAGTGCCGGGGAGAACACCAGCAGGCAGCCACGCAGCCTGCTGGTGTCGTGACGACATGCCTCAGCCCCGCGAGGCCAGTTGCGACAACCGCTGCACGGCAACGGAAGCCGTGGGGTAGTCCAGCGTTTTCTGCGCTGCCAGTTCCGTGAGCATCGCCAAGGTGAAGCCCAAGGAGGGTTCATCACGTTGCAGCCAATGCATGACCTTGGCATCGGCGTTGTCGCCCGGCATCGCCAGTACCTGCTGGACCAGCGTGCGCTGCTGGGTGGCAAGCTCATCGCGCAGCACGCCACGAGCGACGGCGTGCCACCGGCCTTCGACCGGCAACGCATCGATCTGCGCCACCAGCCATGGCAGGTTCAAGGCTTCGCCGAGACGGAAATGGACCTTGGCGACATCGTTCGGCCGTAGCGAATGTCCTCGTGCGATTTGGATGATGTCGGCGCACGGGTCCAGGTAGGGAAGCGCCGCCAATTGGCTTCCAAGCCCTGACGGGACACCTTTGGTTTGCCAGTCCCGAAGACTTGCTTCGTATCCCGGGCGCTGCGAATCAGGAAGAATATCCTCACCGGCGCGGATTTCACGGAAGCCATCGTGGTAACGATCCACGGCAGTCGCGATATCAGGGATTGCTCCCGGGCGGGATAGCAGCCAGCGGGTGAACGTACGCTGCAACGACCAGATCACCTGCAACGCATCGATCTGTACCGACTCCGGCACTTTACCGTCGAGCGCGTCGATCTGTGTCCACAACTGGCGCGCATCGAGTGTTTCGCGGGTGATCGTATACGCCTTGGCGACTTCGCCGGGCGTGCGTCCCGTGTCTTCCTGCATGCGCAGCAGGAATGTCGCCCCCATGCGGTTGATGGTCGAGTTGGTCACTGCGGTCGCGATGATTTCGCGCTTCAGGCGGTGCCCTTCCATCGCAGCGGCGTATTTTTGCTGCAAAGGTTCGGGGAAATAGCGAATCAGCTCTTTCGACAGATACGGATCCTCCGGCACGTCGGAAGCCAGCATCTGCTGGTAGGCCACGAGTTTGGAATAGGACAGCAGCACGGCCAGTTCGGGCCGCGTGAAGCCTTGCCCCCGCGTCTTGCGATCCGCGATTTCGGCATCCGTTGGCAGATATTCGATCTGGCGATCGAGCAACCCTTGGGATTCGAGCGTGCGGATGAAGTGCTGCTTGGAACCCAACCGCGTCAAGCTCATGTGTTCCATCAGGCTTAATGTCTGGTTCTGCCGATAGTTGTCGTTGAGTACCAGCGCGCCAACCTCATCGGTCATCGACGCCAGCAGGGTATTGCGCTCTTCGAACGTCAGCTGCTTCTTCTGCACCTCGCCATTGAGCAGGATCTTGATGTTGACCTCGTGATCGGAAGTGTCCACGCCCGCAGAGTTGTCGATGAAATCGGTGTTGAGGAGAACACCGTTCTGTGCCGCCTCGATGCGCCCGAGCTGGGTGAAGCCGAGGTTGCCACCCTCGCCCACTACCTTGCAGCGCAACTCGTGACCGTCGACGCGCAAAGCATTGTTGGCACGATCCCCCACGTTCAGGTGCGTCTCGCTGGCAGCCTTCACGTAGGTACCGATACCACCATTCCACAGCAGGTCCACCGGCGATTTCAGGATCGCGCTCATCAATTCGGCTGGACTCATCGTCTCGACGGTTGCATCGATTCCAAGCGCGGCTTTCACCTGCGGTGTCAACGCGATCGATTTCGCGGTGCGTGGGTGGACGCCACCACCGGCACTGATCAGGGCGGTGTTGTAGTCCTCCCACGACGAACGTGGGAGATTGAACATGCGGGTGCGCTCGGCGAAGGAAACCGCGATGTCCGGATCCGGATCAAGGAACACATGGCGGTGATCGAATGCTGCAAGCAGGCGGATGTGCGGGGACAACAGCATTCCGTTTCCGAATACATCGCCCGACATGTCGCCGATGCCAACGACGCTGAAATCCTGCGTCTGGCAGTCACGTCCCAGCGCACGGAAATGGCGCATGACCGATTCCCACGCGCCCTTGGCGGTGATGCCCATCGCCTTGTGGTCATACCCGACCGAGCCGCCTGACGCGAAGGCGTCGTCGAGCCAGTAACCGTGTGCACGTGCGATGGCATTGGCTGTATCGGAAAACGTTGCAGTGCCCTTGTCCGCCGCGACGACAAGGTACGGGTCGTCGCCGTCATGCCGGACGACATCCTGCGGATGCACGACGTGTCCATCGACCAGGTTGTCGGTGATGTCGAGCAAGCCATTGATGAAGCGCTTGTAGCAGGCGACTCCTTCGGCAAACCACGCATCGCGATCGACCACGGGGTTTGGAAGCTGCTTGCAGAAGAAGCCGCCCTTGGAGCCAACCGGGACGATGACCGTGTTCTTGACCATCTGCGCCTTGACCAGGCCCAGCACCTCGGTGCGGAAATCCTCGCGTCGATCGGACCAGCGCAGCCCGCCGCGGGCGACCGGGCCAAAGCGCAGGTGTACGCCTTCCACGCGTGAGCCGTAGACCCAGATTTCACGATAGGGACGCGGCTTTGGCAGGTCCGGCACCAGCGAGGAATCAAGTTTGTAACTGACGTAATCCCGCGGCCCACCATCAGCACGTGGGCGGTCCAGGGTGTTGAGGTAGTAGCTGGTGCGCAACGTCGCATCGATCACGCCGATGAAGCTGCGCAGGATCCGATCCTCATCGAGGCTGGATACCCCGTCAAGCAATCGGATCAGCGCTGCGCGGACCATTTCTGCCTGCCGCACGCGCGTCGATGCGCGTGCGTCGATCACTGGCTGCAACGCAGTCATCGCTGCAGTTCCGGCACCCACCAGCGCTTCGAATTGACGCTGCAGGCGCTGCATCCCTTCCTGGATTGCCCTTGTGTCTTCCGCCCCGGTGGCGGGATCGAAACGCGCCTCGAACAATTCCACCAGCAATCGAGCCAACAGCGGGTAGTGGTTGAATGTCTGCTCGACATACGCCTGCGAGAATGGCACGCCAACCTGCTGCAGGTACTTGCTGTACGCACGCAGCATCGCCACTTGCCGCCATGACAATCCAGCGCCCAGGATCAAGCGGTTGAACCCGTCGTTCTCTGCAAGCCCGCGCCATATCTGGTTGAAGGCATCCTCGAAATCCTGGTCCAGCCGCGAGATATCGAGATCCGTACGCGTTGCCTCGACCTCGAAATCCTGGATGTAAGCCACGCCATCGCCAAGCTCGATGCGATAAGGATGCTCGGAGATCACACGCAGTCCCATGTTCTCCATCATCGGCAGCACGTCCGACAGCGGGATGTCATCGCGAAGCCGATAGAACTTCAGCCGCAATCCGTTATCGGCACGGCGATACAAGGAGATTCGCAGATCGTCCTGGCTTGACAACGCCGCGAGCGCGTCGACGTCGTCGGCTGCGATCGTCGGTGTCGCCTCTTCGATGTACCCGGCCGGAAGTGCTCGGCCATAGTGGTTGGCAAGCTTGAGGCCCTGCTCTTCCCCATGTCGTGCGAGCAGTTGTTCGCGCAGATCGTCGTGGCGATTGCGCACGATCTCCGTGAGTTCTGCTTCCAGCGCAGTGGTGTCGATGTCGCCAAGGCGTGGACGGGCCTGGCCGGTTTTCGGCCGGATGATGATGTGCAACTGAGCCAAGGGCGACTCCCCGACCTGCACGGTGGTGTCGATGCTCTGCCCATCGAGTGCGCGTTTGAGCATCGATTCGATGCGTGTGCGCACCTCGGTGTTGAAACGATCGCGCGGAATGTAGACCAGCGCCGAATAGAACCGACCGTAGCGATCCCGGCGCAGGAATAATTTACTGCGGACACGCTCCTGCAGACCAAGAATGCCCATGCTGGTGTGCAGCAGTTCCTCCTCGCTGGACTGGAACAGCTCCTCTCGAGGCAGGGTTTCAAGGATGTGGCGTAACGCCTTGCCGCTGTGCCCGAATGGCGCCAGGCCCGACTTCTGCATGACATATTCATGGCGCCCGCGCACCAGGGGGATTTCCCATGGCCGCCGGTTGTAAGCGCTGGATGTATACAGGCCGATGAAGCGTTGTTCCGCAACCGGCTTGCCCTGCGCATTGAACTTCAGCACGCCGACGTAATCCATGTAACCCGGGCGATGCACCGTGGCACGTGCATTGGTCTTGGTCAGGATCAGCGCATCGACGGCACCGGATTGCGGCATGTAATACGCAGCCAGGGACTTCAGTGGGCGCGGTTTATGTGCATCCTGGCCACGAAGGAGCCCCAGGCCGCTTGATTCCAGCGGGCACAGGACTTCATTGCCATCCTGGTGGACGACTTCGTATTCGCGATATCCCAGCAGGGTGAAATGATCGTCGGCCGCCCAGCGCAGGAATTCCTGTGCTTCGGCGCGCCCGGCGTCGGAAATCGGCATCGTGCGTGTCGTCAATTCGTCGGCGACCGAAAGTAATTTCGCGCGCATGGCGTCCCAGTCAGCGACGATCGCACGTACATCGCACAAACTGGACCGGATCGTACGTTCGACGTCCTTCATCGCCTCGATTGACTGCCGGTCGATTTCCATGTGGATCAGCGACTCTGGCGCACCCTCGCCTACCGTGAGGAGGATCCCTTGTGCGTCCCGCGTCATTTTGACGACAGGGTGGCCGAGCACGTGCACGGCGATGCCCTGCTCGGCCAATGCCATCGTCACCGAATCGACCAGGAACGGCATGTCGTCATTGACGATCTGCACGGTCGTGTGGGGTGATTCCCAACCCTGCTGGGCCAGGCTTGCATTGAACACCCGTACATCGGGTTCGCCGGGTTTGCGCACGCGGGCCAGGTTGAGAAAATCCGCCGCCAGCGCTGCCCAGGCATCCGGGCTGTGCTGCATGAATTCATCCCGGGTCATGCGCTGATAGAAGATTCGCGCAAACGTTTCGGCCTGTGCCTGCTGGGAATCCGGGACGCGTTGGCGCAGCGCGTTGAACACGCTGCTCAAATCCAGCGACTGCATTTGCAAGGGCTCATCGCGACCAGAGACAAGCTGGACGGATACAGCACGGTCGCCGGGGGCACCCGGGGAGGTATCGGAATTTGCGCTCATGGAGGGGATCGATCCATTGCGAATGGAAGAAAGCCCGCACGAATGCGGGCGATTTTTGAGGACGGCGTCAGCGATCAGCGAAGGCCGGTCTCGTGCCGCGCAATCACCAGCCGCTGGATCTCACTGGTGCCTTCGTAAATTTCGGTGATCTTGGCGTCGCGGAAATATCGCTCCAGCGGCATTTCCTTCGAATAGCCCATGCCACCATGGATCTGGACGGCCTGGTGGGCGATCCACATCGCCGCTTCGGACGCAGTGAGCTTCGCCACCGCCGCTTCGGTGGTGAACCGCTGCCCCTGTCCTTTGAGCCATGCCGCGCGCAAGGTCAACAATAGTGACGCGTCGAGCTTGCATTTCATGTCGGCGATTTTGGACTGGGTCATCTGGAACGCGCCGATGGGCTGGCCGAACGCCTTGCGTTCCCGGACATATTCCAGCGTCGCCTCGTACGCGGCGCGTGCGATGCCGATCGCTTGCGACGCGATGCCAATGCGGCCTGCGTCGAGCACGCCCATCGCGATCTTGAACCCATGCCCCTCTTCGCCAAGCACGTCTTCGGCCGGTGCGCTGTAGTCCGTGAATTCGATTTCGCAAGTCGCCGATGCGCGGATACCAAGCTTGGGTTCGGTCTTGCCACGGTGGAACCCGGCGTTGGCGGTGTCGATGAGAAATGCCGTGATGCCCCGAGCGCCCTTGTCCGGGTCGGTCATCGCGAACAGCACCATGTATTTGGCAACGGGGCCCGAAGTGATCCAGCTTTTCTTGCCGTTGATGACGTAGCTGCCGTCAGCCTGTTTAACCGCACGACAGCGCATTGCCGTCGCGTCAGACCCGGACTGCGGCTCGGTCAGCGCGAATGCGCCGATTTCCTTGCCCTCGGCAATCTCGCGCACGTACTTCTGTTTTTGCGCTTCGGTGCCGTGGGTGAGGATGCCGTTGCAGAACAGCGAATTGTTGACCGACAGAATCGTGGAATGCGCAGCATCGGCCGCCGCGATCTCGATCATCGCCAGCACATAGGCGATCGGATCCATTCCGGCACCGCCGTATTCGGCCGGCACCTCGATCCCCATCAGTCCGTTTTCGCCAAGCAGGCGGATGTTGTCCAGTGGGAACTCGCCAGTCTTGTCGAAGTGCTCGGCGCTGGGGGCGATTTTTTCCTGCCCGATGCGGCGAGCCACATCCTGGATGAGCAGTTGCTCTTCAGTGAAGCCAAAATCCACGCAGGCACCTCGGGTTGGTCAGCGGAACCTCATTGTAACGGTCGCGGCATGAGGCTCGCTGGCCCATCGTCCGCGTGAAGCGCGGCTTTCGGGAGCGCAGAGGATTGGTTGCCCACATTGGCAACGAGACGCACTTGACCACGAAGCCTCGGGGGCGGACACTTATCTTTGAATCGCGATGGAAAGATATTTATGGATCTGGAAGGCTGGTCCAGCCGGCTGAGGGTGTTTGCCGACGCAACCCGGGTACGCCTGTTGAGCCTGCTTGACGGCGAGGAGCTCACGGTCGCCGAGCTGTCCGCGATTACACAATTGGCACAACCTCGGGTATCCACGCACCTGGCGAAATTGAAGGAAGCAGGCCTTGTGCGCGATCGGCGCGCTGGCGTTTCCGCGTATTACCGCTTCGACGACACCACGTTGGATGCAACACAGCAGGCGCTGTGGCAGTCGATCTGCAATGGCAGTGACGACGCGTTGCTGCGGCAGGATGCCGAACGTGTCCCCGGCGTGCTGGCCATGCGCGCAGCCGACCAGAATTGGGCCGATTCGGTTGCCGGAGACATGGAGCGGCACTATTCGCCAGGCCGTACCTGGGAAGCCCTTGCGCGCACGGCATTGCCATTACTGCAACCCGGCGACGTGCTCGATATCGCATCGGGTGATGGTGTCCTTGCCGAGCTGCTGGCACGGCATTCGAGACGCTACATCTGCGTGGACACCAGTGCACGCGTGGTGGCGGCCGCTGCGGAGAGGCTGCGTCGCTTTGCCAATGTCCAGGTACGCGAGGGCGACATGCATGCCCTGCCCTTCGCCGACGACAGCTTCGACCTCGTCGTGCTGATGCATGCGCTGACTTACGCCGCCAAACCTGCGCAGGCAGTCGCGGAGGCTGCGCGCGTGCTCAGGCCCGGTGGCCGCCTGCTGCTGAGCAGCTTGGGCAAGCACGAGCATCGCGCCGTGGTTACCGCCTATGGCCACGTCAACCTTGGCTTCACCGAAAAAGAACTGCACAGGTTCACCGACAAGGCGGGCCTGAATGTCGCCAGTTGCGAGACCGTCACGCGCGAGCGGCGACCCCCGCACTTCGAAGTGATTTCACTGATTGGAGTCAAGCCGTGAAGCAACTTCCCTGGCTGCATCCAAGCCGTGTCGCCCTGCTTGAAGCTGAGTTGTCCAAGCGCATCCTCGTCATCGACGGCGCGATGGGCACCATGATCCAGCGCCATGAACTGCAGGAATCCGATTATCGGGGCGAACGTTTTGCACATGGTTACGACGCGCTCTTCGCTGCTGATGCCCATGTACATGGTGCCGGTTGCGGCTGCGAGGATCAGGACCAGCGTGGGAACAACGACCTGCTGACGTTGACGCGTCCCGACCTGATCAGCGACATCCACGCCTCCTATCTCAGCGCGGGTGCGGACCTGGTGGAGACAAACACATTCAACTCGACGTCGATTTCGCTGTCCGATTATCGGCTGCAGCATCTGGTGCGCGAGTTGAATTTCGAAGGTGCCAGGCTTGCGCGCACTGCTTGCGATGCGGCAGAGGCACGCGATCCATCCCAACCGCGTTTCGTGATCGGCGTGCTAGGGCCGACCAGCCGCACGGCCTCGCTGAGCCCCGACGTCAATCGTCCTGGTTTTCGAGCGGTGTCGTTCGATGACCTCGCGGCTGCCTACCGGGACGCGGTGTCCGGCCTGATCGACGGTGGCGCAGACGTACTGATGGTCGAGACGATTTTCGACACGCTCAACGCAAAAGCCGCACTGTTCGCCATCGACGATGAGTTCCAGGCGCGTGGCGGTCGGCTGCCGGTCATGATTTCCGGCACCATCACGGATGCTTCCGGCCGCACCCTGTCCGGGCAGACGGCTGAAGCGTTCTGGTATTCGTTGCGCCATGTGCAACCCCTTTCCATCGGCCTGAACTGCGCGCTTGGCGCAAAAGACCTGCGTGCGCACATCGACATCCTGTCGCAGGTCGCCGACGTCCACATCAGCACCCATCCCAATGCGGGATTGCCGAATGCCTTCGGCGGGTATGACGAAACGCCTGAGGACATGGCAACGGTACTGGGAGAATTTGCGGAAGCGGGACTGCTGAATTTCGTGGGTGGGTGTTGCGGAACCACGCCGGAGCATATCGCTGCGATCGTGGAGGCGGTGCGTGGCATGCCACCGCGAGTCACCCCGCAACTGGAAGCAGCGGCGTGAGCGCATGACCACCCTCACCAGGCAAACCCGTCTTAGCGGACTGGAACCGCTGCAGATCACGCCGGAAAGCAACTTCATCAATGTTGGCGAGCGCACCAACGTGACGGGGAGTGCCCAGTTCAAGAAACTGATCCTCGACAACCGCTTCGATGAAGCAGTTGTCGTCGCCAGGCAACAAGTTGAAAGCGGCGCGCAGGTCATCGACGTCAACATGGACGAGGGCATGCTCGACTCGGAAAAAGCGATGGTGGAGTTCCTGCACCTGATTGCCGCCGAGCCGGACATCGCACGCATACCGGTGATGGTCGACAGTTCCAAATGGACGGTGATCGAAGCAGGATTGAAGTGCCTGCAGGGCAAGGGCATCGTCAACTCCATCTCGATGAAGGAAGGTGAGGCCGAATTCCTGCGGCAGGCGCGCCTGGTTCGCCGCTATGGCGCGGCAGTGGTAGTGATGGCATTCGACGAAACCGGCCAGGCGGACACGGCCACGCGCAAGATAGAAATCTGTTCGCGTGCGTACCAGCTGTTGACCGAGGAAATCGGTTTTCCGCCCGAGGACATCATCTTCGACCCGAACATCTTCGCGATTGCGACTGGCATCGAAGAGCACAACAACTACGCGGTGGATTTCATCGAGGCCACGCAGGAAATCAAGCGTCGCTTTCCGTACAGCCACGTTTCAGGCGGCGTGTCGAACGTGTCGTTCTCGTTTCGCGGGAATGAGCCGGTGCGACAGGCCATCCATGTCGTGTTTTTGTACCACGCGATCAAGGCCGGCATGGACATGGGCATCGTCAACGCTGGCGCTATGCCGATCTATGACGACCTTGATGCGGACCTGCGCGAGCGAGTCGAGGACGTCGTGCTCAATCGTCGCGACGATGCCACTGAGCGGCTGCTGGAAATTGCCAATCGTTACAGGGGCAAGAAGGGCGAGAAACGCGTCGAGGACCTTGTATGGCGTGACAAACCCGTGCAATCGCGCCTAAGCCACTCGCTGGTGCATGGCATCGACCAGTGGATCGTCGAGGACACCGAGGAAGCGCGCGCATTGTCGACGCGACCACTGGATGTGATCGAGGGCCCGTTGATGGATGGCATGAACGTGGTCGGCGACCTGTTCGGTGCGGGCAAGATGTTCCTGCCTCAGGTGGTGAAGTCGGCGCGTGTGATGAAAAAAGCGGTCGCCCACCTGCTGCCGTACATTGAAGCGGAAAAGCTGCGCACCGGCGACACCGGCAAATCCAACGGCAAGATCGTCATGGCCACCGTCAAGGGTGACGTGCATGACATCGGCAAGAACATCGTCGGAGTGGTGCTGGCGTGCAACAACTTCGAGGTGATCGATCTTGGCGTGATGGTGCCGTCGCAGACCATCCTGGATCGCGCAAAGGCCGAAGGTGCCGACCTGATCGGGTTGTCGGGCTTGATCACGCCCTCCTTGGAAGAGATGAGCCACGTCGCACGCGAAATGCAGCGCCAGGGCATGACGATGCCGCTGCTGATCGGCGGCGCGACGACGTCGCGTGCACACACGGCACTGAAGATCGACCCGCATTACAAGTCCCCCACCATCTGGGTGAAGGACGCTTCGCGCGCGGTGGGCGTGGCCCAGTCGTTGATCAGCCCGGAACTGCGCAACGACTTCATCGCCTCCAACGATTCGGATTTTGCGGAAATCCGCACGCGCCATCGCAACCGCGGCGACGCCAAGCGACTGGTGCCGCTGACCAAGGCCCGAACACAGCGCTTCGATGGCGACTGGGTGAATTACACCCCGCCAGTGCCCCGGAAACCGGGCATCACTGTTTTCAATGACTACCCTCTCGCGGACCTGATCGAACTGATCGACTGGACGCCATTTTTCAACGCGTGGGAACTGGCCGGCCGTTATCCGGCAATCCTCGATGATGCGATCGTTGGTCAACAGGCACGCGAAGTATTTTCCGATGCGCAGAACATGCTGCGCCAGATCGTTTCTGGAAAGTGGCTGACGGCAAAAGCAGTGGTCGGGCTGTGGGCGGCGAACAGCATTGGTGACGACGTCGAAGTGTTGTTGCCATCTTCCCAACCAGGGGGAGACTCCAGGTTGGAAACATTTCACTTTCTTCGCCAGCAGGTCGATAAACCGGTCGAACGTCCGGACTTCTGCCTGGCGGATTTCATTGCACCGAAAGACTCGGGCAAGCAGGACTGGATCGGCGCGTTTGCAGTGACCGCAGGCTTGGGGATCGAACCCCATGTTGCGCGCTTCGAAGCCGACCATGACGACTACAACGCGATCATGCTCAAGGCACTGGCGGACCGGTTGGCAGAAACCCTTGCCGAGCGCATGCATCAACATGTCCGCAAGGAGTTATGGGGTTACGCGGTCGATGAGTCGTTGGATGCCAACGCGCTGATCGGCGAAGAATACCGCGGCATCCGTCCGGCGCCGGGTTATCCCGCCTGCCCCGAACACAGCGAGAAGGCGACGTTATTCCGCTTGCTGCATGCTGAGGACAATGCTGACATGCAGTTGACCGAGAACTTCGCGATGTTGCCGGCGGCAGCCGTGTCCGGCTATTACTTCAGCCATCCGCAAAGCCAATATTTCGTGGTCGGGCGGGTATCGAAAGAGCAGGCCTCCGATTACGCGCAACGAAAGGGTGTCAGCCTGGTACAGGCGGAGCGCTGGCTCGCCTCCAATCTTGATTACGACCCGGAGTAGCCGCCCTGCGGTTTCCTAGGAAGCGGTTTCAGCCATGACGATCCAACGAGTCGCGCAGGAGTTTTGGGCAGAAGTTGCTCCCACGGGGTTACCAAACCAGGTCGTCGGGAACACGAAATTGAGGATCCGCGTAAGGATCCTCCGTGGTGGCGTCAGGATTGATTTTTAGCGCAACGGCTGGCGCGAAAATGGCTTCGGCCTGCGTCAGCAGTTCCGCCTCGACCAGCACGTAACGCCCATCCATCTGTACGACGCCCAGCTGGCCGGCATTGAGTGCCTTCAATTGCCCTGCGTTGACGTAAACGCGCTTGATCTTTCCGCCGTAATCAAAATGGCGCGCAATTTCCGCAGCCGGATCATTGAGTGCCTTGTCCTTCAGCAATCCAGCAAGCTGCGCCTTGGCTTCGCGACGCTTGCGTGCCTCTTCCTGCTTCTGCCGCTCGGCCTCGATTCGCTCGTCCTTTTCGCGCTGCGCACGGATGGCGTAGGCCTTGGCGAGGTCAATGTCTTCACGCGTGCGTGCTGCGCCCGGACGTCCTTGCGGTCCCTTTGACGGCGTCGACGACACCCTTGGCGCCTGCTCACTTCGCTGGCGCTGCGTCTGGTGTTGAGCGGGTCTTGTCCGCGGCTTGTCAGGCGTGCGCTCCGGTTTGGGCGCCGACTTGAAACCAAGGCCGAGCAGCTGATCGCGAAGGGAATCGGTCATCGTTGTAGGTGGGCGTGCTGAAGTCAGTAATGTGGCGGGGGTGGCTCGGTGCCGGGATCGGCGAAGAAATCGCCGCGCGGCTTGATGTCATCGAGCGCGCGACGCAGCAATTCTCCATGGCGTGCAATTTCAGCGCGCGATGCAGCCAGCGCATCGCTTATTTCAGCCAGGGCATGCTCCTGGAATGCGATGCGGGTTTCCAGTTCCGTGACGCGACGTTCAATTGCAGATTCCACGGACATCCTTCAGTCGACCACGATCGAACGGCCGCGGCCGATGCCGTAATAGGCGATGCCGGTCGACTCCACGTCATCGGGGTTGTACAGATTGCGGCCATCGAAGATCACGCGGTCGCCGAGCATGGAGTGCAGTTGCGCAAAATCCGGGCTGCGGAACTGCTTCCATTCGGTGACGACGACGAGCGCATCGGCACCCTCCAATGCAGCGGCCGACGATTTGCACAGCACGAGATCCGGCCGTTCACCGAAGATGCGCTGCGCCTCGTGCCGGGCTTCTGGATCGTAGGCACGCACGTTGGCGCCTGCCTCCCACAACCGCTGCAACAGGGGACGGCTGGAGGCCTCCCGCATGTCGTCCGTATTGGGCTTGAACGCAAGGCCCCAGACCGCGAAGGTTTTGCCTTTCAGGGATGCACCGTTGTAATGGCGCTGGATCAATTCCAGCAGATGGTGTTTCTGTGCATCGTTGACTGCTTCGACAGCGTTCAGCAGTTTGGATTCGTACCCCATTTGTTGCGCGGTACGGGCCAGCGCCCGGACATCCTTGGGAAAGCAGGAACCGCCGTAGCCCGCACCGGGATAGATGAAGTGCCAACCGATGCGTGGATCCGATCCGATGCCATGGCGAACCATTTCGATGTCGGCGCCGACTTTCTCGGCAATGTTGGCTAACTCGTTCATGAAGCTGATCTTGGTCGCAAGCATTGCATTGGCAGCGTACTTGGTCAGTTCGGCGGCACGCACGGACATGGTCACGATGCGATCGTGGTTGCGGTTGAACGGTGCATACAAGCGCTTGAGCAGGTCGATGGTAGCGGGAGTTTCCGCTCCGATGATGATGCGATCCGGGCGCATGCAATCCTCGACCGCCGCCCCTTCCTTCAGGAATTCCGGGTTGGACACCACATCGAATGCGATGTCGATGCCGCGAAGGGCGAGCGCCTTGGCAATGGTGGCGCGTACCTTGCCGGCGGTGCCCACCGGCACCGTGGATTTGTTGACGATGACCGCAGGACGCGACAGGTTCCGGCCGATGGTGTCGGCGACCTCCAGGACATATTGCAGGTCCGCGCTGCCATCCTCGTCCGGAGGCGTCCCGACGGCGATGAACAGGATGCTGCCATGGTCGATGGCACTGACGGCATCGGTCGTGAAATGCAGGCGGCCGGCGGCATGGTTGGCCTTCACGAGCGACTCGAGGCCAGGCTCGTAGATCGGCAGAACGCCACGATTCAGGCCTTCGACCTTGCCGGCATCGATATCGACACAGATCACGTCATGTCCGACCTCTGCAAGGCAGGTGCCTGTGACCAGGCCGACGTATCCGGTACCAAAAATCGTGACATGCATGGGACTCTCCTTGTCGACGATTCCGCGACAAAAAACAAACGCCGGCAGCTATGGCGACCGGCGTCCGCTACCACAACAGGAACCCTTTATTGAGCGGCGGGTTTGGCGATGTCAAGAAGCTCGACTTCGAAGACCAGCGTGGCGTTCGGCGGGATCGGACCACCCGGGGTGCCCTTGTCGCCGTAGCCCAGCTTGCTGGGGATCCAGAACTTGTATTTGCTCCCGACGGGCATCAATGCGATCCCTTCCTGCCAGCCCGCCACTACCTGGTTCAGAGGGAAGGACGCTGGCTCGCCGCGATCGTAGGAGCTGTCAAACGTCTTGCCATCCAGCAATGTGCCCTTGTACTGGACGCGCACCGTGTCCGTCGCTGTCGGCTTGGGGCCCGTGCCCTGGGTGATGACCTGGTATTGCAAGCCCGACGCCGTGGTCTGCACGCCAGGCGCCTTGGCGTTCTTGGCGAAGAACGCATCGCCCGCGGCCTGGTTGGTCTTGGCGTCGGCCACCATTTTCGCCATCTGCTTGGCTTGCATCTTCTGCGAGAACGCCTGGGCGATTTCGGATGCCTGCTGGTCGGTCAGCAGCATCTTCTGCTTGGCCAGTGAGGCCTTGATGGCCTTGGCGATCACGTCCACGTCGATCTCGTCCTTCGCCATGTCCATCTGCTTGGCCATCGCCATGCCGATCATGTAGCTGACCTGGTCCTTCTCGGTCGGAAGACCCGGGATTGGCTTGACGGTGGATTTGTCGGCACTGGCCGAAGTCTTGTCGGCTGCCGATTTGTCAGCGGGCTTGCAGCCAGCGGCAAGGACGGCCAGCGAAGCGACGGCGAGCATCGTCAGCGGAACACGCAGGGAAGACTTCATATCGCGAAACACTCCAAAGGTCGGGAAAAAATACACGTCGGTGATTCTGACAGTGATTCTGGCCGATGGTTCTGACCGGAATCAGGGACAAGATCTGAACTTCACTGCAAACACGGCCGGCTTGTTATTGGACAAGCGCCATGAGTTCGACATCGAACACCAAAGTCGTGTTCGGGCCGATGGGCCCCCCGGGAGTGCCCTTGGCGCCGTATGCCAGGTCACCCGGCACCCAGAACCGGTATTTGCTGCCCACCGGCATCATGGCCACGCCTTCCGACCAGCCTGGAATCACCTGATCCAGGCCGAACTCGGCTGGCTCGCCACGATCGTAGGAACTGTCGAAGACGGTGCCGTCAAGCAAGGTTCCCCGGTAGTTGACGCGCACGTGTTGGCCTGGCTTGGGCATGGGTCCCGCGCCTTGGCGCAGGACCATGTATTGCAGGCCGGATGGGGTGGTGTAGACACCTTTGACAGCTTTGTTTTTTGCCAGGAACGCGACGCCTTCGGCTTCATTTTTGCTCCCGGCTAAACTCGCCTGTGCCTGCATCCGTGCCTGCATGCGCTGGGTGAACGCGCTGCGCAATGCACCGGCTTCAGCATCGGTCAGCAATGGGTTGCCGCCAGCCATCGTCGTGCGCAAGCCCTGCATGAAGACAGGAAGGTCGATCTCGTCCTTGATCGGGGTGAGGGAGCGGCCGATATCCGCACCGACCAGATACCCGACCTGGTCTTTTGCCACCGTCGGAGACACCGTGCCCGGCGGCGCCTTGCCGTTGCGCACGGCGATGCGCTGCATCAGCGACTGCGCCAACGGCTTGATCCTGGCTTCGGCGATCAGCGGTTTGCCTCCATCAAAAGCGTTGTGGACCGCGCGCTCGAATGCGTTCACGTCGACATCCGGCGCCGCGGTTGCGATCGAGTGCGCCACATCCATCCCGATCATGTAGCTGATCTTGTCGCGATCGGTGCCCAGCGCAGCCTTATCCTGCGCCCCCGCAGTAACGCTGGTGGCAGCAAGTAGTAACGCCGCGGCAAGCGCGCGCGCAAACAATTTCATCGAGAAACTCCAATATCCGCGAGGGCATTCAATCCAGCATTGTCGCGGGCCGGCCGTCCGCAGGCAATTCGCGAGCACGGAGCACGTTCAGGCAAAGCGCCAAGCGAGTAGGTCTTTAGTTGGGTCGATTACCGCTTGACTACGCGTGTCTTGGTGTTATAGTTGCATACAACACCAGTTACCCAGCGCAGGATAC